>NZ_JBCHKV010000003.1:0-461455 GCF_039023525.1 Mycobacterium sp. 050272 | reverse complement strand
ACACAGCGCAAGGAGGTCGGGTAGAACATTCACCAGGACCCACCACCTGCGGAATTACGTGAACGCCGGGAGCGGGAATTACGTGAACGCCGACAGCCTGTCCGCTACTACCCTCCCACACCGAGCCCGTCCTCGTCGGCGTGCGCCGCAATCCGCGGTTCGGCAGAGCGGGCCATGCTCGACCAGCAAAACTGTTGCGGCACGGACTTTCTCCCACGCGCTACGGCGTGATGAGGGTTTGCGTCCAAGTCGCACCAATAGAGACGCAACAGGATGAGGTTTGAAACACCTACCGCGCCATGTTGGCGAAGCGCGACAGGTGCAGCTGGTGGGCGACGGTGACCGTCTTGGTCGGACCGTTGCGGTGCTTGGCCAGGATGAAGTCGGCCTCTCCCCCACGCGGATCGTCGCGCTCGAAAGCGTCCGGCCGGTTCAGCAGGATGACCATGTCGGCGTCCTGCTCCAGCGATCCCGACTCACGCAAGTCCGACAGCATCGGCTTCTTGTCGGTGCGCTGCTCGGGACCACGGTTCAGCTGGCTGATCGCGACAACGGGAACCTCGAGCTCCTTGGCCAACAGCTTGAGATGCCTTGAGAATTCGGATACCTCGAGCTGACGCGACTCGACCTTCTTGCCCGACGACATCAGCTGCAGATAGTCGACCACGACCAGACGCAGGTCGGCCTTCTGCTTGAGCCGGCGCGCCTTGGCCCGGATCTCCATCATGGTCAGGTTCGGCGAGTCGTCGATATACAGTGGCGCCTCGCTGATTTCGCTCATCCGCCGCGCCAGCCGCGTCCAGTCGTCATCGTTCATCCGACCCGAACGCATGTCGGCGAGTTTGATTTTCGCTTCCGCCGACAGCAGCCGCATGACGATCTCGGACTTACTCATTTCCAGCGAGAAGATGACGCTGGCCATCCGGTGCTTGATCGAGCACGACCGCAAAAAATCTAATCCAAGCGTCGATTTCCCGACTCCAGGACGAGCCGCCACGATGATCATCTGCCCGGCGTGCAGACCGTTGGTCACGTCGTCGAGTTCGGTGAAACCGGTCGGCACGCCGCGCGCGACTCCACCGTTCGAGGCGATGGCGTCGATCTCGTCCATCGTCGGCTGCAGCAGGTCCTCGAGCGGGACGAAATCCTCCGAGGTTCGCCGCTCGGCGACCTCATAGATCTCCGCCTGGGCCCGGTCCACCACCTCGGCGACATCGGCGCCCTCGGCACCGGCGTAGCCGTACTGCACGACCCGCGTTCCGGCCTCCACAAGCCGGCGCAGCAGCGCCTTCTCGGCCACGATGTCCGCGTAGTACCCGGCATTGGCGGCGGTCGGCACCGTCGAAATCAGGGTGTGCAGATAGGGCGCTCCACCGATCCTGCGCAGCATTCCACGGCGGTCCAGTTCGGCGGCCACCGTCACGGCGTCGGCGGGCTCCCCGCGGCCGTACAAGTCCAGGATCGCGTCGTAGACGTTCTGGTGCGCGGGGCGATAGAAGTCGCCGGGCCGCACCCGCTCGAGCACATCGGCGATGGCGTCCTTGCTCAGCAGCATGCCGCCCAACACCGACTGCTCGGCGGCCAGATCCTGCGGCGGTTGACGGCTGAACTCCTCGCTGGGCGGCGACGAGTCCATCCCGGGCGCCAGGTCATCTACGACAGCCACGGACTCACACCTCCCTCAGGTAAACATGATACGAACATACATTCGATAGGCGACACTCAACAACGTCGATCAGGGCACTCCCACTTCGGTCCCATGCGCCCGCAAAGCCTTGCGCCGGGAAGACCGTAAACGTTGCTGGCCTGCTGTTAAAAGGGCCGCTGTTCATAAGGCTGTGCATCGTGTGTGCATATCCATCGACACCTGTGTTGAGTGGGGTGTGGAGAACCTGTGGAACAAAACGCGGCGCTGCGACATCCCTGCAGATAAGGGTCGTACAGGGATGGTGAATTCGTGTGGAGAAGAATCTCCTCGGCGTGTCGTCGCAGGTTACTGTGCCGGGCGTGTTGGCTTTCGGCCATATTTTCGCCGCGTTACGAGGGGGTTAAGGGGTCCACTCGGGGACGTCACCCAAATAGTTCGCCAGGCCGACCATCCACAGGGGAACCCGGCGGCGCTCTGAGCGCACGACAAAATCCGGCGGCCGCCGATTAACGACAGCCGCCGGATACGAACGAACGGTGCTGAGTTAGCTATCCGCGACGACGTTGAGCGCAACGTCGACATTGATCTCGGGGTGCAGATGCACCGCCACCGAATGGGTGCCGACCGCCTTGATATGCGACTTGGGCAGCCGAATAATGCGCTTGTCGAGATTAGGGCCGCCGGCCTTCTTGATTGCTGCGGCGACATCCCCGGCCGTCACCGAGCCGAACAGCTTGCCCGAATCGGCGGCCGTCTTCACCGGCAGCGAGACCGGACCGAGCGCCTCGATCACCGTCTTGATCTCGTTGGCGTGGCCGAGATCGCGCACGGCCTTGGTCTCGCGGGCCCGGCGGATCTCATCGGCCTGCTTCTGTGCGCCGCGTGAGGCAACGATCGCCAGGCCACGCGGAAGGAGGAAGTTACGGCCGTACCCGTCCTTGACCTCGACAGTCTCGCCGACGGTACCGAGATGGTCGACGTCGGCCGTCAGAATCAGCTTCATCGTTTTCGTACTTTCGGTTGGGTCCGGCGGTTATCGCGCCGACGACGTGAAGGGCAGCAGAGCCACCTCGCGGGCGTTCTTCACCGCGATCGCGATGTCGCGCTGGTGCTGCACGCAGTTACCGGTGACCCGGCGGGCCCGGATTTTGCCGCGCTCACTGATGTAAGTGCGCAGCAGTGTCGTGTCCTTGTAGTCGATCGATTGCCCCTTCTTCGAGCAAAAGACGCACTTACGTGTCTTGATCGGCTTTTCCGGGGCCGGGCGCCGTTTCGTGGACTTGGGCATGTGTTTTTACTTTCCGTTTGCTACTGGTCTTGTGTGGTCCGAAGGTCTTTGACGTCAGAACGGAGGTTCTTCGTCGCCGCCGGCGAAGGAACCCGACGCAGGGGCACTGCCCCACGGGTCGTCCGCCGGTGCGCCGCCGCCCGACTGGGCCGGAGCCGACTGGCGGGATCCGCCACCGCCGCTGCCGAATCCGCCGCCTCCGCCGCCACTGCGGCTGGCTTTGTTGACCTTGGCGGTCGCATAGCGCAGCGAGGGCCCAATCTCGTCGACCTCAACCTCGACGACGGTGCGCTTCTCACCTTCGCGGGTTTCGAACGAGCGTTGCTTGAGCCGTCCGGTGACGATCACCCGTGATCCACGGGTGAGGCTTTCCGCGACATTCTCGGCAGCCTCGCGCCAAATGTTGCACCGCAAGAACAGCGCCTCGCCGTCTTTCCATTCCCCGCTTTGGCGGTCGTACATCCGGGGTGTGGACGCCACAGTGAAATTCGCGACGGCAGCACCCGACGGCGTGAACCGCAGTTCAGGGTCGGCAGTCAGGTTTCCGACAACGGTGATAGTGGTGTCACCAGCCACTGGTGCCTCCTGGGTCTGTCCTGGTTCTCGGTGGTTTCGCTGAGCCTACGCAGCCGTGCCGACGGCCGGAACTCAGTGCTTGTCGGTGCGCATCACCTTGGTGCGCAACACCGACTCGTTGAGGCTGAGCTGACGGTCGAGTTCGGACACCGTGGCGGGGGCCGCCCTGAGGTCGACGACGACGTAGATGCCTTCGGCGTGCTTGGCGATCTCGTAGGCCAGCCGGCGCTTGCCCCAGATGTCCACCTTGTCGACGGTTCCGCCGTCCTTGCGGACGACGTTCAGAAACGTCTCCAGGGACGGAGCAACCGTGCGCTCGTCAAGTGTGGGGTCAAGAATGACCATGATTTCGTATGGACGCATGGAAACCTCACCACCTCCTCTGGTCTAAGCGGCCACGGTCGATCCGTGGCAGGAGAGTCGCCTGCGTCGGCAACCGCCCCAGGGTACCGGACGACCAGCCAGGACCCAAAAACGCGTATCCATCGCTCGCAGACGCTAGATCTGCGCCCCACCGGACGCGGGGACTCCAGCGAGAGCTGGGACGACGACTTGACGCGGCGGTCACTTCCGGGACTGGAGGTATTCCTCGGCACGAGCTTTGGTCGCTGCGTCAGCCTTGGCCAGCGAACCGGCGTCGAACGGCGGCTGCGGGTCGTATTCGATGATCAGCTGCGCGGCCTGCGCGGCAACGCGGTCGACGAGGAGCTCGGTGAGCCGCAGCGCCATGTCGATCCCGCTGGACACTCCGGCGGCAGTAATGATGCGTTGCGGTAGGTGCTCGACGACGCGGTCCGGCACGTAGCGCGCACCCAACTCGTTGAGCAGATCCGCGGCGCGCCAATGCGTCGTCGCGGTCAGCCCGTCGAGCAGTCCGGCGCCGGCGAGCAGCAACGCACCCGTACACACCGAGGTCGTGAAGATTGTTCTCGGATGCACCGCCCGCAACCACCCGGAGATGGTTTCGTCGTGGACCAGCTTGCGGGTCCCGATGCCGCCGGGCACGACGACGACATCGGGCGCGTCGATCTCATCGAAGGTCGCGTCGCAAGCGACGCCGAGCATGCCATTCTCCGTGCGCACCTCGCCGCGCCGGTGCCCGACGAACGTCACGTCGATCGACGGAATGCGTTGCAGCACTTCATACGGTCCGACGGCGTCGAGTGCGGTGAAGCGTGGGAACAACGGGATTGCGACCAGCATCACGCCTGCCTTTGACCGGTTGTCGTCTCGAGTTCGGTATCGGTGTCGAGCGTGGGCGCCGATACGACGGGCCGTCGCGCCCGGCGCGGACGCAGCCAGTCCGGCAACCAGCCGGGCGGTGCATCGGGAGCGCGGTCGAACGGCCCGCCGGCCGGGTCGTCCACCCGCCCGTTCCATCGCACCAAATCCTCGTCGGGGTGGTAGATCTGGCGGATCACCAACGCGCACAACACAACAACGGCGATGTCACGCAGCAACACCGTCGTGGTGAAAAACTGCTCCGGCAGCGAACGATTCGGGTTTCCGTACAGGTAGTACATCCGCGGCGCCCACACCACCGCGTCGATCGTCATCCAGGTCAGCAGCACCCGGCGATGTGGCAACGCCAGCACCGCAAGCGGCACCAACCACAGCGAGAACTGCGGGCTCCACACCTTATTGGTCAGCAGGAACGCGGCCACGACGAGAAACAGCAACTGCACCAGGCGTGGCCGTTGCGGAGCGGTGAGCGCGATGTAAGTGATTGCGGCACAACATACGACGAACGAGACGGCGACCACGGCGTTGAGCACCGCGGGCGGCTCCCAGAAGCCCAGCTTCGGATCGAAGCCTGGCCAGCCGGTGAACGACTTGACGACGTTGTACACCGAGTCCATGTCGTCGCCGCGGCGGGCGTTGAGCCGGAAGAACTCCGACCAACCGCGCGGAAAGAGCACCAGCACGGGCAGATTCACCAGCGTCCAGGTGAGCACGGTGGCCAACACCGTACGAACCAGCGCACGAACACGGCCGGTACGAACAGCCAGCACCAGCATCGGTCCCAAGAACAACAGCGGATACAACTTTGCCGCGGCGCCCAACCCGATCAGCACACCGGCCAGCACCGGTTTACGTCGCGCCCAGGCGAGCAGCCCGCTCATCGCGAATCCCGTTGCGAGCGCGTCGAAATTAGTGAAGATCTGGAAGATCAGCAGCGGCGAGGCGGCCACCAGAGCCGCATCCCAGATGCGGCGGCCAGACAGGCCCGCGGTGGCCCACACTGTCGCGAGCCAGGCCAGGGCCAACCCGAACGCGGCGATGTCGAAGAACACCACCACCTCGGCGATCACCGGAAGCGGGGCCAGCTTGCTCAATGCGGTGTAGGTCTTGGCCAGCGCCATCGACACGTACTGGTAGACCCCGGTCAGCACCGGATACTCCATGTAGCGCACCGCGGGCTTGCCGTCATAGCGGGTCTGCGGTGCACCGCTCGAATCGGTTTCGATCCAGCTCGACTTGTACGGAAACTTGCCCTGGTTCAACAACTCCGCGCCGTACAGCGGCACCGTATCCGAGTAACACAACTCGTAATAGGCGCGCTGATTGTCCCAGTTGGCCACGCGCTGATCACCGGTTCCGGTGCCGGAACTCTGCAGGCACGCCGCCTTAGTCGACCAGCCCAGCGCCAGGAACACCAGAGCGAACACGAACATCACCCGCACCGGCGTCATCAGCCGAGCCCGGCCGATCAGCGCATGCCGCCCCACCGGGCCGCCGATCGCATCGGCCATGGCGGCGCCCAAAGAGTCTGTGCGGCTGGGGCAATCGCGATTGTCCGCGCTGCGCCGATCATCGGCCAGCGGGCGAGGAGAAATGGTGGCGCTCTCCTGCTGAGCGCCGGTCACGGTGGCGGTTGACCGAATGGCGGCGGAGCCGGTTCGGGCGGTGGTGCCTGTCCCGGTGGTGGTGGCGGCGCCCCGGTGATCGTCGTCGGCGGGCCCACCGGAATGGTGATGCCCGGGGCGACCTCGATCGTGGGCTGGATGACGGTCACCTGGGGCGGCGGCGGAGGCGGCGGGGCCGGAACCCCCGCATAGCCGCCGATCTCGGTCGGTTTGGGGAAGGTCTCGTTGGGGGTGCCCTTCAGCGCACCGTCCATCGTCGACTTCCAGATGTCAGACGGCAGCCCCGAGCCGTAAACCTCTGCGCCCGAAGCCGTTACCAGCGGCACATTGTCCTGGACGGTCCCGACCCACACCGCCGTCGACAGGGACGGGGTGTATCCGACCATCCACGCGTCCTTGTTGGCCTGGGTGTCGCCCAGCTGCACCGTGCCGGTCTTGGCCGCCGACGCCCGGCCGCCCGACAGG
Organism: Mycobacterium sp. 050272; assembly: GCF_039023525.1. Taxonomy (NCBI): domain Bacteria; kingdom Bacillati; phylum Actinomycetota; class Actinomycetes; order Mycobacteriales; family Mycobacteriaceae; genus Mycobacterium; species Mycobacterium sp. 050272. The sequence goes on along the minus strand of NZ_JBCHKV010000003.1, from coordinate 454,611 downwards.
GCGTGACCGCGCGAATAGGAGGCGATCGGTTGCATCGCCGCGGTGGTGTTGTCCGCGACCGCCTTGTCGATGCGCTGGTCGGCGCCCTTGTCGGAGGTTCCGGCGTCGAAAAGCACTTGGCCCTCGGCATTGACGACCTTTTGCACCAGGTGCGGCGGGTGGTACACGCCGGACGCGGCCAGCGTGGCGTACGCCGAGGCCATGTCGACCGGTCGAGTTTGATATTGGCCCAGCACAATTCCGTTGTTCGGCGGACCACCCTTGCCGTCCTCGGACAACGTGTGCGGGACGCCCGGGAAGCTCTTGGCGATGCCGGCCTCGTGTGCGGCGTCGGCGACGGCGGCCGGTCCGTTCTTGAGTTTGAGCATCAGCCGGTAGTAGGCGGTGTTCAACGACATCTTCAGCGCCTCGGCGATATTGCACGTGCCGCAGTTCTCGCCGTCGACATTGGTGATCTTGATGCCGTCGACCGTCAGCGGTGAGCTGTCGACTTGGTAGCCCAACCCGATGCCCTGCTGGAGGGCGGCCACCAGCGCGAACACCTTGAACGACGATCCGGTCTGCAGCCCGGCCTGCGCGAAGTCGAAGCCGTTGGCGTCCGAGCCGCCGTAGTAGGCGCGGATCGCGCCGGTGTGCGGGTCGATGGACACCACCGCCGAGCGCATGTCGGGGTCTTGTCCGTCAAGGTATTTCGAGACGGCCTTCTCCGCGGCCTGCTGAGCCTTGGGATCGATCGTGGTGGTGACCTGCAATCCCTGAGTGTTCAGGGTCTGCTCGTCGATGTTGAACAGCTCCATCAACTCTTTGGTGACCTGACGTTCGATCAGGCCGTTGGGACCGGTGGTCTGGTTCTGTGCGCGCGCTTGATCGGGCGGGACGGTTTGGGGGAATTGCTGTGCCGCACGATCGCTCGGCGATAACGCCTTGGTTTCCACCATGCCGTCGAGGACCCAGTTCCAGCGGGCCTCGGCACCCTTGGGATCCACGGCCGGGTCGAGCGAGGACGGCCGGCGAATCAGCGCCGCCAACAGCGCTCCCTCGGAAACGGTCAGCTGGTCAACGGGTTTGTCGAAGTAAGCCTTGGACGCCGCCGAGATTCCGTAGGCGCCGCGCCCGAAGTAGATGATGTTCAGGTAGGCCTGCAGCACTTCGTCTTTGGACCACTCCCCCGACATCTTGGTGGCGATGACGAGTTCCTTGGCCTTTCGCAGCAGGCCCGCGAACCCGTGCTGCGCGGAGCCGACGAGTGCGTTCTTCACGTATTGCTGCGTGATCGTCGACCCGCCCTGCAGGCCGCCGCTGCCGAACAGGTTGTTCTCCACCGCGCGCGCGAAGCCGGTGAAGTCGAACCCCGGGTTCGAATAGAAGTTACGGTCCTCGGCGGCGATGACGGCCTGGCGCACGTGCACCGGCACCTGGTTGATGTTGACGTCGACACGATTGCCCTCGGGCGGAACGATTTTCGCAATCTCCGAGCCGTCGCTGGCCAGGATCGTCGAGACCTGGTTGGTGCGGATGTTGCCCGGCTTGGGAATGTCGACGATGAAGTACGCCATCGTGAAGGTGACGATCGGCAACAGGATCAGCACCGCTGCGCTGAGGTAGGCAGCGCGGCGCACCCAGCGCCAGTTGATCTGCTCGGCCCAACTCGGCGCCGTCGCCCGGTGGCTCGGCACATCGGGGCCGCCGGCGTCGCCGGGCCGTCGCGGTGGCGGCGGCGGCGGAGGGCCTTCCGGCGGCCGACCCGACATCGGGCGGTCGCGCCTCGCCGGGTTCGACGACCGGCCGTCCAGGGCGGCCTTCACTTCTTCGATCGGATTGCGGGGCGCGGACCTGGATCCAGGACCACCCAGCGCGGCTTTGACCTCGTCGATCGGGTCGGACCGGCGGGGAGCCCGGTCGTCGGCGACCGCCGGCAGGATCGTCGTCTGCCGATCGTCGGGGGGAACGCGGCGACGGGTCCCGCCATCGCCGCGATGCGCCGAACGATCGGACTCGTCGGGACGATCGGCGCTGGGTTCCTTGCTCATACGCTCAGTCGCGGACCTGCTCGGGTCGTCGGGCGACTGATCGTGGCGCCCTTCGTTATTCAATGGCCGCGCTGGCGCCGTTGCGTGCCGTCCGCGGACCGCGGGTTCCCTTGGGAGGTCGTTCCGCGCCGAGCACATACGACTTGACTAGGTGGTTCCAGCTGCAGGTTCGGCACACCTCGACCACGTGAACCGAGAACTCCGTGAACTTCATCGCCAGCAAGACCAGCTCCTCTGCGGTGCGAGCCGAACCCGACACCGCGCCCAGGTGATCACCGAACACCCAGGACACCAGCGTGAGCTGTTCCTTTCGGCAGATCGGGCACATCACCTGGCTGGTTTTGCCGTGAAACTTCGCGGCGCGCAGCAAATAGGGATTCGCGTCGCAGACCTCGGTCACACCCGTGCGGCCCGAGTACACCTCGGCCAGCAGTGAGCGGCGCCGAAGCGCATAGTCCACCACTTGTCGCTGCAGTCGCACGTTCACCAGAGTACGTCGCCGTCGGCACCGCCGATACGCAACCGCGGCTGTCAGCACCGCTGCGCCGCGGTAACAACAGGTGACTTCTACGATCATCCGCATGGCGAAATGGCTGGGCGCACCACTCGGCGGCGGCGTGACCACCGCGACCCGCGCCAAAGACACCGACCGGCAAGACACCTGCACGGTGCTCGACAACGCCCTGGCCGACGGCGAGCTGTCCGGCGAAGAACATCGCGAGCGCGTCAGCAAGGCCACCAACGCGGTGACACTCGGCGACCTGAAGCTTCTGGTGCAGGATCTGCAGGGCAGCACCCCGGCGCGGCTGCGCGCGGCAAAGTCCACCACCTCACCGGCCGTCCGCTCGCGCGGCATCGCGATCGCCGCGTTGGTCGTGTCGGTGTTGTTCGGCATGGGCCTGGGCTGGGGGCTGTACGGGAACACCAGCTCACCCCTGGACTTCACCTCCGACCCGGGCGCCAAGCCCGACGGCGTCGCGGCCGTGGTGTTGACCCCACCCAAACAACTGCAATCCCTCGGCGGGCTCACCGGTCTGCTGGAACAGGCCCGCAAGAAATTCGGGGACACGGTCGGCTACCGGCTTCTCGTCTATCCCACCTATGCCAGCTTCTATCGCCCGGATCCGGCCGACGACCGCCGGGTGCTGGACTACGACTACCGCGGCGGCTGGGACGACCCGACCGTCTCCCCCAGGACCGACGCCAAGGCCGTCGCGGCCGACCTGGCCAAGTTCGACGTCAAGACGGCGGTCGGCATCATGCGCGGCGCCCCCGAGACGCTGGGCATCAAGGCGGCCGAGGTCAAGTCGACGTACCTGATCGTCGAACCGGCCAAGGATCCGACCGCGCCCGGTTCGCTCACGCTGTCGGTGTACGTCTCCAGCGACTACGGCAGCGGTTCGATTGATTTCGCCGGTGATGGCACCGTCAAGCGGGTGAACTACCCCTCCAGCTGAATCGGCCGAGGCGCGCGCTGACGGCGTTGAGCGTGTTTGCGCGCTTGCACTCGACGCCGAGGTTTCCGTGCCTGTCCGGGGGACAAACTGCATGCCAACACCCGGTAGTGTTGTGGCAAATATATCGAGGCGATACTATTACGCGACGCGTCGGCAGGACGTAACCAGTTATGCAAAGGAGGTGACTCGATGCTCGAGCTCGCGATCCTTGGGCTCCTGATCGAATCGCCGATGCATGGCTATGAGCTGCGGAAGCGGCTGACCGGCCTACTCGGTGCGTTCCGTGCATTTTCGTACGGTTCGCTCTATCCGGCGCTACGGCGCATGCAGGCGGATGGGCTGATCGCCGAGAACGCGGCGCCGGCCGGGACTCCGGTCCGGCGGGCCCGTCGGGTCTACGAGCTGACCGAGAAGGGTCGGCAGCGTTTCGGCGAGTTGGTGGCCGATACCGGTCCGCACAACTACACCGACGACGGCTTCGGGGTACACCTGGCCTTCTTCAACCGCACTCCGGCAGAGGCCCGGATGCGGATCCTCGAAGGTCGCCGCCGTCAAGTCGAGGAACGCCGGGAGGGTCTGCGTGAAGCCGTTGCGCGGGCCAGCAACTCACTCGACCGCTACACCCGTCAGCTCCACCAACTCGGGCTCGAGTCCAGCGAGCGCGAGGTCAAGTGGCTCAACGAGCTCATCGCCGCCGAGCGCGCGGCACCCGGGCTCACCGAGCAGGCATAACAACCCACGGCCATTCGAGACATAGGTAATTGAAGGTAAGGAGAACGCCCTATGAGTGAGCACAGCGCGCCCCAGGCGTCGACGGAGGTTCGAGTCGCCATTGTCGGCGTCGGTAACTGCGCGTCGTCGCTGGTTCAGGGCGTCCAGTACTACTACGACGCCGACCCGAACAGCACCGTGCCCGGTCTGATGCACGTGACGTTCGGCCGCTACCACGTCCGCGACGTGAAGTTCGTGGCCGCGTTCGACGTGGACGCCAAGAAGGTCGGCTTCGACCTGTCGGAGGCGATCTTCGCGTCGGAGAACAACACGATCAAGATCGCCGACGTGCCGCCGACCAATGTGACGGTGCAGCGCGGCCCGACACTCGACGGCATCGGCAAGTACTACGCCGACACCATCGAGGTGTCCGACGCCGAGGCCGTCGACGTGGTCCAGGTGCTCAAGGAGGCCAAGGTCGACGTCCTGGTGTCCTACCTGCCGGTGGGCTCCGAGGAGGCCGACAAGTTCTACGCGCAGTGCGCGATCGACGCCGGTGTGGCATTCGTCAACGCGCTGCCGGTGTTCATCGCCTCCGACCCGGTGTGGGCCAAGAAGTTCACCGACGCCGGTGTCCCGATCGTCGGTGACGACATCAAGAGCCAGGTCGGCGCGACGATCACGCACCGCGTGATGGCCAAGCTGTTCGAGGACCGCGGTGTGCAATTGGACCGCACCATGCAGCTCAACGTCGGCGGCAACATGGACTTCCTCAACATGCTCGAGCGTGAGCGGCTGGAGTCCAAGAAGATCTCCAAGACGCAGGCCGTGACCTCAAACCTGCAGCGCGAGTTCAAGACCAAGGACGTGCACATCGGCCCGTCCGATCACGTCGGCTGGCTCGACGACCGCAAGTGGGCCTACGTGCGGCTGGAGGGCCGTGCGTTCGGTGATGTGCCGCTGAACCTGGAGTACAAGCTCGAGGTGTGGGACTCACCGAACTCGGCCGGCGTCATCATCGACGCGGTGCGGGCAGCGAAGATCGCCAAGGACCGTGGCATCGGCGGACCGGTCGTGCCGGCATCGGCCTACCTGATGAAGAGCCCCCCGAAGCAGCTCCCCGACGATGTCGCGCGGGCCCAGCTCGAAGAGTTCATCATCGGCGCCGACTAGTTCAAACTGGTGCGCCGCCCTGCGGCGCACTGCGGAATCGAACGCACCGGGCGGTTCGATTCACTCATCGGGTGTGCGGTGAGGTCGCGTCTCACAACGAAACTGCGACCTCACCGCACACTCTTTTTTGTGCGTGAGTGTTGCGCTGGCGGTTTTCAGGGTGCGCTCACGGCTGAAATATCCCTATATCCGCGCCCTGGCCGCACCCTCGAAGCCGGGATTGCACACTCCGTCAACAATTTGCTGTGCAGTCGCTTAGCATTACGCGGAGCACCCCTCGATGAGTCAGGCGTAGTCACGGATGAAAGTTCAGCCCGCCGCGTTCCTGCGTACCACCCTGCCCCTAGATATGTCCCGGCTCGCCGAGCTCGACGGCGGGCGCTACCACTCGATCTGGCTGCCCGATCACATGGTCAGCTTTTGGCCGGACTCGATCTGGACGCCAGAGTTCACCGACCTCGCCACCGCGTCGCCGTCGCCGCATCGCCATCTCGACGGCCTGTCGGTAGCGGCGGCGGCCGCGGTGCTGACCGAGCGCGTTCCGCTGGTGAGCGCGGTAGTCGACACCGTGCGGCGCCACCCTTCGTTGCTCGCCCAGACCGCGCTGACCATCGACCATCTCTCGAAGGGGCGCTTCATCCTCGGCCTGGGCAGTGGCGAGAGTGAGAACACGTTGCCGTACGGCTTCGACTTCTCCCGCCCCGTCGGCCGTTTCGAGGAAGCCCTGACGGTCATCAGGCTGCTCTGGGAGAGCAACGGCCCGGTCGACTTCGAGGGGCGGTTCTACACGTTGCACCACGCGCGGTTGGACACCGAGCCGTATCAAGGACGGTTCCCCCAGATCTGGATCGGCGCGAGCGGCCCGCGCATGCTCGACATCGCCGGCCGTCACGCCGACGGTTGGTGGCCCGCCGGGGCGTGGACCCCCGAGCATTACGCCGAGATGCTTTCGGCGGTAAGAAGATCCGCCGAGCGCGCCGGCCGCGATCCGATGGCGATCACGCCGGGCTTCATGCAGGTGTGCCTCATTGGCGAAGACGAAGACGCTCTTGCCGAGATCCTGCAGGCGCCGCTGGTCAAGGCATTCTTGCTACAGGTATCGGCAGAGACATTGCGCGGCTTCGGATTTGAACACCCGATGGGCCCGAGTTGGCGCGGCTTCCAGGACATCGATCCCGCGGTGCTCACCCGCGAACGGATACTGACGTTCCTGGACACCGCGCAACCCGAGATGCTGCTCGCCGTCGTGCCGCATGGCACTGCACGCGAGGTCGCGAAGATCATCAAGACCTATGTGGACGCGGGACTGCGGGTGCCCAAGATCCTCGACTACGGCGCCATGGCCGGCCTGACGTATGCCGCCGCGTCGGCCGCGAATGTCCTTGCCGCAGAGGATGAACTGCTGCAGCTGTGCGGAGATTTGTCGTGAGCGCACACCTGGTCGCTGTCGAGCTGCTGCGTGCCGCGCAGGCCGAGACCGGACTGCACGACTACGGCGACCGGACGTTGCCGGAACGCTTCGCCGTGGCCGTCGATCATCTCAACAGCCTCGGCATGGACGCCGCTGGCGCCGCCGCGGCCGCGCAGGTATGTCGCTGGCTGCTGACGTCGCGGCTGGAATTCATCGACGACCGCAACCGCTACCCGATCGGCGACGAAGTGATCGAGGCGCCGATGTTCGTCACCGGCGAACCACGTTCGGGGACAACGTTGATGCACGCTCTGATGTCCGTCGATCCACACGGGCGGGCGCTGCGCTTCTGGGAGGTGATGTACCCGTCGCCACCACCGGGGCTGGCGGCCGACGACGACCCGCGGCGTGCGCGGGCCGACGCCGACTGGCGCGAGATCAACGCGAAGATGCCCAAGTGGCTGCACAGCCACCCGTACAACGACATGCTGGGCGACGGCCTGCCCGAGGACGAGCGCACCTGGGCCTTCGACTTCCGGGTCATGACGCCGACGGCGTGGTGGCGGGTTCCGATGCAGTCGCTGGTCGGCGGGCTGGCCACCGATGCGAGCGCGCAGTACCGGCTGCACAAGGCGATGCTGCAACAGCTGCAGTACAACCGTCCGCGAAAGTACTGGGTGCTCAAGGGCTTTCACGGGTTCCGGCTCCAGGAGATGTTCGAGGCGTACCCCGACGCCACCCTGGTCTGGCTGCACCGCGACCCGGTGCAGGTCGCGGCGTCGCGCACCATGATGATGGCCGACATCGCCGAAGGCATGGTCGGCCCGGTCGACCTGCACGCCCTGGCGAAGATGCATCTGGAGTTGACCCGCGCCGGCGTCGCCAACACGATGACCAATCCGATGGTGGACGATCCGCGCATCCAGCACATCCGCTACACCGACTTCATCGCCGATCAGGTGGCGACGGTGCGACGTTACTACGCATTCGCCGGCCGTCGGGTCACGCCGGAGGCCGAGTCGGCGATGCGCGACTACCTGGCCAACAATCGCGGCGACCGCTACGGCAAGTTCCGCTACTCCACTGCGCTGTTGAAAGACATCGGCGAAGATCTCGATGCGCTGCATGCGGAATTCCGGCCATTCCGTGAGCGATTCGGCGTCGAGATCGAGAATCGTGGCTGACGCAATGCCGGCCCATCCGCGGCTGTCCGTACACAATGTCACGTTCTACGGTGCCGAGTTGGCCGAGCTGGAGACCCACTGGGCGGCGCTGGGCGTATCCCGGCTCAGCGTCCTGGACAGCCAAATACTCGACCCCGAATTTCCAAAGCTGCTGCAGCGCAACGACTATTCCGTCGAGGCGATCTATCATCTGTTCGCCGGCGGCCGCTTGACGTCCGACCCGCGGGCCGCGCAGGATGCGCTGGCGCCGGTGATCGACGCCGCGGCCGGCGTCGGGGCGCGAACGATCTACCTGCTCACCGGGGGCCGGGATACGCTCACGTGGAACCGGGCCGCCGACCGGTTCCGCACGATGATCGCCCCCTGCGTCACGCACGCACAGCAGGCCGGTGTGGCGTTGGCCGTCGAGAACGCCTCCAGCCTGTATGCCGACCTGCATCTGGCCCATACCCTGCGCGATACCGTTACGCTGGCCGAGATGAGTGGACTGGGCGTCTGCATCGACGTGTTTCACTGCTGGGCTGAGGGCGATTTCGACGCGATGGTGCAGCGGGCCCTGCCGCGAACCGAGCTCATCCAGCTCAGCGACTATGTACTCGGCGATCGTGCGCTACCGGGCCGGGCGGTCCCCGGCGACGGCGCGATCCCGATCGAAGGATTCGTCGCCAACGCGCTGGCGAACGGCTACTCGAACGGGTTCGACCTGGAACTGATCGGACCGCGAATCGAGCAGGAAGGCCGTCTCGCATCCGCCCGCCGCGCCTGCGCCGTGGTCGGGGCAATGTTAAGCAGATTGGGTTCCTGACAATGGCTTTCGGCGACGGTGTGGACGACGCGGCGCTGCGCTCGGCGTGGGTTGAGTTCTGCGCGCAGCTGGCGCGAGCAGGCGAGCAGGTCTTCAAAGACGCCAACGCCACGTCGGGGGCGCACCGGGTGGACGCGTTCCGCTTCCTGACGCAGAACCTGGGCCAGGCCTTCGACCTGTCGCTCGAGACCCGCGACACCGGCTACCCGGTGCTGCACGCGTTCTGTGGTCCAACCCGCAAGCTCGGCGGCGACTGTGCCGATTTCACCTACCAGCAGGCGTGGATCGACGGACACTCGACCTACCGGTTACACGGAAATCGCGGAACTGCACCGTTTTTCAACGTCACCGTGCAGGGTGAGCGGCTCCCCGGGCCCGGCGTGCTGCACGAGCCGTTCGGTGACACGCCCGAGTCCAACCTGTTCGGTCGTCAACTCCAGGTCGGGGACAACGGTGAATTCGAGATCTACATCGGTGGGCCCGAGCGCGGCCCCAACTGGCTACCCACCACCGGGCAATCGCGAAAGCTGTTCATCCGCCAGGGATTCGACGCCTGGGATGAGCTGCCCGCCCAGCTGCGGATCGAACGGGTCGACATGGCCGACCCCAAACCGCTGCCCAGCCCTCGGGCCATGATCGAGGCGATGGAATGGGCCGGCGAATTCGTCACCGGTCTGATGTCGGACTGGCCCGAGTTCCCGTTCACCTATGGCGGCGTCGACGCCGAGCATCCCAACGTGTTTCCCGCCCTCACCAAAGCCGGCACACCTGAAGCGGACGGCAAGCGCGGCCGCGCCGCCGCCAACATGTACTGGGAGCTCGCGCCCGACGAGGCGCTGATCGTCGAATTCGACGCCCACGACGGACTGTGGATGTTCACCAACATGGGCGTCTTCTTCAACAGCATGGACTACCTCTACCGCCCGGTGAGCTACACCCCGAGTCGCACCGCAATCGATGGCGACGGACGCATCCGACTGGTCATGGCGCATCGTGATCCGAATGTCCACAACTGGCTGGACACCCAGGGCTTCGAGCGCGGGAACCTGACCTATCGCCACATGCTCGAGGGCGAGCCCGCCGTGCTGGAGACCAGAGTCGTCAAACACGAAAACATCGCGCGCGTGCTCCCGCCGGACACCGCGACCGTGGGCATCGCGCAGCGCAGCGCCGCGATGTGGGAGCGATTCCACGGCATTCGGCGCCGTTACTTCCTCTAATCTCAAAGATCGTGACCGAGATCTCCGAAGACGAACTGGCCGGGCTGTCCGAATTCTCGCTGCTGTCCGAGAACGCCGAGCAGGCCGGCGTCAGCGGTCCGCTGCCGGACGTGGAACGGATCGAGGCCGACACGCCGAACGGCTCCATCAGCGCGCTGCGCTGGGGCGGCACTGCGCCACGGATCGTCTTTCTGCACGGTGGCGGACAGAACGCCCACACCTGGGACACCGTCATCGTCGGGCTCGGGGTGCCGGCGCTGGCGGTCGACCTGCCCGGCCACGGCCATTCCGGCTGGCGCGAAGACGGCGACTACTCGCCGCAGCACAACGCCGATGCCGTGGCGCCGGTACTGCGCGACTTCGCACCCGATGCCGAACTGATCGTGGGCATGTCGCTGGGCGGGCTGACGGGGATCCGGGTCGGCGCGATCGCGCCAGAACTGGTGCGCGAACTCGTTCTCGTCGACGTCACCCCGTCGGCATTGCACCGCTACGCCGAGCTGACCACCGAGCAGCAGGGCACCGTCGCCCTGGTACAGGGCGAGCGCGAGTTCCCCAGCTTCCAGGCCATGCTCGACCTGACGATCGCCGCGGCACCACACCGCGAGGTCAAGGCACTGCGCCGCGGTGTCTTCCACAATTCCCGACGCCTCGACAACGGGAACTGGGCGTGGCGCTACGACACCATTCGCAAAGTTCCCGACTTCGGTGATCTATGGAACGACGTCGACGCGCTGACCGCACCCGTCACCCTGGTGCGCGGCGGCTCATCACCCTTCGTCACCGACGAGGACGCGGCCGAACTCGCCAACCGCGCAACGCATTTCCGTCAGGCTCACGTTGTCGAAAACTCCGGACATTCCGTGCAAAGCGATCAGCCCCGCGCACTGATCGAACTGTTGACCGGGGTCCTCCACGCACACTGAGAGGCTGCGACTCCTACGGTGGTCGTATGACCCATCCCGTTCGCATCGGTGTACAACTGCAGCCGCAGCACGCGCCCGAATACCGCCACATCCGCGACGCCGTGCGGCGCTGCGAGGACATGGGTGTCGACGTCGCATTCACCTGGGACCACTTCTTCCCGCTCTACGGTGATCCCGACGGCGCGCATTTCGAATGCTGGACGGTGCTGGCGGCCTGGGCCGAGCAAACGTCACGCATCGAATTCGGCGCGCTGGTGACGTGCAACTCGTATCGCAATCCGGAGCTGCTGGCCGACATGGCGCGCACCGTCGACCACATTTCCGAGGGCCGGTTGATCCTGGGTATCGGATCCGGTTGGAAGGAAAAGGACTACGACGAGTACGGCTACGAATTCGGTACCGCGGCCAGCCGCCTCGACGACCTGGCCGCAGCCTTCCCCCGGATCACGTCGCGGCTGGCCAAACTCAATCCCGCGCCCACCCGCGACATCCCGATACTGATCGGCGGCAAGGGTCCGCGAAAGACCCTGCGACTGGTTGCCAAGTATGCCGACATCTGGCACGGCTTCACCACGGTCGACACCTACCCGGCGGCCGCGGCCGTGCTGGAAGAGCATTGCGCCGCGGTAGGCCGCGACCCGGCCACGATCGAGCGGTCGGCCGGCGTGGAGGACAACAGCGGCGTGCGCCGCGGCGAAGGGGTCGACGGGTTGATCGCCAACGCCGAGGGGCTTACCGCGTTGGGGGTCACGCTGCTGACGGTCGGCGTCAACGGTCCCGATTACGACCTTGCCGCGGCCGAGGCATTGTGCCGCTGGCGCGACGCGCGTTAGTTGGGGTTCGCCTCCAATTCATCCGCCAAACACCTTTATGAATGCGCAAATACATGAGAAGCTTTCCACCGCTGATCGCTGGTGCGGAACTGCAACAGACTTGAAAGAGACTCATGCCGAAGAAATATGGGGTCAAAGAAAAGGATCAGGTTGTCAACCACATCCTGAACCTGGTGCTGACGGGCAAGCTGCGCAGCGGCGACCGCGTCGACCGCAACGAGATCGCGCTCGGCTTGGGAGTCAGTCGCGTGCCGATTCAAGAGGCCCTGATCCAGCTCGAGCACGATGGCGTCGTTTCGACCCGCTATCACCGGGGTGCGTTCGTCGAGCGATTCGACGAATCCACCGTCCTCGAGCATCACGAGCTTGACGGCATGCTCAACGGCATCGCCTCAGCTCGAGCTGCGAGCAACCCGACGCCGCGGATCCTGGGCGAGCTCGATGCGCTGATGCGCGCGATGCGCATCGCGAAAGACTCCCGGGTCTTTTCCGAACTCACCGCGGAGTACCGGCGCGCCGTCAACGACGAATACGCCGGGCCGCGACTACACGCCACTATCCGGGCCTCGCAAGACCTCATCCCGCACGCGTTCTGGTTGAGCTACCACAACAATCGCGACGACGTACTGCCCTACTACGAGGACGAAACGGCCGCGATCCGCCGCCGTGATCCGGACGCCGCGCGGGCGGCATGCGTCGGCCGCGCCTACCTGATGGCGCAAACCATGCTGGCCGAACTGTTCCGGCGCAGGGTTTTCGCCGCACCCGACGACGTTCGCCGGGTTGTTTCGGCGCCGCTTTCGGTTCTGCCGAAGACGGAGGCGGTCTGCGCCGAGCCGTCGATGGCACTCTAAAATCGACTCTCGCCGCGACGAGTTGCCGCCCGGTCGATACGGTGGCGGTGATGAACTCGTGCGAAGGCCCGCGCGCGAAGCGCGGAGCCAAGCTGTTCGGACTAACCGCGACAATTTTGATCGTGGTCGGCCTGGTGCTGGCCGGACCCGCGTTCGCCGACCGAAACCAGTGCGCGCCGGGCGGACCCGAGAGCGCGTCCGCCTTACCGAAAGACCTGACCACCATCGGCGGCGTCGGACGCGACGACGACCACACGACCGCCTCCGTGGAACCGCTCAGCGAGATCAACGTCAATTCGCTGGGCCTGAATTCACCCGGCGTTCTCAACGTCGGCACGTTGTCGGATGCCCCGCCCTCGGTCTGTGTTGACGCCAACGGCACCTTTAGCGGATTCGACAATCAGCTGCTGGCAGCGATGGCCAAAAAGCTGGGCCTGCAAGTCCGTTTCGCCAGCACCGATTTCTCCGCACTGCTGGCCGAAGTGGCGTCGCGGCGCTTCGACGTGGGCTCGTCATCGGTGAAAGCCACCGCCGCCCGGCGGCGCACTGTCGGGTTTACCAACGGCTACGACTTCGGCTACTACGCGCTGATCGTGCCCCCCGGATCGCCGATCAAAAGCTTCAGTGATCTCGCCGCGGGGCAACGAATCGGCGTCGTCCAGGGCACCGTCGAGGAGTCGTACGTCGTCGACAACCTGCACCTGCAGCCGGTGAAGTACCCCGGCTTCGCCACTGTGTACGCCAGTCTCAAGACCCGCCAAATCGATGCCTGGGTAGCGCCGGCAGCGCTGGCCGCCAACGTGATGCACCCCGGCGATCCGGCAGTGGTCGTGGCCAACGAATTCAGCCCCGGCGACTTCGTCGCGTACCCGGTTGCCAACGACAACCCGGCGCTGATCTCCGCGCTGAACTCCGCGCTCGACGCCGTCATCGCCGACGGCACGTGGTCGAAGCTCTACTCGGAATGGGTTCCGCGCCCTTTGCCACCTGGCTGGAAACCCGGATCCCGCGCTGCCCCGGCTCCGCACCTGCCGGACTTCGCCGCGATAGCGGCAAGCAACCACCACAAGTCGATGCACCCGCCAGCCCCGAAATCCGTACTGGCGCAACTGCGCGACCAGTTCCTGGACTGGGATCTGTACAAACAAGCGGTTCCCGCTTTGCTTATGACGGGGCTGCCCAACACGTTGATCCTGACTAACAGCGCGCTGGCGATCGGGCTGGTGCTCGGCATGGTGCTGGCCATGGCGGGCATGTCGAACTCATGGTGGCTGCGCTGGCCGGCACGGATCTATACCGATATCTTCCGCGGTCTTCCCGAAGTGGTAATCATCTTGATCATCGGGATGGGGATCGGACCGCTCGTGGGTGGGCTGACGAACAACAACCCGTATCCGTTGGGTATCGCCGCGCTGGGATTGATGGCGGCCGCCTACATCGGCGAGATTTTGCGCTCAGGAATCCAGAGCGTCGACTCCGGCCAGCTGGAGGCCGCGCGGGCACTGGGATTCAGCTATCCGGCCGCGATGCGGCTGGTCGTGGTGCCGCAAGGCGTCCGGCGGGTGTTGCCCGCGCTGGTCAATCAGGCCATCGCGTTGCTGAAGGGCTCGGCGCTGGTGTACTTCCTGGGTCTGGTGGCACAGGAGCGAGAGCTGTTTCAAGTGGGCCGCGACCTCAATGCGCAGACCGGCAACTTGTCGCCGTTGGTGGCCGCTGGCCTCTTCTATTTGTTATTGACTGTTCCGTTAACGCATTTGGTGAATTACATCGACGCGCGGCTGCGCCGCGGCGGCTCCAGCGGCGAGTCAGAAGAGTCCGCCGCCATGGTCAGCTCCACCCTCGGCCCAGGAATGACATGACCGACGCCACCGCAGGCCACGCCTCAGTCTCGTTGGAAGCCAGGGACATTCACAAGACCCTCGGCGGCAACAAGGTTCTGCGCGGCGTCAGCTTCGAAGCCCCCGCGGGCAACACGGTGGCTGTCGTGGGACCGTCGGGTTCGGGTAAGTCGACTCTGCTGCGCGCGCTTAATCGACTCTACGAACCCGACGAGGGCGACATCCTGCTCGACGGACGCTCGGTGCTGCACGACGATCCCGACGAACTGCGTCAGCGCATCGGCATGGTGTTCCAGCATTACAACCTGTTCCCGCATCTGAGCATTCTCAAGAACGTGGCGCTGGGCCCGCGCAAGTTACGCGGGCTGTCCGCGGACGAGGCCAAGGAACTCGCGTTGACTCAGCTGGAGCGAGTTGGCCTGAAGCACAAGGCCGGTGCCCGCCCCGGCATGCTGTCCGGGGGACAACAGCAACGGGTTGCGATCGCCCGGGCATTGGCCATGGGGCCGCAGGTGATGTTCTTCGACGAGGCGACGTCCGCGCTTGATCCGGAGATGGTCAAGGGGGCCTTGCAGCTCATCGCCGACCTCGGCGCCGGCGGTATGACGATGATTGTAGTCACGCACGAAATGGATTTCGCCCGGTCGGCGTCAGACATTGTGGTGTTCATGGATCGCGGCAAGGTGGTGGAATCCGGGCCACCAGAGCAGATATTCGAAGCGGCTAAGACCGAAAGACTGCAGCGATTCCTGTCCCAAGTGCTTTGACGGGCTAAAAATAGTCGCCGTAGCTACCTTGTACGACCCCCATATCGGGCTAGACTGCCGACTTATGGCGGACAGCGACTCCACCGCGGCCGAGGTGACCGAGCTTGCGGAAGGCTTGCACCGCGCGCTGTCCAAACTGTTTTCGATACTGCGCCGCGGCGACCCCAGTGGTGTGGTGGCGGGCGATTTGACCTTGGCGCAGCTGTCGATCCTGGTGACCTTGCTCGATCAAGGCCCGATCCGGATGACGGATCTGGCCGCACACGAACGGGTACGGACGCCCACCACGACAGTGGCGATCCGCCGGCTGGAGAAGATCGGATTGGTGAAGCGCTCGCGCGACCCGTCCGACCTGCGGGCCGTGCTGGTCGACATCACGCCGCGCGGCCGGGCCGTTCACGCCGAGTCGCTCGCTAATCGGCACGCGGCCCTGGCCGCGCTGCTCAGCCAGCTCAACGAATCCGATCTGAACATGCTGACCAAGGCGCTGGCACCGCTGGAGCGCCTGGCCTCGGGTGAGCCGACGTCGGGTCCTGCCGGCGGAGAGCCTCCCGCACGCAAACGCGCCTGAAAGTACCTGTTCTCCAACGGCATTGGCGCCTTCCGTAGACTAAGCTGCATGCCAACTGCACTCATTACTGGCGCCGGCGGAGGTATCGGTTCGGCCATCGCCACCGCGCTGGCCCCGACGCATACGTTGCTGCTGGCCGGCCGGCCCTCCACCCGGCTCGACGCCGTCGCGGAGCGGCTGGGCGCCACGACCTTCCCGCTGGACTTGACCGACATCGATGAGATCGCGGCCGCATGCGAAATCGTGGATGCGCTCGACGTGCTGGTGCACAACGCGGGGGTGTCCGTCCCGGGCCGGGTCGCCGAGTCGCATGTCGACGAATGGCGCGCCACCTTCAGCGTGAATGTCTTTGGGGCGGTGGCTCTTACGCTGGAGCTGTTGCCTGCCCTGCGCAGTGCTCGTGGCCAGGTGGTGTTCATCAACTCCGGAGCGGGACGCGCGGTTTCACCAGGTATGGCGTCCTATTCGGCCAGCAAGTTCGCATTACGCGCGTTCGCCGACTCGCTGCGCATCGATGAACCAGACCTGCGGGTCACCACGATATTTCCCGGCCGCACCGACACCGAGATGCAACGCGAACTGGTCGCGTTCGAGGGCGGTGAGTACGACGCCGATAAATTCTTGCAGCCCGAAACCGTCGCCGCCGCCGTCGCTCAAACGGTGGCCACGCCACGCGACGGCCACGTCCATGAGGTGGTGCTGCGGCCGGGCCGACGGTAATCGGCGTCAGACGACCAGGTTGACCAACCGGCCGGCGACCACGATCACCTTGCGGGGGGTGGCACCGGCCAAGAACGCCTGGACCTTTTCATCCCCCAGTGCGGCGGCTTTCAGAGTGGCGTCATCGGCGTTGGCGGCCACCACCACCCGTCCGCGCACTTTGCCGTTGACCTGTACCGGGTACTCGACGGTGTCGTCCACCAGGTAAGCCGGGTCGGCTTCCGGGAAGGGGCCGTGCGCCAGCGACGTGGTGTGCCCCAGCCGCGACCACAACTCCTCGGCCAAGTGCGGGGCCAGCGGTGCCAGCATCAGCACCAGCGGTTCGACCGCAGCGCGGGGCACCGCGCCGCGGTGCTCCTTGGTGAGGTGATTGGTGTACTCGATCAGCTTGGCCGCGGCCGTGTTATTCCGCAGGGCCGCATAGTCTTCCGCGACACCCTCGATGGTCCGATGCAGCGCGCGCAGGGTCTCGGTGTTCAGCTGCTGTTCGTCGGCCACCCGGGATTCGCCGGTGTTCTCGTCGACCACCAACCGCCAGACCCGCTGCAAGAAACGGTGCGCACCGATCACGTCCTTGGTCGCCCACGGCCGGGAAGCCTCCAGCGGGCCCATCGACATCTCATACACCCGCAGCGTGTCAGCACCATACTCGTCACAGATGGTGTCCGGTGAGATCGAATTCTTCAGGCTCTTGCCGATTTTGCCGAATTCCTGAAAGACCTCGATCTCGCCGTCCGGCCCCGGGTAAAAGAACTTGTTGTCCCGCTCGATCACCTCGTCGGCCGCGACGTATGAGCCGCGCGAATCGGTGTAGGCAAACGCTTGTATGTAACCCTGATTGACCAACCGGCGGTATGGCTCTCGCGAACTGACGTGACCCAGGTCGTAGAGGACCTTATGCCAGAACCTGGCGTAAAGCAGGTGCAGCACCGCATGCTCTGCTCCCCCGACATACAAGTCGACGCCGCCGGGGTCCTGCGCGCCGTGCTCGGCCGGCCGCGGACCCATCCAATACGCCTCATTCTCCTTGGCGCAGAACCGTTCTGAGTTATGCGGATCGGTGTAGCGCAACTCGTACCAGGAACTGCCGGCCCACTGCGGCATCACATTGGTGTCGCGACTGTAAGGCTTGAGACCGTCGCCCAAGTCGAGCTCGACGTGCACCCAGTCGGTGGCTTTGCCCAGCGGCGGAGACGGCTCGCTGTCGGCGTCGTCGGGGTCGAACAGCACCGGCGAATAGTCCGGGATGTCGGGCAGCTCCACCGGAAGCGCGGCCTCGTTCAGCGCGTGCGGGCGTCCCTCGTCGTCGTACACGATGGGGAACGGTTCGCCCCAATACCGCTGTCGGGCGAAAAGCCAGTCCCGCAACTTGAATTCGATTCGCGCCCGGCCGCGACCCTCGGACTCCAGCCGGGCGGTGATGGCTTCCTTGGCCGCCGCGACATCCATTCCGTCGAGGTAGCCGGAATTCACCAGCTCGCCGTCGCCCGCATATGCCGATTCTGAAATATCGCCACCGGCAATGACTTCCACGATCGGCAGGCGGAATGCGCTGGCAAAATCCCAGTCCCGTTGATCGTGGCCCGGCACCGCCATGATGGCCCCGGTGCCGTAGCCCACCAGTACGTAGTCGGCGATGAACACCGGCACCGGCTTCCCGTTGGCCGGATTGGTCGCAAAGCTGCCCAGGAAGACGCCGGTCTTCTCCTTGCTCTCCTGGCGCTCGAGGTCCGACTTCGCGGCGATCGCACGGCGGTAGGCTGCGACGGCTTCCGCGGGCGTGGCGGCGCCGTACGTCCAGCCGGGGTCCACGCCGTCCGGCCAGGCGGCGGCGACGAGTTCGTCCACCAGGTCGTGCTCAGGAGCCAGCACCAGATAGGTTGCGCCGAACAAGGTGTCGGGCCGCGTGGTGAACACATCGATGTCGACGTCGGAACCCTTGCGGTCGCCATTGAGAATGGTCGCCGCGAACAATGCCTCCGCGCCGGTGGAACGGCCGATCCAGTTGCGCTGCATGGACTTGACCTGATCGGGCCAGTCCAGCACTTCCAGGTCGTCGAGCAGGCGGTCTGAGTACGCGGTAATCCGCATCATCCACTGCCGCAACCGTTTCCGGAACACCGGGAAGTTGCCGCGGTCGCTGCGGCCGTCGGAGGTGACCTCTTCGTTGGCCAGCACCGTACCCAGGCCGGGGCACCAGTTCACCATCGAGTCGGCCCGGTACACCAGCCGGTAGCTGTCGATCACGTCGGCACGCTCCCCCGCCGACAAGGTCGCCCAGTCCCGGCCGTCGTCGAGACGACGCGCACCGGAATCGAATTCGGCGATCAGCTCGGCGATCGGACGGGCCTTGGCGACCGCGGTGTCGAACCACGCGTTGTAGATCTGCAAGAAGATCCATTGCGTCCACTTGTAGAACTCGACGTCGGTGGTCGAAAAGGATCGCCGACTGTCGTGCCCGAGGCCCAACCGGCCCAGCTGCCGGCGGAAGTTGACGATGTTGGCCTCGGTTCTGGTGCGCGGATGGGTACCGGTTTGCACCGCATATTGCTCAGCGGGCAGCCCAAACGCATCAAAACCTAAGGCGTGCAGGACATTACGGCCGATCATCCGGAAATAGCGTGCGTAGACGTCGGTGGCGATGTAGCCCAAGGGGTGTCCGACGTGCAGCCCGTCCCCTGACGGATAGGGGAACATGTCCTGCACGAACAATTTGTCGTCGGGCACCGGGGTGCCGTCGGTCGGCGCCAGCGACCCCACCGGGTTGGGCACATTGAATGTCCCGAGCCGCGTCCAGTTGTCCTGCCAGGTGCCCTCAATACTGCCGGCCAGCTCCGCGGTGTAACGGAATGGCGGCGCGTCGGACTCCGTCTGGGCACCCGCGGGGATGCTCGGCGACGAGGTGGTCGGCGGTTGGGTCACGTGAACAGCGTATAAGGACCGACTTGCCGGGCCCGCCGGCCACAGGTTGATAAAGGTTGCGTTGCGCACAGATCAGAGGTTCATCCCAGCTCTATTTCGGCCCTGTCCAGCGCCTTTGACCTCTGGTTACAGTCGGCCTCTATACGACGGATGCCGGTAGACCGGCCATTCGGAAGGACCGACAGAGATGACGCAGATCGCCGCCCCCTGGCGCGTAGTCGCAGGCGGTTTTGCCGCCGGTGTGATCGGGTTCGCCCTGTTCTCAGGTGCGACGGCTTCGGCCGATCCTCTGGTGCCTGTTCCCCCGGGACCCATCGTGCCGGTGCCGGCGAACCAGTACTACCCGCCGGCACCTGCTCCCGGCACGGCTAACAGCAACCGGTTCGTCCCCACCCCGCCGTCGGCGAACCCGTTCGCGCCGCCGAGCCTGGCCTCCGCGCCCATGGCACCTAACAGCATCGCGGCTCCGGCCGCGACGCCTAACGCCGCCGCGGTCGCGCCGGCCCAGCCGGCCATCGCGCCGGCGTCCTCCGGGACGCTGCGCGACTACTTCCAATCCAAGGGCGTCAAGCTCGAGCCGCAAAAGCCGCAGGGTTTCAAGGCGCTCGACATCACGCTGCCGGTGCCTCCGCGCTGGACCCAGGTACCCGACCCCAATGTGCCCGACGCATTCGCGGTGATCGCCGACCGGCAGGGCAGCAGCGTCTACACATCAAACGCCCAAGTCGTGGTCTACAAGCTGGTCGGTAACTTCGATCCCCGAGAAGCCATCTCGCACGGCTACGTCGACAGCCAGAAGCTGCTGGCCTGGCAGTCGACCAACGCCTCGATGGCCGACTTCGACGGGTTCCCGTCGTCGGTGATCGAAGGCACCTACCGCGAGGGCGATATGACGCTGAACACCTCGCGCCGTCACGTTCTCGCCACCTCGGGCCACGACACCTACCTGGTGTCGCTGTCGGTGACCACCGACCGGGCCGTCGCGGTCGGTGACGCGCCCGCCACCGACGCGATCATCAACGGATTCAGGGTGGCCGCGCCCGGGTCCGCCGCACCTGCCCCCGCCGCCCCGACTGCCGCGCCCGTTGCGCTTCCGGCGCAGGCGGCCGCCGTTCCGGCGCAAGCCCCCGCCGCCGCTCCCGCGCAAGCCCCGGTCGCCGTTCCCGCACAGGCTCCGGTCGCCGTTCCCGCGCAAGCTCCGGTCCAGGCTCCCATTGGTGTGCCGGCCCGGCTTCCCGCACAGCTGGCGGCGCCCAACCTGGCACCCTCCCCGCAGCCCGCGCCCAATCTGTTGTCCCTCGTACCCGGGCTTCCGCCGCTGCCGAACTTCAGCAACCTCGGCTCGCGCTAATTCGGCGCCGACACAAGGGTTGTGGAGCCCGGCGCGCGGATCGGTGACCGGCCTCGTATTGTGAGGCAATGCTGATCGCTGGGGTGGTGTGCGTGTGTGCGGCGGTAGCTTCCGCCGGGTTCGGAGCGTGGTCGCTGTCTCACAACCACGCCGTCGACGGCACGCAACTGGCATTGCGCGCCATGGCGCCGACGCAGTTGGCGGCCGCGGTGATGCTGACCGCCGGCGGTGTGGTGGCACTGGCCGCCTCGGCGCACACCGCGTTCGTGGTGCTGATCGTCTGCGTGGCCGGCGCCCTCGGCACGCTGGCCGCCGGCTCGTGGCAGAGCGCGCGCTTCGCGCTGCGCCAGGAGGCCACCGCACCCAGCTGCGCCGGCGAGTGCAGCTTCTGCACACAGTCCTGCCACTGACGAAATGCCCCGACGATAGGCCGGCATGCTGAGGCGCTTGTCGGCGATCTTCGATCTGTTTCTGCTGGCTCTGGCCACCACCGTCGCGATCGCCTCCCTCTTCCCCGCCCACGGCGATGCCGCGAAGGTGGCGTCGCTGGCCGCCGAGTCCGCGATCGCGCTGCTGTTCTTCCTATACGGCGCCCGACTGTCGCCGCAGCAGGCCTGGCACGGCGTGCGGCAATGGCGTCTGCACCTGCTGGTGCTGGCCACGACGTTCGTGCTGTTCCCGCTGCTGGGGCTGGCCGCTCGGGCGTTGGTGCCCTCGGTCCTGACGATGGACCTCTACAACGGCCTGCTGTTCCTGTGCCTGGTCCCGTCGACCGTGCAGTCGTCGATCGCGTTCACTTCAATTGCGCGGGGCCACGTTTCGGCCGCAATCGTCAGCGCGTCGCTGTCGAACATCCTCGGCATCGTGCTGACCCCGCTGCTGGTGGTGTTGCTGATGAACACCAGCGGCGCGGTCCACGTGGACGCCAGTTCAATCCGCGACATCGTCATGCAGCTGTTATTGCCGTTTGGCGCCGGCCAGCTGGCACGGCCCTGGATCGCGGGATTGATCCGCCGCTATGCGGCGGTGCTCAAGGTCGTCGACCGCGGATCCATCCTGCTGGTCGTCTACACCGCCTTCTCGATGGGCGTGGTCGAGGGCATCTGGTTCAGTGTCGACGTCTGGCGCTTGATCCTGGTGGCCTTGGTCGCGACGGGACTGCTCGCCATCGTGCTCGTCGCCACGACACTGACCGGCCGAATCGCGCGACTGGACCGCGCCGATGCGATCGTGCTGCTGTTCTGTGGCTCGAAGAAGAGCCTGGCGTCCGGGCTGCCGATGGCGCTGGTGTTTTTCCCCGGCAACATCGTGGGCCTGACGATGTTGCCGCTGATGATCTTCCACCAGATCCAGCTGGTGGTGTGCGCGGTGATCGCCGCCAGGCTTGCGCGGGAAGCCGACCAAACGCCGGCACCGTCGCAGGTGGGGGAGGAGCGCTAGTTTCGGCTGACGTCGATCGGGTGGGTGGCCAGCAACGACAGGGGCAACGGCTGCCGGCGCAACACCTGGCCCCACAGGTCTTCCTTCGCCCCGACGAGAACGTCAGACGGCAACGCGGACAACACAATCCAGTCATCGCGCTCGATCTCGCCCTCGAGCTGACCGATGGTCCAGCCCGAGTATCCGGCGTAAATCCGGACACCCTCGACCAGCGGGGCGATCAGATCGGGCTCGGCGTCCAGGTCGACCATCACGATCCGTCCCGCGACATGTCGCAAACCCGGCACCCCTTGCGGGTCCGCCCCGATCCTCAGCGCCGCCAGACACAGGGCGGCATCGCGCTTCACCGGCCCCCCGATGAACATCGTCTTCGGCTTGGCGGCGAGTTTGGCCCACTGCGGCAACACGTTGTAGACAGCGGTCTCGCTGGACCGGTTGAGAACCACGCCCAGCGTGCCGCCGTCGTTGTGCTCGACGATGTAAATGACACTGCGCCGAAACGTCGGTTCGAGGAGATCGGTATTGGCCAGCAGCAAAGTACCCGCACGCACCCGCTGAGCAGCGGGTGCGATGTAGTCTTCGGGATCTTCCGGCTGGGGCATCAGTCCATCATCGCACTCCCGTAGCATCGCTCGGCACAAACAAACGCCGAGCGTAAATATTTGTAGTGTTAGTACTGCGGCGTCGCATGCGATGTCTTTGTCCAGCCCAATGGTGGAAGTCGGTTCTGTGTTCCAAACCCGGATGCGCTCGCGTGCACCCGTCGAACTCTGGCAGTCGGTACGCGCCATGCCGGATTTCCGGCGGGTGATTCAGGTGCGCATGGCGAGCCAGTTCGGTGATGGGCTTTTCCAGGCGACGGTGGCCGGCGCGCTGCTGTTCAATCCGGACCGGGCGGCCGATCCGCTGTCGATCGCGTTCGCATTCGCGGTGCTGTTCTTGCCCTATTCGCTACTGGGACCGTTCGCCGGGGCGCTGATGGACCGATGGGACCGACGCTGGGTGCTGGTCGGCGCCAATGTGTGCCGGATGGTCCTGATCCTGGTGATCGGCACAATTCTCGCGGTCCGTGCCGGCGAGATGCCGCTGCTGCTCGGTGCGTTGTTGTTCAACGGCTTTTCCCGGTTCGTGGCCTCGGGTTTGTCGGCGTCGCTGCCGCACGTGGTGCCGCGCGAGCAGGTGGTGACGATGAACTCGCTCGCCACCGCCTCCGGCGCCATCGCGGCCTTCTTCGGCGCCAACTTCATGCTGGTACCGCGATGGTTTGTCGGCGGCAGCGATCGGGGCGCATCCGTCATCATCTTCATGGCGTTGATTCCGGTGTGCGGCGCACTGCTGCTGTCCCTGCGGTTCGGCCCACGGGTGCTGGGACCGGACGACACCAAGCGGGCGATTCACGGATCGGTGATCTACGCGGTGATCACCGGATGGTTGCACGGTGCGCGCACGGTGGTGTCTACGCCGACGGTCGCTGCCGCGTTGTCCGGATTGGCGTCGCATCGAATGGTGGTCGGGATCAACTCGTTGGTGATCCTGCTGCTGGCGCACCACACGAAGAACCCCGCGGTCGGCGGGCTGGGGATCGCGCTGGTGTTCTTCGCCGCGTCGGGGCTTGGTTCGTTCGTCGCCACTGTGCTGACCCCACCGGCGGTGCGGCGCTGGGGACGCTACACGGCCGCGAACGGCGCCTTGGCCGCCGCCGCGCTGGTCCAACTGGCCGGAGTGGGGCTGACACTGCCGGTCATGGTGGGCTGCAGCTTCTTCCTCGGCATCACCGGCCAAATGATCAAGCTGTGCGCCGACTCGGCGATGCAGATGGATGTCGACGACGCGCTGCGCGGCCACGTGTTCGCGGTGCAGGATGCGCTGTTCTGGGTGTCGTTCATCGTCTCGATCACGGTGGCTGCGATGTTGATCCCCGCCGACGGGCACGCACCGACGTTCGTGCTGTTCGGTTCGGCGATCTACCTGGCCGGGCTCGTCGTACACAGTGTCGTCGGCCGGCGCGGTCAGCCGGCGACCAGTCGCTAGGAGGTCAAGATGGCTGATGCTGGGCCGATGGTGGCCGATCTGCGTGCCGAAAGCGACGATCTCGACGCGCTGGTGGCGCCGCTGGCCGCGGCGCGCTGGGCCGACCCGACGCCGTCGCCGGGCTGGAGCGTCGCACACCAGATCGCTCACCTGTTGTGGACCGACCGGGTCGCGCTGCTGTCGGTCACCGACGAGGCGGGGTTCGCCGAGGTGCTGGCCGGCGCGATGCAAAACCCCCTCGGCTTTGTCGACGCGGGCGCCGAGGAGCTGGCGGCCACGCCACCGGCGCAACTGCTCAGCGATTGGCGAGCCACCCGGGGCCGACTGCACGACGCGCTGCTCACCGTCGACGAGAGCCGGAAGCTGCCGTGGTTCGGGCCGCCGATGAGCCCGGCGTCGATGGCCACCGCACGGTTGATGGAGACCTGGGCGCACGGACTGGACGTCGCCGATGCGCTCGGCGTCAAGCGGGCGCCCACCGCGCGACTGCGCTCGATCGCCCATCTGGGGGTGCGCACCCGCGATTACGCGTTCGCGGTGAACGAGCTGGCTCCGCCGGCCGAGCCGTTCCTGGTCGAGCTGCGTGCGCCCGGCGGCGACGTCTGGTCCTGGGGTCCGGCCGATGCGGCCCAACGAGTCACCGGTGCGGCCGAGGACTTCTGCTTCCTGGTCACGCAGCGCCGGCCGCTGAGCGCTCTCGACATCACCGCACACGGGCCCGACGCACAGCGGTGGCTGGAAATCGCGCAGGCATTCGCCGGCCCGCCCGGGCCCGGTCGGTAGCCGAGAGGGCAGGCGCCGCTAGCTAGGGATCTTGTCCATGATCGCCTTAGTTATTGTTGCCGGCTTATCGCCAAGGTCGTAATCACAAATCTGGTTGTCGATGACTATGTTGGCTTTACTCGCCATGACGCGGGAGCAATCCCAGAATTTGGTTCCCTCGACATGCCGAGGCAAGGTGATCATTCCGCCTGTGTCGCTTGTCTCGCCGAACCTCCACGTTGGACGCCTTGCCCCATCCGAGAAAACGGCGGTGAACTGGAGTCCGTTGCATTTGCGCCATTGATCCGCGGACTTAGCCACGAATGCTTGGGCGGCGAGCGAATCGGCGAACGATAAAACTCCCTGATCGACGCCATGTTCGGGCTTTAGAGGCTGAGGTTCATCCGTCTCCTGCTCAATGAATGCCCGCATGCCGCTGCCGTCGTAGGACGCGGCCATCCCGTTGAAATAAGCACCTATGCATTCCGGTGGCTTGAAGGTCCCGCCCTCAAGGCCAGCCGGTTGCGTGACAGTCTTTTCGACGACCATCTTCGGGCCGCCCATTATGTCGCGGATTTCGTCGAGACTAAGCAACAGTTGCGCCACATTTGCATCTTGCACATGAGCTGGCGCCTTAGATCCGGTAGATGGCGATGATGCGGGACCGATCGAGGGTGTGCCACTGACTGGATGTCCTTCGAGTGTGGCGGTGCAGCCGCCCACAACAACTATCGCGACCGCGGCTGCGCCTGCCAAGGTCCAGCGTCCCATAGGTACGGTCCCCCATCTATGTGCTCAATATTTATTGTGCCCGGGACGCGCACGCATCAGCTCGAATCATCGAAAGCGAATCCGTCGGCGCGCTTCAAGGCTGGCCAATCTTGTCTGCAATCTTGCTCACGATGGTCCCAGCCAAGTTGGCCACGTCGTTTCCGCAAATAAGCACGTCTATCACGACGTTGCGGCGGACCGCCAAACCTCGCTGACAGCTGCCACCGCCGGCCATTTTCAACGAGATTCCGAGCGTGCCGTCGACAATGTCCGCCTTTCCGAAGGTCCAGTGCTGTGGCGATACATTCGGGGGAGTGACGGTGAATGACCGCCCGCTGCAGGTCATCCAAGCATCGTTCTGGGCGGCGAAAAATTTCTGTGCAAACGCGGTCGTTGAGAGTCCTACGACCGCCTGGACGATGCCCTGCTGCCAAATGTCTACATCTACCGGCCGAAGCTTTTGCGCCGCAACGCCATCCCAGCTGGTGCCGGTGTAAACACCGACCTCAGCAGGTAACCATGCGCTGACACAATCCCCGTCGGACATGCTCGCCGAGTCATTGAATAGCTTGTCGGACACAGCGCCAGGCCACACGGCTGGTCCCGACGTGATGGCCCTGGCCTCGTCGGCGGAGAGTAACAGTCCGCTCAGCAATGACGCCGGTATGGTCGGCGCCGGGACCTGCGATGAGGACGCAGCACTGGAAGTGGTTGTCGCAGAGACATTATGGGCAGGCCGACTAACCGTTATCGCGATGACCGCGACCGCGACAGCCACCAGGACAGCGGTCGCGGCGCCCATTAACCGGATGCGGTAACGAGACTTCGGAAGGAGTGGGGGCAGTCTTGGGGACCGCGGCGGTGGATATTGGGCTGATCGCTGGGCAGGGGTGATATCGCCGCGCGGACCACCCCGCCGCCAAGGGCTGGCACTGACACCAGAACTGATGCTTGTATAGGGACTTGCGTGCTCTCTGGGTACCGGGCTTCGCGGTACCCAGAGAGGTGTTGTCGCGGCGTCTAGGGCGCGGCTGGTCGCCTCTGCGAGTTCCTCCGCGGACTGGAAGCGGTGACCCGGGTCTTTGGCCATCGCTCTGGCGATCACCTGGTCCAGCTGTGGCGGAAGCTGCGGGTTCAAATCGGTGACTCTCGGCGGCGGCTGCATGAGATGCGCCATCATCACCGCTGCCATCCCATTGTCGGCCGGGAAAGGAGTCCTGCCGGTAAGCATGCGAAACAAGGTGCAGCCCAGCGAATACAGGTCCGCTCGCCCGTCAAACGGGTGGCCCGAGAGAACTTCAGGCGCAGCATAGGACACCGTCGCCAGCACCACGCCTGCGCTCGTCAATCCGCCAGTGCTATCGAGCGCTCGGGCAATACCAAAGTCTGCCAAAAGAACCCGTTCATGCCGAGCGGTCGTATGGGTCGACAATAAGATATTCGCCGGTTTGATATCGCGATGGACCACATTGTGGTCGTGGGCGTAGTCGAGCGCCTTGCCCACCTCGCGCACGATGTGGATGGCGCGTGCCGGGGTCATCCCACCCGCGTTAAGCGCGGCATCGGCGTCAATGCCATCGATGTACTGCATCGCGATCCACAACTGGCCCTCAAACTCACCCCGTCGGCGGATCGCAACGATGTTGGGGTGGTCCAACATCGAGGCAACGTCGGCCTCACGCTGAAATCGAGCACGGAAATCAGGGTCGCGCGACAGCTCGGGCGATAGGATCTTGAGCGCGTCGCTGCGCGGCAGATCCGGATCGCGGGCCAAATACACGACGCCCATGCCGCCGGCGCCAAGTACGCGTTCGATGCGATAACCGGCAACCAACGAACCAATGGTCACCATGGCGCGCGGGCCCGTTGAACACAAAGGTCAACGGCTGAATCCACTGTGTGCTCGTCGATTACGCGCGGCGCGATCATGCTTTTCCGACGTACACAGGCGGGTCTTTGCTCATGTCGACGAGGCTATTCACTGTCTGATTCATGGGGAAATCCGCAGGGCCTGGGGGCCCAGTGGTCGCTTCAGCGCTGAACGTGTACTGCACGATGCCCGTGACGTGGACCAGCATCCGGCTCGGGTCGAGCTCGTAATTCATATTCACGGAATCCTCCCGCCGCACCACCTGAATCGTCTCAGGCCTGTATGGCCGGCCGTCCACCGAATGTGTGAGACAAGGGCAGCACTCTGGAGGCGCGACACGACCGCCGCTGTAGCAGTAGCGGGTGCGGACCTCAAGGGCGGCTTGGACTGCTTGCCGACCCGCATCATTGACGGTCACGATCGGTTGAACTGCCGGGCGGGTTGCTCCGTCCGTGAGCGCCTCTAAGAGCATCGGCTGAGTTTCGCCACGGATGTCGACGAACTTGTTCGCCGAAGACATCAGCGGGAGTCCAGGAAAAACCTCGACAGGGCTTGTACCCTCTGTCGGAACACCGTCTATCGCAACTGCTTTCAGCGACTCATTAGCAGAGCCCGGGTCGCCGATAGCAATCGAGACTGTGGTCGTGTCCAGCTTCCAATGGCCCTGCACTTTGTGCAGCCCAATCACCGTCCGCGACGGGATTGGACCGAAATTGGCGGATATGACGAGCCGCTGCGCGTCACCGGCGTGGCCCGGGTCCGTACCCGGCTCGTTCTGGACTGCGATGTTGTTGATCGGCGTGGCAGCAAGCTGGCGATGCAGGGCCTGATCGGTGAGCAATCGCTCGTCGACCGGCCGGGCAGCGCTGAGAGACAATGCGGTGCGGGCGTCGCCGACCGCCAAGGCCTGGAGGTAACGTTCTGCAACCATCTGCGGAGTGTCGGGGTATCCCGCCTCCGCGTGGCCAGCCTCGTTGGCAGTTTTGTTGGCGGCGAACGTCGCGACCAACGTGACGAGAGCCGCAGCTGTCAGGAGTGAAACAACCATTGAGAGGCGGTGTTTGGCGGCCTGTGCCAACCCTCCGGGGACCAAACTGTTCCTCCGGGGAGCCCGCCTGAGTGACCCGATAGAGAACCCAGCAGCCCCTCTCGGCGTGAGGTCGTCGGCGCGGCCGGGAATTGTCTCTCGCAGCGCTTCGGCGAATTTGGTACACGAAGCGAACCTTCGACGCGGATCTTTCGCCAACGCGCGCTGCAGCACCTCGTCAAGTGCAGCTAATTCAGGGCGCAGCAAGCCGATTCGGGGCGGCGGCGCGGTGAGATGTGCACTAATCACGGCAACCGCATTGGGGTTGGGGAACAATGACACGCCGGTGAACAGGTGGTGCGCGGTCGCTGCCAGCGCGTATTGGTCAGCCCGCCCATCGATTGTGTTACCCATCAACTGTTCTGGTGCTGAATAGGCAACCGTTCCGACCGTCATGCTGGTGACGGTCAATCCCGTTACATCATCTACGTTGCGGGCAACCCCGAAATCGGTCAAGAGTGTGCGGGTTACGCTCCGATCATCCGGGTTGGTGATCATGATGTTGGACGGCTTGATATCACGATGTAGCAGGCCGTGCCGATGGGCGTCATCAAGCGCATCGGCGATCGCGGTGACAATCGCGCTCACCCATCCAGCTGGCATGCCCGATCCGTATTGCCCAGCGAGCAGGCGGCCACAATCTGCACCATCGACGTAATCCATCGACATCCACAATTGACCGTCGTACTCGCCGCGGTCGTGGACTGCGACGAGGTTCGGATGCCACAACGAGGAGGCCAGATCGGCTTCGCGGACAAACCGCTCCCGGAAATCTCCATCGGCAGAGATATCGGCACGCAACACTTTCAGCGCCTCCAGGCGGGGCAACCTAGGGTGCTTGACCAGATACACATCCCCCATACCGCCGCTGCCGAGGAGCCGCAGGACAGTGAATCCCGCGAAATCCTCCCCCAGCTCCGGCGGCATGGGCGCATATTACAAGGACGGCTCTTGACCTGCGGCGTTCCCGCCAAAATGGCAACGCGGGTCGCTAGTATTCACCCATGCCGTTGATCAGCGGTAGTTCGTTCGCCGGCTATACCGTCTTTTCGTTGTTGGGGGCCGGCGCGATGGGCGAAGTGTATCTGGCCGCGCACCCCAGGTTGCCGCGCCAGGATGCCCTTAAGATCCTCAACGCGCAGTTGACGGATCAACCCGACTATCGGGAGCGGTTCGTCCGTGAGGCCGATCTAGCCTCCTCGCTGTGGCATCCACACATTGTGGGCGTGTATGACCGGGGCGAATTCGATGGGCATTTGTGGATCGCGATGCGCTACGTCGACGGGATGGACACCCGCCAGCTGCTAAGCGAAGCGTTCCCATCCGGGATGCCTGTCGTCGATGTAGTCGCGATCGTAGCCGGCATTGGTAGCGCCCTCGACTACGCCCACCAGAAAGGATTGCTGCACCGCGACGTCAAGCCGGGCAATATTCTGCTGACCCGCCCACAAGGTGGCAAGCAACGAGTCTTGCTGACCGACTTCGGCATTGCCCGCAATCGCGATGAAATCAGCGGGCTTACGCAGACAAACATGACCGTCGGAACGGCGGCCTACTCGGCTCCCGAGCAACTAATGGGCCACCCCATCGACGGGCGGGCAGACCAATATGCGCTTGCCGCAACCGCTTACCACCTGCTCACCGGCTCAACGCTTTACCCGAACGATAATCCGGTCGCGACCATTAATTCACACTTGACCAAACCGCCGCCGCGGATTAGCACGATCCGACCCGAGCTCGCCTCCCTAGACGAGGTCCTGGCCTTGGCACTAGCAAAGAATCCGCGCGACCGGTTCGCCCGATGTGTGGATTTTGCCAACGCGTTGAGTGAGCGGATCTCACGTCAGACGGGATTCCATCTCAGCAATAACGACTTGACATTGCCGGCGCCGGTGGCTGTGCGGAATCCGCTGACCGCTGGGGGAAGAGAAGGGGATGGCTCGTGGCGGCGCCGACGACGCGTCGTAGCGGTAACCACGTGCGCACTATTGGTAGCTGCAGTAGTCATCGCGGCCGTAGCACTACCAAAGATCAACTCGCCCAGCAGCGGTCAGCATGCAGAGGCTGTGCATCAAGATGCCCGCGTCGTGGCGCAGCAATATTTGAAAGCCCTCGCGAGCGGCCAAGCAACGACAGCGTTGGAAGTCGGTGCTCGTCAGCCGACATCCACTCAATTTCTTACGGCCGCGGTGCTAAGGCGTGAGCTTGCGGCTGCACCGATTACCAGCCCCACCGTTACTAGCGGACCATCTGGCGGCGTTTCGGAAAGCGCCACGGCCGACCGGGCCATCATCGCGGCCCAGTTCGGCGACACTCCCTCCCAAGCAAGTGTCTGGATGCACAAGAAGTCGGACTCGTGGCGGCTCGACATCACCACCGTCACCGTGCCGCTAGGCCTACCCGGCGTGCAGAATGAGTCGCTGAAGGCTGTCTCGGTCTGGGGTGTGCCAACAAACGGTGCAGATTCGATCGTCGTTTTTCCTGGCGTTCTTCAAATTTCGTCGTCCAACCGATTTGTAGACATCACCTCACCCCCCATACCGGTACTGCTTGACAAGCTGTCTGCCGATGCGCCAGCACCTACGGTCCGGCTCTCGGTCGTCCTAAGTGATGCGGGTCGTGAAAGCATCAATACCGCCACAGACATCCGCACACGGCAGTGTTTTGCGGATCCGTCGATTGCCAATTGTCCACATCAGCCGGACGGCAGCCCCCTGCCCACCATGCCGACAACGCCGACGCCCGTTCGCTTTACAGACATGAACTACAGTTTCGATCCGTTGACCATGCAAGTATTGGTGACCGGCACCGGGTTCTGGATGTCCCGCCGTCCTGACGACGTGAAAGCCTTCATCAATAGCATCTGGGACGTCAGCAAGGATCCCCCTGTCTGGGTGCGAGCAGGGCCAGCCCGTTGAGCGTGACTGCTTATTGGCAGGGGTTTCCGAACCGCCCGACAGGTCGTCAGGTCTCGTCGGGCGGTTCGCCGCCGCCCACGACGACACGAGCACGGGTGACGTCCTTGTCGGCCTGGCCTTCCTTGCCGTGCCCGAGCATCCCGGCCGGAGACATCGGCATCGGCGAGCCACCCATGCCGCTGCTGGTCGGCGAGGTAGGCGGGCGCAGCTCGGACGCATTCAGCACTCCGGCGCGCAAGCTGGTCGGCCGCCCGCCGGTTTCGGGCTCGAAGCTGCTGGTGGGGCGGGTGTAGCTGGTCATACCGGCACCCGGGAAACCGCCGCCACCACCCACGCCGCCACCTCCGGCCGCGCCGCCAAGCGGACTAGTCGCTCCGGCCAGCATGGCCGGCTGGGCGGCGGCCCCGGCTGCTCCGGCATTCCCCGCGCCGGCCGAGGAGAACGCGCCCGTCAGCGACTGCATCAGCCCTTGCGGCATGCTGGCCATCCCCTGGAACGCATCCATCGGCGCCTTGACGACCTCTTGCAGCTGGCCGGTCAGGCCGGAGATCATCTGCAGCGGCTGCTGCATCATTGAACTGAGCTGGCTCCCGCCCTCGGCGGGCGCCGCCGCCGCCTGGCCCGCACCCTGCGTCGCCTGACTCCCTGCCTGCATCGCGCCATTCATCCCACTCTGCGCCGCCGCCTGCGCCACGGCCGACGCGGCCGCCGCCGGCGCTGCCGGTGAGGCGCCCATCGGTGCCAGGGGTGGTGGAACGGCCAACGCCGCGACGAGTGTGGCCAGCGTGCTGGAGTACGCCCAACCGATGGCCGAGTTGGTCGGCCAGTGGTGCCCGTAGTACTCCGCGTCCCGCTCACCCATGGGCATGGTGTTCTGCCCGAACCAGTTGGTATGGGCCAGCACGACCCACTCGAACCGGTTGGTCGTCGACACGACGGACGGGACGACCGTGGACCGTGCGAGCATGAATGCCTCGACCGCGGCCGTCGTGACGCCGATCTTCTCGGCGGTCCAGCCCATCAGCGTTTGCAAGCCGGCGTTGAGACCGGTCGAGGTCATCATCGAGGCGATCGCGCCCACGCCCTGCCAATGCGCCGCGGTGGCCACCGCGTTGGCGCTGGAAAGACCTGCCGCGACTCCGTTGTTTGTGGTCTCGGTGACCCACACCGCATTATTGGCGAGGACCGATGCCGGATTGCCCGCCTCGAAGATCTGAGCGACGATCTCGGGTGGACCGTTGAACCTGGGGTCGGCCATACTGGCTGCTTAAGGGGAGATGGCACTCGCGGCCGCGTTGGCCACATCGGTGCCGACGCCAGTGGCGGACGCAAGACCCTGCGCGCCCGCGAAGGCGGCGCGTTGCCCGGCGTGCTCGGCCGCGGTCGCCAGATAGGCCGCACCGGCTGCGTTCAGGGCGGCGGCGAATTCGATGGAATCGGCGTCCGGGGCCATCGGCAGCACACCAACCAGCGCTGCCGAGCCGGCCGACGTGGTAGCCGCCATCTCCTGGCTGAGTGCTCCTTCGGTGGCAGCCGACAAGTCGACTGCACCCGGCACCATGTCAAACAGACCGCTCATTTGTGACCCTCCGTATTTGCGAATGCCCGGTTTCAACCGTGAGGGGTATACCCCCTTTTGGCTGGCTCCCCACCAGGCAAGTTGTGTCCGTCGAAACATCGCGGAATGGACCGATTCTATGGGGGTCTTCTGCAGCTGTCGATTCACCTTTTCGGCACCCCTGGCCGATCCGGTGGATTCGGGCTATTCCGGTGTTCCTACCAGGACACCTTCGATCACCCCATCGGTGGTGACGAGCAGGCCGCGCCCCGGCGGTAGCTGCTGGGCGCTGACCCTGGCGAACACCTTTACCGTCGCCGGGTCGTTGTCCATGAATAGGGTCGGCGCTCGCGAACTCGTCATCTTCTGCAGGAATGGATTCGTCACCGAGACCCCGGCCCAGTTTCCGGGCAAGCGCGACGCAATCACGTGCAGGCCTATCTCGCGGCTGCGCTCGATCAGCCCCCACAAGGGAGCGCTGGCACCCGCCTTGCCGATCGCTCCGTGTGGGCGCAGTTCCTGCTCGTCGTCGATCAAAAGGAAATGGTGCGGGCCCTCCCACGTGCTGCGGCTCAGCAACTCTTCTTGACTCAGACCGGAGGGAGGAAGCCGGTCGCGCATCAGCGCCGCCAACTCCTCTATGACGGTGTCGATGTCGTCGGCGGTGTAGGCGTACGCCCGTACGTGTGGTCCCCGAATTTTGCCGATCAGCGACGTCTTCGGGTCGATGATCGTGATCTGCGCCTGCTCGGGACTAAACCGGCTCATGACCGCCTGACCGAAGGCAGCCAGGGTCGTCGTCTTGCCGCACAACTGGCGGCCCAGCACCAGCATGCTGGGCACCGTTCGCGTCGGTAAATACGTTGGCTGCAAAGCACTTTCGCCGATGGCGAAGGGAACATTGAACGGGTCGGCCGCCACATCGGTCTCCGCGAACGCCGCGATGATCTGGGCGAGCTGAATCTGTTCGGGCAACCGCGCCAGCTTCTCCAGCCTGCCGACGCCGGTCACCTCGGCAATGACCGCACCAAGTTGCCGGGTCGGCACCCGTTCACCGGTGGCTGAGACGATCTCCGGTACGCCGACCAGCAACTCGTGGCCCTCGCGGGTGACGCCGAACCCGGGTCGATCCAGCGTGTTGCGGGCGGCCTTTCGGCGCTCGAGGCCCTCGCCCATCTGGGTTTCATCCGGGTTGCTCAGCCGCAGCTGTATGCGCGCATTCGACACGTTGACCAGCGCCTGCTTTTGCCCTACCAGCCACGCCGTGGCGGTCGTCGCGACGTGGACCCCGTACGAGAGGCCCTGGCGTGCGATCGACACCACGCGGTCTCCCATCGCGGCGTCCTTGTCATACAGGTCGCTGAAGTTGTCGACGACAAGGAAGACGTCGCCGAACTTATCGGCCGGATCAGTGCCGCCTTCCCGCTCGGTGCCGAATCGCCGTTCCCGGAACTCGGAGATGTCGATCTGGTACTGCTTGAACGCTGCCTCGCGCGCGAGGATCAAGCCCTCGATCGACGCGACCGTCCTCGAGACGCCTTCCTTGTCTGTTTGGCTGACGACCGATGCCACGTGCGGCAGCTCCTCCACGGGGTACAGCGAAGCCCCGATGCAGAAGAACGTCACCCGCTCAGGCCGATACATCAATGCGGCGGAGGTGATCAGGGACATCAGCGTGGTCGATTTGCCGCGCTGGGCGGTCGCCACCACCATGATGTTGTCCATCTCGGCGTCGATCGCGTGCACCCGCTGCGCGTGGTCTTCGGGGATGTCGACGACGCCGACCGGGAACACCAGACCGGGGTTGTCGCCGTAGTCGACGTACCACGGCTTGCGCCGCCAGCTCGCCACCAGCACGTCCATCGTCTCACTGACTTCCAAAGGCGGCAGCCATATTTGGTGAGGCGGACGCGCGCTGTGCGACATCAGCGACTCGCGGATCACATCGACCAGCTTCTTCTTCCGGAACCCGTCGGAGTGGAACAGGAATTCGTCGGGCTCCTCGGGCTCGTCCGCGACGGCCAACGCTTCGCTGTCGGCTTCACTGAGCGGCTGGTAGGCCCAGGTGAGCGCACGTGGCTGCGAAAAGCTCATCGCCACAGTCTTATTCACGTTCACCGCCCGCTTTGGTACCACGAATGGGGCGGACACATAGAAGCACCGGAACTGCTCGAGGTCGCGTGGCCCCACCTTGAGCAGGGCGTAGCCGTTCTCCTTGGACGGCAGATGCAGGGCCGCGTCGCTACCGATCACGTCGCGGGAGTCCTCCGCGGTCTCCGCACGCAGGGCCACCCGAAAAGCGATGTTGCTCTTAACCTTACTGAGCGACGACAGATCCAGCCGCTGGCCGCCGAGGGTGAAGAAGACATTACAGCCGCGGCCCTCTTGCCCGATGTGGATGACCAGATCGATCCATTCCGGATGATGAATGAACAATTCGAGGTATTCGTCGATGATCACCAGCAGAATCGGTACGGGCTCCAGGTCGCGGCCGGCGAGGCGCATTTCCTCGTACTCGTTGGCGTCGCGGGCACCGGCTTGGTTGAAAAGGCGGTAGCGCCGCGCGATCTCACCGTTGACGGCCTTGCGCATGCGCTCGGCCAGATGACGGTCGTCCTTGCCCAGGTTGGACAGCGAACCCGCGACGTGGGGGAACCCCTGTAAATCCTGGGCCGCGGATTCGAACTTCATGTCGACGAAAATCACGATGAACGTCTCGGGGGAGTGCGTCAACGCGATCCCGGTGCATAGCGACAGGAAGTATTCCGATTTGCCGGAACCGGATGTCCCGATCACCACCGAGTGAAACCCGAAACCGCCAAAGTCTTTGGCGCGCAGGATAATCTGTTGCAGCTCACCGCCTTGCTTGACACCCACGGGCATCATCGCCCATTTGTGGTCGCCGCGACCGCGGCTCTCGCCCCAGAGTCGGTCGACGTCGAGTTCGCGGGGGTCGCTGATGCCCAGCGCGCGCAACAATTCACCGCCTTGGCTGTCGGTTTCCGACAGGTCTCCGGCGCTCATCGGGGACCAGCGGGCAAGTGCCCGCGCGTACCGGTTGGCGGTGCTTTCGGCGAGCATGTCCGCGACGGCGTAAAACGTGCCGCGATGGATCAGCCTGCCTTCCCGCAGCGCGAAACGCTCACTGTCGTCGCTGAATCCGACGCCGAGACCGGCCCGGGTGGCCAACCGCAACACCGTGATACCGGCCATGCCCTTCTGCCCGGTTACGCCCTCCCATTGCTCGGGGGTGCCGACATTGTCGTCGACAATCACCCAGTGCGGTCCCAGCGCCAGACCGGGGCTGGACTCGATCGGCGATGGCATGGATGTCGGACTCATGCCGACCGGCGGTGTCCACGGTCCGCGGCCCTTGCGGTGCAGCTCGGCGTCGAGCGCCTCTTCCAGTTCGGTCGGAGAGGTGAAGATCAATCGCCGCAGTCCGCAGGCGTCGAACATCTCGTCGTGCTGGTTGTGCGGCAGCCACACCAGCCATGACCACAACTCGGGGTGGCGGGTGACCACCATGACTTTGAGATCGCTGGGGCTGTGATAGACGGCCAGCGAGCAAAGCATCGAACGGGCCAGGCTGTGCAGTTCGCCCGGATCATCGCCGACGAAGCTGAAGCCGGGTTTGGACCGCAGGCTCAGCACCTTGCCGATTCCGCGGATCTTGCTCTGCTCGAGAATGAAATCCCTTAGCGCACCACCGGTTACGGGTTCGAGTTCTTCACCGATCGGAACGTCGGGCCACTGCAGTGACACCGCGGATTCGCTGGCTTGCTGAATCCCGATCCCCAGCCGGACGTCGAGGAAGTCCGGGTCCGCGGGGCGCCGCTCCCACATCCGCGGCCCACCGATCACGGTGTCGAGCTTCTGCGGATCGCCATGTACGAACAACTGGCTGCGTCGCTGATCCTGAGCGGCGCGTTGCACTTCGTCGCGGTCCTCGTCGAGCTGACGCAGGTAGGCCCGGCGTTGCTTTTCTTGTTCACCCCAACTGATTCGGCGGCCGCGTCCCAACCGCCCGCTGAACATCAGCGTGCCGAACCCAACCAGACCGATCATCGGGAAGAAGCCCGACTGCAGGGATCGAATCCCCGACGCGTACATCACCACCAGCGTGCCGATGATCCCGACGAGCAACGCGGGAACCGCGATCATCAGCAGGATGTTGCGGGGCTCACGCTCGGGCAATGCCAGGGGTGCGGCGACGGCAATACGCACCGGTGGAACACTCGGCGCGGGCTTACGGCGGCCGCGGACGAAACCTCGTTTGGACATCGTTGTCTAACCCCCGCCTGCTTGCTCGTTGAGATCGGGAATCGGCGCCACGGCACCACCTCCCGAGACGGCGTCGCGCGCCACCAGCGCAGCGTCACGACCGATCGCGGGCCCCGGCGCGAAGGTGCGCACGATCGGCCACGGCGCTTGCACCGCCAGCTTTGGATCCAGCCCCAGCGCCTGCAATGTGGCGTGGTCGGATTGGATGCCGTACCGAACACCCTGCGGTGAAATCCAATACAAACTCTCGCGGCTGTCGGCCGTCGCGACACCGCTGGTTGTCGTCACGAAGTTCGCCGCACCCGGTAGCATCAAGGTCTGTTGTGCCTCAGCAGAATTGGGGTCTCGATCGTCGCGAACGAGGCTAACCACCCGGGAATCCATACCGATCGAAACCGGCATTCCGCGGCCACTGAAGATCGTGATCCGGGCCTGCGGGTCGCCCGATTGCTTCTCCCAGCCCACACACGTCGCCGGATTTGCGGATGTATCAACAAAATCCAGCTTCTCAGAGGGGTAGTAGTCGACATCGAGCACGTCGACCACCGGGATCTGAATCAGCTTGTCGGGAGCGACCAGGGTGGGTGTCGTCGACCCTTCCGAATCCGCGGTCCGCAACAGGTCGGCGACGAAGCTGGTGATCTTCTGGACGCCGTCGGGCAGCAGCACATAGAAGCCATTGACGGTGCCGCTTGCGTCGCGGGTTTCCAGGACCCTGCCCACAATGGAACCGGGCAGCCATCGCGACGGCGTGCCGCGGCCCGGAATAACCGGCAGCACAATGGGTTCCGTTGACGGCATCGCGTCGAACAGGGCGTTAGAGATTTCGATCGGGTATGTCACACCAGGATCGAGACCGAGGTTAAATGTCACCGACCGGTCCGCCGGATCGATGCGGGACCGCTGCCCGTGCCAGATCACGTACGTTGCACCCTTGTGCGTTGCCAGGATGGCCTGCTTCGGGCGCATCGGCTCCGACCGGCCGATGGGGGAGAGCTGCCCGGCGATGGCGGTCACCACTGGCGCGGTTCCGCTGCCGCGGGCGGCTGCGGCGTCACAGACCGACCATGCCGATTCAGCGCTCGACGTGATCGGCAAGCTGTCGGGCGCCCCGGGAATGCCGATGATCGGGCCCGTCGGGTACTTGGCGATCTCGCTGGCTCTGACCCACGTCGGGGCGCCGGCACTGCCGACCGCCAGCCGGGCCGAGGTCAAGTTGAGCGCGGGGTAGAGCCGGCCGTTGATCTTCGCGTAGACCGCACCGGTGTCGCGGTCGCCGATGATCGACGCCTGGCCGACCAGCCCCGAAGGCTTCATGACATGAAGCAGCGCCATCCACCCGACACCGATCAGAACGAGCACGATCGACAGCGCCACGGCCGCTTGCTGTTTGCGGTCGTCGTGCTTCATCCGGACCGAGAACCGGGTGATCGCGGCGCGCAGCCGCCGGTTGTAGAACAGGTGCCCCGAATTCTGATCCCGGTTGGACAGATTAAGTGGCACGGTCATTCTCCTTCAGGCGGTCGATGCAGGACCGCTGCATCGACACCGACATCAATGCAGTTCGCCGCCGTACCTGGCCCGATTCTCGGCTTCGGCCTCCTCGCGCATCGCCTTGATCGCGAGGTTCAACCTGTCCGCCAATTCTGCGTGACCGTAACCGGCCATCACGCCAGGATGCAGCGACAACTCGACCAACCTGCCGTCGGAGTTCGTCACGGCGCGAATATCCCCCAAGTCCACGCTGTACGTGACCGTCTCAGCTTGCGCGACAAGGGCTTCCCACTTGTCGGCTGCCTCGCTCAGCTCACGCAGAACCGCTTCGACGAGATCCTTGTCGCTCAGATTCGTGCGACCGCCCGACCCCGCCACCATGTCAGTATCATCGAGCCCTCCAACCAGCGTCAATTCACAATCTGACGAGTGCCTCGGCGGACGCGAATGAAGGAGCGTCCGTCAATCCTCGCAGTGGCGTTCGTAATCCCAGCGCTCCAGCCAGGCGGAGAGGTGGTGTACTCCAACGCTGATCACGATCAGGACGATGCCTTCAACGACCATCAGAAGTTCGTTCACAGCCAGTCCATCGCTCGGGCTGTCGCCGCTTGCTCGAAGTAGCTCATCGTCCGTGGCGGATAGTGGCGGCGTGGCTCATGCTCGACACTGACGCCCAGGACCAGTCGTTGCCAGAGTGTGGTGAACCAGGGACGCGGGCCGGCGACGGCAGCGGCCGTGGCGAACATGACCTGGCGTTCCGTGTTCAGGACGGAATCCGGGGTAGCGCTGCGCCGCGTTTGGGTGGGTGCAGTGGTATCACGATGCGGCGCCGCTGCTTTCGGGATGGCTAGCATTTCGATCACCTGAGCGGGGTTTGCGGCCGGTGGGTCCGGCCGTCAATCGAAATCTATGGAGTCACCGGCGTTGAGCGCATGCGTAGTCGGCTACCTGTCTTCCTCTTGCCACGACGTACCCGCGCGACAGCGGCGACGCGCGGGGGTCAGGACTCGGCGCTCCACTGGCTGGCCGGGGGTTCATCGAGCTTCTGGAACCATGCCAGGTGATAGTTCGCCGAGGTCATGTCGCCGGCGACGCTGCTTTCGGTGGCAGCCAACAGCAGACAGTTGAGCAACAGTGCGGGCACGACGTCCGGGTACTGGCTCAGCAGCTGGTAGCGGGCGGTGTCGAGATGTACCCGCAGCAGATCGGCTTCCTCTTCCACGACACCGGTTCCCGAGGTGGCGGCTTTCGCCAAGGTGTGAACCAACCGGGGAAGTCCGTCGCGCCAGTGCGTGACTCGACCCAGCTCCCATCCCAGATCTTCGACGGGCGGCAGTTCGCGCGACTGCACCGAAGATTCCGTCGGCGGAAAGTCCGTCGCCCGGCCGACGCGATCGCCGGGGGTGTAGGTCGCGGTCCGGGTCGCCTCACCGAGCAGCGCGGCAGCTTTGCCCCGGTGGCGGCCGGGTGCGAGCAGCCGCACGCCCACCGGCAGCGCGATGCCCGGCGGAATCCAACCGTGCGCGAGGTCGGTGGCCAGCAGCGTGGTGCCGTCTACCAGATCGCCGACTGCCCAGTTCAGCCCCGGCTCTTGGCGGACCACGAAGGCGAGCAGCCGGTGCAATCGTTCCGCATCGGATTCGGCGGCGACGGGAGCCGCAGATGCTGGCGCGGGCTGGGGCTCGGGCTCGGCCGCCGGCTCCGGCTCGCTGACAAACTCCGGCTCCGGTTCTGGTTCCGGCTGGCTGACGACCTCAGGCTCCGGCGCGGGTTCAGGCTCGGCGACGGCCTCGAGTTCCGGCTCGGGTTCGCTGACGACCTCAGGCTCCGGTTCCGGCTCGGGTGCGGATTCATGCTCGGCGACGGCAGGTTCTGCCGGCGGCACCAACTTCTCCAGTAGCGCGGTCTCGGATTCCGCGTCGACTGCCGCCGCCGAGACTTCCCGCCACAGCGGAACCGCGACATCCACCGTGGGCTCCTGGGACGGAGCTCGATGCCGGCCACCCGAAGCGTCGTCGTCGTCATCGGCGGAAACCTCGGTCAGCGGTTCCTCAACAGGTACCGCGGGCTCGGCGGGGATGACCGGTATGACCTGCGTCTGATCGAGCGTCCGGGGCCTGATTTCGGGCTGCGTCACCGGCACCACCGGGATGACTGCGGTTTCGGCGGTCGCCGAGACGCCGACATCGGGTTCGGCCGCCGGCACCGCC
Organism: Mycobacterium sp. 050272; assembly: GCF_039023525.1. Lineage (NCBI taxonomy): Bacteria > Bacillati > Actinomycetota > Actinomycetes > Mycobacteriales > Mycobacteriaceae > Mycobacterium > Mycobacterium sp. 050272. The sequence continues at coordinate 413,413 of NZ_JBCHKV010000003.1, read as the reverse complement.
GGGATGACTTGCGTCTTTTCCAGTTCGGCCGTACTGAAACGTCGCGCGACCTGCGCGGTTTGACGTCGCGCGCGCGTCTGCGCCTTCATCAACTCCAGCTGGCGAATCGTCGATTCGACGCGTCGCACGGCGCGGGCACGCGCTTCGTCGATAACGCGGGCTTCTGCCGCCTGCCGGCCCACATCGGTGAGTCCCGCCCGCTTGACCATCCCCAACTGCTTGTTGGCGCTCGCGGTGATCCGCTGCAGATCTTTCTCGAGATACTCTGCGAGAGTGGCGGTTTCGTCCGTCGCCGTCGACAGTTCGGCAGGCCAAAGCCCACCGATCACCCACGGGGTGCAATCGACAGGAGAGCTGAAGGCCGGCATCGACAATGATTCCCGGGTAGCTCTCCGGAGGCGCTGGCGCGCCGTCTTTCGACCGAAGATCGCCACCGGGTCAGACTACCGACATATGCCCAACGCTCTTTACCAAAGGTGAATTGTGCGGGTGTGAGGGGCTCGGTAGCGTATGGCCATGGTTGATTCTGCGCTGCAGCAGCAACTCGATGAGGTGCGCACCCTGCTCGCCCGCGCCCGAGAGTTGTTTGGCGCCAACCCCATCGAGCCACCGACCGATATCGCTCCCGATCCCGACGCCGCCAAAACCTGGCTGATCTGAACGCGGACGGTCAGTCGGCGCCGTCGCGGCGGCGCAGCTTGTGCGCCAACAGCTTCTCGATCGCCGCATCGAGATCGTTCGGGGTCGGGACCTCCGCGGACGGGGTGTGCCCGGCCGCCACGATCTCGTGACGAACCTCCAGCAACGCCTTCAGCCAGGACACATCCGCGGTCAACAGGATGCCCTGCGCCAACGTCGCAGCGTCGGTATCCATCGCCTCTTCGCTCAGCGCAACGCTGTGCATGTACCCGCCGCGGCACGAGCGGACCAGAATGTGCCCACTCGGGTGAACGGTGTCGAACGCGGGATTGGCGTCGGTCATCGACCGCCGTCGACGATGCGGCCGAGCTCAGCGGCCGCATCTTGTTCATGCTGATCCCAGGTCCGGGCCGTCACAGCCAGATTGTGCGCCATCTCGGCGTGATCGTCGGCCTGTTGCTCATAGCACTGGCGTCGCAGTTCGAGCAGTTCACGTCCGGCGTCGCGAAGCTCACCGAAGATGGGCCCGAGCGAGTCCAGGCTCTCCTGGATGGCGGCGTGCGACGACGGCACAGTGCGTAAGTAGTCGGAGGTCTCTTGGTGATGCGCAGCCGCTTCACGTAAGTGCGCCGGCACCACATGGATTCGATCTGCCATCCGCTTTCTCCTGTTTCTGCGCCGCCGGCCGGTCCGGCGAGTTCACTATTATCCTGTGGTCGGCGAGGCCGCCGGCCGGGTCGGTGTCGGTGCGTCGGTCCTGGCTGGCGACGTCGCTGTCGCGGCCGGCGGATGCTCCCAGCCTAGAAAGCTCGGGCCGCTTACGGTGGCGATGTGCTGAATCTGGCCATCGAGGAGGGCCTTGGTGTGGCCGAGGGCCAGCGCATGGCGATCGGTGAAAATTCCGACATCTCCGGGAACGACCTGCACCGGATCGATTGGATTGGCGACCGCAGTTCCGGGTGCGGGAATGGTGATGCCCTGCTGATGGAATGCCTCCGGGATCGACGCACCGCCCACCGCAGCCTCGATGGCCGCCGCCAGCCGCGGGCTGGCCGCCGTGACCGTGTCACCGTCGGGCAGGGTCACCGTCGTCGGGCCCGCGCCCGGTGATTCGGGGGTCGACACATCCTCACCGTGCTCATCGTCTGTGCGTTCATCAGCCTCGTCCGATTGGTGATCCGCCGAGTCCGCGTCGGGGTCTTCGTCCAGGCCCGCCGCGGCCCGATCGGATTCGCTGCCCTCCTGACGCCAGGGCAGCGGCATCCCGCCCGGCGTCCCCCAACCACCCATCGAACCTGGCCCCGGCGCCGAGCCGAGTCCCAGATTGGGAATGCCCGGCGTCGCCGACGGCATCGCAGGCGCCGGCGAACTCTCGGCCGTCCCTGGCCCCGACTCCCCGGTCAACAGGCCAGGGTCATCGGCCAGCAGCGAATCCAGTAGCGGATCATCTCCGGCGTCGACAGGATCGGCTGCCCGTGCCGGCGAGGCAACCGAAGCCGGCCGGGTTTCACCTGCACCGCTCGGCACGCTCTTCGAGGCGTCGTAGAGCGAGGTCCACGCCGCCATCAGTGCTGACTTCGACGTGTCGTCGAGGCTGGCGGTCAGCACCACCGCGCGGATATCCCTGAGCTTGCCGATCAGGAAACGCTGAAAGTCACGTGCGCCCGCTGGGGTGTCCAAGTCCGATCGGGTTTGCACCGCGGCCTCGGTCTCGCGTTGCAAGGCACTCAGCGCTTCAGCTCCTTCGACCGTCTTCAGGTGGGCGTTCATGATGGCCGAGATCACTTGCAAATCCAGTTGGGAGCTGGCCGAATTCTGGTGTGCCAGAGCGGCTTCAGCGCCCGCGATGGCTTCGGCGGCGGCTCCCTCAGTCCGCTGCGGCGCTGCCGCGGGCGGTGCCGCAGTGGACCCGAACAGGCCCGGATGCTGTCGGCGGATCTTGGCCAGAATCGTGTCGAGTTGTTCTGGTCGTTTGGTGGGGGTAATCACCGCGCTCAGCTCCGTTGGGGTCAACCCCGCCTGCCACGCGTTCGGATCGCCGGTGCGGTCGCGCACGACTCGGACCGTGCCAAGCAGTTCGTCATACGTCGACATCGCCTAGCCGGACGACGCTGCGGCCCAACGCGGGCGGTGTCGCGTCCCCTCCATGCCGGGTGACAGTACTGAGGCCCTGAGCTGTCGACAATTCACCGCGATGCGGCTGTGTATGAACGGCCGGGGGCTATCCTGTGGGTACGCCGTATTCTCCCCGCAGGCGTTGCAGTACAGCAGTTTTCGCCCGATCAAGCTCGCGCGCGTCCGCCACCACAGCCGCGATCTCACGTTGCTTGGCGACCAGGAACTTCTGAAACTCCCTCGCCCCCATGGGCGTGTCAATGCCCAGGCTCCGCTGCTGCGGAACGGCACGCTCGATCTCGTCGCTGATCGCATCCAGCCGCCTGATGCTCTCCCGCATCGCATCGTGCGCGCTGGCAAGCACGTCCACCAGCGCACGGTCTGCCTCGGCGACCGAGTCGTGCCGGGTTGCCATCGCCGACTGCCGCGCCTGAATGGCGGTTAGCGAAGGGCCAGTTTGTTCCGACATAGGCTCAACCTAATCTCATATCGGCCGACGAATCGCGACGTACTCACCCAACCGGCTGATCCGAACCGAGGCACCTGAATAGGGAGCCTCGACGACGAGATTGTTCCCGATCGCCATCTGCACGTGCCCGGTGTGCGGGAAGACGAGATCCCCGGGCCTGACTTGCGAACGCGGCACCGGGATTCCGTCGTTGATCTGCTGATACGTGGTGCGGTCCAGATGAATTCCCGCCCGCGCGTATGCCCACTGCACCAGTCCCGAACAGTCAAACTGATCAGGTCCGGTCGCGCCCCACACATACGGGCGGCCCAGTCGAGATAGCGCCGCGCGCACCGCAATTCCGGCACGGCTGCTCGGCGAAGGCAGCCGCAGTCCGCGGTGGTGCAGCATTCGGTAGCGCAGTGCCCGCAAGGCCGCCGAATGCCGTCGGGCGCGTAGCCGGGCGGTCAACACGTGTGCCCGCTGGGCGCGAAGGCGTGCGGCTCGACGACGAATTGCGTCCCGCTGGGCCATCGGCGCCATCGGGGTGACGGCGGCGTCTGCGCGGGCCTCGTCGAGGATGTTCTTGGTCAGCTCCCGGGCTTCGGCCCGGTCGCGGTGGGCGGCGGCGATGACGCCCGCGGCTGCGGCGTCGGTGCGCGCCGCCGCGAGCCGCACTTCGTGGCCCCGATTCGCCCGAGCTCGGTAATTATCTTGTCCCACAAGAGTTTTCACTAGCGATGTCGGCACCATGTGGGAAGGCGCAACCAGCTCCGGCTGTCGGGTGCTGCCCGCGAACAACTGGTGGGCCCGGCTCAACGCCTCGATATCGCTTCCGGTCATCGGTCCCCCTCGCCGTTGCCCTGATCAACGCTGTCGTCGCTTGTCGATCGCACCGCGTCGGCGAAAGCACGGACGCGGGGGAGTACCCCCGCCGGTATCACCCCGCGGTTGCGGATGTCCCACATCTCGTCACTGCTCACCCCGAGCAGCGCTGCGATGATCGCGTCCGGCAGCGACGACTGCGCACAAGCCTGGTCGAACCGCGCGCTCAAACTGGTCGGCATCCGCCTGAGCAGCGCGCTGCGCGTTTCCTCGAGCGCTCGAAGATGCTCCATCAGCCGGTCGGTCGAGTCCGCGCCGGCGTTCACCGCCACCCGCCAGGAGCTGGCGGCGAGCATCTCGGCCTTCACGCACTGCGCGATCACAGAGAGAATATACGTCTCATATTCGTTTGATGTCGTCGCCGGCAGCCGATCGATGACGGATTTGAGCGCATCGAGCTGGGCTTCGGCATATCCTTCCAGCACTTCGGTGTCGCTGTGGCGGTCGACAACCACCGTCCCGGCCCGCGGCGGCGACATCGTGTCGGGGGGCTGCGCGGCGATCAACCGGGCTAACTCGGCATCGGGATCGGCGGCCACCAACAGCCGTGAGTAGGTGCCTGGCGGCAGACCCAGACCATTCTCGACCTTCTGAACAGTGCTTTTATGGGCCTTGCGGGCGCCGCGCTCCAGGTAGCTCAATCCCATGATGCTCACGCCGGTCGCGGCCGCCAGCTCCGCTAGGGACCAGTCACGCGACTCACGCAATGCCCGGATGGCCGCACCTGCCGATTCACGGCTCACCCGCTGGCTCCGGCCATAGGCCGGATATTACACAGCCGGTGCGCTATCTCTATGTATATACGCTTTTATCACGTTTCTCTTGCGCCGATGGGTCTGGTGTGTATACGCTTTCGTATACGTTTCACCCCTTAGCCGAGGAGACTGACATGGGCCACCCCTGCGCAACCGATCCGGAACTGTGGTTCGGCTACCCCGATGACGACAGCGGTGACGGCGCGGCCAAGGCGCGTGCCTACGAGCGATCCGCCACCGAAGCCCGCATTCAATGTCTGCGGCGCTGCCCGTTGGCACAGCAGCGTCGGTGCGCGCAGTACGCCATCGCACACCGCGAGGAGTACGGCGTGTGGGCGGGCGTCAAGCTTCCCGGCGGCCAGTACTTGCCGTCCACGGCTGCCCCGGCATTGCTGGCCTGGTTCGGCGCGGCATCGGAATAACCGAACGCGATGCCGTTGACATTGCCCAACCCGACCGCATGGACGATGGGCGGGTTGGCGTTGCTGATGACCGCACCCACGCCGGCGGAAGCATCACCGATACCGATGTTGATGTTGTCGCCAGCCGGCGTGCAAGTGACCTGCCCAGTGACGTTTTGCTTCTGGCCGTCCACGATGACCTGGGGGCCGGCCGGTGCCGCCGCCGAACTCGATGCGCCGGTGCTGGACTTGTTGCTCGAACAGCCGACACAGCTTGCGACCACCATGGCCACGCCGGCCGCGCCGATCACGATCTCACGTTTCACCGACCACTCCCTCGTGTTGCTGGTGCCGCTAACCACGTTCGCCTCTGACAACACGTAGGGACCATACCGGGCGTCGCGGGTCCGTACGCAAGATGCCGGACCGGCTAGTACCCAATACCGAGCAGGTCGAAACCCGGTACTCGTCAGGGCAGAATGCGGATTCCCCACTTGCCCAAAAGCGGCTGCACCAAGGTGAAGTATGTGGTGTTGTCGTCACCATCCGGTGAGGACATCAAGATACCCACCGCACTCACGGTCCCGTCGTCGTTCTTCACGTAACCGGGACTGCCGCTGTCGCCACCCAGGCTGTACACGCTGGCTTCGACCACATCGCCGTCGATCTGGGTGATGGTTCCACAGGTCTCTCCGGTGACCGCACCCAACTTGCAAAACGGTGCACCCAGCTTAAGTTGGTTGCTGCTCAACACATCTCGAATAGTCAGTCCGCCGACACCGCCGGTCGGCACACCCACAGCCGGGTTGAGGCGGATGATGGCGGCGTCGCGCTTGTCGCCTTCTTTCTCGCTGACGGTGATCGCCCCGAGCGGGATACTCGGGCCGTAGGTCCATACCGAGCCGTCGTGCGCGTCGCAGTGGCCGCTGGTCAGCAAGTAGTAGCTGCCGTCATTGCCTTGCGCGGCGAAACCTGCTGTGCACCTGCTGCTTTCATCCTCGAGCTGCACACCCGGCATCGGCGGCTCCTCGGCCGCGGCCGTATTCGCGAACACCGTCGCCGCCATCATCATGGCAGCGAACAAACCCAACCCCCGCAACCGCGCTGTACCCACGCCGCTCTCCTTTGTCGGGCCAGGATGCTACCAGCCGGATACGGCTTGTTCCTGGTCAGAGAGCGGCGACGACACCGCTGGGCAAAGCCGCGACGTTATCCGACGTCGACGTGGCGGGACAGGAAATCCAGAACAGCTCCGGCGAAAACGTCGTTGCGATCGCCGGCGACCATGTGCCCGGCACCGTGCACGTCGGTGAACTCGACCTCAGGAAAGCGCGCGAGAAATTCGTCGGCCCGCTCCTGGCTGACCAGATCGCTGACCTGGCCGCGAACCAGCAGCATGGGCACGCCACTGCTCAGGATCGCCTCGACGGCGGCGTGCATGCGATCGGCGTCAGTGACCTCGAAGGGCGGGAAAGCCGCAGTGCCACTGATGAATTGGGGATCCCAATGCCAATACCAACGATCCCCACGACGGCGCAGGTTGGTGGTCAGCCCCTCGAGGTCCGTCGGCCTCGGCCGGTGCGGGTTGTATTCGGCGATCGCATCGGCGACTTCTTCCAATGAGGCGAACCCGGATTCCACCCGGTCGGACATGAAGTTGTGGATGCGATTCGCCCCGGATTGCTCCATGTTGGGAACGATGTCGACGAGTACGACGGCACTGGCGATGCCGGGCGAGATCTCGCCGGCCAGCAGCATCGAGGTGAAGCCGCCGAGGGAGGCGCCCACCAATACGGGTTTGGGCGGCAGCCCCCGCAGCACCTCTTGGACGTCGGCGGCAAAGCTGACGACGCGGTAGTCGCCTTCGCTGGACCAGTCGGACTCGCCATGACCTCGCAAATCGATCGTGACCGCCTGCCAGCCACGCTTGGCGACCGCGGCAGCCGCACGACCCCAGGAGCGCCGGGTCTGCCCTCCACCGTGCAAGAAAACTACGGCCCGCGAAAGTGGGTCGCCCTGGCGATCGGCGACGATGCGAACGCCACCTATCCCTGAGGTGGAGAACTGTTCAGGCGCCGTCGTCATCAGGAGATCGTAAGACGGCCCCGATCAGTCGTGGCCGGCTGGGGAATCGTGTTCGCCGCGAAAGAACTTGGCGACCCGCTGTGCGATCCGTCCCAACGGGCTTCCCGTTCGCTGCGCATCCTTGATGCGATCGTGCGTCTGCTTGCCTTCCCGGGCGTAATCGTCGACTGATTCGTCGCCTTCTTCAGCGCGCATGGGTGTCCTCCGTTTCTCAATGAGCCGAGTTTCTGCCGGTACCGGCGGATCCGACATGTTCACTGCCCGAGCCGGAATAAGTTGCCTACCCGCCAGGCGGGTGTATCAAAACGGTGCGCGCTTGGGTGAAATCCTTCGGCGATAACCCGTAGTTGTTGACCGTGGCATCGCGCGGATGCCGCAGTCGCGGATCGACGTTCAGGACACCTGTTCCTTGTGAGCCTTGACCGGCGCGGTGCTCGGCGGCAGTTTGAGCAGGTTGCCGCGCACGCTGCCCCGGGCGGTGCGGATCGCCACCAACAACCAGGTGAAGAGCAGGCCGCCGTAGCCGATGGCGGCCGCCACCTTGAAGGCCGGCAGGTGTGTGTGAGCCGCAAGCTGCGACGTCCCGGTCACGAAAGTGCCGACCGGGAAGGTCAGGCTCCACCACGTCAGGGCGAACGGCATTCCGCGTCGCAGGGTACGCACGGTGAGCGAGGTGGCCAGCGCGATCCACAACACCGCGAAGCCCCACACCGGAACCCCGTACAGAATCGCGAACGCATTCAGGTCCTCGGCGACGTCGTGCTCGACGGCCAACCCGGCGACACCCCCGAGAAGCCCTGCCGCCGTGATGGATTGGCCAAGCGGACCCAACACGATCCACAGCGTCGGCACCCGCGCGGTGCCCGAGGTGCCGTACAGGACCAGCCGGCTCCAGATCATCGCAATGATGTTCAGCGAGGCCAGCAGCGACAGCCCGAACATCGCATAGCAGAAATAGAGCATGGTTTGACGTCCGGTGCCCGCAGCCATGTGCGGCAGCAACAGCGCCCCCATCGCCGCGGTCACCATCGGCGGGACCACGGGCATCAGCCAGCCACCGAACGCCGCATCCGGTTCGACATCGTGCTGGGTGAACATCAGAAACGGGATGGTGACCGCGGTGAACAGACCGCCGAGGGTCCCCGCGGTCCACAGCACCCAGTCCAGGTCGACGGCGACGCGTTCGCCGATCAGGTCTCTGCCGACCACCATCGCTCCCCCGCCGACGGTCATCAGCGCCATGGGCGCGGCCCCGTAGAAGTGGGCCATCTGCGGATTGCGGGCGTGGCCGCGCGCCACCGTGGGGTGACGCAGCCAGTGACCACCCACCACGACGATCAACGCCACCAGCAGTACCGCGGCAATGACCCACACCGCCTCCGCGAAAGCGCGCAAACCCACGACGTGAAACGGCAGCGTGGCACCGCCGATAGCCACGATCCCCGTTCCCATTACCGAGGCAAACCAATTGGGACCGATATTGCCGAGCACCTCGACCCGGGCATGCGACGACGGCGGGTGGTCAGAGGTTGCACTCGTCATAGCTGACAGACCCTACTTCCCCAGGATGAGGCGATGTTGCGCTTACACTCCATCGGGTGATGTATTCCGTGCAAACGAGGCACACCGTGAACAAGGCTCCAATCTTGATCGGAATCATCGTCATGCTGGTCATCGGTGTACTCGCGCTGCCCACCAAGCAACGGTGCGGGGCGCCAGGCCTGACCTGTGCCACCACTTTGGACAAACATGGCTACGTTCACTATTACTACGAAGTAGAACCGGTCGGCGTGTACCTGGCAGAAATGGTGACCGGGTCCAATATCCGGGTGTTCTACCGTTCCGGCGAGGACCTCGAAAAGGTTCGCTAGCCTTGTGCTGCAACAGCTTTCGCTATCCGTGGCAAACCTGCAACGCGTACGCCATCGGTTCGCCGCCGCGCGCGTCGAGCTGCGACGAAACCGTGAGCGTTGGGCTCACGAAGTCCTTCTGAATACCGAATTTCGTTAGATTCAGTGTCATTTCGACGGTGTCGGGTGCCGTCCTTCTGGCGTGCGTGCCAAGATCCGTCCGGATGTCGGCACCGTCGGATCGGGTGTTGCTGATCGCTAAGTCGTCGCTGCCCGGTCGCTGGGTCAGCACGGCGAACGGAGTGCCGTTGTTGGCGAGGCGGTAGGTCAATTGATAGCTCGGCGCCTCCGGCAGTGGTTGGGCAAAGTGCACCACGAGTTGCAGAACGTCGGCACGGGGATGACTCACGCCGACCGAGTCCACGACGAGCGCGGGTGGCGGTCTGGTCACCGACTGCATCTGGCACACAAGTCGGTCCGGCAGATGCGACCAATCGTCCCGCGAAGGCCGCACCCAGTTGTAAAAGCCGACGATCACGACGGACACCAGCAAAGTCAGGGGTAGCACCGTCCGAAGACCTGGTGGGATTTTCTGCCAGCTCTGTCTCAGGCCGCGTTCCGGTGCCGCAGCATCGACCTTGCCCGCGCGTGGGTCTCCGTCCGGTGACGAGTCGGCATCGATCTCGTCGGCCATATTTTCCTCCTGAGACGGTTACGGACCCCCTGAGCTCGGCGCATCTTAGCCAAAACATGCTGGTAGCGCGAAGATCGCCATCGGCGATTTGGGCGTTTCGCCAGCGTGAGAAGGACCACAGTGAGCCGCTGGGCGCGATCAAAATTGGGGGCTTCACAGCAAGCTACCGCATACTTGACCTCATGCTTTCGCCTCATCACCGCAAACCGCTGACGCGGTATTCAGTGGTGTCCGGGTGAAGGGTCAAGGTTTCTGATGGCACGCTCCGGCGGAGCACATCGCCGCCATCGGGCGGTTCGCCAACCGTCACCTCTGCGCAGAGGGGTGACGCGGGCGTTCATGACGCTGGTGTCCACCGCGGCGGTGCTGATGACCGGCGCCGGCTACTACGTGGCGCACGGGGCGTTGGGTGGCATCACCGTTTCACAAGCGCTGAGTCCCGACGATCCGCGATCCAGCGGCGACAACATGAACATCCTGCTGATCGGTCTGGACTCGCGAAAAGACCAGGACGGCAACGACCTTCCCAATTCGATCCTCAAGCAGCTGCACGCGGGCGATTCAGATGATGGCGGCTACAACACCAACACGCTGATCCTCGTGCACGTCAGCTCCGACAACAAGGTGGTCGCGTTCTCGATCCCCCGCGACGACTGGGTGCCGTTCAACGGCGTGCCCGGGTACAACCACATCAAGATCAAGGAGGCGTACGGCCTCACCAAGCAGTACGTCGCTCAAAAGCTGGCTAACCAGGGGGTGAGCAGCCAGAAGGAGCTGGAGACCAAGGGTCGCGAAGCCGCCCGGGCAGCGACATTGCGCGCGGTACGTAACCTGACCGGGGTTCCGATCGACTACTTCGCCGAGGTCAACCTGGCCGGCTTCTACGATCTGGCGCAAAGCTTGGGCGGCGTGAACGTCTGCCTCAACCATGCCGTCTACGACTCCTACTCCGGCGCAGACTTCCCCGCCGGGCCGCAACGGCTGGATGCCTCCGAGGCGCTGGCCTTCGTCCGGCAACGTCATGGCCTGGACAACGGCGACCTGGACCGTACCCACCGCCAGCAGGCCTTCATCTTGTCGGTCATGCGAGAGCTACAGGATTCCGGCACCTTCACCAACCTGGACAAAATGAAGAGCCTGATGGCCGTGGCCCGCAAAGACGTCGTGCTGTCGGCGGGCTGGGACGAGGACATGTTCCGCCGCATCGGCGAAATCGCCGGCAGCGCAGCGGCGAACCAGGTGGTGTTCCGGACGCTGCCGGTGGTCCGATACGACAACATCGGCGGCCAGGACGTGAACATCGTCGACCCGGTGGCGATCAAGGCCGAGGTCGCCTCGGCGATCGGCGGCGACATCCCGACAAGCTCGTCCCCGACGACGGCCGCCAAACCCAATCCGTCGACCGTCGTCGACGTGGTCAACGCAAGCAGCACAAGCGGTCTCGCCAGCCAGGTGTCCCGCACACTGAAGAAGTACGGCTACACCGCGGGCACGGTCCGCGACCGCAACTGGTTCGATCCGAGCAAGACATCCATCCAGTACGGCGCCGGCGCCCAGGCCGATGCGCAGAACCTGGCGAACCTGCTCAGCCTGGATGCCCCCAAGCAGCCCGACGCCGGCGTCGAACCCGGACACGTCCGGGTGATCGTCGATGCCAGCTTCACGATGCCGACGCCGGACGAATCGATGGACGATTCGTACTCGTCGTCCTCGTCGTCGTCCACCACGACGTCGAGCAAGAGCAGCTGGAATTACGGTTACGGCACCAGTACCTATCCGACCCCCGATCAGGGCAAGCCGATCGACGGTGGCGGCGTGCCGTGCGTTAACTAGCGGCGGTCCCCGGCACGTTCAGGCGTGCGTGCCGCCGTCCATCCGAATCTCGGTGCCCGTGATCCAGGCTCCGTCGTCGGAGACCAGCATCGCGATCACGCCGGCCACCGCCTCGGGTCCGGCCATTCCCGCGCCGCTGGATTCCGTCGTGGTCGGCAGGATCGGCATCAGCCGGGGAAACAGCGACCAATCAGCGTCTTTCGGGATGTATCCGCCGGTGGCATCGGTGATTCCGGACTTGATGCTGCCCGGCGCGACGCACGCGGCACGCAGACCGTCCTTGGCATACTCCAGCGCCAAGGCATGGGTGAAGGCCTGGATGCCCCCCTTGCTCGCGGCGTAGGCCGCCATATAGGGGTGCGCGAACGACGCCGATGTCGAGCTGAAGTTCACGATCGCGCTGCGCGAGTTCGCCAGTAGTGCCGGCAGTGCTTCGCGGACCACGAGGAAGGTGCCGGTCAGGTTGACGGTGATGATCTGGTTCCACTGGTCGAGGGTGGTCTGGTGGGTGTGCCAGGCCCGCAGGATGCCCGCCGCGTTGACCAGCGAATCCAGCCCGCCGAGCTTCTCGACCGCCCAGCAGACGCCGTCGATGACCGAGTCCTCGCTGCCGACGTCGATCGGCACGGTGGTGAGCCGCCGCGCTGTGCCTGCCTGCTCGGCGCCGGCTTGAGTATTGCTCAGACCGTCGGCCGAAATGTCGGCGGCTACCACGTCGGCGCCCTCGCTGAGCAACCGCAACGCGGTGGCCTGGCCGATCCCCGATGCGGCGCCTGTCACCAGGATGCGTTTGCCCTCGAGTCTGTTCATCTGCTTCTCCTAGACCACTCCGCGCAGCGCATCCTCGCCGAACATCTGCACCATCATCGAGGAGTAGTCCGGGCCGCGCCGCAGGATGTGGCCGCCGTCGACGTTGATGCACTGTCCGGTGATCCAGTTCGCCGCGTCGCTGAGCAAGAACAGCGCCAGGTTGGCGACGTCGGAGACCTCACCCACCCGGGGCAGCGGTGTGCACAACGCGTAGTCGCCGCTGATCTCCGGGGACTGAATGACGCTGGCATCAACGAGATCCGTGCGGATCAAGCCCGGGCGGACGCTGTTGACCCGCACCCAGGACGGCCCGAGTTCGTCGGCGGCCAACATCATCATGTGGTCGATCGCCGACTTGGTGACGCCGTAGGGTCCGAACCATCGGTGGGTGTTGCTGGCCGCGATCGACGAGATTCCGACGAACGAGCCGCCGCCGCCACGCACCAATTCACGACACACGTGCTTGAGCACGTACATGGTCCCATTGACGTTGAGGTCGACGGTGTTTCGCCAAGCCTCCGAGTCGGTGTGGGTGATCGGCCCGATGGTCAGCGAGCCGCCCGCGCAGTGCACCGCGCCGTTGAGCCGGCCGTGCCAAGCCGTCGCCGCGTCGACTGCACGGGTCACCTCCTCCTCGTTGGTGACGTCGGCGGGCTCGTAGCGGATCGCACCGCCTTTGCCGGAGCTGTCGGCCAGCGCCTGAACCTCCTCGACGGCGCCCGCCAACCGGTCGGCATTGCGGCCGACGATCATGACGGAAGCGCCGGCCGCGGCCAGCCCGGCGGCCACGCCTTTACCGATTCCACTGCCGCCGCCGGTGATTACATACGTCCGGTCTTCGAAAGATAACTGCACGAGGGCCCTCTCAAACTGGAACAGGTTCTAGCTATAGAAGCATGCAGCACCCGTGGCGAATATCGCTACCCCGGGTCTCGTTAGGCGCAACGTTGATGTGCCCAACCGACTGTCGCCCCGGCTGGGGGCGGCGGCTACTACGGCTGATCGCGGCGAGCGAGCTTCGTCGGCTTCGCGTTACGCCAGTCCTCGACGTGCGGCGGCTGGCCGACCGGCCACCTGTTCTCGTTGAACGCGGCCCAGTGCGCGTGGCCCAGCAGGTGGACGTGGAACGCGTGCCGCAGCGCCTCGGTATAGCCCATCGCGTCGGAGGCGGCGTTGACCGAATCCTTGATCAGCAGCGACGCCATCGTGGGCCGCTCCGCGATACGCCGCGCGAATTCCAGTGTCTTGTCCGCCAATTCGTCGACCGGGAAGACCTTGGAGACCATACCCAGTCGGTGCGCTTCATCGGCGTCGATCGAATCACCAGTCAGCAGCAGCTCTTTGGCCTTACGCGGTCCGAATTCCCAAGGATGGGCATAATATTCGACACCCGGCATGCCGAGCCGTACGGCAACCACGTCGCTGAACTTCGCGTTGTCGGCCGCGACGATCAGATCGCACGCCCAAATCAGCATCAGGCCCGCCGAGATCGCGTTGCCCTGCACCTGGGCGATGGTGATCTTGCGCAAATCGCGCCAGCGGCAAGTGTTTTCGAAGAAATAGTGCCATTCCTGGTGGTACAGCTTCTCCATGATCGGCTCGAGGGTGGCCCCGCGTGACCGGAAGCTGGGGTGCTGCCCGGGCCCGGGTGCACGCTCGGCCAGCGCCTGCTCGGAACCCAAGTCGTGGCCGGCGGAGAAGTTTCTGCCGCGCGCCGCCAGAATCACCACGCGCACGGTGTCATCGGCCTCCGCGCGGCCGAAGGCCTCGTCGAGCTGGACCAACAGGCCGCGACTCTGCGCGTTGTGGGCCTCGGGCCGGTTAAGCCAGATCCGCGCGATGCGGCCCTCGTCGAGGGTCTCGTAGGCCACCAGCTCGTCCGCGCCGGAGTTGGCCGCAGCGGCGTCGGCTTGCTCGGAGACTGTCATTGCGCCACCTCGTTCGTCGTTGAATGCGCTTGTTTACACATTACGGCGAGTGTGTAAGCAACTCCGCGTCGGGTTGGTCGGCACCGGTCGAGCTGCGGCCAGCCGAGCTACGGTCGATCGAGTGCGGCCGCCAAAAGGGCGGCGGCGGACTTGAGCAAGCCCAGCGACCGGGCCAGCTCAGCATTCTCTTCCTTCAGTTGATCTAGTTCGGTGGCCTCGTCGGTGGCCACGGTGCCCTCGCTGCGGCGGGTCCGCTCGTGCACCGTCTCGGTCAGCGTGTTGCCGAGCGTGTCGGTGACCGCCCGGATCGCCATCCGCTCCATGTCATGGCGCCCGTGCACCGCCGCGACCGCACGCGTCTCCTCGAGGCGCCCGGCCCCGTTGACCGCAACCGGCGGCGGCACCGCTCGCAATTGCTGCCGCGCCATCTGTCCGGCGCCAGGCTCTGCTCCCGAGGCCACCGCATGGGGCTGCTCCAACAGCTGGTGCAGCTCGGCTTCGTGCTGTTCGATCTGCGATTCCCGTTCGGCGAGCCGCGCTTCGTGCTGCTCGAACTCGACCTCCTGCTGGCGAAGCTCGGACTCCCACTGGTTGAGCTCGGCTTCCCGGCGGCGAAGCTCAGACTCCCGCTGGGCGAGCTGCGCCTCATGCTGCGCGACTTCGGCCTCGTGCTGGGCGAATTGCGCCTCGCGCTGCGCGACCTGGGCTTCCCGATAGCGAAGCTGGGCAACCTGCTGGGGAAGCGGCGTGGCCCGGTGGGCGAGCTGGGCCTCCTGGTGGCGAACTTGTTCTCCGTGCTTGCGGATTTCGACTTCTTTCCGGCGGATTTCGGATTCGTGCTCGTGCAGCATGGCTTCCCGCTGGGCCAGCTCGGCTTCCCGCTTCTTGAGCCCCCCATCGCGGTTGCGCAGCTCGGCGTTGCGGTGACGAAGCTCGGCGTCCTCTTCGATGTGACGGATCAGCTCTTGCTCAACCAGGTCGATGAACAGGTCGACTTCTTGCTCGCTGTAGCCTCGTTTCCCAATACGCGCCCTGGAGAACGCGACATTGTGAACATCGGCCGGCGTGAGAGCCATTGTTCTTCTCCCGAAGTCTTAGATGTCAACGCAACGCCAAAATTCGGCGCACTGCGGCTTAGGATAATGCCTTTGTCGCGATGACATCCTGGTTTGCCTTTGAACAACTGGACATCAGTCAGTAGACAGACAGGTGCGGCCCTGCGCACGCTACCGCGAATCGAGCGCCCGGCACTACCCGCGGGTCGCGTCTTTCCACGTCGCGACCGTGATCGTGCTGGCGCCAGCCCACCTCGAGGCGTTACCCGACCGTCGATTGGGACCAGCGTGGATCCCACCGGATACCCGGTGCGTGAGCCGCAGCGAACGTTCGCCAGGACGCGCCGCGGAATCGTCACCCGCAACCCGCCGAATGCGATCTTCGGATTTAACTCCAGCACTTTGCCTTGCCCTCCGGCGCGGCGCGTGACCGCATCTCACCCCGACGAAGATTCGGCATTTGTTAACGATTCCAGTTCTTTGCATGAACAAATGGCCGCGTACGGGTTTCCGCCTGGTGCGCAGTTCGAGCAAATACGGTCCCGCGGGCGACCCGGTTCCCTCACCGCCCCGGACTCCTGCGGGCCGATCTCGGCGTCGCATAGAGTTGTCCTATGCCTACGAAATCTGACCCTGGCGAAATCGGCGATGTCGAGCCGCTGGCCGACAGCACCGCTAACCAGGCCAGGCGGGTGGTCGCCGCGTACGCGAACGACGCTGACGAGTGCCGCGTTTTCTTGTCCATGCTCGGTATTGGACCGGCGAAACTCGACGCATAAATGGCTCCCCGGCCAAGCCAGCGCGCGACGACTGCACAGTTCGGGAATTCCGACTTTGTGGTCGTCGCTAATCGGCTGCCGGTCGATTTGGAACGGCTTCCTGACGGCACCACAAGTTGGAAACGCAGCCCCGGCGGCCTAGTCACGGCCTTGGAGCCGCTGCTGCGCAAGCGCAGCGGGGCGTGGGTCGGTTGGCCCGGAGTCGTCGACGACGAAGTCGACGTCGATGACGAGCCGGTAGCGCAAGACGAGCTACAGCTGCACCCAGTACGTCTCTCTTCTGACGACGTCGCACAGTACTACGAGGGGTTCTCCAACGCGACGCTGTGGCCGCTGTACCACGACGTCATCGTCAAGCCGATCTACCACCGCGAATGGTGGGACCGCTATGTCGAGGTCAACGAGCGCTTCGCCGAAGCCACCTCCCGCGCCGCCGCAAAGGGGGCGACGGTGTGGGTTCAGGACTACCAATTGCAGCTGGTCCCCAAGATGCTGCGCACCCTGCGCCCGGATCTGACCATCGGCTTCTTCCTGCACATCCCGTTCCCGCCGGTCGAGCTGTTCATGCAGATGCCGTGGCGCACCGAGATCATCGAGGGCTTGCTGGGTGCCGACCTGGTCGGATTTCATCTGGTCGGTGGCGCACAGAATTTCCTGTTCCTGTCCCGGCAACTGGTCGGTGCCAACACCTCGCGCGGTGCCGTCGGGGTGCGGTCCCGGTTCGGCGAGGTGCAGCTGGAATCCCGGATCGTCCGAGTGGGCGCCTTCCCCATCTCCATCGACTCCGGCGCTCTTGACCAGGTAGCCCGGCACCGCGATATCCGGCGCCACGCCAAGGAGATTCGCGCGGAGTTGGGCAACCCGCGCAAGATCCTGCTCGGGGTCGACCGGCTCGACTACACCAAGGGCATCGACGTCCGGCTGAAGGCCTTTTCCGAGTTGCTCGCCGAGGGACGTATCAAGCGTGACGACACGGTGCTGGTCCAGCTGGCCACACCGAGTCGCGAACGCGTGGAGAGCTACCAGATTCTGCGCAACGACATCGAACGCCAAGTCGGCCACATCAACGGCGAATACGCCGAAGTCGGGCATCCGGTGGTGCATTACATCCATCGCTCGGTTCCCCGTGACGAGCTCATCGCGTTCTTCGTGGCCAGCGACGTCATGCTGGTCACTCCGCTGCGAGACGGCATGAACCTGGTCGCCAAGGAGTACGTCGCCTGCCGCAGTGACCTCGGCGGTGCGCTGGTTCTGTCCGAATTCACCGGCGCTGCAGCTGAATTGCGACAGGCTTATCTGGTCAACCCACACGACCTCGAGGGCGTCAAGGACGTGATCGAGGCGGCGCTGAACCAGCCGGCCGACGAGGGCCGCCGGCGGATGCGATCGTTGCGGCGCCAGGTGCTCGCTCATGACGTGGACCGTTGGGCACGATCATTTCTCGATGCGCTCGCCGAGGCGCATCCCCCGAATACGAAATAGCGCCGGACCCATGGTGTTGGCGCCGAAACGCTGTTTTACTCGATGCAGCGTATTGGGAAAGCCGGAAGGGAGGGCACTGTGAAGATGCGTCGCGCGCTGGCCGCAGGAGCCGGCGTCTTCTCAGCAGTGGCAGTCGGAATCGCGCTGGAATCCGGTAACCCGGCACACGCGCTCGGCCCACCGGCGGACGGCAAGTACAGCTACAACGAGGCCGGCGTATCGGGGGTTACCTGGACCATCACGGCCATCTGCGATCAGCCCTCCGGAACCCGGAATATGAACGACTATTCCGACCCGATCATTTTCGCGATGCAATGCGCGCTGAACGTAGTGAGCGCCACTGACGAGAAGATCAGCGCTGCCGACAAACTGCAGAACTTCAGCGGCCGGGCCCGGATGTCCAGCATGCTGTGGACATTCGGCGTCGACAAGGCAGACGGGGTGTCCTGTCCGGGCGGCGGCACCGCGCCCTCCACCGAAACCTGGGCCTTCAGCGACGAATCGATGAGCGGCACCCATACCACGATGCACGGTGCCGTCTGCGGTATGGAACCGTCGATGAAAAAGACACCGTTCTCGCTGCAGATGACCGGGCCGCCGCCCAGCCCAATCCAGCGTTACCCCATGCACTGCAACGAATTTGCCATGTGCTTCTGAGCGGATCGGCTTAGATCGGCGTGATGTAGTTGATCAGCCATTTATTGCCGATCCTCTTGAAGTCCACCCGCAGCCGGCTGCCGTCGTAAAGCGGCTGCCGTGTCTTGTCGGTCACGGTGCGGTTCATATACACCATCACTGAAGCCGAATCGCGCTTCGCCGACATGACGCCAACGCCAACAACATTGGCTTGGACGACCACCTCGCGCTTCTTGGCCTCGGGAATGATCTGCGCGTTGGCACTCTTCTGGAATTCCTGGCGATAGTCGGGCGTCAGCATCGGATACGCCTCGGCGAGACTGCGTTCGACGGTCTGGTAGTCATAAGCGAAGACTGCGGGCACCTCTTTGGCGGCCAGCTGCGGTAACACCGCTCGCGCCGCCTGCTCGCCACGGATCTCCACCCGTTCCCAGTAGAACCAGCCGGCCGCGGCGGACAACCCGACCACGCCCACTACCGCGAGGTATCCCGCGGTGGCGATCAGCCAACGCCGCCAACGCATCAGTTGCCCCCGTCGGGGTACTTCAGGTCGTAACCCGTCATGTGCCCCTGCTCGTCCTCGTGCACGACGACTCGCAGTCGGTAGGGCATGGATGGCTTGTGCACGCCGTCGATGTCGGCCACCGTAACCCGGACCGACACCAGCACCGAGGCGTTATCTGTAACTGTGTCAATACCTTCCAGAGCCGCGCCGTTGATCACTGCCTCCGACGTCGCGTTGGTGGAACGGAAAAGCGCCTTGAGGTTTTCGATGTTGTTGTTGGCGCCCAGCATGCCGCGCAGCGGTCCGCTGGTGCCGTTGTAGAAACGGTTCACGCTGTCGTCGATGTTGTCCTGCTTGTAACTGAACATGTTTTGCACCGTCTGCGTGGCGGTGTCGACGAAACGCTGATCACGGGCCTGCGCGGCTTCGGCGTGACGCTGCGAAATAACCAGGGCGGTCAGGCCTGCGGCCAGCCCGCCAAGCGCCAACAATGCGGCCGCGAACGAAATCCAGCCAACCATGCGACCATTCGGCCGCCGCCGCGGTGGCGGCTTGAGCGTCTTGAGGGTCTTGGCGCGTTTAACCGGTTGCTTTTTCGGTGCGGCGGGAGCCTCGAGCGCAACCTCGGTCGCGGTGCTCGACTCGCTCTTCGCCGGACCAGCCGCGCGCGATGCCCGGCGACGAGTACGCGTTGGCGCCGTGGATTGTTCGCCACTGGTTGCAGAGGCCACTTACATCGGCCTTGGATCAAGCATGAGGTCCACCCAATTCTCGGCGCTGGACGTGTTCGCGCCGGCCGCGAAGATACCAGTGCCCCCTGCCGGGTCCCTGAACGCGCCGGTGGACTCGTCATAGGTGGTGTACGCGGGGCCGCCGGCCTGCGACGGCAGACTCGGCGCAACCGGCGGACCCATAGCCTGCGGGGGTGCTGGAGGCGGCAGCCACTTCGGATACGGGAGCAGCGGCGGCACCGGGGGGACGCCGGGCGGCATCCACGACGGGTTGCCCGGCGGCGGCGGCCTGTCGTTAGGCGGCGGGGGATCGAAAGCGGGCTGGTGGTTGGGCAGCGGCCCCGGCCCCGGCACCACACCCGGCGGGGGTGGACCGACGATGGGAGTACCCGGGTCGGGCTCCGCTTCCGGCGGAATGTAAGGGAACTTGTTGGGCGGCAACGTGTTCAGCCCATTTGTCTGCGGCGTGTTGTACGGCACCGGCGGACCACGCCACGGGTTACGCCCAACCGGCACGTAGCCCTTCGGGTCGCGACACAGCTGGATCGTCGGGGCGCGCTTGCCGGGGAACTCCTGGCAGGGATAGTTGCGCGCGCCACGCACGGTGCTGGGGTCGTTCTGAGCGACCTTGCAGTACATATCCCTTGGGAGTTCGCGCACCGTCTCGTCGGCAGGCGTGCGCATCATCGGCGGCGGCAAGAACCCGACAGCGCACGGCGGCGGGTCGTTGAGGTCGAGCTTGAAGTCCAGCTTGCCACCCTCGTCGAGGGGTGGGCCGCCCGCCATCGTGATGATCGCGGCGAACAGCGCCGGCAGCACCACCAACAGCTGCTCGATCGACTTGTGATAGATCACGCCGACCCGTCCCAGGTTCGCGAGGCTGGCGGCCAGCGCCGGGAAACTGGGGCGGATGCCGGAGAATGCGGTGCTCGCCTCGTCGGCGGCGCCCGGCGCGGTGGCCAACGTCGAACGAAGCGCAGGATCGGCCCGTTGCACCTCGGAAGTGAACCGCGCCAACCCATCTGCCAGCGACTTGATGTCGGCGCCGGCGCGGATCTGGGATTGCAGGAACGGACCCGCCTGATCGATCAGCTGTGAGACTTGCGGATAGTCGGCGTTGGCCTCGTCCACCAGCAACCGGGCCGATTCAAGCAACCGGGCCAGCTCTGGACCCGAACCGTTGGCTGCCTGGAACGTCTCGTGCAGCAGCTCTTTTAGCCGGGTGTCACTCAGGCTGTTGACCAGCGTCTCGGCCCGCTTCAACAGATCGGCGACGTCCTGGCCGATCCGGGTGTTCGCCCGATCGATGCGAGAACCGTTGTGCAACTTGCTCGATGCCGGATCCTTCGGTGGCACCAGGTCGATGTACTGCTCACCGACGGCGGACACGCTCTTCACCGTGGCAATGACATTCGACGGAATGGGAGTGCCGCTGTTCAGCCGCATCTCGGCGGTCACGCCGCTTGGGTTCAGTACCACCGAGTCCACCCTGCCGACGGCGACGCCGCGATAGGTGACGTTGGCATTCTTGTACAGACCGCCGCCGGCAACGAAGTCGGCATTGGCCACATAGGTCCCGATGCCGAACGTCGCGGGCAAGCGCAGGTAGAAGATCGCCATGATGGTCAGCGTGACCGCGGTGATCACCGCGAATACCCAGAGCTGAATCCTGGTGAGTTTGTCAATCATTGTGCCGCCCTTACTGTCCCGAAGCCGTGCCGGGCGGAATCTTGAACGGGTCGGCCGCCTGTCCGGACAGGTTTGCCAGTTCGCCGGTCAAGAAGTCGGGCGGGTTGAGGATCTCGCTCATGTGCATCATGTTCGGGTCAAGCGCATACGAGGTGGTGAAGAACGTTTCACCGAGCCGGCGCAAAGTCAGGTCGAACGTGGTGAACACGTTGAGGTAATCGCCACGGACGGCTTGCTTGATGCCGTAGTTGGGGAAGGGGAACGTCAGCAAGATCTGCAGCGACGTGACGAGATTCTTCCGGTTGTCGTTGAGCGCCTTGACGACCGAATAAAGGTCTTTGAGATCTTCGGCGAAGTCGGTCTTCGTCTTCGACAACACGTGCGAGGTGACCGTCGCCAGCTTCTTCAGCGAAGCGAACGCGTCGATAATGTGTTCGCGATTCTTGTTGAGCACCTTCAGCGCCTCGGGCAGGGTATCCAGCGCCCGGGCCAGATTGTCCTTGTCGCGCGCGAGCGTTGCGGAGAACCGGTTCAAACCGTCGACCGCATCGATGATGTCGCCGACCTGCCGGTTGAGTCCCGATGTCAATTCAGCCAGCCTGGGCACCAGGTCGACGAACTGGTTTTGCCGTCCCGCCACCGCCTGGTAGGTCTCGTCGGTGATCTCTTCCAGCGCACCGAGATTGCCCTTGTTGACCACGACGCCAAGGGCCGAGAAAACTTCTTCGGTGGTGGGGAACCGGCCGGTATTGGACTCCGAGATCTTGGACCCGTTGACCAGACGACCGGTCGCCGGCTTGCCCTTGGGCGCCGCCAGATCGATGTGCAGCGAACCCAGCAACGAGGTCTGTGCGACGGTCGCGGTGGAGTTCGCCGGCAACACGACATTCTTGTCCAGTGCCAATTTTACTGCGGCATAGAAGGATCCGTCGGAGCGCTGCTCGGCAGCGATACCGGCCACACTGCCGACCGTGACATCGTCGACCATGACCGGTGAGTTCTGCGGCAATGTCGCGACGTCGGGCATTTCGACAGTGATCGAGAATGCGCCGCTGCCGTGACCGGCGGTACCTGGCATCGACAGCGAGTTCAGCCCGCCGAACTGGCAGCCGGCGAGCAATACGCTGCCCGCCGCCACTGCGGTGCCGCGCAACATGGTTCGTCTCATCCGCCGCCGCCCGGAGCGTTTTGCAGTCCGGCGGCGGGGCCCGGCGCAGGACCCGGCAGCGGGCCGAACGCGGATCCCGGGCCGGGACCGGGAGCAGGAGCGGGCGCGCCGGCCGGACCCGGCGCCGGTCCGGCCTGCGGGGCCGTCGGCACCAGCAGGGCCTGCAAGTCGGCCGGATTCTGGACGGCCGGCGGCGGAACACCTTGAGCCGGTACCCAGGTCAGCTGCGGAATCGGGGTCTGCGCCTTGGCTTCGGTGGCCGGGGTGTCGTAGATGATCTGACCCTTGTACGCGGTGATCGTGTTGAGCGGGTGGAACATGACCGGCGGGTAATTGACCGCCAGCCGGCGCAGCACCGGTCCCAGCCGTTCGCGGCACAGCTCGGCACGCCGGTAGTAGTCGGGTGCGCGCGGGCCGGCGGCCGTCTCGAAGGAACCACCGCAGATGAACTGCACCGGGTTGGCGAACTCGGGGATCGACAACAGGCCGTTCAGCGTGCCCTGGGCCGGGTCATAGATGTTGTAAAAGTTGGCGATACCGGGGCCGGCGACGTGCAGCACCTGTTCGATGTTGTCGCTCTGATCGCTCAACGTCTTGCTGAAGTCGTTGAGCTGGTTGACCGTATCGATCAGCGTCGAGTTGTTCTGGTGCAGGAACCCGCGGATATCCGTGAGTGCCTGGTTGAGGTTACCCAGCGTGTTGTCCAGATGGCGCGAGCTGTCGGCGAGCACCTGCGATACCGACGCGACGTTTCCGGCGAACTGCACGATCTGGTCGTTACTCGCCGACAATGCGTTGACCAGCACCTGCAGGTTCTTGATCGTGCCGAAGATGTCACTGCGCGAATCCCCCAGTCGCCCAGCCACTTGCGAAAGCTCCTGCAGCGCACTGTGGAACGATTGCCCCTTGCCGTCGAACGTGTCCGCGGCCTGGTTGATCGCCGCTCCCAGCGGCCCCTGCATCGACCCGGCGGTCGGTCCCAACGAGACCGCCAGTTGGGTCAGCGCTTCCTTGACCTCGTCCCATTCCACCGGAACCGCGGTGTGGGACAGATCGATGCTGGCGCCATCGGGTAACACCGCCCCACCGGTATAGGCCGGGGCGAGCTGAATGAACCTCGCCGCCACCAGATTCGGCGACATGATGACGGCCTTGGCGTCCTTGGGGATCTTCACGTCCTTGGGCACCGACATCGTGATCTTGACGTCCGACGGCCGCGGCTCGATGGAGTCGATCGTGCCGATCGGCACACCGAGCACCCGCACCTGATCTCCTGGATACAACCCGACCGCGGACGTGAAGTATCCGGTAATGGTGCGTTTATTCGCTTTCGCAGTAAGCACATACACGCCACCCACCAGCACCGCGACCAGCGCGATGATCGTGGTGTAGCGCAGCCCGCGGCTGCCGGCGATCCGCTGGATCATGGCGACTTCGGACGGATAGTCCAGCGTTCCTGGATCAATCCGCGCAGGTAGTCCGAAAGGCTGGCCGGCAGCTTGCCCGGCTGGTAGAAGAAGTCGAACATCGTGGCGAGCAGCGGTGCCGGCCGTAGACGTTGACGTTGAACCCGGGCCCGGACCCGACCACCTCGCCGAGCTCGGTGGCGTAGACGGGCAACCGCTTGATGGCCTCGGTGATGTAGTCACGGCGCTCGTTGAGGTTGCTCAGCACGTCGTTGAGCTTGCTCAGGGCGGGGCCGAACTCCTTGCGGTTGTCGGCGACGAAACCGGAAATCTGGGTCGAGACGTCGTTGATGCCCGAGATCAATTGCCCCAGGGCGGCGCGACGCTCATCGAGCGCGGCGAACAACTCGTTGCCGTCGTCGACCAATTTGTTGACCTGATTGGCCCGGTCGGACAACACCGCTGTCACCGACTTCGCATGTGCCAGCAGACCTTGCAGCGCTTCGTCGCGGCGATTCAGGGTGCGGGACAACGAGGTCACCCCGTCCAGCGCGCCGCGCAGTTCCGGGGTGGCGCCGTGCAGCGTGTCGGTGAGAACGTTCAACGCCTGTTCGAACTGCGGCTTGTTCAGGTTGTTGGCATTTTGACCCAGATCCTCGAGGGCACCGGCCAGCGTGTACGGCGTCGTCGTGCGGCTGAGCGGAATCGTGGTGGCCTTGCCATGCCCGGCGGGAGTCACCGCAATGGAGCGCTCACCCAGGATGGTGTCGGTGCGGATGGCGGCCAGTGACTGGTCACCGACCGCGACGTGGCGATCGACGGAGAACGTCACCTTCGCACTGTCGCCGGCCAGACCGACCGCTTGCACCTTGCCCACCTTGAAGCCGGACACGTACACGGAGTTGCCGGGAGAGATGCCGCCGGCGTCACTGAAATAGGCGTCATACACCCGGCCCTGCGGCCAGAATGGCAAGTTGGAGTAACCGAATGCGAGCAACACCACGCACAGGACCAGCACCACGCCGAAGACCCCGGTGCGCAACGGATCACGTTCACGCTTGTCATTGCTTGACAAAAGCGCACCTCCCTTGACTGGGATCCACCTGGCCACCCAAGGGCAGACGGATGTCGCTGCCGGCCGGTCCGTTGATCTTGATCGTCACGGAGCAGAAGTAAATGTTGAAGAACGAGCCGTAGGCACCGAGTGCGGCCAGGCGCAGATAGTCCTCGCCCAATTGCTCGACGTCGTTGTCAACCTCGGCCTTGCGATTGTCGATCTCGGTGGCCAAGGGTCGGGTGTTTTCCAGGACGCCTTGCAGCGGCCGACGTGAATTCTTCAGCAGCTCAGTGAGATCCGTCGTGGTCGACGCGAGCGGCGGAATGGCTCCGGCGATCGAGTCCTTGTTCTTGGCCAGCCCACTGATCAATTGCTGCAGCTGGTCGACGCTGGTCGAGAATTGCGCGCTCTTTTGATCGATAGTGCCCAGCACCTGGTTCAGGTTGGTGATCGTGTCGCCGATGAGTTGGTCGCGCTGGCCCAGCGCTGTCGAGAAAGCACTGGTGTCGGCCAGCACGTTCGACAACGCTCCGCCCTGGCCCTGCAGCAACTCGATGACGGCGCCGCTGATCGTGTTGACCTTGTCGGCGTCCAAACCCTTGAGCAGCGGCCGCAGTCCACCCAGCAGCGCATCCAAATCCAGTGCGGGCTGGGTGTGTTGGGCGTTGATCGTGCCACCCGGCGCCAGCTTGCGCAGCTCCCCCGGACCCGACGTGATTTCCAGGAAACGGTCACCGACCAGGTTTTCGTAGCGGATCACCGCGCGCGTGGACGAGTACAGCGTGTAGCGGCTGTCGAGGCCGAATGCCACGTCGACGGTGTTGTCCGGGTTGAGTTTGACGCCGTTCACCGAACCGACGGGTACACCGGAAATGCGGACCTTTTGGCCGGCCTTGAGTCGAGACGCGTCGATAAACGTTGCGTGATAGGCGCTTTCGTTTCCGAACCGGAAGTCTCCGAAGACCACCACCAAGCCCGCGGCGACCAGCAGCATCGCCACCGCGAAGATGCTGACCTTGATCACCATCGACCGGTGCGACGGCATTTCCGAACCCGCCATCAGAAGTCGTCCCGTTCCGCGAAAGACCCGTGGAACAAGAACTGCAGCGTCGAGGGTGCGTCGAACTGCAGTTCGGTGAACGGCTCGTACGGGATGTTGGCGTTATCGGTGACCAGGAACGGCGCCCGATACCACGATCCGCCGTTCTGCTTGTTCGGAATGTCGGGCAGCCCACGGCAATTGGGTCCGCCGGAGGCGTTGA
Organism: Mycobacterium sp. 050272; assembly: GCF_039023525.1. NCBI lineage: Bacteria > Bacillati > Actinomycetota > Actinomycetes > Mycobacteriales > Mycobacteriaceae > Mycobacterium > Mycobacterium sp. 050272. The sequence continues at coordinate 387,200 of NZ_JBCHKV010000003.1, read as the reverse complement.
CGATCGGCAAGGACTCCGGGTACGTGTACGACGGCGCGCCCAGGACGAAGCTCGACGAGGTGAACAAGCCCGCCTTGCGGACACCCAGAATTGGGCCGAACTCCTTGAGCCCCCGGTCGATACCCGCGAACAGGCAACCGAATTCGGGCGAGTAGTCCGAAGCCACCTTGAGTGGGGCCCGCAGCCTGTTGATCGTGTCGATCAGGTCCTTCTCGGCCGGCTGCAACGTCTCGTAGGCATTGTTGGACAGGCCGATCGTGGCCAGCAGGGTGTCGTTGAGATTCTTCTGCTGGTCGACCACGGTCCTGTTGATGGTGGGCAAATTGTCGAAGATCGTGTTCAGGTCCGGGGCCGCGTCAGCGTACACACCTGTGACGATCGCGGCCTTGCGGAAGTCCTCCTGTAGCGCGGGCAACTTCGGATTCGTTTGCTGCGCCAGGGTATTCAGGCCCGACAGCAGCGCACCGAAGTCGTCACCATGACCGCGCAAACCTTCGGCGAAGGCGCTGAGCGTCCCGTTCAATTCCACCGGGTCGACCTTATGCAGCAGATCCATCAGCGACTGAAACAGCGTGTTGACTTCCAGTTGCACCGCGGAGGCCTCGACGTGTGCATTGGGACGCAGCGATGTCGGCGAAGGAGCCTGGGGCGGCACGAATTCCACCGACTTGGCGCCGAAGATCGTATTTCCCGCGATATGCACCGGCGCGTTGGAGGGGATGAAATGCAGGTCGTCGCTGTTGATCGCCAGCGTCAGGCGTGCCTGGTCACCCCCGTAGCTGATGTCGGTGACCTTGCCGATCTGGATGCCGCGGTACTTGACCTTGGCGCCCTTGTCCATCACCAGCCCGGCCCGTGGCGCCGCGACGGTGACCGTGTCGACGGATGCGAAAGCCGCTGTGTACGAGAGGTACGTCAGCACCGAAAACGCCACCAACAAACTGGCCAGCAGCGCCGCTGCCAGCCGAACATGTGTGCGTCGCGATCCGGTATCCGACATGTGTTTAAGCGGTCCCCTTACCCCGAGAGGTTGAAGTTACCGGAAGCGCCGTAAACAGCCAGCGAGATGAACAAAGTAATGACGACAACGACGATCAGCGAGGTCCGCACCGCCTGACCGACCGCGATGCCCACTCCCACCGGCCCGCCACTGGCGTTGTAGCCGTAATAGGTATGGACCAGCATCACCGCAATGGACATCACGATGGCCTGCAGGAACGACCAAAGGAGGTCCGAGGGGATGAGGAACGTATTGAAGTAGTGGTCGTAGAGACCGGCCGACTGCCCATTGATGAAAACCGTGGTGAACCGGGCGGCGAAAAACGCGGCGAGCACCGAGAGCGAATAAAGCGGCACGATCGCAACCAAGCCGGCGATCAGCCGCGTCGACACCAGGTAGGACACCGAGTGCACCGCCATGCATTCGACGGCGTCGATCTCCTCTGAGACCCGCATGGCGCCTAGTTGGGCGGTGGCACCGGCACCAATCGTGGCGGCCAACGCGATGCCGGCAATGACCGGTGCGACCACGCGGACGTTCAGGAACGCCGAGAGAAAGCCGGTCAATGCCTCGATACCGATGTTGCCCAGCGACGAGTAACCCTGGACGGCGATGACCCCACCGGAGGCCAGCGTCAGGAACGCCGCGACGCCGACCGTGCCGCCGATCATCACCAGCGCGCCGGCCCCCAGGGTCATCTCCGCGACCAGCCGGATCGTCTCCTTGCGGTACCGGGTCAGCGCGTTGGGGACGTAGCGCACGGTCTGGCCATAGAACAGCGCCTGCTCGCCGAAGTCGTCGACCGGCCCCTGCAGCCGGGAAAACACGCGGCGGAACCGGTAAGTGACGTCGTAACTCATCGCGTGATCACTCGCCTCGTCATTTGGTCGAGAACCGCACGCCGATGGCCGTCATCACGACGTTGATCACGAACAGACAGATGAACGCGTAGACGACGGTTTCGTTGACCGCGTTGCCGACGCCCTTCGGCCCGCCCTTGACGGTGAGGCCGCGGTAGCAGCCGACAAGACCGGCCATCACACCGAACAACAGCGCCTTGACTTCGGCCAGAACCAACTCGCGCAGTCCGGTCAACACGGTCAACCCGTTGATGAACGCGCCCGGATTCACCCCCTGGAGAAACACGGAGAAAACGTACCCACCGGACAAGCCGATCGCGCACACCAAACCGTTGAGCAACAGTGCGACAACGGTGGACGCCAGAACGCGGGGCACCACCAGCCGGTGGATCGGGTCGATGCCGAGCACCCGCATCGCGTCGATTTCTTCGCGGATGGTGCGGGCACCGAGGTCGGCACAGATCGCGGTGGCGCCCGCCCCGGCGACGACGAGCACGGTCACCACCGGGCCCAGCTGGGTGATGGTGCCGAACGCCGTTCCGGCGCCGGACAAATCGGCCGCGCCGATCTCGCGGAGCAAGATATTGAGGGTGAATGCGACCAGGACTGTGAACGGGATCGACACCAACAGGGTCGGGACCAACGACACCCGCGCGATCATCCACGTCTGATCCAGAAACTCGCGGCCTTGAAACGGTCGTCGGAAAGAGGCACGGGCCGTATCGATCATCATCTCGAAAAACCCGCCGACAGCACGGGCGGGAACCGCAAGCTGTTCGATCAACCCGGTAGCCCCCCTTTGCTGCTCATGGCGAAGCGTGTGCTTCGCCTTTGCGTTGTCTTTACTCGCAGCCGGCTCCGTGTGAGCCGGATCATATTAACTCAGAGAAAGTTCACGGTGTCAATGAACAGGTTATCTCCGTCTAAACCGTTAATTTGTCCAGGTCAGAGGCCTTAAGTGATTGCCAATCTGACACACGTTCTACTAGCCGATTTCGCCCGAAGAAACAGCTACCCGTCGCTATTGTTCCATTAACGCGGTCGCGGAAAAGTTACGTTCTGGATCCCGACCAGCAAAGTAGTCGCGCAAAGTGCTGCTGAGGTCGTCCGAGTCCCACGCGGCGCCGTCCGCGATGAAGCGGTGCTCCGCCGTCGGAGCTGAGACCAATGTCACTTGTGGTCCGTAGACGATGAACACCTGGCCGTTGACCTCGGCGGCCGCGGGAGACGATAGGAACTGCACCAGGTTCACCACGTGATCGGGCGACAGCGGGTCGACGCCGCCCTCCTCTATATCCGGAGCGCTGCCGAACACGTCCGCCGTCATCGCGGTGCGCGCACGCGGGCAGATCGCGTTGGCACACACCCCGTAGCGGCCCAGCGCCCGGGCAGCGGTCAGGGTGAGCGAGATGATGCCTGCCTTGGCGGCACCGTAGTTGGCCTGTCCGACCGGACCCACCAGTCCGGCCTCGGAGGCGGTGTTGACGATCCGGCCGAAGATCGATCCGCCGGCGTCCTTGGCCCGACTGCGCCAGTAGGTCGCGGCGTTGCGGGTGAGCAGGAAGTGCCCACGCAGGTGCACCGCGATGACCTGGTCCCATTCCTCGTCGGACATGTTGAACAGCATCCGGTCGCGGGTGATGCCGGCATTGTTGACCACGATGTCGAGTCCGCCCAGGCCGTCGGCGCACGACACCAGCTCGTCGGCCGTCGAGCGCTGGCTGATGTCACCGGTCACCGCGACGGCCTTGGAGCCGGCGGCGCCAATCTCGTCGATCACGTCCGAGGCATCCAGGGCGGCGGCGATGTCGTTGACGACGACGGTGGCGCCGAGGCGGGCCAGACCAAGCGCTTCGGCGCGCCCAAGTCCTGCGGCCGCACCGGTCACCACCGCGACCTTCCCGGATAGATCGGTCGCGTTCGTGCTGCTAGTCAATTTATGAATACCTCTAGTTTCGGGGGCCCTCGCCGCTAGTCTTCGCGCAGCAACGCCGCGCGCGGGCACTCGGCGATCGCCTGCTCGGCGAGATTTTCTCGGTCGGACGGAATCGGATCGAGCTTTACGACGGCGTAATCCTCATCGTCGAGGTCGAAGATATCTGGTGCGATTCCCAAGCACACCGCGTTGCCCTCGCACCGGTCACGATCCACGATCACCCGCACGGCATCCTCCTTGAAGCTGGCCCGGATCTCGTCCTATGTCCCATCAGAATGTAGCTCCACCATAGGGCCCACGTGCGTCTGAGGAAACGGTCGCTGGATTCCCAGACTAGAACGTGTTACAACCGGGAAGACGAACGGGTCGCCGTTGGTCGAATAGCCGCTTGTCACGTTCAACCAAAAGGACGGCTGGAATGCGCATCAGTTACACCCCTGAACAGGAGGAGCTGCGTCGCGAGCTGCGGTCGTACTTCACCGCGCTCATGACGCCGGAACGCCGCGAGGCGCTGCACTCAACCCAGGGCGAGGTCGGAACGGGCAACGCGTATCGCGACACCGTTGCGCAGATGGGCAAGGATGGGTGGCTCACCCTGAACTGGCCCAAGGAGTACGGCGGCCAGGACCGGTCTCCGATGGACTCGCTGATCTTCACCGACGAGGCCGCGATCGCCGGCGTGCCGGTGCCGTTCCTGACGATCAACAGCGTGGCGCCCACGATCATGGCGTTCGGCACCGAAGAGCAGAAGAAATTCTTCCTGCCCAAGATCGCCGCCGGAGAATTGCACTTCTCGATTGGTTACTCCGAGCCCGGCGCCGGCACCGACCTGGCGAACCTGCGCACCACGGCAGTCCGCGACGGTGATGACTACGTCATCAACGGCCAAAAGATGTGGACCAGCCTGATCGCCTACGCCGACTGGGTCTGGCTGGCCGTGCGCACCAACCCCGAGGCCAAGAAGCACCGCGGCATTTCGATGCTGGTGGTGCCGACGACCGCCGAGGGCTTCTCGTGGACTCCCGTGCACACGATGGCCGGGGTGGACACCAGCGCCACCTATTACTCGGACGTGCGCGTCCCGGTGACCAACCTGATCGGCGAGGAGAACGGCGGCTGGAAGCTGGTGACCAACCAGCTCAACCACGAGCGAGTCGCCCTGGTCTCGCCGCAGCCGATCTTCCTGGCTCTGCGCGAGGTTCGCGAATGGGCGCAAAACACCAAGGACGACGGCGGGGCCAGGCTGATCGACTCCGAGTGGGTCCAGCTGAACCTGGCGCGCGTACACGCCAAGGCCGAGGTTCTCAAGCTGATCAACTGGGAACTGGCCTCGGCGGAAGGCCACGACCTGGGCCCCGCGGACGCGTCGGCGGCGAAGGTGTACGGCACCGAGCTGGCCACCGAGGCCTACCGGCTGCTGATGGAGGTGCTGGGCACCGCGGCGACCGTGCGCCAGGATTCGCCGGGTGCGCTGTTGCGCGGCCGCGTCGAGCGGATGCACCGTGCATGCCTGATCCTCACCTTCGGCGGCGGCACCAACGAGGTGCAGCGCGACATCATCGGCATGGTCGCCCTCGGCCTGCCTCGAAACCGCTAAGTATCGACAAGGACGGCATCGGAATGGATTTCACGACAACCGAAGCGGCGACTGACCTCGGCGGCCTGGTCGACACGATCGTGGACTCGGTGTGCACACCGGAGCACCAGCGCGAGCTCGACGGGCTCGAGCAACGGTTCGATCGCGGCCTGTGGCAGAAGCTGATCGAGGCGGACATCCTCACCAGTGCGTCGGCGTCAGTGCTGGGCGGCGACGGTTTCGGTGCGCTCGAACAGGTCGCGATTCTGGTTGCGCTCGGCCGCCAGCTGGCCGCCGTGCCGTACCTGGAATCGGTGATGCTGGGCGCCGGGGTGCTGGCACGCTTCGGCTCCGAGGACCTGCAGCAGACCTGGGGAGTACCCGCCGTCAAGGGAGAGAAGATCCTGACGCTCGCCCTGGACGGCGAGATGGGTGAGGGCCCCGTGCAGGCCACCCGCGCGGGCGACGGCTACCAGCTGACCGGGACGCGCACGCAGGTCTTCTTCGGCCCCGTTGCGGATGCCTTCCTTGTTCCGGCCGAAACCGATTCCGGCACAGCCGTTTTCCTGGTGAGCGCCGAAGACAAGGGCGTCAAAGTGACCACGCTGGCGACCACCGGGAAGAACAGCGTCGGGCATCTCGCGCTGGACGGCGTAGCGGTGGACGAGGCCCGGAAGGTCGGCGGAAGCGAAGTCGTCGCCTGGCTCAGCACGCTGGGGACCCTGGGGCGCAGCGCCTATCAGCTCGGGGTACTCGATCGCGGTTTGCAGATGACGGCCGAATACGCCCGCGAGCGTGAGCAATTCGACCGTCCGATCGGCAGTTTCCAGGCGGTGTCGCAACGACTGGCCGACGGCTACATCGACGTCAAGGGGCTGCGGTTGACGCTCACCCAAGCGGCGTGGAAGGTCTCCGAGGACATTCCCGCCGAGATCGACGTGGCCAGCGCCGCGTTCTGGGCCGCCGACGCCGGACACCGCGTCGCGCACACCATCGTGCACGTGCACGGCGGAGTGGGTGTCGACACCGATCACCCCGCGCACCGCTACTTCCTGGCAGCCAAAGAGGCGGAGTTCGCGTTGGGCGGTGCCACCGGGCAGCTGCGCCGCATCGGACGTGAGCTGGCGGAAACTCCTGCCTAGCTTCGTGATTCCGGCCGACCCGACGGTCACCAAGCTGCTGGAGCCGCTGGCTGAGATCGACGACCGGGGGATCTACTTCGAGGAGTCGTTCACCAGCTGGCGCGACCATCTGAGACACGGTGCCGCGATCGCGGCGACGCTGCGCGAGCGGCTCGACCCCGACCGGCCGCCGCACGTCGGCGTACTGCTGGAGAACACCCCGTTCTTCTCGGCGATGTTGACCGCGGCGGGAATGTCGGGGATCGTGCCGGTCGGTCTCAACTCGGTGCGCCGCGGCGAGGCACTGGCCCGCGATATCGCCCGGGCCGACTGCCAGCTGGTCCTCGCCGACTCGAAATCGGCTGCGACACTGGATGACATCGATCACTTGAACGTCGATTCGGCGCAGTGGGTGGCCGAAGTCGACGCACATCGTGATGCCGAGTTGAGTTTCCAGTCAGCGTCGGCCGAAGACCTCTTCATGCTGATCTTCACCTCGGGCACCAGCGGGGAGCCCAAGGCGGTGAAGTGCAGCCATGGCAAGGTCGCGATCGCCGGAACGACAATGGCACAACGATTCGACCTCGGCCGCGACGACGTCTGCTACGTGTCGATGCCGCTGTTCCATTCCAACGCGGTTCTGGTCGGCTGGGCGGTGGCTGCGGCGTGCCAGGGCTCAATGGCGTTGCGGCGCAAGTTCTCTGCATCGAACTTTATGGTCGACGTCCGCCGCTACGGGGCGACCTACGCCAACTACGTCGGTAAGCCGCTGTCCTATGTGCTGGCCCAGCCGGAGCAACCCGACGACGCGGACAATCCGCTGCGGGCGGTGTACGGCAACGAGGGCGTGCCCAGCGACATCGAACGGTTCGCACGCAGATTCGGCTGCAAGGTGCAGGACGGGTTCGGCTCGACCGAAGGTGGCGTCGCGATCGCCCGCACACCCGATACCCCGCCGGGCGCATTGGGGCCGCTGACCGAGGGGTTGGACATCGTCGACCCCGAGACCGGCAAGTCCTGCCCGGCCGGAGTGGTTGGCGAGCTGGTGAACACCAGCGGGCCGGGCCGTTTCGAGGGTTACTACAACGACGCTGCCGCCGAGGCCGAGCGAATGGCCGGCGGCATCTACCACAGTGGTGACCTCGCCTATCGCGACGAGGACGGGTTCGCGTACTTCGCTGGGCGCCTTGGTGATTGGATGCGGGTTGACGGCGAGAACCTCGGTTCGGCACCGATCGAACGGGTGCTGCTGCGATACCCCGACGCGGCCGAGGTCGCCGTCTATGCGATCCCCGACCCGGTGGTCGGCGACCAGGTGATGGCCGCTTTGGTGATGGCACCGGGCAGCGAGTTCGACGCCGAGAAATTCCGGGCATTCCTGGCCGAGCAGCCCGACCTGGGGCCCAAACAATGGCCGTCGTACGTCCGGATCAGCGCGGAGCTGCCGCGGACGGTGACCTTCAAGGTGCTCAAACGCCAGTTGGCGGCCGAAGGTATCGACTGTCATGATCGGGTATGGCCGATACCTCGATAGCCCTATGACGTCCCGGCCCCTGGAGCTTGCGCTGGAAGCGAGTTTTGACCAGCTCTCCGACGCGGTACCGGCCAACATCGGTGTGGCGATCGCGCGTCCGGACCGGACTTATTCACTGGGCAGGTGGTGGTCGGGCGTCGCCTGGTCGACGATCAAAGTGCCGTTGGCAATCGCGGCATTGCGCACCGATTGGCTCAACGCCCGCGAGCTGGCGGTCAAGGCCATCACCGAATCCGACAATCGCGCATCCGAACAGTTGTGGGCGCTGCTGGGCGAACCGGTGGACGCGGCCCGCAAGGTACAGGGTGTCGTCGCCGAAGGCGGCGACACCGCGACGGTGGTCGAATCGCGGCGACTTCGACGCGGCTACACCGCATTTGGCCAGACGCAGTGGACGCTGCAGCGGCAGGCGCGATTCGCCGCGGAGTTGCCGACGGTACCGGGCGCGGCGGATGTGATCGAGCTGATGTCCGACCTCACGCCCGAGCACCGATGGGGCCTGGCCGCCAATAGTGCCGCGGCTAAAGGTGGTTGGGGCCCGGGTACCGATGGCGAGTACCTGGTACGGCAATTCGGGATCCTGCCCACGCCTTCGGGGGAATGGGGCGTGGCCTTGGCGGCCGAAGTCCACGACGGCGGATTTGAAACCGGAGTCGAGGTCGTCAACACGTTGACGGACTGGCTCGTCAGCCGGCTACCGGTGCTGGCCCGTTACTGACGGATGCGCCGGATCGTGGGGCGTCAACCCGTGATCGAAGGCACCACCGCGTCGATCAGATGCGGCCCCGGTTCGGCCAGGGCTTCGCGCAACGCATCGGCGAACTCTTCGGCGGTGTCCACCCGGCGGGCCGGTACCCCCATACCCTCGGAGATCTTGACGAAATCCATTGTCGGACGCGATAAATCAAGTAGATCAAGGGCCTTGGGACCGGGGGCAGCACCGGCACCGACGCGCTGCAGCTCAATCCGCAAGATGTCGTAGGCGCTGTTGTCGTATAGCACGGTGGTCACGTTGAGGTTCTCGCGCGCCTGCGTCCACAGCCCGGCAATCGTGTACATCGCCGACCCGTCGGATTCCAGGCAGAGCACCGGCCGGTCCGGGGCGGCCACCGCGGCACCGACCGCGGTGGGGATGCCGTAGCCGATCGCCCCACCGGTCAGCGTCAGCCAATCATGCGCCGGCGCCCCGGCAGTGGCCTGCGCCAGCATCAAGCCCGAGGTGTTCGACTCGTCGACGACGATCGCCCGTTCGGGCAGCAGCGCGCCGATCACGTCGGCCGCCGACGCCGAGGTCAACGCGCCGGTCGGCAGCTGCGGGCGCGACACGGCGGCCAGGGGCGCGACCGTGCCGGGTGCGATCTCGTCGGCCAGCTCGATCAGCGCGTCGGCCGCACCGAGGTAGTCGGCGAGCACGTGCACCTCGCAACCCGCCGGTACCAGGTCGCTGGGCATGTTCGGGTAGGCGAAGAACGACACCGGAGATTTGGCACCGGCCAGGATCAGATGCTTGGCGCCGTCCAGCTGGGCCGCGGCGGCCTCGGCGAAATACGCCAACCGCTCGACGGCGGGAACGCCGGCGCCGCGTTCCAGGCGCGTCGGAAACGTCTCGCAGAGCCAGCGAGCCCCGGTTGCCTGCGCGATCCGCGCGGCGGCGGCCAGCCCGGGGCCGCGGGTCGCGTCACCGCCCACCATGATCACCGCCGGTTCCCCCGATCGCAGGACCTGTGCGACCGCGGGCGCCAGCAGCGGGTCCGCACTTGCCGGCCGCGCGGGCGGTGCTGCGGCGGGCTGGGCGCCATCCGACCAGGACGCGTCGGCGGGCAGGATCAGCGTGCAGATCTGCGCGCGGGACCGGCTCGCCGCGATCGCCTCGGCGGCGTCGGGCGCCACGTCGGCGGCGGTAGCCGTGCGGCGCACCCATCCCGAGACACTGCCCGCGAGCGCGTCGATATCGGATTCCAGTGGGGCGTCGTATTTTTTGTGATAGGTGGCGTGGTCCCCGACGACGACCACCATCGGCACATGCGCCCGGCGCGCATTGTGCAGGTTCGCCAGGCCATTGCCCAATCCGGGCCCCAGGTGCAGCAGAACTGCCGCCGGCCGCTCGGCGATGCGGGCATAGCCGTCGGCCGCGCCCGTCGCGACGCCCTCGAAAAGGGCCAGCACGCCTCGCATTTGGGGAACGGTGTCCAGCGCGGCCACGAAGTGCATCTCCGAGGTACCGGGATTGGCGAAGCACACGTCCACACCGCCGTCGACCAGGGTGTTGATCAGAGCCTGTGCACCGTTCACCTGATTGCCTCCAGTTTGAATACGCGTTCGGCATTGCCGTGCAGAAAGTCGTGGCGGGCCGCGTCGGCAAGCCCGAGTTCGTCGATCCCGGCCACGGCGTGCGTGTGGGTGATCATCGGGTAGTTGGTGCCGAACAGGACTTTGCGTTGTCCGGTACCGGTTTTCATGAACCGGATCAGTTCTTCCGGCAGCCGCTCAATGGTGTACGCGGACGTATCGATGTAGACATTCTCGTGCTTGCGCGCGACCGCCACCATCTCCTCGGTCCATGGATAGCCGACATGTCCGCACACAATCACCAGCTCAGGAAAGTCCAGCGCAACCTGGTCGATGTAGGGAATCGGGCGCCCGGTCTCCGAGGGGCGCAGCGGTCCGGTGTGACCGACCTGGGTGCAGAACGGAACGCCGGCCTCGACGCACTCGGCGAACAGCGGATAGTAACGGCGATCGGTGGGTGGCGCGTTCCACAGCCAGGGCACCACCCGCAGCCCGACGAATCCTTCGGCGATCCTGCGGCGTAGCTCACGGACCGCCGGCATCGGGCGATCGAGATCGACGCCCGCCAGACCGGCAAACCGGTTCGGGTGCAACCGAACCCACTCGGCAACCTCGTCGTTGGAGACCAGGTCCTGACCGTTGGGACCGTACCACGCGCTGAGCAGCCCGAAGCCGACGTCGGCCGCGTCCATCGCCGCGACGGTGACATCGATCGGGATATCGGCCTCCGGCATCGTGCCGCCCGTCCAGCGACGCAAGGAAGCCAGCATGTCGCTGCGCAGGAACCGCGCAGTGGGGTGCTGCATCCACACATCGATCGTCATCGCGATTCGACTGTACGGCCCGGACCGGCCACACGGGGCAAGCGGATGGTCAGGGGAGCACCCGCGAATGGAACCGCTGTAGAACATGTGTGGAACTGCAATAGTGTTCGCAGACTTCCCGGTGTCTGCCAGGGATGACGGAAACTCGACGAGGGCTGATGAACATTCGTTTGCTCGCGCTAGGCGCGGTCATTCCGCTGCTGCTGATCACCGCTGCCTGCGGTTCACACTCACCGGGCGCGTCGTCGACCTCCAGCGCCGCCGTCACCATCGCCACCGCCCCACCGACATCAAACGTGACGCTGTCGGAGACCGGGTCCAAGGACCTCTACCCGCTGCTCGATGCGTGGGTGGCCGCTTATCACTTCAAGTACCTCAACGTCACGATAAATATCAGCCGCGCGCCGGCCGCAGTCGGAATCTCGCAGGCTGCAGCCGGAGCGGTCAACCTCGGCGCCTCCGGCGTCCACCTGTCCGAGGCCGACATGGCGGCCCACCCAGGGCTGATGAACATTGCGCTGGCCGTTTCCGCCGTGTACGTCCACTACAACCTGCCCGGCGTCACCGACCACCTGAAACTCAATGGCAAAGTGCTGGCGGCCATGTACCAGGGCACCATCAAAACCTGGAATGACCCGCAAATCGCGGCCCTGAACCCGGGGGTGAGTTTGCCGGCGATTCGCGTCGTTCCACTGCACCGTTCGGATCCGGGGACCAGCGACACCTTCCTGTTCACCGAGTACCTGTCCAAGCAAGACCCCGACGGCTGGGGCAAGTCCACCGGTTTCGGCACCACCGTCGACTTTCCCGCGGTCCCGGGCGCGCTCGGTGAGACCGGTGCTCCCGGCATGGCGGGCATGGTGACCGGCTGCGCCGAAAATCCGGGCTGTATTGCCTATCTCGCCAGCAGCTACCACGAGCAGGCCAGTCAGAGGGGACTGGGTGAAGCCCAACTGGCCAACGCTTCGGGGAATTACGTGCCGCCGGCACCTGAAAGTATTCAGGCAGCAGCGACCGGTTCCGCCTCGCAAGTGCCCGCAAACCAGGTGATCTCACTGGTCAACGGGCCCGCCCCGGACGGTTACCCGATCGTCAACTACGAGTACGCGATCGTCTACGCCAAACAGCAGGACCCTGCGGTGGCACAGACCATGCAGGCATTCCTGAACTGGGTAATCACCGACGGCAGCAAACCCAACTTCCTGGACTCGGTGCACATATACCTTCGGCCACTGCCGGATTCGGTCCAGAAACTGTCCGAGGCCCAGATCGCGAAGATCGCCGGCTAGCGGAAGTCCTCTCAGACTTGTAGCGCGGCGCGGGCACAAGCGTGGGTGCGCTGGGCGTACCCGCCCCCGAACAACACGACATGCGCCAGCAGCGGGTAAAGCTGATGCAGGCCGGCGCGGTCTCGCCAACCCGGTTGCAGCGGTCGCACCTGCTCATACCCCGCGATCACGGCGTCGTAGTACGGACAGCCGAATAGCGCGAGCATCGCCAGGTCACTCTCGCGGTGCCCGGCGTGCGCGGCTGGGTCGATCAGGACCACACCCCCTGCAGTCCACATCACGTTGCCGCCCCACAGATCGCCGTGCAGGCGGGCAGGCCGGTCGTCGTCGCCGAAATCGTTTGCCCGGCAACGCCTTATCACGGCCTCGATCGCGGCCCGGGCCGACGCATCGAGGCCTGGTGCGGCGAGCTCGAGCATCGGAGCCAACCGCTCTTCGGCGTAGAAGTCGCCCCAGCTTTGATGGCGGCGCAGCGACATCGGCAATGGCTGCGACAACGGCCCGAAGAAGCCCGGCCCGTCCCAGCCGTCGGGACCGGCGCCGAACGCCGGAGCACTCGCGTCGTGCGTGACGGCCAATCGGCTGCCGAAGGCATGCGCGGCCGCCGGATCGGGGCGCACCGATTCCAGGCGCCGCAGGGTCAGGCTCGTCGCGTCAACAGACACGATCGGCGCACAGGGCACACCGCCGTCGACAGCCGCAAGCCATCGCAGTCCCGCGGCTTCCCAGGCGAAGTACCCCGAAGGTGCGCCGGCGTGCTGTTTGACGAAGTCTGTCAGGGCGTCAGGGGGTCGTCGCGTGGGCGGCGTGCACGTCGTCGGCCGGACGCGCCTCGGTCTGCTCCTTGGCCCAGCGGTAGTCCGGCTTGCCGGCCGGTGAACGCTTCACCTCGTCGACGAGCCAAAGACTGCGCGGCACTTTGTATCCCGCGATCTCGGAGCGCACGAAGCTATCCAGTTCGGACAGCGCCGGACGGGTCCCCGGCCGCGCCTGCACGACGGCGGCGACGTGCTGCCCGTAGCGGGGGTCGGGCACGCCGACCACCAGGGCGTCGAAGACGTCGGGATGTCCCTTGAGCGCGGCTTCGACCTCTTCGGGGTAGATCTTCTCGCCACCGCTGTTGATGGACACCGAACCGCGGCCCAACATCGTGACCGTGCCGTCCTCTTCGACCAGCGCCCAGTCGCCCGGAATCGCATAGCGGACCCCGTTGATGGTTCTGAACGTCTCCGCGGTCTTCTTCTCGTCCTTGTAGTAGCCGACCGGGATGTTGCCCTTCTTGGCGATGAAGCCGCGCACGCCCGAGCCGGGCTTCACCTCGTTGCCGTCCTCGTCGAGCACGACGGTGCGGTGGTCGATCGTGACGCGAGGCCCACCGCTGTGCGGGGCGTCTTTGGCCACGATGCTGGTGCCACCAAAGCCGGTCTCCGAGGAGCCAATCGAGTCGGTGATGATCCGGTTGGGCAGCAGCTCGAGCAGGCGCTCCTTGATGCTCGGCGAGAACAGGGCCGCGGTGCTGCCCAGCATGAACAGCGACGACAGGTCGTAGTCGTTTTGCCTGTCGAGCGCGTCGAGCAACGGCCGGGCCATCGCGTCACCGGTGAAGAACAGCATGTTCACCTTGTGATCGTGGATCGTGCGCCAGACCTCGTCGGCGTTGAATTCCGGTGCGAGCACGGTGGTTTGACCCGAGAAGATCGATCTCCAGGTGGCCGACTGGGTGGCGCCGTGGATCATCGGTGGAACCGGATAGTTGATCATCGGCGGGTTGGCGGCCGCAGCCTTGGCCAGGTCGTACTCGTCCTCGACGAATTCGCCCGTGGCGAAGTCGGTTCCACCGAGCAGCACCCGGTAGACGTCCTCGTGACGCCACATCACACCCTTCGGGAATCCGGTGGTGCCGCCGGTGTAGAGCAGGTAGATGTCGTCGGCGCTGCGTTCGCCGAAGTCGCGCTCGGGTGAGCTGTTGGCGATCGCGGAGTAGAACTCGACGCCGCCGTAGCGGCCGAAGTCGTTGTCGCTGCCGTCCTCGACGACCAGGATCGTCTTGACGTTCGGGGTCTCGGGCAGCACGTTGGCCACCCGGTCGGAGTACTGGCGCTCGTGGACCAGCGCGACCATGTCGGAGTTGTCAAACAGGTAGCGAAGCTCGCCCTCGACGTAGCGGTAGTTGACGTTCACCAGGATGGCGCCGGCCTTGATGATGCCGAGCATCGCGATGACGATCTCGATGCGGTTGCGGCAGTACAGCCCGACCTTGTCGTCCTTGCGCACACCCTGCTCGATCAGGTAGTGCGCCAGGCGGTTGGCCTTCTCCTCCAGCTCGGCGTAGGTCAGCTGCTCATCGCCGCAGATGAGGGCTACACGGTCAGGCACGGCGTCGATGGCGTGCTCGGCAAGATCGGCAATATTCAGGGCCACGGCCACCAAATTAGAACGTGTTACATTTCTTGACAAGTTCGTACTCGATGTGGAGGGAAAGGCGGTAGCCGTGGCCCCGGATACAGGTCAAGCGCCAGCAAACGAACCAGCGGGACCCGACGCGATCGTTGAGCAGCGTGGTCACACGCTCATCGTCACCCTGAACCGACCACACGCCCGCAACGCGCTGAGCACCGAAATGATGGAAATCATGGTGCAGGCCTGGGACCGTGTCGACAACGACGACGACATCCGGTGCTGCATCCTGACCGGGGCCGGTGGCTACTTCTGCGCCGGCATGGATCTCAAGGCAGCAACCAAAAAGCCGCCGGGCGAGTCGTTCAAAGACGGCAGCTACGACCCGTCACGCATCGACGCCCTGCTCAAGGGTCGTCGGCTGACCAAACCGCTGATCGCGGCCGTCGAAGGCCCCGCGATCGCCGGTGGCACCGAGATCCTGCAGGGCACCGACATCCGAATCGCGGGTGAGAGCGCCAAGTTCGGCATCTCCGAGGCCAAGTGGAGCCTGTACCCGATGGGCGGCTCGGCCGTCCGGTTGGTGCGCCAGATCCCCTACACCGTGGCTTGTGATCTGCTGCTGACCGGCCGGCACATCACCGCCGCCGAAGCCAAGGAGATCGGCTTGATCGGGCACCTGGTGCCGGACGGCCAGGCGCTGACCAAGGCGCTCGAGATCGCCGAGCTGATCGAGAACAACGGCCCGCTGGCCGTGCAGGCCATCCTGCGGGCCATCCGCGAGACCGAGGGCATGCACGAGAACGACGCGTTCAAGATCGACACCCAGATCGGTATCAAGGTGTTCTTGTCCGACGACGCCAAGGAAGGCCCGCGGGCGTTCGCCGAAAAGCGCAAGCCCAACTTCCAGAACAAGTAGCACCTTTCGTTCGCTCGCCTCGTCGAGCGTGAAGCTGTTGCGAATCTGCGGCAGGATTTTCGCAATGGCTTCACACTGGGCGACCCGTCGGTGCCCCTCGGCATACTCCGCGGGATGGGAAAACCATTTATTGGTAGCAAGGCCGTCACGTCCGGTCGTGTGACGCCATATGCGTTGCGAACCGGCAGGTTTGTCGCGATCCACCGCGACGTCTACGTTGCCGGCGATACCGAGATCACCGCCATGGTGCGCGCCGAGGCGGCCTGGTTGTGGTCACGGCGCCGCGGGGTTATCGCCGGCCAGTCGGCCGCGGCGCTGCACGGCGCCAAATGGGTCGATGGACAGGCACCGGCCGAACTCATCTACCAGAATCGCCACGCGCCAACACATGTCCGCACCTGGGCCGATCGCATCGAGAACGACGAAATCACGACGGTCCGGGAATTGCCAGTGACGACTCCGGCGCGGACGGCGTTCGATCTGGCCTGCCGCTACCCGATCAGCCGGTCCGTCGCCGCCATCGACGCCCTGGCTCGTGCAACCCGGTTGAAGGTCGCCGATGCAGAACTCATCGCCGAACGCTATAAGGGCCACCGGAACATCCGGCGGGCCAGGCGCGCCCTGGACCTTGTCGATGCCGGTGCGCAGTCGCCGCGCGAGACATGGTTGCGGCTGCTGACCATCGGGGCCGGATACCCTCGGCCAGAGACGCAGATTCCGGTCTACGGGCAGTATGGCGAGCCGGTCGCGGTTGTCGACATGGGTTGGGAAGACGTCAAGATCGCGCTCGAGTATGAAGGCGAGCACCATCGCACCGATCGTCGGCAACTGCGCAGGGATATCGAGCGCTATGAAGCGCTAGATGCCATGGGCTGGATCACCATCCGCGTCATGGGCGAACACACGCGAGGCGGCATCCTGGCGCGGCTGGCCGCGGCATGGAATCGCCGAACGTGAAACTGCTGCGGCGTTTTTGTCGTTTCTTCGCAACACCTTCACGTTCGGCGCTGATGGGCTACGACAGCGGCGCGCTCGGGGTGAAGGTGACCGGCATCATCTCCAGGCCGGACACGAAGTTCGCCGGACGCAACGGCAGCTCGGCCGCATCTCCTAAGGCCAGCCGCATGTCGGGCAGGCGCTGCAGCAGGCGGGTCTGCATGATCGACAGCTCGAGCCGGGCGAGCTGGTTGCCGAGACAGAAGTGCGTGCCGAAGCCGAACGCGAGGTGGTTGTTCGGGTAGCGCTCGATGTTGAAGCTCTCCGGATCGTCGAAGACCTTCTCGTCGAAGTTCGCGGACTCGAACAGCAGGATCATCTTTTCGCCCGCGTGCAGGGCAGTCCCGTGGAACTCGGTGTCGGCGGTGATCGTGCGTGCCATGTTCTTCACCGGCGCGGTCCAGCGCAGCATCTCTTCAATTGCGTTGGGCAGCAAGCTCAAATCCCCCGCCAGGCGCTTGTGCTGATCGGGGTGCAACAGCAGTTGACGGGTGCCGCCGGACAGCGTGTGCCGGGTGGTCTCGTCGCCGCCGATCAGCAGCAGCAGCACCTCGGTCACGATCTGGTGGTCTTCGAGGCGCGCACCTTCGACCTCGGCGTGCACGAGCACGCTGACCAGGTCGTCGGTCGCTTCCTTCTTGCGTTCCTCGATCATGCCCATCATGTACTGGCTGTAGGTGGCGAAGGCCTCCATCGTGACCTGGACGTCGGCCTCGGCCGCGGTGCTGCTCAAGGAACTGACCAGGTCGTCGGACCACTTGAGGAACATCGCGCGTTCCTCGGGACGCACCCCGAGCATGTCGCCGATGACCGCCATCGGCAGCGGCGCGGCCAGGTCCCAGACGAAGTCACATTCGCCGCGTTCGCACACCGCGTCGATCAGCGTGTCGCACAACGAGGTGATCGAGGCCTCCAGGTTTTTGACCCGCTTGCGGGTGAACCCGTAGTTGACGAGCTTGCGGCGCAACAGATGTTGCGGGTCGTCCATTTCGATCATCATCTCGACGCCTGGCTGGTCGGGTCGGATGCCGCCGGCATTCGAGAACAGCTCGGGGTTGCGCTCGGCCTCGATGACGGACTGATACGTCGAGGCGGCGGCCAGCCCGTTGCGGTCCCGAAAGACCGGCTCGTTTTCGCGCATCCACTTGTAAACGGGCCGGGAGTCACCAGCGTAGAAAGCGCCGTCGGTCAAGTCGACGTCGGGTTTGGTCGGTAGTCCAACAGCGGTCATGAGATCTCCTGGGCATCGCCGAATGTCATTTGAACCTGGTCAGCAGAGCTGGACAACATCGCGCGCTTCGGAAGACCAAGCGACGCAAGCTCCTTCGCGTACGGGTGATCGCCCAGCCGGACGCTCACGCCCCCGAGCCGCGTCCGAACCCCGTCCAGGGTGTGCTCGAAGGCGGTCTCGCGGGTGATTCCGTCGCGGTGCGAGTAGCTGCGCTGCGCCTGCTGACGCGGGGTCAACCGAATCGGCAGGCCCGGACGGAAGTCCATGCCGATCACCAGTTGCCCATCGACCGTGCAGTCGAACCCGAACGTACGACCCTCGCGAATCGTGAAGTCCGCCATGACTTTCGGGTAGCCCCAGATTTTCGTCCCCGCCTCCAGGGTGAACTCCTGGTCGACGGGCAGGTGATGGATGAACGCGCCGGCCGAACCCAACGCGGCTGGCCCGCTCGCGTTCGACCCCGGCGGGTTGACCATGACGCTGGTGCCGAACTCGTAGTACTGGCCAAGGTCGCCGTCGATGTAGTGCATCAGCATCAGCACCACGACCGCACGCCCGGGCAGGTAGCGGCAGACCCGCAGGCCGCTGTAGTCGATCAGGTGCTGGGCGGCGTCGGCGTCCACCGAGAACATCGCCATGTGCTGATTTGCCTCGCGGATCCTCACCGGCATGGTGAGGACGGTGCCCGCGATGGTGTGCTGCGACACAGTCATCCGGTCAATCTAGAACGTGTTCTTGACATGTAGCAAGAACTGTCTAGACGAGCGTGGCGAGCTCCCGGACCTGCTCCGCGCTGCGGCCGGACACGACCATCATCGTGACGCCCGCCGCCTCCCAGGACTTGATCTGCTTACGGACGTAGTCGACGTCGCCCACGATCGCGGCATCATCGATGACCTCGTCGGGGATGATCTCGGCGGCCTTGTCCTTCTGGTTGCTGCGGAACAGCTTGGTGACGTCGTCGACCACGTCGGCGTAGCCCATCCGGCGGTACACGTCGGCGTGGAAGTTGGTGTCTTCGGCGCCCATTCCACCCATGTAGAGCGCGATGTAGGGCTTCATGGCCGCGAACGCGGCGCTGCGGTCCTCGGTGATCACGATGTTGGCCGTCGCGCAGATCTCGAAGTCCGCACGACTGCGGCGGGCACCCGGCCGGGCAAAGCCCTCGTCCAGCCACTCGTTGTAGGTGTCGGCCATCCGCGGCGTGTAGAAGATCGGCAGCCAGCCGTCGCAGATCTCGGCGGCCAGCGCGACGTTCTTCGGTCCCTCGGCGCCCAGCATGATCGGGATGTCGCTGCGCAGCGGGTGGGTGATCGGCTTGAGCGGCTTGCCCAGGCCGCTGGTGCCCTCGCCGGTCCGCGGCAGCGGGTAGTGCGGGCCGTCGCTGGTCACCGGCGCCTTGCGGTCCCACACCTGGCGGATGATGTCGATGTACTCACGAGTGCGGGCCAGCGGCTTGGGGAACCACTGGCCGTACCAGCCCTCCACGACCTGCGGCCCGGACACCCCGAGCCCGAGAATGTGCCGGCCACCGGAAAGGTGATCGAGAGTGAGTGCGGCCATCGCGCATGCCGTCGGGGTGCGCGCGGACAACTGAACGACCGAAGTGCCAAGCCGCACCCGTTGCGTCGACGAACCCCACCACGCCAGCGGCGTGTAGGCGTCCGAACCCCATGCCTCGGCGGTGAACACGGCGTCGAATCCGGCGGCCTCCGCTTCGGCCACGAGCTCGCCGTGGTTCTCCGGCGGTTGAGCGCCCCAATATCCCAGCTGCAAACCCAGCTTCATGTCTCCGCCTTTCCTGGCCGAACCGGACCCGATATTGAAACGGTTCTTAGAACCTGTTCTACTCGATGGCGTGACAGCCACTTCGAGCGGCCCGACCACGATCGATCACTCCGAGCCGCCCCTCTCAGCGCCGTTAACTCTGGCATTCGACTACACCCGTTCAGTCGGTACCACGCTTAGCAATTTCTTCACCGCACTGCGTGGGCGCCGCGTCCTCGGGGTGCGCGGATCGGATGGCCGGGTGCATGTGCCACCGCCGGAGTACGACCCGGTCACCTACGAACCGCTGGGCGAGATGGTACCGGTCTCACCCGTCGGCACCGTGGTCTCCTGGACCTGGCAGGCCGAGCCGCTGGGGGGCGAACCGCTGGACCGCCCGTTCGCCTGGGCCCTGATCAAGCTGGACGGCGCCGACACCGCGATGATCCACGCCGTCGACGCCGGCGCACCGGACAAGATCGAGACCGGCGCGCGGGTGCATGTGCACTGGGCCGACGAGACCGTGGGCTCCATTACCGACATCGCCTACTTCGCGCTGGGCGAGGACGCCGAACCCGAGGGACCCCCCAGCGACCAGGACCCGGTCACGATGATCGTCACACCGGTCTCGCTGACCATTCAGCACAGCGCCTCGCACGAGGAAAGCGCTTACCTGCGCGCCATCGCGGAAGGCAAGCTGCTGGGCGCCAAGACGGGGAAGAACGGCAAGGTCTACTTCCCGCCGCACGGTGCGGACCCGGCCACCGGCCAGCCCACCACCGAGTTCGTCGAGCTGCCGGACAAGGGCACCGTGACAACGTTCGCGATCATCAACATCCCGTTCCAGGGACAGCGCATCAAGCCGCCCTATGTGGCCGCTTATGTGCTGTTGGACGGCGCCGACATCCCGTTCCTGCATCTGGTCGCCGACATCGACGCGCACGAGGTCCGGATGGGCATGCGAGTGGAAGCGGTGTGGAAGCCCCGGGAGGAATGGGGATTTGGCATCGACAACATCGAGTACTTCCGGCCCACCGGTGAACCGGACGCCGAGTACGACACCTACAAGCACCACCTGTAAAGGGCTTAGGAACACATGAGCGAACGCAATGTTGCGGTCGTCGGCTTTGCCCACGCCCCGCATGTCCGCCGCACTGACGGCACCACCAACGGCGTCGAGATGTTGATTCCGTGTTTCGCCCAGCTCTACGAGGAGCTGGGCATCGCCCGGACCGACATCGGCTTCTGGTGCTCCGGGTCGTCCGATTACCTTGCCGGAAGGGCCTTTTCGTTCATCTCGGCGATCGACTCGATCGGTGCCGTACCGCCGATCAACGAGTCGCACGTCGAGATGGATGCGGCCTGGGCCCTCTACGAGGCCTACATCAAGATCCTGACCGGCGAGGTGGACACCGCGCTGGTGTACGGCTTCGGCAAGTCCTCGGCCGGCATCCTGCGCCAGATCCTGTCCCGGCAGACCGACCCCTACACCGTCGCGCCGCTGTGGCCCGACTCGGTGTCGATGGCCGGGCTGCAGGCCCGCCTGGGACTCGACTCCGGCAAGTGGAGCGAAATGCAGATGGCCCGAGTCGCATTCGATTCATTCGCCAACGCCCGCCGGGTCGACAAGGTGGAATCGGCGGTCAACGTCGAAGGCCTGCTGGACCGGCCCTACTTCGCCGACCCGCTGCGCCGGCACGACATCGCACCGATCACCGACGGCGCCGCCGCGATCGTGCTGGCCGCCGACGACCGCGCACGCGAGTTGCGCGAAAACCCGGCCTGGATAACCGGAATCGAGCATCGCATCGAAACCCCGGTGCTCGGTGCACGCGACCTCACCGACTCTCCGTCGACGCGGGCCGCGACCAAGGCGGCCACCGGCGGCACCACCGCCAACCTCGACGTCGCCGAGATCCACGCACCGTTCACCCACCAGCACCTGATCCTGACGGACGCCATTCGGATCCCGGGTAAGACGAAAGTCAATCCGTCCGGCGGTGCGCTGTCGGCCAACCCCATGTTCGTTGCCGGTCTCGAGCGCATCGGATTTGCCGCACAACACATCTGGGACGGTTCTGCGAATAGGGTGCTGGCGCACGCCACCAGCGGGCCTGCGCTGCAACAGAACCTGGTCGCGGTCATGGAAGGAAAGAACTGATGGCCGGTGCAGGAGCGCACCTCGCCGCGGTACTGGGTACCGGGCAAACGAAGTACGTAGCCAAGCGCAAGGACGTCTCGATGAACGGCCTGGTGCGTGAGGCCATCGACCGGGCGCTGGCCGACTCCGGTTCCACGTTCGACGACATCGACGCGGTAGTGGTCGGCAAGGCGCCCGACTTCTTCGAGGGCGTCATGATGCCGGAGCTGTTCATGGCCGATGCCATGGGCGCCACCGGTAAGCCGCTCATCCGGGTGCACACCGCGGGATCGGTCGGCGGATCCACCGCGGTGGTGGCGGCCAGCCTGGTGCAGTCGGGCAAGTACAAGCGCGTGCTGGCCATGGCATGGGAGAAGCAGTCGGAATCAAATGCCATGTGGGCGTTGTCGATTCCGATCCCATTCATCAAGCCGGTCGGCGCCGGCGCGGGTGGATACTTCGCCCCGCACGTGCGCTCGTACATTCGCCGCTCGGGAGCACCGTTGAACATCGGTGCCATCGTCGCGGTCAAGGACCGGCTCAACGGGGCCCGCAACCCGCTGGCGCACTTGCATCAGCCCGACATCACGGTGGAAAAAGTGATGGAGTCCCCCATGCTGTGGGACCCGATCCGCTACGACGAGACCTGCCCGTCGTCCGACGGTGCCGCCGCGGTCGTGATCGGTAACGAGGAGATCGCCGAAGCCCGCTTGGCACAAGGCGAGCCGGTGGCGTGGATCCATGCGACCGCGCTGCGCACCGAGCCCCTGCAATTCTCGGGCCGCGACCAGGTCAGCCCGCAGGCCAGCCGTGACGCGGCCGCCGCACTGTGGGAGGCGGCCGGCATCAAGAGCCCGATCGACGAGATCGACGCCGCCGAGATCTACGTGCCATTCTCCTGGTTCGAGCCAATGTGGTTGGAAAGCCTCGGATTTGCCCCCGAGGGTGAGGGTTGGAAGCTCACCGAGGCCGGCGAGACCAAGATCGGCGGAAAGCTGCCGGTGAACCCGTCCGGCGGGGTGCTGTCGTCGAACCCGATCGGCGCGTCGGGCCTGATTCGCTTCGCCGAGGCGGCCATCCAGGTGATGGGCAAGGGCGGCGACCACCAGGTTCCTAACGCCCGAAAAGCGTTGGGACACGCCTACGGCGGTGGCTCACAGTACTACTCCATGTGGGTGGTCGGTGCCGACAAGCCCGAGAAAGTCAGCGCGTGAGCGAAAATCCCGCCCACGAGGCGGGCCGTCGCTCGCGCGAGGCAGTCGGCGCCAGGGACAAACAAGCCTGGCTTGAGGTTTTCACCGACGACGCCATCGTCGAGGATCCCATCGGGCCGTCGGTTTTCGACCCCGAAGGTAAGGGACACCGCGGCCGCGACGCGATCTCGGCGTTCTGGGACAAGGCCATCGCCCCTACCACCAAGATCGAGTTCTTCTTCCGCGATACCTACCAGTGCGGCAACGAGGAAGCGAACGTCGGCCACATCCTGATCACGACGGGCGATTACCAGACGACGGCCGAAGGCGTGTTCACTTACAAGGCCAACGACGAAGGCAAACTGGTTGCCCTGCGGGCCTATTGGGAGATGGACCGCGCCGCCGCCAATACCCGCAAGATCTAGGTCGTCTGCAAACCCGGAATTAACCTGGATCTTCCTGTGCGGGTGCGGCGTCGCGCGGTACTCTCCTGGTTCCCATGGACGAAATCAGGTCGAAGAACCCCGCAACGAGTCGGTCGCACCTGCGGCTGCGGATCCTGTCCATCGCCGGCGCGGCAACGCTGGTGATCCTCGCGGTCGTCGCCGTCTACCTACTGTTCGGCCGGACATCGGCAACCCAGGCCTCCGTCAAGCCCAGTCCGACGCCTGCGGCGAAATCCGCCACGTCCGCCCTGCCGTTCGAGCTCGTGGATACCGACGGGCTGGAGGCGGACGGTGCGGGCAACGTGTACGTCTCCGACTCGGGCACCGACCGGGTGTGGGAGCTGAAAGCCGGCTCTGACAAGCCGATCGTGCTCCCCTTCACCGGACTCAAAGAGCCGGGCGGTCTAGCGGTGGACGGCCACAATGCCCTCTATGTGGTCGACCAGAAAAACCAGCGGGTACTGAAATTACCGGCCGGCGCGAGCGCACCGGTCGAATTGCCGATGACCGGGCTCGAAGAGCCTCATGGAATCGCGGTGAATAGCCGGGGGGATGTCTTCGTTGCCGACTTCAAGGGCAATCGGGTGCTGGGATTGCCGTCAGGCTCGAATACTCAGGTCGAGTTGCCATTCACCGGCCTCAACCAGCCCTACGACCTAGCGGTGGACGAGGCCGACACCGTGTATGCCGCCGACGCGGGCAACAACCGGGTGGTGAAACTGGCGGCGGGAACGTCCACGCCGGTCGACCTGCCGTTCACCGGTCTGAATTTCCCGAACAGTGTGGCGATCGACCACAGCGGCAACGTGTTCGTGACGGACCTGAACAACAATCGGGTCCTCAAGCTCACGGCCGGTTCGAATACCGTGTCAAGACTGCCGTTCAGCAATTTGGTCGCCCCATTTGAGGTGGCGGTGAGCCCGCAGGGCGATATCTACGTCGCCGATTTCCACAACAGGGTGCTCAAATTGCCCGCGGGATACGAGACGGTACCACTGGGAAGTTGAACCGGCATTTCTGGTCAGCGCTTTTCTTCTGAAGTTGCTATGCGCCGGGAAAGCCGCGCGGTAGTGTCCTGGTGTCGCGAACACCGTGGTGGTTGAGGAGCCGGCGCATGGACGACGATTGGGAGTTCGAGACACCCGCAAAGGTCAAACCGCAACGGCGGTCACGGCCCTCTCTGACGATCATGGTCGCCGCGGCCGTCGTGGTCATTGCGGTCATCGCCGTGGCCGGCTACCTCGCCTTCGGGCAAACGTCGTCGGGCAAGGCATCGTCCACCCAGACCACGACCCCAAGCGCTGCGCCGCCCACGTCTGGCGCGGTCGTGCTGCCGTTCACCCTCGCGGATCCCGAAGGGGTGGAAGTAGATAACGCCGGCAACGTGTATGTCGCCGACTCCGGCGGCAACCGGGTGCTCGAGTTGCGGGCCGGCACGAACACCCCAATCGAGTTGCCGTTCACCGGCCTGGACCGTCCGGCCGGTCTGGCCACGAACCACCACGGCGATCTTTATGTCGTCGACCAATACCACAAGCGGGTGCTAGAACTTCCCGCCGGCTCCAAGACCCAGATCGAACTTCCCTTCACCGGCCTGACCGAGCCCCATGGTGTGACGGCGGACAGCGTCGGCAATGTCTACGTCGCCGACTTCAAGAACAACCAGGTGCTCGAAATGCCCGTCGGCTCAACGGTTCAGGTTCCGGTTCCGTTCACCGGACTCAACCAGCCTTACGATCTCGCGGTGGACAGCAGCGACGGCATCTACGTCGCCGACGCCGGCAACAACCGGGTGCAGAAGCTGCCCGCGGGCTCGACCACCCCGGAGATTCTCCCATTCACCGGCCTGAACTTCCCGAACAGCGTCGCGATCGACCGCAGCAACAGCGTCTACGTCACCGACTTGAACAACAATCGGGTGCTGCGATTGACGGCGGGCTCGAACACGGTGGCGGTGTTGCCTTTCGGCGATCTCTTCGCGCCCTATGGGATCGCGGTCGGGCCACAGGACGACGTGTATGTGGTCGACTTCCGCAACCGCGTGCTGAAGTTGCCGGCCGGATATCAGCCGACGGAACTTTCGCATTGATCCCGATGGTCTAGATCGGCTCCAGCCCGGTGAGATGCCGCTGCGCGA
This sequence comes from Mycobacterium sp. 050272, assembly GCF_039023525.1. Taxonomy (NCBI): domain Bacteria; kingdom Bacillati; phylum Actinomycetota; class Actinomycetes; order Mycobacteriales; family Mycobacteriaceae; genus Mycobacterium; species Mycobacterium sp. 050272. The sequence continues at coordinate 361,545 of NZ_JBCHKV010000003.1, read as the reverse complement.
GATCGCGATAGGCCTGCGGATTCAAGTTGATCCACATCTCGGCACCCGTTCCGGCGATCGGGCCCTTGATCTGAGCCGGCGCTCCGACCACCAGCACGCCGGCCGGAATCTGCGTGCCGGCGGTCACCAGAGAATGCGCTGCGACCAAGCTGCGCGCACCGATCACCGCCCCGTCCAGAACAGTGGCGTGGTTGGCGATCATTGCCTCAGAACCCACGTGAACGCCATGAATGACACACATATGGGCCACCGTCGCGCCCGGTCCGATGTCGACGGGGATGCCCGGTGGCGCGTGCAACACCGATCCGTCCTGCACATTGGCGCCTTCTCGCACGACGATCGGCCCATAATCGCCGCGCAGTACGGCGTTGAACCAGACCGACGCCCCGGCCTCGACCGTGACGTCGCCGATCAGGGTCGCGGTCGGCGCCACGAAAGCTGTCGGATCGATCCGGGGCGCCCGACCCTCGAAAGCAAACAGTGGCATCGTCTAGATATACCCCAAGCGTGAAGCGCCCCCCGGACAACGCAGCTAGGCCCGCTGTCGTTGCGCGTCCATGGCAGAAAACTGTAACGTGTTCTAGTTAGAGGGCAACAATGCTGGAGGTGACAGGTGAGTACCGACACTAAAGCGGTCGGCATCCGGGAAATCGATCCCGGCGCGTTGCCGACCCGGTACGCCCGCGGCTGGCACTGCCTGGGCGTCGCAAAGGACTTCCAGGACGGCAAGCCGCACTCGATTCAGGCGTTCGGCACCAAGCTGGTGGTCTTCGCGGACTCCCACGGCGACATCAAGGTGCTCGACGGCTACTGCCGCCACATGGGCGGGGACCTGTCCGAGGGCACCGTCAAGGGCGACGAGGTCGCGTGCCCGTTCCACGACTGGCGCTGGGGCGGCGATGGCCGCTGCAAGCTGGTGCCTTACGCGAAGCGCACGCCCAAGACGGCACGCACCCGTTCCTGGACGACCGACGTGCGCGGCGGTCTGCTGTTCGTCTGGCACGACCACGAGAACAACCCGCCCGACCCCGCTGTGCGCATTCCGGATATCCCGGAGTCCCACAGTGACGAGTGGACCGAGTGGCGCTGGAACAGCATCCTCATCGAGGGGTCCAACTGCCGCGACATCATTGACAACGTCACCGACATGGCGCACTTCTTCTACATCCACTTCGGGTTGCCGACGTACTTCAAGAACGTCTTCGAGGGCCACATCGCCTCGCAGTACCTGCACAACGTGGGCCGCCCGGACGTCAGTGATCTGGGTACCTCCTACGGCGAGGCGCACCTGGATTCCGAGGCTTCCTACTTCGGCCCGTCGTTCATGATCAACTGGCTGCACAACAGTTATGGCGGTTACAAGGCCGAATCGATCCTGATCAACTGCCACTACCCGGTGACCCAGAACTCGTTCGTGCTGCAGTGGGGCGTCATCGTCGAAAAGCCTAAGGGCATGGACGAGAAGATGACCGAGAAGCTGTCCAGGGTCTTCACCGAAGGTGTCAGCAAGGGCTTTTTGCAGGACGTCGAGATCTGGAAGCACAAGACAAGGATCGACAACCCGCTGCTGGTTGAGGAAGACGGCGCGGTGTACCAGCTGCGTCGCTGGTATCAGCAGTTCTACGTCGATGCCGCCGACGTCGAACCGGAGATGGTGGAGCGCTTCGAGATCGAGGTCGACACCAGCCGCGCTATCGAACACTGGAACGTCGAGGTCGCCGAGAACCTCAAAGCACGGGATGCCGAAGCTGCTGCGGCCGAAGAAGTTCCAGCCGAACAGCACTGACGACATGGGTGACGATCAGCCGGCGGTTCCCGACGTCGATCGGCTCGCCCGGTCGATGCTTTTGCTGCACGGCGACGGCCACGACCACGAGGACAAACCCGCCCACCACGGCGGGTCTGGATCATGGTCGAAGTCAAGGGATTTCGCTAACGACCCGAAGCGTGCGGCTGCGGTCCGCGAGGCCAGCCTGGCCGATCGGCAGCGCTACCTGACGTCAGGTCTGCAGCCGGTCGATTGCCGCTTCTGCCATGTCACGGTGACCGTGCGCAGGATGGGACCGGGACATACCGCGGTGCAATGGAATACCAATGCGTCTGCGCGTTGTGCCTACTTCACCGAGGTGCGGGAATCCGGCGGTGATCCGGCACGAACCAGGTCCTGCCCTCGCCTGTCCGACAGCATCGAACACGCGGTCGCCGAGGGCTACCTGGAGCGCCCAGAAGAAGACTGATTCACCGCGGTGATTGCCCCCATCGGGAGAAATTACCGCTGTGCCGCCTGGGCGAAGGCCGATCACAGCCCGGCGAAGCGCTCCTTGACCTCGTCGGCGGTGAGCCCGTAGTCGGCCAGTGAGTACTTGTGCTTCGGGGCCCGCGCGCCGGTCTGACTCTCGGCGTGGCTGTCCTCCATGGCCTTTCGCGCCTCGTCGGTCAGGTCCAGGCCGAAGTGGCGGTACACCGTGGCGACCGTCCCGAGCGGATCGGCGATCAAGTCGCGGTAGTCGACGTCGCAGAACTGGGCGGGGTCGTATTTGGCGCGTGCGGTGTTGAACAACTGCAGACCGCGCGACCAGGTTTCCATTGCGTCAGCACCGATCTGGGCGCCCGAAAAGGTCGTCGACCATCCCTCGGCGGTGTGCTGCGCCAACGAGCACATCGACCCCATGATCGTCTCGACCGGCCGGTGCGTCTGGATCACCAGGGCATCCGGATAGGTCGTCATCAACGCGTCCAGCGCAAACAGATGACTGGGATTCTTGAGCACCCAACGCTTTTCGGCGTCATTCAGCCCGATCAGCTGAAGGTTGCGGCGATGCCGCTGGTATGACGGCGTCCAGTCCTGTTGTGAGAGCCACTGCGAGTAGGTGGGTAGGTGCGACAGCGTCTCGTAGGACACCGAATGCAGCGACTGCCGCAGCAGCTGCCAGCACTCCTCGAGCTCGTAGGCGGCCATGAAATGCAGACCGGTGTATTCCGGATTCTCCGCGTGAGCCTTCTCGAACTGCGCGTTCAGCGAGCTGTACCACGGGTTGGCATCCCACTCGTCGCGCGGCGGACGCGGTTGCGGGAACTCGGCCAGCCACAGGTGCAGTCCCTGATGCACGGGATCGGCTCCGAGCAGGCGGTGCAAGATCGTGGTGCCGGTGCGCGGCAGGCCGGTGACGAAGATCGGCCGCTCGATGGCGACGTCGGCGTGCTGCGGATACTGCTTCCAGGCCGATTCGGAGAACAGCCTGGACACCAACGCGCCGCGCAAGAAGAAACGATTCATCTTGCTGCCCAACGGAGTTAGGCCGGCGTCACGTCGATAGGACTCCAGCAGCACCTCGAGGGCTTCGCGGTAGTTGTCGTCGTCAACGCCGAAGTCGTCAAGCCCGACCAGCTTGGTTGCCGACGCGTGCATGTCCTCGACGGTGCCGACGTCGGTACGCTCTGCCATTAGGTGTGGTACTCCCCGCAGTTGACATCCAATGTCTGCCCGGTGATGCCGCTGGACAGATCGCTGGCCATGAACAGAATTGCCGAGGCGACCTCGTCCTCGGTAGGCAGTCGCTTCAAGTCGGAGTTCGCCGCAGTGGCCTGGTAGATCTCCTCGGCCGTGGTGCCATACTTGCCGGCCTGGTGGTTGAAGTAGGCCTGCAACGTGTCGCCCCAGATGTAACCGGGCGCAACGGAATTGACGCGAATACCCTTGTCACCGAGCTCGGTGGCCAGCGATTGCGACATGGACAGCAGCGCGGACTTGGCCATCTTGTACGCACCGTACTTGGCCTGCGAGTGCCGCAGCACCATCGAGTTGACGTTGACGATCGAACCCTTGGAGGCTTCCAGCGCCGGGGTGTAAGCCTGGATCAACCGCAACGCCCCGAGCGCGCTGAGCTCGATCGCGTCACGGATATGCTGAAATGTGGTGCCCGCCAACGGCTTCATCGAAGGCACCCGGAACGCGTTGTTGATCAGCACGTCGACCTTGCCGTAGGTCGCCATCGTCTGCTCGACCAGGTTGTTCACCTGATCGTCGTCAGTGATGTCCGTCGACACCGCCAGCGCCTGGTGGCCGGCGTCCTTGAGTTGCTGGGCGACCTCTTCGAGCCGCTCGGCGGTGCGTGCCGCCAGCACCAGATCCGCCCCGTCGCGCGCACATCGATGCGCCAGCGTGGTACCGAGACCCGGTCCGACGCCGCTGATGACGACTACTTTCTTCTTGAGCATCCCTGACATCGTCACCCCAGCATTCTTGCTTGAATTTGTTGCTGGCGCAGCGCAATTCGTGCACGCCAGTCATCCTCGGAAATCTTGTTGTGGTCGAAATACGGCAGCTTGCTCGCCACCGCGTCCAGGTCGACCAGTTCCACGGTCGGCCCGTCGGCATCGGTCAGCTCCCGTGACACTCGCTGCCAGCGGAATTGCAGGTACCCGCGCCGGTGTCCCAGAGTCTCGACCCAGTTGGTCACACCCGGATTCCCGTCGGCGACGACAATGCGGACCTTGCCATCCGGATCTGCTTGTGCCTGAGTGTTGTTCAACGACGTCTGGTGGTTGATGTAGTCCAGCGAGATGTACCACAGGCTGCCGAGCTGGAAGCCGAGGTAGGGCGCATCGCTGGTCGGAATGGTGATGATCAGCGCCTGGTCGGGCCGCAAATCCCAGTGCCCGACCGACGAATACTGGGTGGCCAGTCCGCCCGGGGTCAGCCGCGGCGCCACCATGGTGTTGACCGGGAGATTGTCATAGAACCACTGCGGGAATTGCAGCCAGGTCTTCACCCGCTGCACCAGCTGCTTTCCGGCTGTGGCATAACGCTTTTCGATGAGGTCGCGGGTCAGCGGCGGCGGGGCAGTGCCGGCGGTGTCCAGCCGGGAGATAGCCAAAGTGCCGCGCTGGGCAGACCAGTCGCCGTAAACCTCACGCATCACCAATTGCCCATTGCTGGTGGGTCGCACTCGCCACTCGAAGGTGCCGTCGGCGGCGATCTCCAGTTCGCGGTCATCGAACGCGGCCTGGCTGGCGGGCACGTTGTCGTCGGTGTACTCACCGCCGAGCAGCTGGAAGCTCAAGTCGGTGGTGGTACCGCGGACGCCGGTGACCACGTAGTCGTGGTTGGCGTGCACGCGGGTGCCGAAATACAGAGTGTCGGGATTGTCCAGACCCATCTTGGTGAATGGCCCGGTGCCCGACTGCAGGAACGGATGGTCGCGGTCGTAGTCGACTGCCAGATGTATACAGGCCGATATGCAACCGGCCAGGTATTGCATGCCTTCAAGCAGGTCGGCTTCGGTCTCGATGAAGGGTGCGGCGGCTACCAGCTTCTCGGCTTCGGCGATCGCATCGTTGAGAGAGTCAGAGAACACGCCTAGACGCTAGAACGTGTTCTACTTTTTCGTCAATGGCGAACATTCCCGCGCGTCGTCGCCGGGGTTTGCCGACTTGACAGATTAAGCCGATGCGGGCGCTACGAGGTGCACTGCTGGGACAGGTTGATCAGGCGCTGGCGGACATCCGGATGCCGATTCAGGTAGTCGATCACGTTGGGGCCACCGCCCTCGGCCTGAGACTTGGCGGACAGCGTCGCCTTCACGTCGGGATGCCGCGACAGGTACGCGTCGATGGATTGGCCCACGGTCTGATTGCATGGATCCGCGCTTGCGACCGGCAGCGCGATCACGGTGGCAGCGGTTGCGGTGAGTAGCCCCCCGGCGAGCAGGCCGTACAGTCCGCGGCGCCGCAGGCCGCGTGTGGTGGATGTGCTCATGCGCGCCACGCTACCTACACCAGCTGTGCCCCGGCTGTGCCCGAGCTTTGTTGCGAAAGCAGCGGACTCAGCGCGCCACCGCGGTCCCGCTTTCTTGCTCGCGCTTGATCTCCAGCGCGATGTCGATGAGTTGGTCTTCTTGGCCGCCGATCAGTTTGCGCTGGCCGGCCCGGTGCAGCAGTTCGTGGGCCGGGACGCCGTAGCGCTCGCCTTGGCGGACTGCGTGTTTGAGGAAGCTGGAGTAGACCCCGGAGTAGCCCATGATCAGTGCGTTGCGGTCGAGCAGGCATTCGGCGGGCATGGCCGGGCGGACCACGTCTTCGGCGGCGTCGGCGATGTCGAAGAAGTCGATGCCGGTCTTGACGCCGATCTTGTCGAACACCCCGATCAGGGCCTCGACGGGCGCGTTGCCCGCGCCCGCGCCGAAGCGGCGTACGCTGCCGTCGATCTGTTTGGCGCCGGCGCGTACGGCTTCCACCGAGTTGGCCACGCCGAGCCCGAGGTTCTCGTGGCCGTGGAAGCCGACCTGAGCGTCGTCGCCGAGCTCGGCGACCAGCGCGGACACCCGCTCAGCCACCCCGTCGAGCACCAGGGCGCCCGCGGAGTCCACGACGTAGACGCATTGGCAGCCGGCATCGGCCATGATGCGGGCCTGGGCGGCCAGCTTCTCCGGGGTGATGGTGTGGGCCATCATCAGGAAGCCGACGGTTTCCAGGCCGAGTTCGCGGGCCAGCCCGAAGTGCTGGATCGACACGTCGGCCTCGGTGCAGTGGGTGGCGATGCGACAGATCGACCCGCCGTTGTTCTGGGCCTCCTTGATGTCCTCTTTGGTGCCCACCCCCGGCAGCATCAAGAACGCGATCTTGGCTTCGGTGGCCGTCTCGGCGGCCAGTTTGATCAGCTCTTGCTCGGGGGTTTTGGAGAAGCCGTAGTTGAACGACGAGCCGCCCAGCCCGTCGCCGTGGGTCACCTCGATCACCGGCACCCCGGCCGCATCCAGGGCCGACACGATCGCCTGGACTTCATCCTTGGTGAACTGGTGACGTTTGTGGTGGGAGCCGTCACGCAGCGAGGTGTCGGTCATCCGCACGTCCCACACCGGGTTGAAGAAAACTTCACTCATGGCGCCACTCCTTCGCATCGCTGCGCTCTGCATCGTCGACGGCGCGGGTACTCATGCTTGTGCTCCTGTGACCGCGAGAGTCTCCTTGGCGATCTCTTCGCCGACTTTGGTGGCCGCCGCGGTCATGATGTCGAGATTTCCGGCGTAGGGCGGCAGGTAGTCGCCGGCACCCTCGACCTCGACGAAGGTCGTGACCACGTGGTGGCCGCCGTTGACCACCGAGGGCTCGTCGAACTGCGGCTCGTTGAGCAGCCGGTATCCGGGAACGTAGGTCTGCACCTCGGCGACCACGTCGTGGATGGACTGGGCGATCGCGTCGCGGTCGGCGTCGGCGGGGATCGCGCAGAAGATGGTGTCGCGCATGATCATCGGCGGATCGGCCGGGTTCAAGATGATGATCGCCTTGCCACGCTGGGCTCCGCCGATGGTCTCGACGCCCTTGCTGGTGGTCTTGGTGAACTCGTCGATGTTGGCCCGAGTGCCCGGCCCTGCGGACACCGAGGACACCGACGCCACGATCTCGGCGTAGGGCACCGTCACCACACGCGAGACCGCGTAGACGATCGGAATGGTGGCCTGCCCGCCGCAGGTGATCATGTTGACATTCGGCGCATCCAGATGCGCGCGCAGATTCGCCGGCGGAATCACCGCCGGACCCACCGCGGCCGGCGTCAGGTCAATGGCCCGGATCCCGGCGGCCTCATACTTGGGCGCCGCGTCCCGGTGCACGTAGGCGCTGGTGGCCTCGAACACCAGGTCGGGTTTCTCGGACTGGGCCAGCAGCCAGTCCACCCCCTCGTGGGTGGTCTCCAAACCCAACGTGCGGGCCCGCGCCAAACCCTCACTGGCCGGGTCGATGCCCACCATCCAGCGCGGCTCCAGCCAGTCCGATCGCAGGAGCTTGTAGAGCAAGTCGGTGCTGATATTTCCCGACCCGACAATTGCCACGCTTGCCTTAGACGGCATGATGCTGCCTTTCGCTGCTCTTTCAGGCGTTAAATCAACTGATTCAAAACTAATCCGAGCCTATTCAAACGACAAATGGACTGAGCCGAGACCGGTGAATTCGGCGACGAAGTCGTCACCGGGGCGGGCATCGATCGCCTTCGTGCAGGAACCCGGAAGCACGACGTCACCTTGACGCAGCCGTACCCCAAAGCTTTCCACCTTGCGGGCCAGCCAGGCCACCGCCGTCACCGGATTGCCCAGCACGGCATCGCTGCGGCCCTCGGCGATCACCTCACCGTTGCGGGTCAGCACCGCGTCGATCGTCTTGACGTCGATGTCAGCGGGCGACACCCGGGCCTTGCCCAGCACGTAACCAGCCGACGAGGCGTTGTCGGCAATCGTGTCGCACAACGCGATCTTCCAGTCGGTGATCCGGGTATCGATCAACTCGATCGAGGGCACCAGGGCCTCGGTGGCCGCCAACACATCCTCCTCGGTACACCCGGCACCCGGCAGGTCCTCGGCCAGGATGAAACCGACTTCCACCTCCACCCGCGGATAGAGGAAGCGGTCCGCCTTGACCGGGACGTCCTCGAACACCTGCATCTCATCGAGCAGATGACCATAATCCGGCTCGTCGACACCCATCATCTGCTGCATCGCCTTGCTGGACAAACCGACCTTGTGACCCAGCACCCGCGCACCCTCGGCGACTCGCTGGCGGATGTTGATCAGCTGGATCTCGTAGGCGTCGACGACGTCGATGTCGGGGTGCGCAGACGTCAACGGAGCAATCGGAACCCGGCTGCGCTCGGCCTGCGCCAACTCGGCTGCCAGTTCGTCGCGGGTGGCAACACTGAGCATTTACCGAAGTCCCCTCGTCCGTTTGACCGGGCCGGTAGCGGCCAGCCCGGGCAATTCTATAACGTGTTCTACATGACAGCGCAGGAGTACGACGTCGTCGTGGTCGGAAGCGGCGGAGCCGGCATGGTGGCTGCCCTCGCCGCCGCGCACCGAGGTCTTTCGACATTAGTCATCGAGAAGGCCCCGCATTTCGGCGGCTCCACCGCACGCTCGGGGGGCGGCGTCTGGATCCCGAACAACGAGGTCCTCAAGCGCGACGGCGTCCGTGACACACCCGAGGCTGCCCGCACCTACCTGCACGGAATCGTCGGCAACGTGGTCGAGCCGGAGCGCATCGACACCTACCTGCAGCGCGGTCCCGAGATGCTGTCGTTCGTGCTCAAGAACACGCCGCTGAAGATGTGCTGGGTGCCGAAGTACTCGGACTACTACCCCGAGGCACCCGGCGGCCGGGCGGAGGGGCGCTCGATCGAGCCCAAGCCGTTCGACGCGCGCAAGCTCGGTGAAGACGAAGCCGGGCTCGAGCCCGCTTATGGCAAGGTGCCCCTCAATGTGGTTGTGATGCAGCAGGATTACGTGCGGCTGAACATGCTGAAGCGACACCCGCGGGGGGTGCTGCGCAGCTTGAAGGTCGGGGCGCGCACCATGTGGGCGAAGTCGACCGGTAAGAACCTGGTCGGCATGGGCCGGGCCCTGATCGCGCCCTTGCGGATCGGGTTGCAGCGGGCCGGGGTCCCGGTGCAGCTGAACACCGCTTTGACCGATCTGTACGTCGAGGACGGCGTGGTGCGCGGAGTGTATGTGCGCGCCACGGGTTCGGCGGAATCCGCTGATCCGCAGCTGATCCGGGCGCGGCGCGGCGTGATTCTGGCCAGCGGTGGCTTCGAGCACAACGAGCAGATGCGGGTGAAGTACCAGCGTGCACCCATCACCACCGAGTGGACGGTCGGCGCCAAAGCCAACACCGGTGACGGCATTATCGCGGGCGAAAAGCTCGGCGCTGCACTGGATATCATGGAAGACGCCTGGTGGGGCCCGACGGTTCCGCTGGTGGGCGCGCCGTGGTTCGCGTTGTCGGAGCGCAACTCGCCGGGGTCGATCATCGTCAACATGTCCGGCAAGCGGTTCATGAACGAGTCGATGCCCTACGTCGAGGCCTGCCACCACATGTACGGCGGAGAATTCGGCCAGGGCCCCGGGCCGGGCGAGAACATTCCCGCCTGGCTGGTGTTCGACCAGCAGTACCGGGACCGTTACATCTTCGCGGGACTGCAGCCCGGACAACGCATTCCGACCAAGTGGATGGAATCCGGCGTCATCATCAAGGCCGACACACTCGAAGAGCTGGCCGAGAAGGCGGGCTTACCCGTCGCCGAGTTCACCGCGACCGTGGCGCGGTTCAACGGCTTTGCCCGCTCCGGAGTCGACGAAGACTTCCGCCGCGGTGAGAGCGCCTACGACAAGTACTACGGCGACCCCACCAACAAACCCAACCCGAACCTCGGTGAGCTCACCCACGCGCCGTATTACGCCGCCAAGATGGTCCCCGGCGATCTGGGCACCAAGGGCGGCATCCGCACCGATGTCCACGGCCGCGCGCTGCGCGACGACGGCAGCATCATCGACGGCCTCTACGCGGCGGGCAATGTCAGCGCACCGGTCATGGGGCACACCTATCCGGGTCCGGGCGGCACCATCGGGCCGGCGATGACCTTCGGGTACCTCGCCGCGCTGCACATCGCAGGAGAGAACTGACATGCCGATCGACGTAGAGGTCGCGCTGGCCGCCGAGCTGGAGCCCATCGAATTCTCTTGGTCCAGTAGCGATATCCAGCTCTACCACCTGGGGCTGGGTGCGGGTAAAGATCCGATGGATCCGCGCGAGCTGCGCTACCTGGTCGACGACACCCCCCAGGTCCTGCCGACGTTCGGCAATGTCGCGGCATCGTTCCACATGACCAAGCCGCCGACGGTGCAGTTCCCCGGCATCGACATCGAGCTGAGCAAGGTGCTGCACGCCAGCGAGCGCATCGAGGTGCCCGGACCGCTGCCGCCGTCGGGTTCGGCCACGGCCGTCACCCGGTTCACCGATATCTGGGACAAGGGCAAGGCCGCGGTGATCTGGAGCGAGACGACGGCAACCGCGCCCGACGGCGCCGTGCTGTGGACGCAGCGGCGGTCGATCTTCGCCCGCGGTGAGGGCGGATTCGGCGGCGAGCGTGGGCCGTCGTCGTCGGACGGGGCGCCCGATCGGGCTCCGGACCTCGAGGTGGACCTGCCGATCCTGCCGCAGCAGGCGTTGCTGTACCGACTGTGCGGCGACCGCAATCCGCTGCATTCTGACCCCGAATTCGCTGCTGCCGCAGGCTTTCCCCAGCCGATCCTGCATGGCCTGTGCACCTACGGCATGACATGCAAGGCCATCACCGACGCATTGCTGGATGGCGATGCTGGTGCAGTGGCCGCGTACGGCGCACGGTTTGCCGGTGTCGCGTTTCCGGGCGAGACGCTCAAGGTCGGCATCTGGAAAGACGATGGCCGTTTCGTGGCCAGCGTGGTCGCGCCGGCCCGCGACAACGCCGTCGTGCTGTCCGGCGTCGAGCTCCTCCCGGCGTAGTTTCTGGGCTTCGTTGTCCTCGATCGCCGAGCGTGACGCTGCAGTCACTCTCGGGACCCAGCGTGACTGCACCGTCACGTTCGACGGGCGCGGGCCGCGCGGACCCGCTGGACTATTTCTGCCGGCCGGTCGCCGGCTACGACCCGGACCACGGTCCAACCGCGACTTTGCAATCTCTCTAGCCGCCTAATGTCCCAGCCGAATTGGGAGCGATCGCTGCGATGGTGATCACCGTCGTACTCGACGGCGACTTTGACGTCATCCCAGCCCATATCCAAATAGGCGATCGCTTTGCCGAATTCGTCGCGGACCGGAATTTGCGTCTGCGGCCGGGGTAAACCGGCCTTTACCAAAACAAGTCGCAGCCATGTCTCCTTCGGTGACTGCGCGCCGGGATCAACGAGGTCGAGCGAGACGCGAGCGCGCTCAAGACCCCGACGGCCCCGGTATCGAGCCGCGAGCAACTCCACGTCGGCCATCTTCACGTCAGTTGCCCGCGCCAACGCATCGATGGCCGCCACTGCCGCACTCGTGGGATGCCAGCAGGCAAGGTCGAGAGCGGTGCGAGCAGGCGTGGTTGCCGGTATCCCGTCGATCAGGTCGACTTCGTCACCGTCCAACTGATCGCCCCAGATCCGCAGGCCAGGCTGTGGGTGCCGGTTGTCATGGATGATGTCGACGGGCCGGCTCGCATCCACCCATTTGCTGCCATACAAAGCTGCCGCGGAGAAGCCGGCGATGATTCCACGACGCCGCGACCACAGCCAGGCGGACCGCGCGCGCACCGTGGGAGTCAACTCGGTACCTGGACTGACGTAGACGTCGCGGAATACGCGCGTGAAGTGACGCCGCAAGTCGTTGTGTGTCACCGCGCCCGCGGCCACTGCCTCGCTGCCGATGAATGGTTCCCCCATGGCGGCAGTGTGCCAGCTGTCGCCGACACGCACTCGAACGTGACGCTGCAGTCACAGTCGAGGCCGAACGTGACTGCAACTTCACGCTCGGCGCAAGCAGGAGCAGCGAGCTAGCCGAGGATCAGGCCGGAGGTGGGCACACCTGTTCCGGCGGTGACGAGTACGTGCTCGACGTCGGGCACCGGGTTCACCGATGTGCCCCGCAGCTGCCGCACACCCTCCGCGATGCCGTTCATGCCGTGGATGTAGGCCTCGCCGAGTTGGCCGCCGTGGGTGTTGATCGGCAATCGCCCACCCATCTCGACCGCCCCGTTGGCGATGAAGTCCTTGGCCTCGCCGCGACCACAAAACCCCAACTCCTCCAACTGAATCAGCGTGAAGGGCGTGAAGTGGTCATAGAGGATCGCGGTCTGGATGTCGGTCGGCTTGAGACCGGACTGCTGCCACATCTGCTGACCGACCAACCCCATCTCGGGGAGACCCAATTCGGGGCGGTAGTAGCTGACCATCGTGTACTGGTCGGGGCTGGACCCCTGAGCCGCGGCCTCGATGATCGCCGGTCGCTGCTTGAGGTCCTTCGCCCGCTCCGGCGACGTCACCACAATTGCGACGGCTCCGTCGGTCTCCTGGCAGCAGTCCAGCAGCCGCAGCGGTTCGGCGATCCACCGCGAATTCTGGTGATCCTCAATGGTAATCGGCTTTTCGTAAAAGTACGCCTTGGGGTTCTTGGCGGCGTGCTTGCGGTCGGCCACCGAGATCGCACCGAAGTCGCGGCTGGTCGCCCCGGACCAGTGCATGTACCGCTGGGCGATCATCGCGACCTGCGCCGCCGGCGTCGACAACCCATGCGGATACGAGAACGAGTTGTCGGCAGCGGTCGAATCAGCCTGCACACCAGCATTTCCCACCAGTCTGGTCTGCACCTGGCCGAATCGCATGCCAGAGCGTTCGTTGAACGCGCGGTAGGCGACGACGACGTCGGCCACACCGGTCGCCACGGCCATCGCCGCATGCAGGATGGTCCCGCACGCCGCGCCCCCGCCATAACCGGTCTGGGCGAAGAATTTCAGGTCACCGATGCCGGTCGCGCGCGCCACCGCGGTCTCGTTGTTGGTGTCCATCGTGAAGGTGGTCAACCCGTCGACGTCGGACGGGCTCAGCCCCGCGTCGTCCAACGCATCCAGAACCGCCTCGGCCGCCAGCCTCAGCTCACTGCGGCCGGAGTCCTTGGAGAAGTCGGTGGCACCTATGCCGACGATCGCAGCCTTACCCGACAACATCAGGCACCCCCGATCGTGAGCGTCACGGTCGCGATGACGTGGTCACCAAGACTGTTGCGGCCGAACACCTTCAACGTGATCAGGCCGTCTTCGACGGCGGTCACCTCACCGGAAAAGGTAACAGTGTCGTAGGCATACCACGGCACTCCAAGGCGCAGCCCGATCGATTTGATCAGCGCCGTCGGTCCCGCCCAGTCGGTGACGTAACGCTGCACCAGCCCCGTGTCGGTCAGGATGTTGACGAAGATGTCCTTGGAACCTTTGGCCTGCGCCAGGTCCCGGTCATGGTGCACATCCTGAAAGTCCCTGGTGGCCAGCGCCGTTGAGATGATGAAGGTGGGGGTGCCTTCGAGCTTGAGTTCGGGCAGGACGGTGCCCACTTCCACAACAGGTGCGCTCATGCGTCCGGCTCCCAGGCGTACAGGCTCCAGGCCGGGCCGGACTCACCGGCCGGGAAGTCGATATAGGTTGCGCGAACCGGCATTCCGATCTTGATCGCGGCATGGTCGACCCCGCGCAGCTCGCCGAGCATACGAACGCCCTCTTCCAGTTCGACCAGCGCGATCACGAAGGGCGGCGTGCGACCCGGCACCTTCGGCGCGTGGTGCACCACGTAGCTGTACAACGTGCCCCGACCGCTGGCCACCACGAAGTCGATGGGGTCGGCTTTGTCCTGCCACACGGCCGGCACCGGCGGGTGCTGCAGCCTACCGTCGGGCCGCCGCTGGATGCGCAACTCGTGGGCTTTGACGCCCTCCCAGAAGAAGGCGGTGTCACGCGACATCGCCGGACGCATCATGACATCGGCGTCCAGGTCGGCAGGGACGGAGGCGGCATCGGCAGCCGCATCCTCGCGAGGTTTGAATTTTAGTATGCGCCAAGCCATCTCGGCGACGTCTTCGTCACCCACTCGCCAGGTGATGTGCTGGTTGATGAACCAGCCCTCACCGAGCCCGGTCTGCTTAGGTCCGACGACATCACGCATCTCGGAATGGATCGTGACCTGCTCACCGGGACGTAGATACCGGTGATAGGTCTGCTCGCAGTTGGTCGCAACCACGCCGATGTAGCCGGCGTCATCGAACAGCTGCATGATCGGGCCCATGGGGTCGTCGGTCGGGCGCTCCCCACCCTGGCCGAACATCGTCCACACCTGAATCATGGCCGGTGGAGCCACGATTCCCGGATGACCTGCCGCCTTGGCGGCGGCCTCGTCGACATAGATCGGGTTCGCGTCGCCGAGGGCCTCGACCCAGTTATTGATGATCGGCTGGTTCACCGGATCCCGGGCGTCGCGTGGCGCGGCCACGACGGTGGCGGTGATCTCCGCGACCGCTTCCTTGATATCGATCATCGAGGCACCCTCGGCACTTTGAGGCCGGCCGCCGCGATCATCTCGCGCATCACCTCGTTCACGCCTCCACCGAAGGTAATCACCAAATTGCGCTTGGTCTGCGAGTCGAGCCATTCGAGCAGCTCGGCGGTGTCCGGCTCGGCCGGGTTACCGTATTTCCCGACGATCTCCTCGGCCAGTCGACCGATACGCTGAATACTCTCGGTACCAAAAACTTTCGTCGACGCGGCGTCCGCGACGTTGATGTCCTCGCCGGCGGCGGCCACCTGCCAGTTGAGCAGCTCGTTGACCCGCCACATCGAGTAGATCTCGCCGAGCGCGCGCTTGACGTCGTCGTGGTCGATCGGTGTGACTCCGTCGCCGCCCGGCTTGGACGCCCAGGCATGCAGCCGGTCGTAGATGCCGGCGGTGCGTCCGGCCGGACCCAGCATCACCCGTTCGTTGTTGAGCTGCGTGGTGATCAGCCGCCAGCCGCCGTTCTCCTCGCCGACGAGCATGTCGGCCGGCACCCTTACGTCGTTGTAGTACGTCGCATTGGTGTGGTGGGCGCCGTCGGAGAGGATGACCGGCGTCCAGGAGAAGCCGGGATCCTTGGTGTCGACGATCAGGATCGAAATACCCTTGTGCTTGACGGCTTCCGGGTCGGTGCGGCAGGCCAGCCAGATGTAATCGGCGTCGTGCCCACCGGTGGTCCACATCTTCTGGCCGTTGACGATGTACTCGTCGCCCTGGCGCACGGCCGACGTCCGCAGCGATGCCAGGTCGGTTCCCGCCTCCGGTTCGCTGTAGCCGATCGCGAAGTGCACCTCACCGGCGAGGATCGCCGGCAGGAACTTCTTCTTCTGCAACTCGCTGCCGTACTGCTGCAGGGTCGGGCCGACCGTCTGCAGCGTCACCGCGGGCAGCGGCACGTCGGCGCGATGCGCCTCGTTGACGAAGATCGACTGCTCGATCGGGCCGAAGCCCAAGCCGCCGAACTCTTTTGGCCAACCGACCCCGAGCTTGCCGTCCTGGCCCATCCGCCGGATCACCGCGCGATAGGCCTCGTTGTGCCGGTCGGACTCCATCGCCTTCGCCTCTTCGGGCGTAATCAGATTCGAGAAGTATTCGCGGAGCTCCGCTTGCAGCGCACGCTGCTCGGGAGTCAGGTCTATGAACATTGCGCTCCCACCAGATCGAGGCGATGAGATGGCCCGCCCAGCAGGCGGGTCAGGTCTTTGATCGTGGAGTAGTACCGGTGCATCGGATAAGTGATGTCCATCCCCATGCCCCCATGCAGATGATGGCAGGTCTGCATCACCGGCGGAGCCTGCGACGCGATCCAGTACCCGAGCACATCGAGATCGTCGTCGGCATCACGGCCTTCGGACAGCCGCCACACCACCGACTTCGCGGCCAAACCAATGGTGCGCGAAGCGATGTAGACCTGGGCCAACTGCGCGGCCACGGTTTGGAAGGTCGACAGCGGCTTGCCGAACTGCTTGCGCCCGGCCACGTAGTCGGCGGTCAGCCGCAGTGCACCGGCCACCAGGCCGTCGGTGAAGGCGCCGATCGCCGCGAGCGCCAGCTCGTTGATCCGGCGCGCGGTGGCGCCGTCGAGAACGTCGGTGTCGGGAATCGCGACTGCGGCGAAGGTCACCGTGTACTCGTCGGAACCATTTGACGTCGGGGTACGAACCAGCTCCACCCCGTCGGCCTTCGGCGACACCACGACCACCGCACTGTCGGCGGTCACGATAATCCAATCCGCTTGTTGGGCATATGCCACAGCGACTTTGGTGCCCGACAACCGCCCGTCGGCGAATGTGGTGGCGGGCCGGTCGGGCAGCGCCGAGCCCGGCTCGTTGAGCGCCGCGGTCAGCACTGCTCCCCTGGCGACACCGGCCAGGAACCGTTCCTGCTGTGCTTCGGAGGCCAGATCCACCAGCGGCACCACGCCAAAGCCCAGCGTGGCCAATGCCGGCGTGATGGCGCCGTGCCGGCCGACCTCGGTCAGCACCGTGGCGACCTCGGCCAGACCTACGCCGTCACCGCCCAGCCGCTCCGGCACCGGCAGCGCCGTCACACCACCGCGCACCAAAGCGTCCCAGCCCAAATCTTTTTGAAGGACCGACGTAGCCACGTCGGCGACAGCCTGCTGCGTTGCAGTGAGATCGAAGTCCATCAGTTGGCAACCGCGCTCTTTCCGGTGTAGTCGACCTGCCAGTGCTTGATGCCGTTGAGCCAACCCGACCGTAGCCGCTCGGGTTCCGAAAGCGGCTTCAGGTCCGGCATGTGGTCGGCGACCGCGTTGAAGATCAGGTTGATGGTCATCCGGGCCAGGTTCGCGCCGATGCAGTAGTGCGCGCCGGTGCCACCAAAGCCGACGTGCGGATTCGGGTCGCGCAGGATGTTGAACGAGTGCGGGTCGTCGAACACGTCTTCGTCGAAGTTGGCCGAGCGGTAGGACATCACCGCTCGCTGCCCCTTCTTGATCAGCACACCACCCAGCTCGACGTCCTCGTTGGCGGTGCGCTGGAAGGCCGACACCGGGGTGGCCCACCGGATGATCTCGTCGGCGGTGGTCGACGGGCGCTCCTTCTTGAACAGCTCCCACTGATCCGGGTTGTTGGCCATCGCGATCATGCCGTGCGTGATCGAGTTACGAGTGGTCTCATTGCCCGCCACCGCGAGCATCACCACGAAGAAACCGAACTCGTCGTCGGAGAGCTTCTCGCCGTCGATGTCGGCCTGGACCAGCGTCGTAACGATGTCGTCGGTGGGGTTCTCGTTGCGCTCGGCCGCCATCGCCATCGCGTACGTGATCAGTTCCATCGAGGACTGCGCCGGGTCGACCGTCGCGTACTCGGGATCCGTTCCACCGGTCATCTCGTTGGACCAGCGGAACAGCTTGTCGCGGTCCTCCTGCGGAACGCCGAGCAGGCCTGCAATGGCCTGCAGCGGCAGCTCACACGAGACCTGTTCGACGAAGTCGCCGCTGCCCTCCGCGGCGGCGGTCTTGGCGATGTTCTCCGCGCGCTGGGCGAGCTCGGCTTCCAGCCGTCCGATCGCCCGGGGGGTGAACCCGCGGGAAATGATCTTGCGCAGCCGGGTGTGGTGCGGCGCGTCCATGTTCAGCATGACGCTGCGCTGCAGCTCCACCTGCTCACGCTTCATCTCCGGCGGCCACGTCGGGATCGCACCGTTCTGCCAGCTGGAAAAGACGTCACTGCGACGCGAGATCTCCTTGACGTCGGCGTGCTTGGTGACAATCCAGTAACCGTTGTCCTCGAAGCCGCCCGAACCGCCCGGGATGTCCACCCAGTGGATGGGCTCGGCCTTGCGTAGCTCGGCTAGCTCCGCAACCGGCAGCCCGGCCAGGTTGACGTCGGGGTCCAGAAAGTCGAAGTCTGCGGGAATGTTGGGGGGTGCCATGTGTATGCGCTCCTCAATTGCAACGTGTTCTAGTGCCAGTAAAACACGGCTCCTGCGCTGATAAAAGCCGCCCGGGCATCCTCGCTTGTCAGAGTAATGAAACGTGTTCTAGCCTGACGGAATGGGTAACCCTGTCATCGTCGAAGCCACACGTAGCCCCATCGGTAAGCGGAACGGGTGGCTGTCCGGTCTGCACGCCACCGAGTTACTGGGCGCCACGCAGAAGGCTCTCGTGGAGAAGGCCGGTATCGACGCCGGCGACGTCGAGCAGATCATCGGCGGCTGCGTCACGCAGTTCGGCGAGCAGTCCAACAACATCACCCGGGTGAGCTGGCTGGTTGCCGGGCTCCCGGAGCACGTAGGCGCTGCGACCGTGGATTGCCAGTGTGGCAGCGGCCAGCAGGCCAACGGCCTGATCGCGGGCCTGATCGCGGTGGGTGCCATCGACATCGGCATCGCCTGCGGCATCGAGGCGATGAGCCGAGTTGGGCTGGGCGCCAACGCCGGACCCGATCGCGGGATCCTTCGGCCGGCGTCGTGGGACATCGATTTGCCGGATCAGTTCACCGCCGCCGAGCGCATCGCCAAGCGTCGCGGCATCAGCCGCGAGGACATCGACCAGTTCGGCTTCGACTCGCAGCGCAAGGCCCAGCAAGCGTGGGCCGAAGGCCGATTCGACCGCGAGATCAGCGGCATCGAAGCGCCGGTGCTCGACGAGAACAAGCAGCCGACTAGCGACCGTCACGTCGTGACCAAGGACCAGGGCTTGCGCGAGACCACGCTGGAGGGCCTGGCCTCGCTGAAGCCGGTGATCGAGGGCGGGATCCACACAGCGGGTACGTCGTCGCAGATCTCCGACGGCGCGGCCGCGGTGCTGTGGATGGACGAGGACAAGGCCAAGGCACTGGGCCTGAAGCCGCGGGCCCGCATCATCAGCCAGGCGCTGGTCGGTGCCGAGCCGTACTACCACCTGGACGGACCGGTGCAGTCGACCGCCAAGGTGCTGGAGAAGGCCGGGATGAAGATGGGCGACATCGACATCACCGAGATTAACGAGGCCTTCGCCTCGGTCGTGCTGTCCTGGGCGCGGGTGCACAACCCCGATATGGACAAGGTGAACGTCAACGGCGGCGCGATCGCGTTGGGCCACCCCGTGGGCAGCACCGGCAGCCGGCTGATCACCACCGCGCTGCACGAACTGGAGCGCACCGATCAGACCACCGCGCTGATCACGATGTGCGCGGGCGGCGCGCTGTCCACCGGCACTATCATCGAGCGCATCTAGCACCAGAAGTGCTTGTCACAAAGCCGGTTTCGGAGAAGAACCGCATCGCCGCGGCGCAGGCATATATCGACGCCCTGGTCAGCCACGCCGGCGATGCGGTTCCTTTCGCGCCGGGGTGCACCCGCATCGAGCAGGGTTTCAAGAACGGCTTCTCCGGAAATCACCTGCGGCGCAGCCTCAATCGCGGACCGCAGTACCGGTTGCTTGCCGGGACAACGCCGCCGGACTATTCCATCGACGGTGACGAGGTGCGCGCCGAATACAACGTGCTGACCAAGGCGGCGTTCGGTGGACGCCGCGTCGGCGCACGGGTTGACGAGACGTTCGTGATCCCCGCCGAGACGCCCAGCGGGGAAGCAGAAATCCACCACATCAGGGTCCGGTTCCACCCGTTCATTCAGCGCTAGGGACTACAACATGGAAAAGCCCAAATCTCTCAACTCACCCGTCGTCAGCTTCTTCATCAAGTGGATGTCGAAGGGCAACACCTGGATCTACAAGCGCAGCAACGGAAGACTCGGCGGCGTCTTCCAGAAGGCGCCCGTCGCGCTGCTGACGACGACAGGTCGCAAGACCGGTGAGCCCCGGGTGAGCCCGCTGCTCTACCTGCGCGAGGGCAACCGCGTGATCCTGGTCGCGTCAAGGGGCGGTAGCGACAAGCACCCCATGTGGTATCTCAACCTCAAGGCCAATCCCAAAGTCTCGGTGCAGATTAAGGACGAAGTCCTGCAGTTGACGGCACGCGACGCCACCGAGACCGAGCGTGAAGAGTATTGGCCGAAGTTGGACGCCATGTACCCGTCGTTCGGTGACTACCGGTCGTGGACCGAGCGGGTGATCCCGATCGTCATCTGCGATCCGTAAACCTAGGCTCCCGTACACCGCGAGCGGCGGCCGGCCGACCGAGCCGCCCCGGCCGCATCCCTTCGCGTGATGGCCCGCAACAACAGGACACGACCGCGTCCAACTGCTAGAACGAACGTGGCGAACCCATGCGGGGCTCCGACATCGACGGGAGCACAGTGATGACGAGACCGGCCGCACCCACGACCTCCGATTCCGTACCGCTGCTCCCCTGCACGCCGACGATCAGCCCGGCGCGACGCGGCGTCCTTTTCGCGGCGCTGTCGCTCGGGGTGTTGATCGCGGCAATGGGCCAGGCGATGGTGGTGCCCGCATTGCCGACGATCGTGGAAGAGCTGGGCGGCTCCGGTCAGCAATCGTGGGCCGTTGCCGCCTATCTGCTCGGGGGCATCGTCGTCGTACCGGCGGCCGGCAAGCTCGGTGACCTGTTAGGCCGCAAGCGGGTGCTGGAAAGTGCCGTGGTGGTCTTCCTGATCGGCTCGGCGCTGTGCGCGTCCTCCGAAACAATGACCATGTTGGCACTGTCGCGCGTGGTGCAGGGTATCGGCGCGGGGGCGACGTCGGTGACCGCCGCGGCACTGGTCGGCGAGGTGTTCCCGATTCGGGACCGCGGCAGCTATCAGGGCATCCTCGGGGCGGTGTTCGGCGTCGCCACCGTCGCCGGCCCGTTGCTCGGCGGGTTCTTCACCGACTACCTGAACTGGCGGTGGGCGTTCTGGGTCAACGTGCCGAGCTCCATCGCGGTTCTCGCGGTAGCCACCGCGACCATCCCGGTGCTGCCCCGGCGCCCCAAACCGGCCATCGATTACGTCGGCATCGTGATAATCGCCCTGGCCACTACGGCTTTGATCATAGCCACGAGTTGGGGCGGAACCACCTACCCGTGGGGCTCGGCCCCGATCATCGCGCTGTTCAGCGGAGCCGCGCTGGCGCTGCTCGTCTTCGTCCGAGTGGAAAGCCGGGCCCCCGCAGGCATTCTGCCGCCCCGACTGTTTCGCAGCCCGGTGTTCTCGGTGTGTTCCCTGCTGTCGTTGTTGGTCGGATTCGCGTTGCTGGGCGCACTCACCTTCGTGCCGATGTACCTGCGCTACGTCGACGGCGCCTCGCCGACCATCTCGGGTCTGCGCACGCTGCCCATGGTGGTCGGGCTCCTGACCACCTCGCTGGCCGCGGGCACCCTGGTCGGGCGGACCGGCCGGTACAAGATCTTTCCGCTCGCCGGAACGGCATTGATGGCTGTCGGCTTCCTGCTGATGGCACGGATGGACGAGTCGACACCCTGGCCGGTGCAGTTCTGCTACCTCGTCATCCTGGGTGCCGGGATCGGCTTCTCCATGCAGGTGCTGATCCTGATCGTGCAGAGCACCTCCCGGTTCGAGGACCTGGGCCTGGCCACCTCGGGTGTCACGTTCTTCCGTTTGGTGGGTGGAGCTTTCGGCGCGGCGATATTCGGGGCGCTGTTCGCCAACTTTCTGAACCGGCGCTTGGGATCGACCCTGGCGTCCCGCGGCCTGCCGGCCGACGCCGTGCATTCGCCAGCCGCTCTGCATCGGCTTCCTCAGGACGTTGCGGCCTCGGTGGTCCGGGCATACGCCGGGTCATTGGGACAGATGTTTCTGTGCGCGGCCTTCATCGCGCTGGTGGGATTCGTCCTCGCGCTGTTTCTGCGCGAGGCGCCACTGAACGCGATCCACGACAGCCCCAGCTGCCTGGGAGACGGCTTCGCCGTGCCGAGAATCAAGACGCCCCAGGATGTTTTGGAGATCGCGGTCGGACGCCTGCTGGACGAGGCGCCTGAGCTGCCGCTGGGCGATCTCGCCGAACAGCCGGGTTGTCCGCTCGACGTCGCTGGGCTGTGGGCAGTGTTGCGGATTTACCAATACGAGCGATGGTTCCAGGCTGCCCGGCTCGCCGACATCGCCGCCCACCTGCACCTACCCCATCAAGTTCTCGAACCCCTCTTCGACCGCCTCGTCGAGGCCGGTTACGCGTCACGCGATGGCGACCGGCTTGTTCTGACCGCGAACGGACTGCGGCAGGTCGACTCCCTGGCCGGCCTGGTCCGGCGGCGGCTCGTCGAGCATCTGGCAGCGTCGTCCGGCTCCGTCGAACTGCCTAATGACGAAGAGTTCGACGCCGCCCTGCGACGCATCGCCGATGGCGTTCTGGTGCAACGAGATTGGGACGACGAGCTCGACGGGCTGGCGGTGTCCGGCAGCGCTACCGCGCCGGTCAGCCGGTGACGGAGAGTTCGCCTGTTTCCAGCCAGCCCGCGCACGGTGCGCCCAGCTCGTGCAACGCGACCTGGTCGAAGCGTGCGACTTGCGCCGCCGTCAGCTCGTCGCGGTAATCACGCTTGGGCCCCTTGGCGAAGAAGGCTTTGGCGCTGGACATGTGCGTCCCGTTGAACGGCGCCATCTTCTCCGCCCGGCCGCTCATATAGTCGAACGAGCACTGTTCGGCGATGACGTCGGTGCGCAGCGATGCGGGATCGATGCCCAAGAACGCCGCGATCCGGGCGATCTGACCGGGCAGGTCATCGGTGAGTTCGCGGTAGTGCAGGTGCAAGACGTTTGGCTCGCCGCGCAGCGTCCACCACGACCGCACGATGTCGAACAGGTCCGAACAGCCATAGCCGCCGGTGTCGAGCCACAGGTCGAAGAAGGCTTGCATATCCTCCGGAATCACCAACGGCACCGGACTACCCGACCACTGGGCGTAGATCTGATTGATTTTTGCCAGTGTCGACTCGGAGTAGTGATAGATCATGTTGTGAAAGCTGATCGCGGCGTCCTTGCCGTTTCGGCCGACGAACACGTACCGGGCCTCCCGGGCAAGAGGCAGCGCATCCGCGGGCAGGTGCGACTTGATGACTCGCCTGCTGCCCGCTTCCTGCTGTCGCTTGAGCACGTCGAGCATCCCAACGTGATCGCCCCAGCTGGATTCGAGCCAAGGTGAGGTGTCTGAAAGACTGCCTTCGGTCTCGTCCCCGTTATGCAATATCTGCTGGATTATCCGCTGGGTCCACGTGGTGCCGGCCTTGACTGGAGTGACGATGACGACGTCGCCGTCGACCAGGCCGCCCTGGGCCAGAAAATCATTCCACACCAAGGAATTATGCAAATAGTCCCGCACAACTCGAGTTGGGGCGATCAACGGTTTCGTCATCACAGCGCCGCTCTTCGATCGGGCACGCCGCACGAGATACGCCCGTCGTGCCAATTTTTCCGATGTCGTATTCGTGTTGGACACAGTGACAATACGACATCGGTGTTCGCGTCCGCCAGAAATAACGTTCTAGGCGCCGTAGACCGGGACCGGCGGCCGCGCCTTGGCCAGCAGGTCGGCGACGACCGGGCCGAGCTCGGCCGGATCCCACCGGTCGCCCTTGTCGATCTGCGGGCCGTGCGCCCAGCCCTCGGCGACGCGGATCTTGCCGCCCTCGACCTCAAAGACCTTCCCGGTGACGTCGCGTGATTCGACGCTGCCCAGCCAAACGACAATGGGCGAAACGTTTTCCGGTGCCATCGCGTCGAACGCCTGGTCCTGGGTTGCCATCATCTCCGCGAAGACGGTCTCGGTCATGCGGGTCCGGGCCGACGGCGCGATCGCGTTGACCGTGACGCCGTATCGGCCCATCTCGGCGGCGGCGACCAGCGTCATGGCCGCGATGCCGGCCTTGGCGGCGCTGTAGTTGCCCTGCCCGACGCTGCCCTGCAGGCCGGCACCCGAACTGGTGTTAATGATCCGTGCGTCAACGGTTTTGCCCTCTTTGGACAACCCCCGCCAGTACGACGCGGCATGACGCATCGTGGCGAAGTGGCCCTTGAGGTGCACGGCGATGACCGCGTCGAACTCTTCCTCGCTGGTGTTGGCCATCATCCGGTCGCGCACAATACCGGCGTTGTTCACCAGGACGTCGAGTCCGCCGAATGTGTCGACCGCGGTCTGAACCAGCGCGGCGGCTTGGTCCCAGTCCGCGATGTTGGATCCGTTGGCAACGGCTTCGCCTCCGGCAGCAGTGATCTCGTCGACCACGCTCTGCGCGGCACTGCCGCCGCTTGCCGGTGACCCGTCCAGGCCCACGCCAATGTCGTTGACGACTATGCGCGCGCCTTCGGCCGCGAAGGCCAGTGCATGCGCGCGACCGATCCCGCCGCCCGCTCCGGTCACGATGACGACACGGCCGTCGACTATTCCCATTAGCTGTTGTCTCCTCTACTTGACCGCGCTGGCGTTCGTGGTGGCCAGATAGTGCGGCGGCTCGCCGCCTCCGTGTACCTCGAGCGAAGCACCGCTGATGTAGGACGCCGCGTCGCAAGCCAAAAAGGCTGCTGCCCAACCGACATCCTCGGGTTTGGCCATCCGGCCCAGTGGCACATTCTTGGAAATCGCGGCGATCGACTCGGCGTCGCCGTAGAACAAGTCAGCCTGTTCGGTCTCGACCATGCCGACCACGCAGGCATTCACCCGGACCTTGGGTCCCCATTCCATCGCCAACGTCTGGGTGAGGCTTTCCAGGCCGGCCTTCGCCGCACCATATGCGCCGGTGCCCGGGGATGGCCGCCGCCCGCTAAGGCTGCAGATGTTGACAATCGACCCGCCGCCCGGCTGGGTCTGCATCTTCTCGTTGGCGAACTGCGAAACCAGCAGCGCGCCAATGAGATTGAGCTCAATGATCTTGCGGTTGAACTTAGGACTGGACTCCGCGGTCAGCACGTAGGGCGATCCGCCGGCGTTGTTGACGACGACGTCGAGCTGTCCGTGCCGCTCGACGATCGTGTCGATCAGCGATGTGACCTGGTCCTCTTCGCGGATATCGCAGGCATGAAACTCATACGGCAACCCCTCGACGGCGCGGCGCGCGCAGGTGATCACCCTCGCGCCCTGCTCGGCGAATACCGCACTGATTCCCGCGCCCACCCCCCGGACGCCGCCCGTCACGAGAACCACCCGCCCGGCCAATCCCAAATTGATGGCGGATGCTTCGGCGCGAGTCACTGTGCTAGCGTACCAAGCAAGTGCTTGCTTAGGTAGTCGGCCTCAATTTCACGAGGAAGTGCCAATTGACCATTACATCCACCAGCACAGAACCGGGCATAGTCGCGGTCACGGTTAACTACCCACCCGTCAACGCCATCCCATCGCGGGGCTGGTTCGAACTCGGCGACGCAATCACTGCCGCCGGCGCGAACCCCGAGACCCACGCAGTGATCCTGCGCGCCGAGGGCCGCGGGTTCAACGCCGGCGTCGACATCAAAGAGATGCAGCGCACCGAGGGATTCACCGCGCTCATCGATGCCAACCGCGGCTGCTTCCACGCCTTCCGTGCGGTTTACGAATGCGCCGTTCCGGTGATCGCCGCGGTGAATGGGTTCTGCGTCGGCGGCGGCATCGGCCTGGTCGGCAACGCCGATGTCATCGTGGCCTCCGACGACGCCACCTTCGGGTTGCCGGAGGTGGAGCGCGGTGCGCTGGGTGCGGCCACCCACTTGTCGCGACTGGTCCCGCAGCACATGATGCGGCGGTTGTTCTTCACCGCCGCCACCGTGGACGCCGCAACCCTGCACCACTTCGGCTCGGTACACGAGGTGGTCCCCCGCGACGAGCTCGACGAGGCCGCTCTGCGAGTCGCCCGCGACATCGCCGCCAAAGACACCCGCGTCATCCGCGCGGCCAAGGAGGCGCTGAACTTGATCGACGTGCAGCGGGTCAACTCGAGTTACCGGATGGAACAAGGCTTTACGTTCGAACTCAACCTCGCCGGGGTGTCCGACGAGCACCGCGACGCGTTCGCCGGTACGACGAAGGGTGAGAAGTCTTGAGCGACAAGAGAACCACTCTCGACGAAGCTGTTGCCGGGCTGCGCAGCGGCATGACCATCGGCATCGGCGGCTGGGGGTCGCGGCGCAAGCCGATGGCATTCGTGCGCGCCATGCTGCGCACCGACGTCAAGGACCTGACCGTGGTCACCTACGGCGGACCCGACCTTGGATTGCTTTGCGCCGCGGGCAAGGTCAAGCGGGCCTACTACGGATTCGTCTCCCTGGACTCGCCGCCGTTCTACGACCCGTGGTTCGCCAAAGCGCGCAGCGCCGGGCAGATCGAGGCCCGGGAAATGGACGAAGGCATGCTGCGCTGCGGGCTGCAGGCCGCGGCACAACGGTTGCCGTTCTTGCCGATTCGCGCGGGACTGGGCAGCTCGGTGCTCGACTTCTGGGAAGGCGAGCTGCAGACGGTGACCAGCCCGTATCCCGCACCGGGTGGTGGGTACGAGACGCTGCTGGCGATGCCGGCGCTGCGCTTGGACGCGGCGTTCGTGCACCTCAATCTCGGTGACAGCAGAGGCAATGCGGCCTACACCGGCATCGACCCCTACTTCGACGACCTGTTCTTGATGGCCGCCGACAAGCGCTACCTGTCGGTGGAGCGGGTGGTGTCCACCCAGGAGCTGATCAAGGCGGTGCCGCCGCAGGCGCTGCTGGTGAACCGGATGATGGTCGACGGCGTCGTCGAAGCACCCAACGGTGCGCACTTCACTACCGCCGCACCGGATTACGGCCGCGACGAGAAATTCCAGCGGCACTACGCCGAGGCCGCCTCCACCGAAGAGGGCTGGCAGCAGTTCGTGGCGACCTACTTGTCGGGTGGCGAAGCCGAATATCAGTCAGCCGTACGGGCTTTCGCAGAGGAGGCAGCCAAGTGAGCACCCGAGCCGAAGTGTGTGCGGTCGCCTGCGCAGATCTTTTCAGGGATGCCGGTGAGATCATGGTCAGTCCGATGACAAACATGGCTTCGGTCGGGGCGCGGTTGGCCCGGCTGACGTTCTCCCCCGACATCCTGCTGACCGACGGCGAGGCACAGCTGCTGGCCGATACGCCCGCGTTGGGCGCCTCCGGCGACGTCGAGGGATGGATGCCGTTTAGCCGGGTCTTCGAGACCCTGGCCTGGGGCAGGCGCCACGTGGTAATGGGAGCGAATCAGGTTGACCGCTTTGGCAATCAGAACATCTCGGCGTTCGGGCCCCTGCAACAGCCCAAGCGCCAGATGTTCGGTGTGCGCGGCGCGCCCGGCAATGCCATCAACCACGCGACCAGTTACTGGGTCGGCAACCACTCCAAGCGAGTGTTCTGCGAGAAGGTCGACATCGTCTGCGGAATCGGCTGGGACAACGTGGACGCCGACAATCCGGCATTCCGATTCGCCAACACCTATCGGGTGGTGTCGAACCTCGGCGTGTTCGACTTCGGCGGGCCGGACCGCAGCATGCGGGCGGTGTCGCTGCATCCGGGTGTTTCGGCCGACGAGGTCCGGGAGAACACGTCGTTCGAGATCGATGGCCTCGACGGCGCCGCGGAAACGCGCCTGCCGACCGAGGAGGAACTGCGCCTGATCCGCGAGAAAATCGACCCGAAAGCATTGCGCGACCGAGAGATACGTTCATGAAGTTGCGCACGCCGCTGACCGAACTGGTCGGCGTCGAGCACCCGGTGGTGCAAACCGGCATGGGCTGGGTGGCCGGCGCACGGTTGGTGGCGGCCACCGCCAATGCCGGCGGGCTCGGCATCTTGGCGTCGGCCACGATGACACTGGACGAGTTGGCGACGGCCATCGGCAAGGTCAAGGCCGCCACCGACAAGCCGTTCGGTGTGAACATGCGCGCCGATGCGGCGGACGCCGGCGACCGGGTTGAGCTGATGATCCGCGAGGGCGTGAAGGTGGCGTCGTTCGCGCTGGCGCCCAAGCAGGAACTGATCGCCCGCCTGAAAGAGGCCGGGGCGGTAGTGATCCCGTCGATCGGCGCGGCCAAGCACGCGCGCAAGGTCGCGAGCTGGGGTGCCGACGCGATGATCGTGCAGGGCGGCGAGGGCGGCGGGCACACCGGGCCGGTCGCGACCACGCTGCTGCTGCCGTCGGTGCTGGACGCCGTGCAGGGCACCGGCATCCCGGTCATCGCGGCGGGCGGCTTCTTCGACGGGCGCGGGCTTGCTGCGGCGTTGTCCTACGGTGCGGCCGGCGTGGCGATGGGCACCCGGTTTCTGCTCACGTCGGATTCCACCGTGCCCGACGCGGTGAAGCGCCGCTACCTGGAGTCGGCGCTGGACGGCACCGTGGTCACCACGCGTGTGGACGGCATGCCGCACCGGGTGCTGCGCACCGGGCTGGTCGAGAAGCTGGAAAACGGCACGCCGATAAGGGGTTTGACCGCCGCGGTGCGTAATGCCGCGAAGTTCAAGCACATGTCCGGGATGACCTGGAAGTCGATGATCCAGGACGGCATGGCGATGCGTCATGGTAAGGAAATGACCCTGGCGCAGGTGGTGATGGCGGCCAACACTCCAATGTTGTTGAAAGCCGGCCTCGTTGAGGGCAACACCGAAGCCGGGGTGCTGGCCTCCGGACAGGTCGCCGGCATTCTCGAAGACTTACCGTCGTGCGCCGAGCTGATCGAGTCGATCGTGCGCGACGCGATCAAGCACCTGCAAACCGCGTCCGGGCTGATCGCGGAGTAGGCCGCAACGCCGAATGTGAAGCTGCTGCGAGAAATGAGCCGAGAACTCGCAGTGAGTTCACACTCGGCGACAAGCAGACGGCAGTGACCTACAGCCGCTCGATGATCGTGACGTTGGCGGTGCCGCCGCCCTCGCACATGGTCTGCAGACCGTAACGGCCGCCGATGCGTTCGAGTTCGTTGAGCATGGTGGTGAAAAGCTTTGCGCCAGTTGCGCCCAGCGGGTGTCCGAGGGCGATCGCGCCGCCGTTGGGGTTAACCTTTTCCGGATCGGCCTTGGCCTCCTTGAGCCACGCCATCACCACCGGCGCGAAGGCCTCGTTGATCTCGACCGTGTCGATGTCGCTGATCGAGAGCCCGGTCTTCTCCAGCGCGTAGCGGGTGGCCGGAATGGGGCCGGTCAGCATGAACACCGGATCGGCCGCGCGGGCGCTGATGTGGTGGATGCGGGCGCGCGGCTTCAGCTTGTGGTCCTTGACCGCCTGCTCGGAAGCCAGCAACACCGCGCTCGCGCCGTCGGAGATCTGGCTGGCCATCGCCGCCGTCAACCGGCCGCCGTCGACCAGCGTCTTGAGTCCGGCCATCTTCTCCAGCGACGACTCGCGCGGGCCCTCGTCGACCCGGAACGGCCCGGATTCGGTTTCGACAGTGATGATCTCGTTGTCGAAGTGGCCGCTGCGAATGGCCGCGAATGCGCGCTCGTGGCTGGTCAGCGAGTACTGCTCCATCTCCTCGCGCGACAGGTTCCACTTCTCGGCGATCATCTCCGCGCCGCGGAACTGGGAGATCTCCTGGTCGCCGTAGCGGTGCAGCCACTGCTTGGACTCATTGGTCGGCGAGGTGAAGCCGAACTGCTCGCCGACCGTCATGGCCGACGAGATCGGGATCCAGCTCATGTTCTGCATGCCGCCGGCCACGATGAGATCGGCCGTACCGGCCATGATCGCTTGTGCGCCAAAGGAAACTGCCTGCTGGCTGGAGCCGCACTGCCGGTCCACGGTGACGCCGGGGACCTCTTCGGGGTAGCCGGCGGCCAGCCACGAGAGCCGCGCGATGTTGCCGGCCTGTCCGCCGATGGCGTCGACACAGCCGGCGATCACATCGTCGACGGCGGCGGGATCGACATCCACCCGGTCGAGCAGCCCGCGCCACGCGTAAGCACCCAGGTCGACGGGATGGATCCCGGCCAGCGCGCCGTTGCGCTTGCCGACCGCGGTACGCACAGCGTCGATGACGTACGCCTCAGCCACTTCAGACTCCTTCGTTAGTGATCCCGCCAAGCACGATGGCGAGATATTGCTGGCCCACCTGTTCCGCGGTGAGCGGTCCGCCGGGTTGATACCAGCGCACCGACACCCAGGTGGTGTCACGGATAAATCGGTAGACAAGGTCGACGTCGAGGTCGGGCTGGAAGTAGCCCTCGTCGACGCCCTGATTCAGCAACTCGACCCACATCTTGCGTTGTTGCCGATTCATGTCCTCGATGTAGGAGAAACGGGGCTGCGACAGCAGCCGCTGGGCTTCGTCCTGGTAGATGACGACTTGCGCGTGCCGATGCTCGATCGCCTCGAACGAGGCCATGAAAAGGCCCTTGAGCCGCTCCAGCGGATTGGTTTCGCTGTCGACGATTTCTTGGTAGCGGGCGAACAGCCAGTCCAGGAAGCTGCGCAACAGCTCGTCGACCATCTCCTCTTTGGAGGAGAAGTGGTGATAGAGGCTGCCGGACAAGATGCCCGCACCGTCGGCGATATCGCGCACGGTCGTGGCGCGCAGACCCCGCTCGGCGAACATGGTGGCGGCGAGCTCCAGGAGCTCGTCTCGCCGGCTGTTCGCCTGACCGGTCACTCGGTCCACCCGGTCAGGATATCAACCAAGCGCTTGCTTGGCTACCCGGGATCACGGGTGCTGACTGGAAACCGAGATGACCTCGCCGGTGAGGTAGCTCGAGTAGTCGCTGGCCAAGAACGCGATCGTGGCCGCGACTTCCCACGGCTCGGCGGCCCGCCCGAACGCCTCACCGGCTGACAGCCGGTCAAGCAGGTCGGATGAGGTCGTCTTGTCCAGGAACTTGTGCCGCGCGATGCTGGGCGACACCGCATTGATCCGGACGTCGTATTCGGCGGCTTCGATTGCGCTGCAACGGGTTAGCGCCATCACGCCCGCCTTTGCGGCCGCATAGTGTGACTGCGAGTGTTGCGCCCGCCAGCCCAGAACACTGGCGTTGTTGACGATGACGCCGCCATGTGGCGCGTCGCGGAAGTACCGCAGCGCGGCCCGGGTGGCGCGGAACACCGAGGTCAGGGTGACGTCCAGAACACGGTCCCATTCGTCGTCGGTCATGTCGGCCACCGGCGTCTGCCCGCCCAGGCCGGCATTGTTGACCAGCACGTCGATGCGCCCCATCCGCGCGGTGGCCGAGTCGATCAGCGCATCGACCTGAGCCGTCGACGTCACGTCGCACACCACATGCTCGACTCGACCCTGACCCAGCGCCGACAATTCCTCGGCGGCCTCGCCCAGCCGTCGCTCGTGGTGGTCGGAGATCACCACGTCGGCGCCCTCGGCCAGGGCCCGGCGGGCGGTCGCCGAGCCGATGCCGGTGCCCGCGGCCGCCGTCACGACGACGACCTTTCCGGTCAAGAGTCCGTGTCCGGCAATCTCTTTCGGCGCTTCGGCCAAACTCATCCCTTGACCTCCCGGGGTAGGCCGAGCACTCGCTCGGCGATGATGTTGCGCTGAATCTCGTTGGATCCGCCGTAAATGGTGTCGGCGCGGCTGAACAGGAACAGCCGCTGCCACTCGTCGAACTCGCCGTCCGCCAGGGCCAGGCCGGGTTTGCCGACGATGTCCATCGCCAGCTCGCCCAGATCGCGATGCCAGTTGGCCCACAGCAACTTCGACACATTGTCCTGGCCGGGCTGCTCGACATCCATGGTGGCCAGCGCGTAGCTGCGCATCGCCCGCAAACCGGTCCAGGCCCGGGTCAGCCGCTGCCGGATGAACGGATCGTCGGCGGCACCGTTGCGCTGCGCAACACCGGCCAGGTTGGAAAGCTCACGGGCATAACGGATCTGCTGTCCCAGCGTCGATACCCCGCGCTCGAAGGTCAGCGTTCCCATCGCGACCCGCCAACCGTCGCCCGGGTCGCCCACCACCAGTTGAGCCTCGGTGCGGGCATCGTCGAAGAAAACCTCGTTGAATTCCGAATCACCGGTCAACTGGATGATCGGGCGTATTTCCACGCCCGGCTGGTCCAGCGGCACCAGCAGATACGACAGCCCGGCATGCCGCTTGGAACCCTTCTCGGTGCGCGCGACCACGAAGCACCACTGCGCCCAGTGCGCCAGCGATGTCCACACCTTTTGGCCGTTGATCACCCACTCGTCACCGTCGAGCTCGGCGGTGGTCGCAACGTTGGCCAGGTCGCTGCCGGCGCCCGGCTCCGAATACGCCTGGCACCACAGCTCGGTCACGTCGAGAATTCGCGGCAGGAAACGCTGCTGCTGCTCGGGCGTGCCAAACGCGATCAGCGTGGGACCGAGCAGCTCCTCGCCGAAGTGGTTCACCTTGTCCGGAGCATCGGCCTTGGCGTACTCCTCGTAGAAGGCCACCCGGTGCGCGGTCGAGAGCCCCCGGCCGCCGTGCTCTTCGGGCCACCCCAGACAGGTCAGTCCCGCCGCGGCGAGATGCTGATTCCATGCCCGACGCTCTTCGAATGCTTCGTGCTCGCGCCCTGGACCACCAAGGCCCTTGAGCGCTGCGAATTCACCGACCAGATTGTCGGCGAGCCAACCGCGGACCTCCGCCCGGAACTCCTCGACGTCCTGCATGCCCTGTAGGCTAACCTACCAAGCACTTGCTTTGTTAGGAGTATCCCCATGACTGGCGATCCGCGCACTGTGCCCGCGGCGTTGGATCGTTTCGTCGACCGATTCCCCGACCAGGCTGCACTGATCACCGAGGACAGGTCCTTCACCGCGACCGAACTGCGCGACGAGGTGCACCGCGCGGCCGCGGCGCTGATCGCGCTGGGTGTCAAGCACGGCGATCGGGTGGCCGTGTGGTCGCCGAACACGTGGCATTGGGTGGTCGCCTGTCTGGCGATTCACCACGCCGGCGCCGCGCTGGTGCCGTTGAACACCCGCTACACCGCCGCCGAGGCCAGCGACATCCTGGCGCGCACAGGTGCACCGGTGCTGTTCGGAATGGGGCAATTCCTCGGCAACGATCGGGTCGGCGACCTCGACCGCGCCGCACTGCCCGCGTTGCGCCACATCGTCCGGATTCCGATCGACGTCCCGGAGACAGGGGCCGGAACCTGGAACGAATTCATCGAGGAGGGCACCGACACCGACGCGGTGATCGCCCGGGCCGCCGCGGTCGTGCCCGACGACCTCAGCGACATCCTGTTCACCTCCGGAACCACCGGCCGCAGCAAAGGTGTGTTGTGCGCACACCGGCAATCGCTGTCGGCGTCGGCGTCGTGGGCAGCCAACGGCAAGATCACCAGCAGCGACCGCTATCTGTGCATCAACCCGTTTTTCCACAACTTCGGTTACAAGGCCGGCATCCTGGCGTGCCTGCAAACCGGGGCGACGTTGATCCCGCATCTGACATTCGATCCGCTGCGCGCACTGCAGGCGATCGAGCAGCACCGCATCACCGTATTACCCGGGCCGCCAACGATTTACCAAACGCTGCTCGATCACCCGGCCCGCGGCGACTACGACCTGAGTTCGCTGCGGTTCGCCGTCACCGGGGCCGCCACCGTTCCGGTTGTGTTGGTGGAACGCATGCAGTCCGAGCTCGATATCGACATTGTGCTGACCGCCTACGGCCTGACTGAGGCCAACGGCATGGGCACCAGCTGCCGTGCCGACGACGACGCGGTGACGGTCGCGACGACCTGTGGTCGCCCCTTCGCCGGCTTCGAATTACGCATCGATGCGGCAACTCCCGGCGAATCCGGCGAGGTGCTGTTGCGCGGGCCGAATGTGATGCTGGGCTACCTCGACGACCCGGAGGCCACCGCCGCGGCCATCGACACCGACGGCTGGCTGCACACCGGTGACATCGGCGTCCTCGACACGAACGGCAACCTGCGCATCACCGACCGCCTCAAGGACATGTACATCTGCGGCGGATTCAACGTCTATCCCGCCGAGATCGAACAGGTGCTCGCTCGCATGGATGGGGTGGCCGACGTCGCGGTGATCGGGGTTCCCGACGAGCGCCTGGGCGAGGTCGGCCGGGCATTCCTGGTGACCCGGCCCGGCGCGAACCTCGACGAGCAGTCAGTAATCGCTTACACCCGAGAACATTTGGCGAACTTCAAGGCACCGCGGTCGGTGCGGTTCGTCGACGAATTGCCGCGCAATGCCGGCGGCAAGGTGCTCAAACCACAATTGCGAGAGTTGGCCTGAATTGGATCTGGAACTAGACGAAGAGACGCTGGCCTTTGCGGCCGAGGTGCGGGACTTCCTCTCGGCCAATGCCGAGTCGATCCCGACGGAGTCGTATGACAACGCGGAAGGCTTTGCCCAGCATCGTCATTGGGACAAGGTGCTGTACGACGCCGGCCTGTCGGTCATCAACTGGCCGGAGAAGTACGGCGGCCGAGACGCGTCGCTGTTGCATTGGGTGGTCTACGAGGAGGAGTACTTCCGCGCCGGAGCACCGGGTCGGGCCAGCGCCAACGGCATCTCAATGCTGGCGCCGACGTTGTTCGCACATGGCACCGAAGAGCAGTTGGACCGCATCCTGCCGAAAATGGCCAGTGGCGAACAGATCTGGGCGCAGGCGTGGTCGGAGCCCGAATCCGGCAGCGACCTGGCGTCGTTGCGCTCCACCGCCACCAGGACCGAAGGCGGCTGGCTGTTGAACGGCCAGAAGATCTGGAGCTCGCGGGCGCCGTTCGCCGAGATGGGCTTCGGTCTGTTCCGTTCCGATCCCTCGGCGCAGCGGCATAACGGGTTGACCTACTTCATGTTCGACCTGAAGGCCAAGGGCGTGACCGTGCGGCCCATCGTCCAGCTGGGCGGGGACACCGGATTCGGTGAGATCTTCCTCGACGACGTCTTCGTGCCCGACGAGGATGTCATTGGCACCCCGAATGACGGCTGGCGCGCGGCCATGAGCACGTCCAGCAACGAGCGCGGCATGTCGCTGCGCAGCCCGGCCCGCTTCCTGGCGGCCGCGCAGCGGCTGGTGCAGCTGTGGAAAGACAACGGCTCCCCCACCGAATTCGTCGATCGGGTCGCCGACGCCTGGATCAAGGCGCAGGCCTACCGGTTGCAGACGTTCGGCACCGTGACCCGGCTGGGCGCCGGCGGTGAGCTGGGTGCCGAGTCCTCGGTGACCAAAGTGTTCTGGTCCGACCTCGACGTGGCGATTCACCAAACCGCGCTGGACATCCGGGGCGCCGACGGGGAGCTGGCCGGGCCGTGGACCGATGGCTTGCTGTTCGCGCTGGGCGGCCCAATCTATGCCGGTACCAACGAAATTCAGCGCAATATCATCTCCGAGCGGCTGCTGGGCCTGCCGCGCGAATCCTCCGGAGGCAAGAAGTGAAATTTGCGCTCGACGAACAGCAGCGCGACTTCGCGGCCAGCATCGACGCGGCATTGGGTGCGGCGGACCTGCCCGGCGCGCTGCGCGCGTGGTCCGACGGCGACGTCGCGCCTGGCCGCAAGGTGTGGGAGCAGCTGGCCGACCTCGGCGTCACCGCACTGATAGTGCCGGAGAAATACGACGGCCTCGACGCCCACCCGGTGGATCTGGTGGTCGCGCTCGAACGCCTCGGCCGCTGGTGTGTGCCCGGTCCGGTCACCGAATCCATCGCCGTGGCACCTATTTTGCTCGCTGACGACCAGCGCAGCGCCGAGTTGTCCTGCGGTGAACTGATCGCCACCGTCGCGCTGCCGCCGCACGCCCCGCGCGCGGTGGACGCTCAAGCTGCCGGGCTGGTGCTACTGGCCACCGGCGACGGCGTCAGCGAAGCGGCCGCGGGTGGATGCCACCGGTCCGTGGACCCCAGCCGGCGCCTGTATGACGTGGCGGCTACCGGTGCGCCCTGGCAAGCAGATATCGAGCGCGCCTTTGAATTCGGCGCACTGGCCACCGCGGCGCAGTTGGTCGGGGCTGCCGAGGCTCTGCTGGATGCCACCGTCGAGTACGCCAAGCAGCGCGCGCAGTTCGGCCGGGTGATCGGCTCTTATCAGGCGATCAAGCACAAGCTGGCCGACGTGCACATAGCGATCGAACTGGCGCGCCCGCTCGTCTACGGCGCGGCCTTGTCGTTGGAGCCCCGTGATGTGAGCGCGGCGAAAGCCGCGGCGTCCGATGCCGGCCTGTTGGCCGCTCGGTCGGCGTTGCAGACCCACGGCGCGATCGGCTTCACCCAGGAGTACGACCTGTCGCTCTGGCTGCTGAAGGTGCAAGCGCTGCGGTCGGCCTGGGGCACACCGCAGGCGCACCGGCGCCGAGTGTTGGAGGCATTGTGAGTCGCGCCGTCGACGATGCAGAGCGAAGCGATGAGGAGGAGCGGCGCCATGAGTGAAGAACGGGAACTGCTGCGCGAGACCGTCGCTGCGCTGGTCACCAAGCACGCCAACCCCGCGGCAGTGCGGACCGCGATCGAATCCGAGCACGGCTATGACGAATCGCTGTGGCAGCTGCTGTGCGAGCAGGTCGGTGCCGCGGCGCTGGTGATACCCGAGGAGCTGGGCGGGGCCGGTGGCGAGTTGGCCGATGCCGCAACGGTTTTGCAGGAGCTTGGCCGCGCCTTGGTGCCCTCCCCGTTGCTGGGCACCACGCTGGCGGAGCTCGCACTGCTGGCCGCACCCGAGCCGGATGTCCAGACGCTGGAAGCCCTGGCCGCGGGCGACTCGATCGGGGCACTGGTGTTCGACGCCGATTACGTCGTCAACGGCGACGTCGCCGACGTTGTGGTCGCCGCGGCCGACGGAGAACTGAGCCGGTGGACCCGGTTCAGCGTGCAGCCCATTACCGCGATGGACCCCACCCGGCGGCTGGCCCGAGTCCAGCCCGAAGACGCCGTAGCGCTGGGCCCCGACCCGGGCCTGGCCGACACCGCGGCCATCCTGCTGGCGGCCGAGCAGATCGGCGCCGCCGAACGCTGCCTGGAACTGACCGTCGAATACGCCAAGAACCGAGTGCAATTCGGCAGGCCGATCGGCAGCTTCCAGGCACTCAAGCATCGGATGGCCGATCTGTATGTCGCGATCGCCGCGGCCAAGGCCGTCGTAAACGAAGCGTGCGACGACCCCACCCCCACCAACGCCGCAACGGCTCGGCTGGCTGCCACCGAGGCGCTGTGTACTGTGACGAGCGAGGGCATCCAGCTGCACGGGGGCATCGCGATTACCTGGGAGCACGACATGCACTTATATTTCAAACGCGCACACGGCAGCGCCCAGCTGCTCGACTCGCCGCCAGAGGTGCTGCGCCAACTCGAATCTGAGGTGCTCGAAACGTCGTGAACGCCTCCGTCGCGCTGCGCGCCGGCATCCCGCCCTTCCATGTGATGGATGTCTGGCTGGCGGCCGCGGAGCGCCAGCGCAGCCACGGCGATCTGGTCAACCTTTCGGCGGGCCAACCCAGCGTGGGCGCCCCGGAGCCGGTCCGCGCCGCGGCGGCAGCGGCCGTGCAAGCCAACCAGCTGGGCTACACCGTCGCCCTGGGCATTCCCGAGCTGCGCGCCGCTATCGCGGCGAATTACCAACGTCTGCATGGCATCTCGGTTGAGCCCGACGCCGTGGTAGTCACCACGGGATCCTCGGGCGGGTTCCTGCTGGCATTTCTGGCCTGCTTCGATGTCGGGGATCGGGTCGCGCTGGCCAGCCCCGGCTACCCGTGTTACCGCAACATCCTGTCCGCGTTGGGATGTGAGGTGGTGGAGATCCCGTGCGGCCCCCAGACCCGATTCCAGCCTACCGCACAGATGCTCGCCGAACTCGACCCTCCGGTGCGCGGTGTCATCGTGGCCAGTCCGGCCAATCCCACCGGCACCGTGATACCAGCCGAAGAGCTGGCGGCGATCGCATCGTGGTGCGACTCCTCCGGCGTCCGGCTGATCAGCGATGAGGTCTATCACGGACTGGTCTACCAAGGTGCCCCGCAAACCAGCAGCGCCTGGCAGACCTCACGAAATGCCTTGGTGGTAAACAGCTTTTCCAAGTATTACGCGATGACCGGCTGGCGGCTGGGCTGGCTTCTGGTGCCGCCCGAGCTGCGTCGCGCGGTGGACTGCCTGACCGGCAACTTCACCATCTGCCCGCCGGTGCTGTCGCAACTCGCCGCGGTCGCCGCGTTCACGCCGCAGGCAACCGCCGAAGCCGAAGGCAACCTCAACCACTACGCGGTCAACCGCGCACTGCTGCTGGACGGGCTGCGCGGAATCGGTATCGACCGGCTGGCTCCGACCGACGGCGCGTTCTATGTCTACGCCGATGTCTCGGACTACACCGAAGACTCGCTGGAATTCTGTTCAAAACTGTTGGCCGACACCGGCGTTGCGATTGCTCCCGGCATCGACTTCGACACCGAGCGTGGCAGCGGGTTCGTCCGGCTGTCGTTCGCCGGACCCACCAGCGACATCGAGGAAGCCCTGCACCGAATCGGGCCGTGGCTGTCGGTCAGCGGTTGAACTTGCCGGCCAGGTATTCGGCCCGGGCGGCATTGCGCGCAAGTTTGCCGCTGGTGGTGCGGGGAATGGTGCCGGCGGCGACGAGCCGCACGTCGGCGATCCGGACTTGGTGGTTGCGCGAAATCGCCGCCCGCACAATGTCTGCGATCTGACTGAGGTCGGTACGGCCCGCGCCGGCAGCTCGCTCCGCCACGATCACCAGCTGCTCGCCGGAGCCGCCATCGGTGGATCCGAGTGCGTCGGCGGGAACGGAGAAGGCGGCGACATAACCGGTACGGATGGCCGGCGACGACTCGCTGACCGTGGTCTCGATGTCGAACGGGTAATGGTTGCGGCCGTCGATGATGATCAAGTCCTTGATCCGGCCGGTCAGGTACAGCTCGCCGTCCAGGTAGACCCCGAGATCACCGGTGGCCAACCAGCAGCCGTTGTCGGCGGCGCCCTCGGCATGGCTGCCACTGCTGAGCCGGGACTGCAGCTTGTTGCCGAACACGCGTCGGGTTTCGTCCTCGCGTCCGAAGTAGCCGCGACCGATGTTGACGCCTCGCAACCAGATTTCGCCTACGGTGCCGTCGGGCACCTCCGCGCCGTCCGGGTCGGTGATCACCGCCCACTGATCGGGGATCGGCTGCCCGCAGGACACCTGAGCGACCGCGTTGGGATCGTCGGGTGCGACGATCACCGCGCGCCCGGCGCCGAGCTGTTCGCGATCGAGGTAGATCACGCTCGCCGCGGCCTCCTGCGAGATGCTGGCCACCGAGAGTGTCGCCTCCGCCATCCCGTAGGACGGCTTGACCGCGTTCGCGGGCAGCCCGTACGGAGCAAACGCGTTGGTGAACTTCTCGATGGCCGACATCGTGACGGGCTCGGACCCGTTGAGGATGCACACGACGTTGCTGAGGTCGAGAGTTTCGCCCGCCGGCGGCAATCCACGCTCGGACGTCAGTTCGAAGGCAAAGTTCGGCGCCGCCGCGAAGGTGCGGCCGTAGGCTGACTCGATGCCCAACTGCTTGATCCAGCGGTAGGGCCGGCGAAGGAACGCCATCGGATCCATGATCGTGACGTGCGCCCCGAAGAACGCCGTGAACATGATCATCATCAGCCCCATGTCGTGATACAGGGGTAGCCAACTCACCGTGCGCACATCCACGTCCAGCCCGCCGGACATGACCATCTGCATCGCATTGGTGTAGACGGAGCGGTGGGTGATCTCCACCCCGGCCGGTGACCGGGTCGAACCCGAGGTGTACTGCAAGTAGGCGACGTCGTCGGTGTGCAGGTCTGCGCCGGTGAACATCGAGCCAAGGGTCTCCGGCAGCGCGTCGACCGCGATCATCCGCGGGCGCTCGTTCGGCGCCAGCGTTCGGATGAACGTGCGAACCGACTCGGCGACGGCGGTCGTGGTCAATACCGCGGCGGGGCGGGCATCTTCCAGCACCGCGGCCAGCCGCTCGGCATGCCCGGACATGGTCGGCGCGAACAGCGGCACGGCGATATTGCCTGCATAGACGCTCCCGAAGAACGCCGCGACGTAGTCGAGGCCCTGCGGCGCGAGGATCGCCACCCGATCCCCCGGCTTGGTGACCTGCTGCAGCCGGGCGCCGATCGAGCACACCCGCACCCATAGCTGGTTCCAGCTGAGCACCACGGGCCGCCCGTCTGGTTCGTGCGAGTAATCAAGAAAACGGTAGGCCGGGCTGTCCCCGTGCTCGGCACGGTTTTTGTCGAAGTACGACGTCAGCGTCAGGCCTTCGGGCACGACGATTGCGAGCTCGCGGGACGCGAATCGTTCCGCATCGTCCGAGGTGGCCACAACGTCATCCAAACAAAGATCCCGACTCACGGTAGGACAGATTAATAGGCGCGTGTGCTATTCGCCGAACCGGTTCGATATGGCGGAGATCACGATCGGGCCACTATCGGCGCTTTTGCCACTGCTCATGGCCTGGTGGCACGGCCCGGGGGCGTCGGGATTCATTTGCCGGGCGTCCATTTTGGGCAGGCGCTTTTAGGTCGCCGCGACAACCGGCGAAACGATTCTTGCAAACCCGGCACGCGTCGGAGATTTCGTCCTCAATTGCCGACGATATTGGCGATGCGCGCTTCGAGCCGGCCGCGCTCGCCGACGTCGTCGATATTGATGCCGAACCGGTCAGTCAGGGCGTCGACCACCGCGGCGGCATCGTCGAGAACGATTTTTTCGGTCCCACCGTCGCGGTGGATGGCCAGGTTACGTCCGGACAGATTGATCCGGGTGTCGCCGCTCACCCGGGCAGCCATCAGGCCGGTCACGAAGTGCGAGGCCGGGTTTGTCGAGACGTACCAGCTGCCCATCCGCAGATCGATCTGCGGCCGAGTGTGGGTGGTGAATTCGTACAGCGATTGCCATTCGCCGCGTAGTTCCGCCTGTAGCACCAGGCCGTCGCCGCGGTCCTGCAGCCGGTAGGGCTCGTGTGTGGTCTGTTGGACGTTGCCGATTTCGAAGCGAATCGGAGACGTCAGGGTCTGGCCGCCGAAACCGACGTCGACGAGATAGGACCCCTGCGAACCGGGAAACGTCACGGCCAACACGGTGTGGGTCTGCGCCGGCACCGCAGCGTCGGGCGCCAGCATCCAGATCACCCGCCCGGTCAACCGCCGTACCCGAAAGCCGATTTTGGCCAGCACGTAACCCAACAGCCCGTTGTGCTCGTAGCAATAGCCACCGCGGCGCCGGCGCACCAACTTGTCGATCAGGGCGTCCGGACCGAGGTCGTCGACCGGCACGCCCATCATCGGATCGAGATTCTCGAACGGGATGGTCTGGGTGTGACCGGTCATCAGAGCCTGCAGCACCTCGAGGGTCGGCTCGACGGCACCGCCGTAACTGATGCGGTCGAAGTACGCAGTCAGATCGAGTGTCATGACTCCATTCTGACTGAGGGTTAACCCACAGGAAACCCAAGGCGACAGAAGGTGTTTGGAGCACGTTCATACCTTGCCGAGTCCGTCCCGCTCAAAGCGCGGGCGAGGTCGCTTTTAGTTACGCTTGAGCACGCGAGTCACACCTACGCAGGAGGTTGGGCGCCCGTGGCTGATGCACCCAAGACCGAAGGCCCGGCATCGGCAGTCAAGGGCATCCCGGAGGAGTTGGCCGCCGCCGGATTCGACAACGCCCGCCAGGTCGGCAAGGGCGGCGCCGGGGTGGTCTACCGCTGTCACGAGACGGCGTTGGGCCGCAAGGTCGCAATCAAAGTGATGCCGGCGAGTTTCGACGAGGAGAGCCGGGAACGCTTTCTGCGTGAGGGCTATGCGATGGGTGGGCTCTCGGGGCACCCGAACATCTTGAACATCTTGCGCGTCGGCATCACTTCGAGTGGCCAGCCTTACATCGTGATGCCTTACTGCGCTGAGGATTCCCTGGCGGTACGGCTGCGCCGCGAGGGTCGAATTCCGTGGCCGGAGGCCATGCGTATCGGGGTGAAGTTGAGTGGCGCCCTGGAAACCGCCCACCGGACCGGGATTTTGCACCGTGACATCAAGCCCGCGAACGTGCTCGTCAGCGATTACGGCGAACCGCAATTGGCCGACTTCGGGATCGCTCACATCCAGGGCGGGTATGAAACCACGAGCGGGTTCTTCTCCGGCACAATCGACTACACGCCGCCGGAGTCGTTGGCGGGCAATCCTGCGACGGTGGTCTCCGACGTATATTCGCTCGGCGCAACGATTTACACGCTGATCGCCGGAACCGCCCCCTACGAGCGCCTGGCGAGCGAAGACCTCGTCGCTCAGTACCTGCGTATCAGCACCACCTCGGTCCCCGATTTGCGCGCCAACGGAGTCCCCGACGCGGTCTGCGCGGCAATCGAAAGCGCGATGGCGGTGGACCCCGCAGACCGGCCCTCGTCCGCGGCGGAATTGGGCCGCGAGTTCCAGGCTGCCCAACGCAGCAACGGCCTGCCCGCCGACGCGATGGCAATCACTGACTCCGGTCGCCAGTCGATACGTGCGGCGGCCGTTGAGATCTCGCAATTGGAAAGGTCCCCTTCCAGCGACGACGGCGCGCAGGTACCGTCCACAGCCCCGGCCACCCTGGTCCGGGAATCCGTGATCCAGCGCGAGTTTTCGGATGCGGCCCCGGTCTTGCGCGCCGTCTACGACGCCGAGGTGCAGCCGGAGATTGCGCAGGCGCACCAAGACGGTGATGACGGGGCCCCTCCGGAAGACGATGCGTCCGGCCCCGCCGGACCGCCCGGCGCAAAGCCCCCGCCGCGGTCGCGAGCGGCGGGGTGGTTCTCGGAGCCGGGAAGGAAGCGCAGCCGCATCGGATTAGCCGCCGGCGCGGCCGTCATGGTCGTTGTGCTGGTCGCCGGGATCGTCTACGCCACAATGCCGTCCGGCGCGGATAACCACACGACCGCTTCGAATGCACAACAACCCGCGGCGCACCCCGCACAACAGGCCGTGCAGTGGACGCCGATCTCGGATGCGCGGGTCGCCCGCTATGCGGTGGCGACGACACAAGTCGACGGCACCATTTGGGTTTTCGGCGGAATTC
Organism: Mycobacterium sp. 050272; assembly: GCF_039023525.1. NCBI lineage: Bacteria > Bacillati > Actinomycetota > Actinomycetes > Mycobacteriales > Mycobacteriaceae > Mycobacterium > Mycobacterium sp. 050272. The sequence continues at coordinate 318,405 of NZ_JBCHKV010000003.1, read as the reverse complement.
GAAGCGACGGTACCGTTACCGCCCGGCACGAGGGCTACGACCCGGCCATCGACGAATGGAAACGCGGCGACGATCTGCCCGTCGCGGTTTCGCACGCGATGGCAGTCACCTGGCAAGGCAATCCGGTGGTGCTGGGCGGCTGGACCACAGCTGAGGGCAAAAACGTTGCAGCCGATCAAGTTTGGCGGTTAGTCAACGGTCACTGGGTCGAGTTGCCACACCTGCTACAGCCCAGGGCGGCGGCCGCGGCGGCGGCGGCGGGCGACCGCATCGTCGTCACAGGCGGTGTCGATGCGAACGGCGCTCTGTTGAACACCACCGAAGTGTTCGACGGCAACGCGTGGACGCTGGGTGCGCCACTGCCCACACCCCGGCAGATGCTGGCCGCCGCCTCGGACGGAAAGCTGGTGTATGCGGTTGGCGGAACGAACGGCGCCGACTTGGCCACCGTCGAGGCATATGACATCGGCATGAAAGCGTGGACGTCGTTGCCCGCGTTGCCAAAAGCCCGCAGCGAGCTCGGCGCAACGGTCGCGGACGGAAGCCTGGTCGCCCTTGGCGGCATCTCGTCGGGCCAGGTCCTCAAGAGCGTTTCCATCTACGATCTGACGACCAGAACGTGGTCCGGTCTACCGGATATGGCGACCGCACGACACGGCATGGCGGCCGCCTCGGTGGAGCGGTCGGTCTATGCCATCGGCGGATCGACGGCGATCGGGGACCAGCAGGCAATCACGTCGGCCGAGATGATCAAGCTGCCGCCCCGAAAGACCCAGCCGGCGCCGCCGTGGCGTTCGCTACCGGACGCTCCGACTCCGCGACTGATGATGGCCTCGGCCGTGCTCAACGACAAGATCTGGGTCCTCGGTGGGCTGCGCAACGGCGTTGCGCTGCAAACGGTTGAGAGCTACGAGCCACGCACCGGAATCTGGGAGCCCGGGCCTGCGTTGCCGATCGCGCTACACCACGCGGCGGCGACGGCCTACCGCGGCGAGGTCGTCGTCCTGGGCGGCACAGGCGACAACATCGCCGACGGATCGAACAAGGTGTTCGCGCTGCGCGGCGGCAACTGGGTCGAGCTGCCGTCGCTGCGGCATGGCCGGGCGGCGCCGGCCGCGGCGGTCGTCGGAGACAAACTGGTGGTGGTCGGCGGGCAGAACGGCAAGCAGCTCGTCCCGCAAACCGAGATCTTCGACGGCACTTCGTGGAAGGACGCCGCCGACCTGCCGACCCCGCGCGAACACCTGGCCGCGGTATCAGACGGCGCGTACGTCTATGCGCTCGGCGGCAGGTCGCTTTCCCCCGACCAGAACTCCGGGGCACTGGAGAGGTTCGACCTCGCGTCGGGAACGTGGGCGAAGTTGGTGGGTATGCCCACACCGCGCGGCAGCTACGGTGCCGCCTACATCGACGGCCGCATCGTCGCGCTCGGTGGGGAAGAGCCGTCGAGGGTGCTCAATGTCGGCGAGATGTACGACATCGCCACCGGGAAGTGGACGACGCTGCCGCCGATGCCGACCCCGCGCCACGCCGAGGTGGTGGCCACCGTCGGCAACACCGTCTACGTCATCGGGGGTGCGAACCGCCCCTCGCATGAGGGTCCCGTCGCGACCGTCGAGGCCCTCGATTTCAACTAGTACGGCTGTTCAGGACGCCTTTGCTGGATGTCTGCCGAGTTCGGCCACGCCACACAGGGGGCCCTGCCGGATTTCCGCCGATTGATCATGCCCGAACCATGTCCCCGAACAGGCACCTAGGGATACTCTTGAGCTCGCGAATTCGAAAATCGCGGGGAAGTTGAGCGCTAAGAATATGGGCGATGGGTCCCCCAAAGACGCAGCGCCGCCCAGCGGCATCATCGCGGAACTGTCCGACGCCGGGTTCGAGGACGCACGCCAAGTCGCCAGGGGCGGCGCAGGAGTCATCTATTGCGCCTACGAGACAGCGCTGGGCCGCAACGTCGCGATCAAGGTGTTGCCGTCGCATATCGACGAGGAAAGCCGGGAGCGTTTTCTGCGTGAAGGCTATGCGATGGGCGGACTCTCGGGGCATCCGAACATCGTCAACATTCTGCGCGTCGGGGTGACCGACAGCGGCCGGCCCTACATCGTGATGCCGTACATGTCCGCGGATTCCCTGGCGGTCCGGCTGCGCCGCGAAGGGCCGACCGCCTGGCCCGAGGCACTGCGAATCGCCGTAAAGCTTTGCGGCGCACTCGAAACCGCGCACCGAAGCGGCACCTTACACCGTGACATCAAGCCCGCTAACGTGCTTGTCAGCGACTACGGCGAGCCCCTGCTGAGCGACTTCGGGATCGCCCACATCGAGGGTGGTTACGAAACTGCGACCGGGTTCTTCTCGGGCACAATCGACTACACCGCGCCGGAAGTCATGACCGGTAAGCCGGCCACCGTGGCCTCCGACCTCTACTCGCTGGGCGCCACGATCTATGCGCTGATCGCCGGCGCGGCCGCGCATGAACGCAAGAACGACGAGGACCTCGTCGCACAATATCTGCGCATCAGTACGACACGGATTCCCGACATGCGCCCGGAAGGAATCCCGGAAGCCGTCTGCGCGGCGATCGAGCATGCGATGGCGATCGATCCGGCTCAACGGCCGGCGTCCGCAGCGGAGTTCGGCCGCGAATTGCAGGCCGCGCAGAAGCTCAGTGGATTGCGGCCCGATTCGATGGCGATCACCAGCACCGCAACCGAATCGGAGCGGCCGCTGAACAAGCCGCCCGGCGGCGGGCCGGAGACGTCGATCGCCTCGACCGGCGCCATCGCGTCGGCGCCGGACGGTACGACGTCGACCGTTCCCGGCTCGGTCCCCCCGGCTGCGGACCCGGGCTCCGCCCGGCCACCGGGTGACGTCATCGGGGGCGCGTCCCCGCGCCTGCACCCCCCCGCTCCCAGTCGGTCCGAGTTCACCCAAGCGGCGAGCATCCTCAGGGGCGCCTCCGCCGCGGAAACCCAAGCATTGCTTGGTGCTTCGGCGCCGGGCGGCGGCGGACCCGGCATGCCACCGAGTGGTCCCGGACAACCTGCGTCATCCGGTTCGGTCCCGCCGTCCTGGCGCAAGCCGATCCTGGTCAAGGTGCGGGAGTGGTTCAGCGAGCCGGGCAAGCAGCGCAACCGTATCGGGCTGGTCGCAGGCGCGCTCGTCGTCGTCGTATTGCTCGTCATCGGCGGTCTGTTCTTCCTGACACCCGATAACAAGAAGCAGGAGCCGGCCGCGGGCAAGCCGACGACGCAGGCGCCGATGGTGTGGAAGCCGATCACCAACGCTCGCGTGTCCCGCGCTGCGGCCGCGACGACGCAGGTCGACGGAACGATCTGGGTCTTCGGCGGGATTCGCAACGACGGCGCCGTCACAGCACTACAAGAGGGCTACGACCCCGTCATCGACAGCTGGAAAGGCGGTGACGATCTGCCCGTCCCCGTTCAGCACGCGATGGCGGTCAACTGGCAGGGCAATCCGGTGGTGCTCGGCGGCTGGAAGACCGTTGGAGGCAAAAACGTTGCGACCGACCAGGTTTGGCGAGTCGTCAACAGTCGCTGGGTGGAGTTACCACATCTGTTGCAGCCCCGCGCGGCGGCAGCAGCCGCCGTGGTCGGAGACCGCCTTGTCGTCACGGGCGGTGTCGACTCCAGCGGCGCGCTGCTGACCACCACCGAGGTCTTCGACGGCAACTCCTGGACCCTGGGCGCGCCGATTCCCACGCCGCGACAGTTATTGGCCGCGGCTTCAGACGGAAGGCTCGTCTACACGGTAGGCGGCACCACCGGGGACTCCGACCAGGTGAATGTCGAGGCGTACGACCCGGTTGCGAAGACGTGGACGACTCTGCCCGCACTTCCCCAGGCGCGCAGCGATCTCGGTGTTGCCATCGCCGACGGACGACTGGTGGCTGTCGGCGGTATCTCCGGAGGGCAAGTTCTCAAGAGCGTGTCGGTGTTCGATCTGATGTCGAAAACCTGGTCCGGCTTGCCGGACATGGCGACCGCCCGGCACGGCATGGCGGCGGCGGCGGTCGAGAAGTCCGTGTACGCCATCGGCGGATCCAGCGTAATCGGCGACAACCAGTCGATATCGACGGCCGAAGTGCTGAAGCTACCGGCCCGAAAGATCCAGCCGGCCGCGCAATGGCGCTCGCTGCCGGACGCACCGACTGCGCGGCTGATGATGGCGTGGGCGGTGCTCAACGGCAAGATCTGGATCATGGGCGGGCTGCGCAACGGCACTGCGCTGCAGACGGTCGAGAGTTTCGACCCGAAGACCGGAGCCTGGGAAACGGGCCCGCCGCTGCCCATCCCGTTGCACCACGCGGCCGCGGCGACCTACCGCGGTGAGGTGGTCATCCTCGGTGGCGCGAGCGACAACATCGCCGACGGCTCCAATAAGGTATTCGCCTTGCGTGGCGGCAATTGGGTGGAATTGCCACCGCTGACGCACGCCCGCGCGGCGCCGGCCGCCGCGGTGGTGGGTGACAAACTCGTCGCCGTCGGCGGGCAGAACGCCAAGCAGTTAGTCCCCCAGACCGAAGTGTTCGACGGCAGCTCGTGGAAGGACGCCGCCGACATGCCTACCCCGCGCGAACACCTCGCCGCGGTCTCCGATGACACCTACGTGTACACGGTCGGCGGACGATTCCTGTCCTCGGACAAGAACTCCGCGGCCCTCGAGCGGTTCGACCCGCAATCCGGGCAATGGACCAAGCTGGTGGGTATGCCGACGCCGCGGGGCAGCTACGGCGCAACGTATATCGACGGCCGGATTCTGGCGGTCGGCGGCGAAGAGCCCACCATGGTGCTCAACGTCGTCGAGATGTACGACATCTCCGAAGGGAAGTGGAGTACGTTGCCGCCGATGCCGACCCCGCGGCATGCCGAGGTGGTCGCCACGGTGGGCAACACGGTCTATGTGATCGGTGGCGCGAACCGGCCGACGCATGAGGGCCCGATCGCGACCGTCGAGGCCCTGGACTTCATGTAGTCAGCCACTGTCCGGCCGCGTGTACTAAAGCAGCGTTTATTGCTGTTGTTTGATATATGTCGAATATGGGGATCCGTTAATTCGGATCGGCCCGGTGGCCCGCCCCCTCAACGGGCCACCGGGAACCCATCACCGCGATGCTCTCTGAGATGCCCCAAGACGGCGGCATCGAAACCACTTACCCACAAAACCGTCGCCACGGTTCGTTGTTTTATTTGTGTGCAAGATGGGGACTCGTCCAAGGGCCGCAGCGCCAACAACACCCACCTTGGAAAACGGAGCCCAGGATGAGCACAAACACGATGTGGATTGTGATAGCCGTAGTAGCAGTCTTGTTGATTGCCGCTCTGGTCGTGGTGATCAGCAAGAGCCGAACACGTCACCGTCAGCGGCAGGCCGAGGCGATCCGCGAGCAGGCCAGGGTCGAGTCGGCCAAGGTCGAACGCCGAGAAGCACTCGCTCAGGAGACCGCCGCGAAGGCACGTGCGGCGCAGGCCGAGGCCGAAGTGAAGGCGGCCGAAGCCGCCCGGCTGCAGGAGCGGGCCGCCCAACATCAGAACGACGCGGCGACATCGCGCGAACAACTGCAGGAACAATTCGACCGCGCCGACAGCATCGACCCCAAGACCGCAAAGCAGGCTAAGCAGGCAGACGAGACCGACGAACTCACCTCAGACCGCAGCGCGGCCTGGTCGTCAGCGGGCGACGATCTGCGAACCAGCCCGGAGGCAGTCCGACAGGAAACCTACCGGGGCACCCACGGCTGAGCGCCGACACGCTAGAGCCAGGTGTCCTGCGTCGTCGTGGTGAGGAAAGCTTCCAGGTCGTCGCGCCACTGAGCGGGCGTCGTCTTGTCCGGTTCGATCCCGGTGTACTCGCCCCGATAGAACAGCAGCGGCCGCGGCTTGATCTTCGGCGCCTCCGACAGCGACTGCACGGCGCCGAACACCACGAAGTGATCGCCGCCGTCGTGCACGGAAGCCACCGTGCAGTCGATGTGGGCAAGCGATCCGTCGATGATCGGTGAGCCGAGTGCTGATGCGTGCCAGTCGATTCCGGCGAACTTGTCGGGCTCTTTGGATCCGAACCGGGCCGAGACGTGCTTCTGGCTCTCGGTCAGCATGTTGACGCAGAACCGGCCGCTGGCCTCGATGGCCTGCCACGATCTCGACACCTTGGTCGGGCAGAACAGCACCAGCGGCGGGTCCAGTGAGAGCGCCGCGAAGGACTGGCATGCGAAGCCGATTGGAACGTCGTCGTGCACAGTGGTGATGATCGTGATCCCGGTGCAGAACTGACCCAGCACGTTGCGGAACGTGCGCGGGTCGATCGGCGCGACCACGGTTAACCCTTGAAGCCGACGCTGAAGTCGTGGCCCCACAGGCTGATCGCGGTGCTCTCCCGGGCGATCCAATCGTTGTCTTCGACTTGCCTTCCCTCACAACCGAATTCGACATCGAATCCGCTGGGCGTCTTCATATAGAAGGACAGCATCAGGTCGTTGACGTGGCGGCCCAGCGTCGCCGACATCGGCACCTTCTTGCGCAGCGCCCGGTCCAGGCAGAGCCCGACGTCGTCGGAGTTCTCCACCTCGACCATCAGGTGCACGATGCCGCTGGGAGTCTGCCCCGGCATGAAGGCCAGGCTGTGATGGCGGGGATTGCAGCCCAAGAAGCGCAGCCAGGCCGGCGGGCCGTCGGCGGGCCGTCCGACCACCTGCGGCGGCAACCGCATCGAGTCACGCAGCTTGAAGTCCAGCACGTCGCGGTAGAAGTGCAATGTCTCTTCGTCGTCCCGGGTGGTCAAGACCACATGCCCCAGGCCCTGATCCTCGGTGACGAACTTGTGCCCGTACGGACTGACCACCCGGCGGTGCTCGAGGGCGGCGCCGTGGAAGACCTCCAGGCAGTTACCCGACGGGTCGGAGAACCGGATCATCTCGTCCACGCGCCGATCCGCCAGCTCGGCGGCGGTGGCCTCCTTGTAAGGCGTGCCCTCGACGTCGAGACGATTCCGGATCTCTTGCAGCCCTGCGGCATTCGCGCATTCCCAGCCGGCTTCGATCAGCCGGTCCTGCTCGCCCGGCACGATCACCAGCCGGGCCGGGAAATCATCCATCCGCAGATACAGCGCGCCTTCGGTGGCGCCCTTGCCCTCGACCATGCCGAGGACCTTGAGCCCGTATTCGCGCCAGGCCGCCATGTCGGTGGCCTCGATGCGCAGGTAGCCCAGCGAGCGGATGCTCATCACGCACCTCCCAGGAAATCGATGGTGAGCTTGTTGAACTCGTCGAACTTCTCCACCTGTGCCCAGTGCCCACATTGCCCGAAAACGTGTAGCTGTGCACGCGGGATGGTCTTGAGTGCGACCAGTGCGCCGTCCAGTGGGTTGACCCGGTCCTCGCGGCCCCAGATCAGCAGCACCGGCTGGCGCAGCTTGTGCACTTCGCGCCACATCATGCCGAGCTCGAAATCGGCTCCGGCGAAGGACATTCCCATCGCCCGCGTCGCCGTCAGCGATTCGGGCGTACTGGCCAACTCGAACCGCTGCTCGACCAATTCGGGGGTGATCAGTTTCTGGTCGTAGACCATCACCCGCAGAAAGGCCTCGAGGTTCTCCCGGGTGGGCTCGGCGGAGAACTTGCCCAGCCGCTTGACGCCTTCGGTCGGGTCGGGGGCGAACAGGTTTACGCTCACCCCGCCGGGGCCCATCAACACCAGGCGTCCAGCCTTGTCCGGGTAATCCAGCGCGAACCGGACGGCGGTGCCACCGCCCAGCGAATTGCCTACCAGCGGAACACGTCCCAGGCCCAACTGGTCGAAAAGACCCTTGAGCGCGCGGGCCGCGTAGTGGTTGAACTGACCGTGTTCGGCGCGTTTGTCGGAGTGGCCGTAGCCGGGCTGGTCGACGGCCAGCACGTGAAACCGCTGCGCCAGCACCGGGATGTTGCGCGAGAAGTTCGTCCAGCTCGCCGCGCCCGGACCGCCGCCGTGCAGCAGCACGATCGTCTGCTCGTTGCCTTGGCCCGCCTCGTGGTAGTGCAGCTTCAGCGGCCCGTCCACGTCCACCTCCGCGAAGCGCGAGGTGGACTCGAACGTCAACTCCCCCGTAGTCGCCGTCACGGCTAGACCATGGTGTCGCCGGGCGGCAACCCGAACTCGTTGTTCCCGAAGATCTGGTAGGCCCGCTCGGGATCGTTGGCCGCGTGCACCCGGCCGGCGTGTGCGTCGCGCCAGAAACGTTGCACCGGTTGGTCATTGCCCAGTGCGGTAGCACCGGACGCCTCGAACAGCCGGTCGATCGAGGCGATCGCCCGGCCGGTGGCGCGGACCTGGTCGCGGCGCGCGCGGGCGCGCAGCTCGAACGGGATCTCCTTGCCGGCCGACAACAGCGCGTACTCGTCGGCGACGTTTCCGCTGAGCTGACGCCACGCGGCGTCGATGTCGCTGGCCGCCTCGGCGATACGCACCTTGGCGAACGGGTCGTCCTTGGCCTTCTCACCGGCGAACGCCGCGCGCACCCGCTTGCCTTGGTGCTCGACGTGTGCGTCGTACGCGCCGTAGGCCATCCCGACAATCGGAGCCGAAATGGTGGTGGGATGCATTGTGCCCCAAGGCATCTTGTAGACCGGTGCGGTGTTGGTCTGATACCCGCCCGCGGTGCCGTCGTTCATGGCCTTGTAGGACAGGAACCGGTGCCGAGGCACGAAGACGTCCTTGACGACGACGGTGTTGCTGCCGGTGCCACGCAGGCCCACGACATGCCATACGTCGTCGATGCGGTACTCACTGCGCGGGATCAGGAAACTGCCGAAGTCGACGGGCCGACCGTCCTTGATCACGGGTCCGCCCAGGAATGCCCAGGTGGCGTGATCGCAACCCGACGACCAGTTCCACGATCCATTGACCAGGTAGCCACCGTCGGTGACCACGCCGGCGCCCATCGGGGCATACGACGACGAGACCCGAGTCTTGGGGTCCTCGCCCCAGACCTCCTCCTGGGCCTGCTGGTCGAACAGTGCCAGGTGCCAGTTGTGCACGCCGATGATCGAGCTCACCCAGCCGGTGGAGCCACAGGCGCTGGCCAGCCGCCGCACGGCCTCGTAGAACAGCGCGGGGTCGCATTGCAGACCACCCCACTGTTCGGGCTGCAGCAGCGTGAAGAAGCCGACCTCGTCGAGCTCGGCAACGGTCTCCTCGGGCAGCCGGCGCAGGTCCTCTGTCGCCTGAGCGCGCTTCCGGATCCTGGGAAGCAGATCGTCGATCCCCGCTAAGACCGACTGCGCATCACGCTGTTGAATGGACGTCACTAGGTTTGCCTCCTGGGCCAGACTTACTCAGTGGACTTACACAGCAGACTAGAACATGTTCTGATTTGTGTCGAGCAGGGTATGCCTGCGCCTGGTGGCGATATGAATTGGGTTTTCTGTAACATGTTCTAGTTGTCAGGAAAGGGAGGGCGGGTCTTGACGAAAGCAGACCTGGACGAGCCGCTCGGCGACCACGTCCTTGAACTGCAGATCGCCGAGGTCATCGACGAGACCGACGACGCACGCTCGCTGGTTTTCGCGGTGCCGGACGCATCGGGTGACCCGGAGATCCCGCCGGAGCGGCTGCGCTACGCGCCTGGCCAGTTCCTGACACTGCGGGTGCCCAGCGACCGTACCGGCTCGGTGGCACGCTGCTACTCGTTGTGCAGCTCGCCGTTCACCGATGATGCGCTCGCGGTCACGGTGAAACGGACCGCGGACGGATATGCGTCCAACTGGCTGTGTGACAACGCACGCCAGGGCATGCGGATCCACGTGCTGGCCCCGTCGGGCAACTTCGTTCCCAAGACGCTCGACCAGGATTTCCTGCTGCTGGCCGCCGGCAGCGGGATCACCCCGATCATGTCGATCTGCAAGTCGGCGCTGTCCGAGGGCAGCGGACAGGTGACGCTGGTCTACGCCAACCGCGACGAAGGCTCGGTGATCTTCGCCGATGGGCTGCGCGAACTGGCCGCCAAGTATCCCGACCGGCTCACGGTGCTGCACTGGCTGGAATCGCTGCAGGGTCTGCCCAGCGCCGCGGCACTGGCGAAGCTGGCCACGCCGTTCACCGATCGGCACGCCTTCATCTGCGGGCCGGGCCCGTTCATGGACGCCGCCCGCCAGGCGCTGGAGACGCTGGACGTGCCTGCGCCGCAGGTGCATATCGAGGTGTTCAAGTCGCTGGATTCGGATCCGTTCGCCGCGGTGACGATCGAGGACACCGATGAGGGCGACCAGCCGCCGGCCACCGCGGTGGTGGAACTGGACGGCGAGACCCACACCGTGTCGTGGCCGCGCAGCGCCAAACTGCTCGACGTACTGCTTGCCAAGGGCCTCGACGCGCCGTTCTCCTGCCGGGAAGGTCACTGCGGGGCCTGCGCCTGCACGTTGCGCAGCGGCAAAGTCAACATGGAGGTCAACGACGTGCTCGAGCAGCAGGACCTCGACGAGGGGCTAATTTTGGCCTGTCAATCTCACCCGGAATCTGATTCGGTAGAAGTCACTTACGACGAATAGTCGCTCGAGGGGCTCGACGGAAGGAATTGCCGGTGATGCGATCGGTAACGGGGTTGGCAGCCGTCGGACTGATGTTGACTTTTGCGCCGGCTCCCGCGGCCGGCGCGGCGAGCAACACCGCGACCACGCTGTTTCCGCTGGACGGGCCGAACCAGCTGGAGACGCACATGTTCCTCAACTGCTTCAAGTCCGATGGCCATTGCGACTTCGTCGCCGGGGCCGACACCCGCACGCCCGATGGCGGGGTGATCGGCTTCCCGCCGGGCCTGTGGGCGCGCCAGACCACCGAGATCCGGTCGAACAACCGGATGGCCTACCTGGACGCGCACGCCAACGGGCAGTACGAGCGGGTCATGAAATCGATGGGCACCGACGAGATCACGACCGTCTACTTCGGTGAAGGACCGCCGGACAAGTACCAGACGACCGGGCGCATCGACTCCACCGACTGGGGTACCGGCCAGCCCAAGACCGATGAAACCGTCTACACCTGCACCCACATTCAGGTGGTCTACAGCGGGGTCAACATCACCTCGCCGAGCACCTGCGCGGTCACGACATTCAGCTAGCGCCGTCAGCCGGACCTCAGCGACCGCGGCGATGCGCCCACTAACCCGGAGGCCGTAGCGGGCGGCACGTTTGGAGCAATACCACATCGGGTCAGACTACGACGGGTGAAACCCCTTCGCGCGCAAGCATTTTCGATGCCTCTGCCTCCCGGGTCAGGAAGCTGGTGAGCTCCCCGATCGCGTTCATCAGCGGGGCCGGGAACACGATCGTGGTGTTCTTTTCCACTCCGAGCTCCAACAGGGTCTGCAGGTTGCGCAGTTGCAGGGCCAGCGGGTGGGCCATCATCGTGTCGGATGCGTCGCCCAGCGCGGCGGCGGCGCGCGCTTCCCCTTCCGCGGCAATGATTTTGGCGCGCTTCTCCCGCTCGGCCTCGGCCTCGCGCGCCATCGCGCGTTTCATGCTGTCGGGCAGCTGGATGTCCTTGAGCTCCACCAGGGTGACTTCCACGCCCCATTCCACGGTGGTGGTGTCGAGGATCTGGCGGATGCTGCCGTTGATCTTCTCGGTCTGGGCGAGCACCTCGTCCAGGGAGTGCTGCCCCACGACATTACGCAGGGTGGTCTGGGCGATCTGGTTGATGGCGGCGTTGACGTTCTCGATGACGACGACGGACTTGCGGGCGTCGATCACGCGGAAGTAAGCCACCGCGGCAATGTCGACGCTGACGTTGTCGCGGGTGATGATCCCCTGTGACTGGATCGGCATAGTCACGATGCGCATCGAAACGCGCCACATCCGATCGATGATCGGGATGATGAACCGCAGCCCCGGTTCGCGGACACCGACCACGCGGCCCAGGCGGAAGTGCACTCCGCGCTGATACTGCTGGACTATGCGGATCGAGGCGGCCAGTAACACCGCAGTCAGGAACGCGACGGCGACGAGGGCAATGACAGCATTAGAACTCACCCAGCCAACGCTAGGAGTACCGGCAGGCTCGGTCAGCGGCCACAAGTCACGGCCCGCATGGCCGAAAGACACTTCCTCGCCTGGAGGCCGCCACCACCGCCGCGATGAGCCTCAGCGCGGCAGGCCGAGGAGGCGCTCGGCAGCGACGGTCAGCAGGATCTGTTCGGTGCCTCCCGCGATCGTGAGGCAGCGGGTGTTGAGGAAGTCGAACACCGCTCGGTCGCCGTCGGCCCTGCGGTCGACGAGCCCACCGCCCTCGGCGACGTCCATCGTGAATTCGGCCAGCGTCTGCCGGTAGCGCACGCCGATCAGCTTGCGCACGCTCGATTGCGCGCCGGGGTCCTGGCCCCCGACCGCAAGCTGGGCGATGCGCTGGTCCAGCAGCGCACCCGTCTGGGCCAGGATGATCAGCCGCCCCAGCCGGTCCTGCTCGGCGACGTCGAGATCCCGCTTCGCCAGCAGCTCGAGCAGCTCTTCCATCGGGCTGCCCAGCGCCGTCCCGCTGGCCATCGCGACCCGCTCGTTGGCCAGCGTGGTGCGGGCCAGCCGCCAGCCGTCGTTCACCGTGCCGACGACCATCTCGTCGGGCACGAAGACATTGTCCAGGAACACCTCGTTGAACAGCGAGTCGCCGGTGATCTCGCGCAGCGGCCGGATGTCGATGCCGGGCGATTTCATGTCGATCAGGAAGTAGGTGATGCCCTTGTGCTTAGGGGCATCTGGATCGGTGCGCGCCAGGCACACGCCCCAGGCCGCCTTATGCGCGGCCGACGTCCACACCTTCTGCCCGGTCAGCAACCAGCCGCCTTCCCCGCGCACCGCTTTCGTGCGCAGCGACGCCAGGTCCGAGCCCGCTCCCGGCTCGGAAAACAGCTGGCACCAAAGGAATTCGCCGCGCGTGGTGGCGGGCACGAAGCGCTCGATCTGCTCTGGCGTGCCGTGCTCCAGGATCGTCGGCGCCGCCCACCAGCCGATCACCAGGTCGGGTCGGTCAACCCCGGCCGCGGCCAGCTCCTGGTCGATCAGCAGCTGCTCAGCCGGCGACGCGGCGCGCCCGTACGGCTTGGGCCAGTGCGGCGCCTGCAGGCCCGCGTCGGCCAGAGCTACCTGCCGCTTCTCGGCCGGCAGCGCGGCGATCTCGGCGATGGTCGCGGCAAGCTCGCCGCGCTGGTCCTCGACCTCCGCGAGGTCGATGCTCAGCCGTCGGCGCACCCCGTCCTGGGTGAGCTCGGTGATGCGGCGCAGCCAGCGCTCGGTCCCGCCCAGATACCGGCCGATCGCGTGCGCGCGGCGCAGGTACAGGTGCGCGTCGTGTTCCCAGGTGCAGCCGATGCCCCCGAGCACCTGAATGCAGTCCTTGACGTTAGCCTTCACCGCCGGGATCGCGACGCCGGCGGCCAGCGCGGCGGCAATCGAGAACTGTCGCTGGTCGGAGGTGGCGGCGGCCGCGCGTGCCGCGTCCGAGGCAGCCACTTCGGCCTGCTCGGCGCGGCACAGCATCTCCGCGCACAGGTGCTTGATGGCCTGGAAGCTTCCGATCGGCTTACCGAACTGCTCGCGCACCTTGGCGTAATCGACGGCCGTCTCGAGCGACCAGCGGGTGACGCCGGCGGCTTCGGCCGCCAGCACGGTCGCGGCCAGCTCCTCGACCCGCTGCCGTGACGCGTCGATCGGGGTCGCCGGTGCCGACGTCAGCACCACGCGCGCCAGCGGCCGGGAAAAGTCGGCGGCCTGCAACGCCTCCAGCCGCACGCCGTCGCTGCCGGAGTCGACGAGGACCCACTTGTCGCCGGCGGGCAGCAACAGCAGACCTCCGTCGGCACCGCCCAGCACGAAGTCGACGGTGCCCGATGCCTGCGCGCCGTCGAACTGGACGTCACCCTCGAGCGCCAAACCCGCGAACCGCTCTCCCGACGCGAGCGCGGACAGCACCTCGGGATCGGTGAGGACCAAGGTGGCCAGCGCGGTGGTGGCGATCGGCCCGGGCACCAGCGCCTTGGCCGCCTCTTCGACCATCGCGCACAGATCCTCGATGCTGCCGCCCGCACCTCCTTGTTCCTCTGGCACCGCGACACCGAAGATGCCGAGGTCGGCCAGCCGGGTGAACACCGCACGCCAGGCGTCCGGATTGCCTTGCTCGACCTCACGGATCGCGACGGTGCCGCCGGGACCGGAGGTGGCATTGCGGGCCCAATCCCGCACCAATTCGCGCGCCGCGAACTGTTCGTCAGTGACGGTCGCTACCACCTGGGGCCCTCCGTGTGCTTGATTCATCGTGACCGTTAGGGACGCTACAGCCCACTAGAACGTGTTCTAATAGTGCCAGCGATCGACCGTCAAGTCGAATGCCGTCGCGCTCACCGTCGGTGCGTGCGGCCCGTGATTGCTCGGCTTAACATATGCGCCACCCAGTGCTGCATTCGCGCCTGATCACGCCCGACGCGGTGGCCCAAGTGTTTCAATTTCTTAATGACCTTGGGTTGGCTGGCCCGCCGCGCCGGCCGCTGCATCGCGGCCGTGCTCAGCGCGGCCGCGATCGCCGCAATGGTGGCCGCCCCGCGCCCAGCCCGGGGGGATTCCATGGCGGCCGACAGCACCATTGACGTTGCGTGCGCGACCTCGACCCGGCAGGTACCGACGACGTGGTATGTCCCGAGCACGGCGCCGCTCGGATTGGTGTGGTTGCAACACGGCTTCGTCGAGGGCAAATTCGTATGGTCTGCCTTTGCCACCGAGCTCGCCAACGGCGGCTACCTCGTGATGGCCACCACGCTACCCACCGTCCATCCCCTTGGCTGCACCGTGGAGCACCTGATCGACAACACCGGCTTCCTCGACAACCTCGCCGATGTGTTTGCCCACAAAGACGATCCGAATGGCGCCTTGGCATCGTCGTTGGGGGCGGCGACGTCAGATCTGGGCCGATCCGTCACGCCGATGCCCGAGAAGTTGGTCTTCGTGGGGCATTCGGCCGGGGCGGAGGCCGTCGAATACGTTGCCGAGCGCCTGCATAGCGCCTACCCGGCCGCCTTCAGTCAGCTGCGCGGCATCATCAGCGAAGACGGCGTCAAGTCATTCATCGGCTCTAACACCGACAAAGCGTTGACCGGGCTGGCCAGCACTACCCTGCCGATCTACGCCACGGCGTCACCGCACCTGCTCTGCAACGCCTTCCGAAGCGGCACCAGGGCCCTCGAACGGTATCTGCCGGATCGGGCTTTTCTCGGAGTGAAGGTGACCACCGGCGCCCACGGCGACGCGCTCGGCATGTCGTCACCAGGTTACGAAAACCTGGTATGCGGTCGTCCGAAGCCCGCGAATGTGGCGGCGGTATGGGGTCTGACGCGAGGCTGGATCACCGACATGTTCGCGGGAACAATCACGCCCGATTTCTACCCGGGTGGCAGCTACTACACCGACCTACTGACCTCAGGCACCGTCACCACGTTGCCGTGAGGAGCCCAGAGCCATCGCGCGTCGTGGACGTCCTCGTTTTGCGCCACTAGAACGTGTTCTAATAGTGGCAGCGATCGACCGTTGGTCGAACGCCATTGCAGCAGGACAGCTCGCTGCCCAGGCGGGATGGAGGTGGGAAATTCACGCACGACTTGGTTATCGTTTGCGAACGAACCACCCGAAAGAGGAGCAACCCGTCAGATGTCGTCCGCGAACGCTAACTCTGGCCACGTCCCTGAGTCGCAGCCACGCGAGGTCATGAACGTGGCAGTACTGGCTGAATCCGAGCTGGGCTCGGAGGCACAACGCGAGCGTCGCAAGCGCATCCTGGACGCCACCATGGCCATCGCGTCCAAGGGCGGGTACGAGGCAGTTCAGATGCGCGCGGTAGCGGATCGCGCGGACGTGGCGGTCGGGACGCTGTACCGCTATTTCCCCTCGAAAGTGCACTTGCTGGTGTCGGCCCTGGGCCGGGAGTTCGGACGCATCGACGCGAAAACCGACCGCTCCGCGATGGCGGGCGGCACGCCGTTTCAGCGGCTGAATTTCATGGTCGGCAAGCTCAACCGCGCGATGCAGCGCAACCCGTTGCTCACCGAGGCTATGACGCGTGCCTACGTCTTCGCCGACGCGTCGGCGGCCAGCGAGGTCGACCAGGTGGAGAAGCTGATCGACAGCATGTTCGCCCGCGCGATGAGTGACGGCGAACCGACCGAGGACCAGTACCACATCGCCCGGGTGATCTCCGACGTGTGGTTGTCGAACCTGCTGGCCTGGCTTACCCGCCGCGCGTCGGCGACCGATGTCAGCAAGCGGCTCGACCTGGCCGTGCGGTTGCTGATCGGCGACTCGGAGTCGTCCGGCTAAACCGGCGGACCGGAGGTCCGGCCGCGAATCAGCTCGGTCTCCAACAGCTCGACGACCGGGAGGCCGGACCTCGGCGGCTTGAGCAGCAGTTCCCCGGCCCGATGGCCCTTGCGCAGGCTCGGCTGCGACACCGTCGTCAGGCCGCGGCTGATCGCCTCGGGCACCCCGTCGAATCCGGTGACGCTGATCTGGCCCGGCACGTAAATGCCATGTGCGCGAAGGTAATCCATCGCCGACAGCGCCAAGATGTCTGCGGTGCACATCAACGCGGTGATCCGTGGATTGGCCTCCAGCGCCACCCTGGCCGCCTCACCCCCCGATTCCGGCAGGTGTTCGTAACTTTCCACTACGGTCAGCGAATCGGGGTCCACGCCGGCGGCCTGCATGGCGTCCCACACGCCGGTGATGCGTTCGCGCTGCACGTCGAAAGTCAACGAGCGCAGCCGGTCCGCGTCGGCCACGTCTTGGCGCCGGTCCTGGCCCAATCGCATTGTCAGCAGCCCGATCTCGCGATGCCCCAAGCCCAGCACGTATGCCGCGAGCTCGCGCATCGCCGCCCTGTCGTCGATGCCCACTCGCGAGACCCCGGCCAGGCCCTTGGGCTGGTCGACGACCACCACCGGCACCCGCCGCCGCAGCACCACTTGCAGGTAGGGGTCGTCGTCGCGGACCGAATACACCACGAAACCGTCCACCCCGGCGGCCAGCACCGCCGCCTCGCCGTCCTCGCGGCTGCGGCTCGGTCCGACGGCCACCAGCAGCAGGCCCTGCCCTTGCTCTTCGCACGACTGCGCAACTCCCGTGACGAAATCGCGGGCCGCCGGGTCGCTGAAGAAATACGTCAGCGGCTCGGCCATCAACAATCCGACCGCACCGGCCTTGCGGGTGCGCAACGACCGGGCCACCGGGTCGGGTCCGGCGTAGCCCAGCCGCCTGGCCGTCGCGAGCACCCGCTCGCGAAGGTCGGGCGAGAGCTGATCGGGCCGGTTGAAGGCGTTCGAGATGGTGGTGCGAGAAACTTTGAGCTCGGCCGCCAACGACGCCAGAGTCGCACGCCGGCGCGGTGTGGGACTCACGTTCGCCGACGCTACAGCGCGTCCTCGCCCGCGCCTAAGCCGCCGCGATCTGCTACTTTCTAATGGAAACGATTTTCATTAGTATTATGGCGCGGCGGGCCGGCCAGCCACCGGAATTTCACGCCCGCGGTCAGCGCTGATGGGACGAAATGGGACAACAAAACGGGCGCACGCGCATCCTGACGGCGTTGGCCGCTTGCGTGCTCGCAGCGACGGCGATCACCGGCTGCGGTGCCGCCGGTTCGACGCACTCGCAGGGGGCCACCGTGGTGGCCTCCACCGATGTGTGGGGCAGCGTCGCCCATGCCGTCGCCGGAAACCATGTCAACGTCAAGTCGATCCTGTCCGGGGCCAC
Source organism: Mycobacterium sp. 050272 (assembly GCF_039023525.1). Classification (NCBI taxonomy): domain Bacteria; kingdom Bacillati; phylum Actinomycetota; class Actinomycetes; order Mycobacteriales; family Mycobacteriaceae; genus Mycobacterium; species Mycobacterium sp. 050272. The sequence continues at coordinate 300,626 of NZ_JBCHKV010000003.1, read as the reverse complement.
GGTCGATCCCCACACCTATCAAGCCAGCGCCTCGGACGCCGCGGCCATCCTGGACGCCGGATTGATGATCTACAACGGCGGTGGCTACGACCCTTGGGCGACGCAGGTGCTGAGCGGCCATTCGAACACCAAGACGGTGGACGCCTACTCGTTCGCGCCGAAGGCGGACAACGGAAGTCCGCCCAACGAGCACGTCTTCTATGACCTCGGCGTTGCCAAGACCGTCGCCAACACCATCGCCGACCGCCTCGCGGCCATCGACGTGGACAACGCCGCCGACTATCGGGCCAACGCCGCCGCGTTCGGCCGCGACGTCGACAACATCGCCGCGTCGGAACGCACCATCGCCAACACGTTCCCCGACACCTCCGTCGTCGCGACCGAACCGGTGGCGTACTACCTGCTGAAGGCCACCGGCCTGGTGGATCGCACCCCCGAAAGTTTCATGTCCGCCAACGAGAACGGCACCGATCCGTCGCCGGCCGACATGGCGTTCGTTCTCGACCTGGTCAACCGCCACCAAGTCGCGGCCGTGCTGGTCAACCCGCAGACCGCCACGCCCGCGATCAACGGCCTGCAGGATGCTGCCCGGCGAGCGGGCGTTCCCGTCACGCTGGTGACCGAGACGCTGCCCGACGGCGCCGACTACCTGACCTGGCAGCGCAAGACCGTCGACCAATTGCAGGCCGCGCTGCGATCGGGCCGGGCCAATGCCCGTAATTGACCACGCGCTGCAGACCGCCGACCAGCGACCACCGGCCGTCTCGCTGACCGGTGCCCGACTGGCGTTCGGTGACCGCGTGCTGTGGGACGGCCTGGACCTGTCGGTGTCACGGGGTGAGTTCATCGCGGTGCTGGGGCCCAACGGCACCGGCAAGACCTCGCTGCTCAAGGTGTTGCTCGGACAACTGCTGCTCAGCGCCGGCGCCGCGCGCGTCGACGGCAAAGAGGTCACCTCGGGCAGCGGAGCCATCGGCTATGTGCCCCAACACCGCCCGATCGACCGGGACGTGATGCTGGTCGGGCGCGACCTGGTCCGGCTGGGCATCGACGGGAACCGCTGGGGCGTGCTGCCGCTGCGTTCGGCCGAGCGCAGCCGCCGCCGGCTGGCCGTGCGGCAAGCGCTGGCACAGGTCAACGGTGAGTCGCTGGCCGACGTGCGGGTCGGGCTGATGTCGGGCGGGGAGTTGCAGCGCATGCGCATCGCCCAGGCGCTGGCCAGCGATCCGATGCTGTTGCTGTGCGACGAGCCGCTGTTGGCTCTGGACCCGGCCAACGCCAAGCTGGTCGCGGCGCTGATCGACCGCCGCCGCCGGGAAGCCGACACCACGGTCATGGTCGTCACCCACGAGATCAACACGATCCTGCCGTACGTCGACCGGGTGCTGTACCTGGTCGACGGCCGCTTCCGGATCGGCACCGTCGAGCAGGTGATGAACACCGAAACGCTCTCGACCTTGTACCGGGCGGACATCCAGGTGGTGACGGTCAACGGCCGCTACGTGGTGATCGGCGACGACAGCGGGCACGCGTTATGAACAACCAGCTCTCCGGTGTGCTGGATCATCTGTTCTCGTTTGACATCACCGCTGCACTGCTCAGCCACGACTTCGTCCAGCAGGCGCTGCTGGCGGCCGCGCTGCTGGGACTGGCGGCCGGGCTGATTGGCCCGTTCATCGTGATGCGGCAAATGTCGTTCGCCGTGCACGGGTCAAGCGAATTGTCGCTGACCGGAGCCGCTTTCGCATTGCTGGTCGGATTTCAGGTGGGCCTGGGTGCGCTGATCGGCAGCGCGGTGGCGGCCGCACTGTTCGGCGTTCTCGGGCAGCGGGACCGGGAACGCGATTCGGTGACCGGGGTGGTGCTGGCGTTCGGGCTGGGCCTGGCGGTGCTGTTCATCTACCTCTACCCCGGCCGCACGACGACTAGCTTCGCGTTGCTCACCGGCCAGATCGTCGGGGTGGGCTACACCGGACTGGCGACGCTGGCACTCGTCTGTCTGCTGGTCATCGGCATCCTGGCGGCCTGCTACCGGCCGCTGTTGTTCGCCACTGTCGATCCCGACGTCGCGGCGGCCCGCGGGGTGCCGGTGCGGGCGCTGGGCATCGTGTTCGCCGCGCTGGTTGGGGTGGTCGCCGCGCAGGCCGTGCAGATCGTCGGTGCGTTGCTGGTGATGTCGTTGCTGATCACGCCCGCGGCCGCGGCGGCCCGGGTGGTCGCCTCGCCGGCGGTGGCGATCCTGGCGTCGGTGGTTTTCGCCGAGGTCGCGGCGGTGGGGGGGATCGTGCTGTCGCTGGCGCCGGGCGTCCCGGTGTCGGTGTTCGTTGCAACGATCTCGTTTCTGATTTATCTATTTTGCTGGCTGCTGGGCCGACGGCGGGAGGTCAGCACTTAAGCTTGCGCGCGTCCCAGCCCGAGGCGAAGGTGGCGAAGCAGCAGGCGATGTACCCCGTACTCCGATGGCCCGTCGCCCTGCTTGCCGCTGGTGTGCTGACGGCCGGCTGCACCCGGGCGGTCGACGGAAAGGCGCTGGCCGCCCCACCCGTGACCCACCTCCCCGCCGGCAGGGCGGCCGGCCCGGCACCACGCGCGATGCCGACGACCGTGCTGGACGGCCTGCTGCTGGGTCAGGAGCAAATCGTCGCCCTGGTGGGCGGCGCGACCATGGCGCTGATCGGCACCGCCACCGCCACCACGGACTCATCGACGATCATCGACGACCGCAGCTGCCTGGGAGTCGGTTCGGTGGGCGACGTGACGACCTACGCCCATAGCGGATATGTCGCGATGCGAGGCAACCAGTTCAGCACGCCCAACGCAGTCCAGGCTGATGCCACGCAGCTCGTCACGTCGTTCACCACCGCCGGCGATGCCCAGGCGTTGCTGCAGCGTGCCCAACAGGATTGGCGAGGATGCGCCCAGCGCCGGTACGGGTTTCACTCCTCGAACGGCAATCACAGCTACTTCCTCACCCAGGACTTGCGAGTCAGCGGCTCGCGCATCGCGTTGGCGATGCGCCAGGAGGAAGACCAGCGGTGGGGCTGCTCGCACGCGATGGCCGCGCAGGATTCCGTCGTCGCCGAGGCCCGGGTCTGCCTGCTCGGCAAGGACACCGATGCCGCGGCCGACAACCTCCTCGATCAGATCATTGCCAGGATCCCGCAATAAGCTGGGCAGGTGGCCGCTATCGACCTGAACGCCGACTTGGGTGAGGGCTTTGGCGTCTGGAGCCTGGGCGATGACGACGCGATGCTCGGAATCGTCACGAGCGCCAACGTCGCGTGCGGCTTCCACGCCGGCGATCCCGCCAACCTGATGCGGGTGTGCCGGTTGGCGGCCGAGCGTGGCGTACGCATCGGTGCCCAGGTCAGCTACCGTGACCTGGCCGGGTTCGGCCGGCGCTTCATCGATGTCGCCGTCGAGGATCTCGTCGCCGACGTGGTGTATCAGATCGGCGCTTTGCAGGCGATCGCGCGCGCGGCCGGCTCGACGGTCTCCTACATCAAACCCCATGGCGCGCTGTACAACACCATCGTGACCAATCACGAGCAGGCCGCCGCTGTCGCAGCGGCGGTATATCTGGCCGACGCCACGCTGCCGGTGCTGGGCATGGCGGGCTCGGCGTTCTTCGAAGAGGCCGCCCGCGTCGGATTGCACACCATCGCAGAGGCTTTCGCCGATCGCACCTACCAGCCGGACGGCCAACTGGTTTCACGCCGAGAGGACGGCGCGCTGCTGGACGACCCGGCGGCGATCGCGCAGCGCGTGGTGGCGATGGTGTCCTCCGGGCAGATCACCGCCGTCGACGGCACCCAGGTTCCCGTGAGCGTGGAATCGGTTTGCGTGCACGGTGATTCACCCGGCGCGGTGCAGATCGCCACCGCGGTGCGCGAACAGCTCGAGGCCGCGGGCATCGACATCAGGCCGTTCTGCTGATGCGCCTGCGGCTCGGTCGCCCCGACATCGCGCGCTATGCGGATCGATTCGACGCGCCCGCTGCCGACGCCGATGGCCTCTCGGCGACCTGGATGGGTGTGGCAACACTGCTGATTGACGACGGCTCGTCGGCACTGATGACCGACGGCTATTTTTCGCGCCCGAGCCTGGCGCGGGTCGCGGCCGGCCGGCTGTCGCCGTCAGCGGTGCGGGTGGACGGCTGCCTGGCCCGGGCGAAGGTGTCGCGGCTGTCGGCGGTGATACCGGTGCACACCCACGTCGACCATGTGATGGATTCCGCGCTGGTCGCCGACCGGACCGGAGCGCTGCTGGTCGGCGGTGAGTCCGCGGCCAACGTCGGGCGTGGCCACGGCCTGCCGGAGGACCGTCTGATGATAGCGGTGCCTGGGGAACCAATCCGGTTGGGCGCCTTCGACGTAACGCTCATCGAGTCGCACCATTGCCCGCCCGACCGGTTCCCCGGCGTGATCGACGCGCCCCTGGTCCCACCGGTGAAGGCATCGGCCTATCGGTGCGGCGAGTCGTGGTCGACGCTGATCCAGCATCTGCCGTCGGACAAGCGACTGCTGATCCAGGGCAGTGCCGGCTTCGTCAAGGGTGCACTCGCCGGACAGCGCGCCGAGGCCGTGTACCTATCGGTCGGCCAGCTGGGTCTGCAGCCCCGGTCCTACCTGCTCGACTACTGGGCCGAGACCGTGCAAGCGGTGGGCGCGCGCCGAGTGATCCTGATCCACTGGGATGACTTCTTCCGTCCGCTGTCAAAGCCGCTGCGGGCCTTGCCATACGCGGGTGACGACCTGGACTTCTCCATTCAGGTGCTCGATGAGCTGGCCACCCGCGATGGTGTCGCATTGCACATGCCGACAGTGTGGCGACGCGAAAACCCTTGGATGGTCTAGGCCTTGTATTTAACCGTCTCGCTGCTGCTGCTTGCCGTGGTCCTCGGGTTCGCCGTTACACGCCCGCGGGGCTGGCCCGAGGCAGTGGCCGCGGTTCCTGCTGCGCTCATCGTGGTTGCGATCGGCGCGATCTCGGTCCATCAGGCGGCCCGGCAGGTCGCCGACTTGTCGGGAGTGGTCGCGTTTCTGGGCGCCGTGCTGGTGTTGGCCAAGCTTTGCGACGACGAAGGCCTGTTCGAGGCCGCGGGCGCGGCGATCGCCCGAACGCGGCGCGGCTCGCACGGACTGCTGCGCCACGTGTTCGTCATCGCAGCCGTCATCACCGCCGTCCTGAGCCTGGACGCCACCGTGGTATTACTGACCCCGGTAGTGCTGGCTGCCGTGCGCCGGCTGCGAACTCCGTTGCGCCCGTACGCCTATGCCACGGCCCACCTCGCCAACGGCGCCTCGCTGCTGCTGCCGGTGTCCAATCTGACCAACCTGCTGGCGTTTCACGTCGCGAACGTCTCCTTCACCAAGTTCACCCTGGTGATGGCGTTGCCCTGGCTGGCCACGGTCGCCACGCTGTACCTGGTCTTCCGCGGCTTCTTCGCGCGCGATCTGCGCGTCGCGCCCGACCCGGACCAACTCGAGCCGGCGTCCCGGCCGCCGGTGTTCGTGTTGGTGGTGGTAGGGCTGACCCTGGCCGGGTTCGCGTTCTCCGAGCCGCTGGGCGTGGCCCCCGCGTGGGTGGCGCTGGCCGGCTCCGCGGCGCTCGCGGTGCGCAGCCTGCGCCACCGGCACACCACCGTGATGGAAATCCTTCGCTCGGCTCAGGTTTCGTTTCTGGTGTTCGTGCTGGCACTCGGCGTCGTGGTGCAAGCGGTCACGCGCAACGGGATGGACCGCGCGATGTCCGCCGTGCTGCCGCACGGGTCGGGTCTGCCCGCGCTGCTTGCCATCGCCGCGGTGGCCGCCGTGCTGGCCAACGTCGTCAACAATCTGCCGGCCACGCTGGTGCTGCTGCCGCTGGTCGCGCCCAGCGGCCCGGTCGCGGTCCTGGCGGTGCTGATCGGGGTCAACATCGGACCAAACCTGACCTACGTCGGTTCGCTGTCAAACCTGCTCTGGCGGCGCGTGCTTCGCCAGCACGACGTCGAAGCCGGCGTCGGTGAGTACACCCGGCTCGGCCTGTGCACCGTACCCCCGGCCCTGGTGGTGTCGGTGCTCGCGCTGTGGTCCTCGGCCAGGTTGCTGGGCCTCTAGACACTCGGCGGGGAGGCGATCTCAGCGTCCGCCGCAGGGTCCCGATCGAATGATCGACGCCAGTTCCTCGCGCGACTGGGCCCCCACTCGCTGACAGGCCCGGTACACGTGGCCCTCGACCGTGCGCACGGACATCACCAGCTGTTCGGCGATGTCCCGGTTGGATAGCCCGGCCACCACGAGTTCGACGACATCACGCTGGCGACCCGAGAGTTTGATACCGGTCGGAGTCCGCAACGCCGGCGTGTGCAGCCCACCGCACTCATCGGCTAACTCCCTGGCCAGCGCCGCGGCGTACATTGCGCGGCGATGGTGCTGGCCCTCGTCGAACGCGACGGACGCCTGCGCCGCCGCGTCGGCGGCAGTGGCCCGGTCACCGATCTGGCGGTAGGCCGCCGAGGCGGTGAGCAGGCCTTCGCCGTCCCCAGCGTGCAGGGCCGCCGTGTGTGCTGCGACCGCGGCGGCCAGCGGCAGCGACAACTCATCGGCGAGCTCGCGCGCCCGCGCAGCCTGCGAAGCGTCACCCCATTGAGCCGCGGCCTGAATGCAGGCGAGCTCATGGGTGGGCTGGGCGCGGTCGCGGGCCAGGCGTGCCGCCTCGTGTGCGCTCGCCACGGCCTCGGTCAGGTGGCCGCTGGCCGCCATCGCCCAGCCGTCGGCCAGCGCCAGTGCGGTGTGCATGAACAGAAAGTCCGGCGGCACGCAGGAGCGCGCGGCCGCAACGGCATCATTGGCCTCGCCGGCTTGTCCGAGCTTGGCGTGTGCTTCGGCAAGTGCGAAATAGGTCGCCGGCCGTAATCCAGTTGTGACCGAGTGTATTTGCACCCCGGCAACCGCCTCATGCACCAACCGCGCCGACTCCGCGACGGCGCCGCGGGCCAGGGCTGCGTTGCCCAACAGGAACGAGAGGTTCGCGTAAGCCAGGCCGGGAATCTCGCGGGCCGAGTCGGCCAGTTGCCTTGCCGTGCTGACGAATTCGTCGATCTGTCCGGCCAGCCGACAGGCGCGGCCATAGACGGCGCCGAACCAATATCGCATATGGGATGCCTGAAAAGACGTCGTCGCGCGCCGCAGCGCCTGCTGCGCGATATCCGAGAGATCGTCGAGTTGACCGAGCGCCCCCATCGCCATGATCAACGCAAGCGAAGCCATCATCGCGTGAAACCCCGGGAGCTCCGGGAAATCCAATGCCGCGCGGGCATTTATGACCGCGATCTCGCAGCGCGCCGACACCGCGTCCAGGCACGCCTGGACTGCCAACCGCTCGGCCCGCTGCTCCGGTGTCTCGGGGCCCGCGGCCAGGCCGGCGAGAATCGGGGCCGCGTCGTGCGGTCTGGCGAGCCACCAGATCAGATTGGCCGCCCGCACGGTCGCCCAGTGGTGGCAGCCGGGCTGGCCATCGCAGGCCATCTCGCGCAACGCCGCCTCGGCCGGCTCACCGCGCCCAAGCAGCACCAGGTTCATCGCCCGCACCTCGGCCGCTCCGGGCGCGCCGGCTTTCGCGGCGGCAGTGGCGAAACGGTCGGCCAGATCCAGATCAAGCAGCGTCATGGCGTGCCGCGCCGATTCCAGGTATAGCCCAGGGTCGGCAGCGAGATCCGACTCGAGCCGCAGCAGCGCGCGGCGCACGGTGGCCTGCATGTCTGCGTCGCCGTCGTCGGCCAACCGCGTCGCGAGCCGGCCCCGGATTTCCGAGAGATACAGCTCGCCGGCGCTCGCGCGGCGCAGCTCGCCGAACAACGGGTGGGCCAGGCGCGCCGTCAATCCGGTGGCGGTGCGCTCGATGCTCACCAGCCCCATCCGCTCGGCGGCAGCCACGTCACCGCGGTCCACCAGATCGCAGAGCACGCCGACGGCCAGCGGCTCGCATTGCGACAACGTGTCGACGACCTTCGCCATACCCGGGCTCAGCCGGCCAATCTGACGGCCCAGCGTGTCGGACAGGCTCGCCGAGACCGCCACATCGCCGTCCCACATCCACACCCCGGCGGTTTTGCGCATCCGCCCGGCGGCCACCTGGTCGGCCACCAGCTGCCGCAGGAACAGGGCGTTGCCGCCGGTCAGCTTTTGGAACCGGGCCGCGCTGCGCGCATCGACGGGTCCGTCCAGCCTGCTCTCGATGACCTCGCGGGTGGCCGCCGCCGAAAGCGGTTCAAGATCAAGCCGTTCCAGCAGCCCGTCCTTCCACAACGCCGTCACCGCATCGGGTTCGTCGCTACCGGTGCGGATTGTGACCACCAGTCGCACCCCGCCCGACTGCGCCAGCTGATGGACGACGAGGGCAGACAATCCGTCCAGCAAGTGCGCGTCGTCGACCCCCACCACGACCTTGCCTCGACGCTGTTGCGCGACAAACGAATTGATGACTCGTTGTACATCGGTCAACGGGTTCGACATCGCCTCACCCAGTGAGCCGATGAACGCTCCCAACGGCAGCACGTGCGCCGAGTCGGTGCCGACGATCCATTTCGTCCGCTCCCCCGCCGCCGCGGCCCGCCGCAGCGCCTCGTGGGCCAGCCAAGTCTTGCCCACGCCAGCGGCTCCGGCGACTACCACGCCCGAGTGATTGCCTACCGCGCTGAGGGCGCGGCGAATGATCCCCAATTCACTGTCGCGCCCGGTCAGCGGCTCAGCGCCGATCACTCGGCGACTATAACGGTGCGAGAGCACCGAAGGGGCGGCTTTGCCGACGTTTCGGCGAGCCGATGCGTAGCCGCCACGTATCGGTCGCGTAGTCGACTACGCTGCCGCCCACGGTCGGCCGTCAGCAACATGGCTTTCGTCAGATAAGCGCTCAGCACAGGCGGTGGGCTATGGCGAAGATCGGTATTCACGCGGTGGTACTGGGAGCGAGCATGGCCGGCCTGTTGGCCGCGCGGTCGCTCAGTGAGTTCTATGACGTGGTGACGGTGGTGGAGCGCGACCCGCTGCCCGACATCGGCGTACCCCGGCGGGGTGTGCCGCAGGGCAAGCACCTGCACGGCCTGCTGCCCCGCGGTGCGCAGGTTCTCGAGGAATTCTTCCCCAGCATCCTCGACGAGCTGATCGTCGACGGCGCGCATTACGTCGACGGCCGGGATCTGTCGCAGCTGTACTACGACGTGGGCGGGCACCTGATGATGCGCCGCGGCAGCGCCCCCTCGTTCACCGCCTATCTCGCCACCCGGCCGTTCCTCGAGGATCACGTCCGCACACGCCTGCGCTCCATCCCCAACGTCACACTGCTCGACGAGCACGACATCGTGGGCTTGATCGCGACGGCGGACAACCATCGCGTCAACGGGGCGCGGGTGGTCGACCGTCGCACCCGCGAAGACCGCACGCTCAAAGCCGATTTGGTGGTCGACGCAACTGGGCGCGGCGCCCGCACACCGGCGTGGCTGGACTCCCTGGGCTACGGCCGCCCGCCTGAGGACGAGGTCATGGTCGAGCTGACCTACGTGAGCCAGTTGTTGAGCATGGCACCGGATGCGCTGCACGAACTCGGCTTCGTCGTCGGCCCCGTGCCGGGCCGGCCGCGTTCGCTGGGCATCCTGCACTCGGAGAACGACACCTGGATGTTCACCGTCTCCGGCCTGGCGGGTCATGGTCCACACCCCGACCTGATATCGATGTGCGAGTTCGTCGAGGACTTCGCACCGGCCCACCTGCTGGCCGCGATTCAAGCCGCCGAACCGATCGGAGAACCCACGCGGCACCGTACGCCGTCCAGCCGCTGGCGCCGCTACGACAAGATGCGGCGATTCCCCCAGGGCCTGCTGGTCATCGGCGACGCGATCTGTAGCTTCAACCCGGTCTACGGCCAGGGCATGACGGTCGCCGCACTCGAGGCGCTGACACTGCGCGATTGCTTACTCAGCGGCACACGGGATTTGGCGACGCGCTTCTTCCGGGCCGCGGCGGTGCCGATCCGCCAGGCGTGGGAACTGTCGGCCAGCCCCGACCTCTGCCTACCCGAAATCGAGGGCACCCCATCGCTGCTCACCCGACTGCTGAACGCGTACGTAGATCGAGTGCTCACCGCCGCCGAATACGACCCCGACGCCGTCAATCAGTTCATCAGAGTGACCGCGCTCGTCGACCCCGCCACCGCGCTACTGCGCCCGGGCATGCTGTGGCGTGCCGCCTTGGCCAACCGTCGCCGCCGGCACCACGGCAGCGGTCAGCTCGCCGTCGCGGCAGCGGGCAATGGCATGCCCAGCTCGGCCATCACACCGCGCAGCAGCGTCGGGTAATCGGTGATGATGCCGTCGACGCCATAGCTGATTTGCTCGCGCATCGCCTTAGCATCGTTGACGGTCCATGGAATAACCTTGAGCCCCAACGCATGTGCGTGATCGACATACGGCTTGCCGGTGACCAACTGATACCTGGGCGAGACGATGTTCGCCCCTACCATCAGCGCCCCGACCACCGCGTCCCCGACAGCTGTGGCGTCGACGCCGGCCAGCCACGGCGAATCCGGCGCCCAGGTCTCCTCGTTGTACAGGGCCACCAACGGGATCGACGGTTCGGCCCGGTGCACCATCGGCAGGGTCCGCCAATCGAAGCTCTGGATCTCGACCGAAGCGACTTTGCCCGCCGACCTGACCGCGCCCAGGATTACGTCGACGAATTCCTGAGGCTCGGCCGATCGGCTCGGCCGGTCGGCCTCCACCTTGGTTTCGATGTTGTAGCGCACCGGTGGTTCATTCGAAGCCCGGTAGGAGTCGGCGAGCGCGAAGACCTCCGGCAAGGTCGCTATCTTGTTGCCCCGCACCACTTCGGCCCGGGGAAACTCGGCGAGCAGCCGACCGCAGTCCAAGGTGCGTAGCTGCGCCAGAGTGAGTTCGTGCACCAGCTTTCCGACGTACGGGTACTGCGGATCGTCGGCGACCGCGGGCCCGGTGTCGGCGCATTTTTCGGCGTCGATCGTCGGATCGTGCCACACCAGGGGCTGCCCGTCCCTGGTGATGACGATATCGAGTTCCAATGTGCTGACGCCTAGTTCGAGTGCCTTGGCGAAGGCACGCAGCGATTCCTCGGTAGTCTCACCACGGCCACCGCGATGTGCCTGCAGATCGAAGTCGGGCGCTTGCGCTGCGGACACCGGCAGCGGCACCAGCAGGGCGACCACGGCCAGCACCACGCCCAGGCGCGCGAGCCGGCCGGCCAACCCGGTTAACTCCTGCGCTGACGGGCGATTTCGGCGAGCACCACTCCGGCGGCCACCGAGGCGTTCAACGATTCAGCATGACCGGCCATCGGTATCGACACCACCTGGTCGCAATTCTGCCGCACCAACCGGGAGAGGCCCTTGCCTTCGGATCCGACGACCACCACGATCGGGTCGGTCCCGTCCAGGTCGTCGACCACGGTGTCACCGCCGGCGTCCAATCCGATCACCCGTACCCCGCGGTCGGCCCAATTCTTCAGTGTTCTGTTGAGATTGGTCGCGCGCGCAACCGGCAGGCGGGCCGCGGCGCCGGCGCTGGTGCGCCAGGCCACCGCCGTCACCGAAGCCGAACGACGTTGCGGGATAACCACTCCGTGGCCGCCGAAGGCCGCTACCGAGCGGACGATTGCCCCGAGGTTGCGGGGATCGGAGATGTTGTCCAGCGCGACCAGCAGCGCCGGCGGCGACTGCAGCGCGGTCGTCAGCAGGTCGTCGGGGTGTGCGTAGTTGTACGGCGGCACCTGCAGCGCGATGCCCTGGTGCAGATGGTTGGCGGTCATCTTGTCCAGGTCGGTGCGCGGCACTTCCAGGATCGCGATGCCCGATTCTGCTGCGCGCGCCACGGATTCGGTCACGCGCTCGTCGGCTTCGGTGCCGAGCGCGATGTACAGCGCCGTCGCGGGGACCCCGGCACGCAGGCATTCCACTACCGGGTTGCGACCCAGCACTGTTTCGGTCTCGTCGGTGCGTTTGGCCGGCCGGCGTTGCTGCGGCTGGCCGGAACGCTTGGCGGCGGGGTGGTTGGGGCGCAGGTGCGCGGGCGGGGTGGGTCCACGGCCCTCCAGGCCACGACGCCGTTGGCCGCCCGAGCCTACGGTCGGGGCCTTCTTGGAGCCGGACTTCCGGATCGCCCCCTGGCGCCGCGAGTTGCCGGCCATCTACTTGTCGTCACTGGCCAGCAGTTCCCACTGCGGCCCGTCGGCGGTGTCGGTGACCTCGATGCCAGCGGCCTTGAGCCGGTCCCGGATCTCGTCTGCCAGAGCCCAATTGCGCTCCTCGCGCGCCTGTTTGCGGCTTTCCAGCTCGGCCTGGACCAGCACGTCCACGGCGGCGAGTGCGGCCGATGTCTCGTCGCGCGACTCCCAGCGTTCGTCGAGCGGGTCGCAGCCCAGGATGCCCATCATCGCGCGGATCGAGCCGGCGTGCCGCAGCGCACCTTCATGGTCGCCGGCGTCGAGCGCCCGGTTGCCCTCGGCGCGGGCGTGGTGGATCTCGGCCAGCGCGATCGGCACCGCGAGGTCGTCGTCAAGTGCGTCGGCGAATCGCGGCGTCCACTCGCCGGGGACCACGCCGCCGATTCGAACCCGCACTCGGTGCAGGAATTCCTCAACTCCCACATAGGCTTTCACCGCATCCTGCAGGGCGGTATCGGAGAATTCGAGCATCGAACGATAGTGGGCGCTACCCAGGTAGTAGCGCAGTTCCGGCGGCCGCACCCGCTGCAACATCGCCGGAATGGACAACACGTTGCCCAGCGACTTGCTCATCTTCTCGCCGCCCATCGTCACCCAGCCGTTGTGCAGCCAGTAGCGGGCGAACCCATCCCCGGCCGCGCGGCTCTGCGCGATTTCGTTCTCATGATGGGGGAACACCAAATCCATTCCACCACAATGGATGTCGAATTCGGGACCCAGATACGTGCGTGCCATCGCCGAGCATTCCAGGTGCCAACCCGGGCGCCCGCGCCCCCATGGCGAGGGCCATGAGGGCTCACCTGGCTTCTCGCCCTTCCATAAGGTGAAGTCGCGCTGGTCGCGCTTGCCGGTCCCCGCTCCCTCGCCCTGGTGGACGTCATCGATCTTGTGGCCGGACAACTGGCCGTACTCGGGGTAGCTGAGCACATCGAAGTAGACGTCACCGGCGGCGGCATACGCGTGGCCGTTTTCGATCAGGCGTTCCATTAATTCGACCATCTGGGTGATGTGGCCGGTGGCTCGCGGCTCCGCCGACGGCGGCAAGACGTCCAGGGCGTCGTAGGCCGCGGTGAACGCGCGCTCGTAGGTCGCCGCCCACTCCCACCATGGCCGGCATGCCGCGGCGGCCTTGGCGAGGATCTTGTCCTCGATATCGGTCACGTTGCGGATGAAGGCGACGTCATAGCCGCGCGCCATCAGCCAGCGCCGCAGGATGTCGAAGGCCACGCCGCTGCGGACATGGCCGATGTGCGGCTGGCCCTGAACGGTGGCGCCACAGAGGTAGATGGACACGTGCCCCTCGCGCAGCGGAACGAAATCGCGCACGGCACCGGCTGCGGTGTCGTGTAGCCGCATGGGGGGGCGATCGGTCACGACGTGCCAGCTTACCTGCTACTTCAGATCGGCCGACCGCCGCTCGCAGGGCTATCCGTGCGCGACAACGAGGGCCGTCGCGATCGCGGCCAAACCCTCACCCCGCCCGGTCAGGCCCAGCCCGTCGGTGGTGGTCGCCGAGACCGATACCGGCGCGTCCAGCAGACCCGACAGCAGTTGCTGGGCCTCGGCGCGGCGTGGGCCGATCTTCGGCCGATTGCCGATCACTTGCACGGCTGCATTTCCGACCCGAAACCCGGCCTCCGATACCAGCTCGACGACGTGGCGCAGCATGTCGGCGCCGCTGACGCCCTTCCATCGCGGATCGTCGACCCCGAACACGCCCCCGATGTCGCCCAATCCGACGGCCGACAACAGCGCATCGCAAAGTGCGTGCGCCGCGACGTCCCCATCGGAATGGCCGGCGCAGCCGTCGGTGTCGGGAAACAGCAGACCCAGCAGCCAGCAGGGTCGTCCGGGCTCGATCGGATGTACGTCGGTACCGAGGCCGACCCGAGGCAACTCGGTCACCGGCGCACAATCGCTTGAGCCAGCAGCAGATCCAGCGGCGTGGTGATTTTGAACGCCAGCGGGTCGCCGTCGACGACCTGAACCTGGCCACCGACGTACTCGACCATCGACGCGTCGTCGGTGAAAACCGCGCCCGACGCTTGCTGGTAGGCGCGCAACAACAGGTCGGTGGCGAACCCCTGCGGCGTCTGCACCGCCCGCAGCCCGGCCCGTTCCGGCGTGCCCAGCACCACGCCGTTGGCATCCACGGCCTTGATGGTGTCATGCAGCGGCAGTGCCGGCACCACCGCGCCGTGACCGGCCCGCAGCGTGTCCACCACCCGCACGATCAGCTCCGGCGGCGTCAACGCCCGGGCGGCATCGTGCACCAGCACGAAATCCGGTTCGCCGGCCACCGCGGACAACGCCAGATTGACCGACTCGGTGCGCCCGGCCCCGCCGGCCACGACGGTGGCCTGGCTGCCTAGGACTTGCTTGGCCTGATCGACGCGATCCGCGGGCACCGCCGCCACAACATGACTAACCACGCCCGAATTCAGCAGGCCCGCGACGGCCCATTCCAGCAGAGTGCGCCCATCGAGTTCGCAAAATGCTTTCGGGATACCGGCGCGCAGCCGTTCCCCCAACCCCGCGGCCGGAACCACTGCGACAACTGTGCCCCCGACCACCTGAACTCAGGGCCTTCAGGAAGCTGCGGCCAAAACCTCGTCGAGAATGGTCTCCGCTTTGGCGTCGTCGGTGCTCTCCGCGAGCGCCAACTCACCGACCAAAATCTGGCGGGCCTTGGCCAGCATGCGCTTTTCGCCCGCGGACAGGCCGCGTTCCTGGTCGCGACGCCACAGGTCGCGGACAACTTCGGCAACCTTGTTGACGTCGCCCGAAGCAAGCTTTTCGAGGTTGGCCTTGTAACGCCGTGACCAGTTGGTGGGCTCTTCCGTGTGGGGAGCGCGCAACACCTGGAAGACCTTGTCCAGGCCTTCTTGTCCGACGACATCGCGCACGCCGACGTACTCGGCGTTGTCTGCGGGAACTCGAACGGTCAGGTCACCCTGCGCAACTTTCAAGACGAGATACTCTTTTTGCTCCCCTTTGATGGTGCGGGTTTCGATCGCCTCGACTAACGCAGCACCGTGGTGTGGATATACAACGGTGTCGCCGACCTTGAAGATCATCAGATTCGAGCCCCTTTCGTTACTTCAGTCTAACACGGCGGTCCAACACACGCGTAGCAACGGTGCAGGTCAGGGGCACAACGCGCGCGGAATAGGGGTTGACAGACGGACGAAGACGTGCAATAGAACACACTAGCAATGCCTGGTCCTGGCCCCGGCAGTGCCCCGGCTGCGGCCGCTGCGGTGCTGGTCTTGCTACCTGCGCTACCGCTTAAACGTCGTTCCTACTACTGTGCATAGTTGCACGCGTCATCGTGCCGCGACTTGCTCTGAACAGCCAGACCGAGCCCAGGAGGCATCGAGTGAACCGCTTCAAGACCAGCCTCGCGGTCGGCCTTCGCAGCCGAGTCGTCCTCGCCGGCCTGGCCGCCCTGGTCGCCACCGCGCTCGCCGGCTGTGGCGCCGGACAGATCTCGCAGATGGCCACCCAGGAGCCCGCCGTCAACGGCAACAAGGTCACGTTCAACAACGTGGCACTGCGCGATATCCGCATCCAAGCCGCGCAGACCGGCGACTACCTGCGCCCCGGTAAGAACGTGGACCTGGTGCTGGTAGCGGTGAACCAGTCTCCGGATGTCGAGGACCGGCTGCTGGGCATCACCAGTGACATCGGCACCGTCACCGTGACCGGGGACGCTCGCCTGCCCGCCAGCGGCATGCTGTTCATCGGCACGCCGGAGGGCCAGCGGGTGGCGCCGGGCCCGCTCAACCCCAACAGCGCGGCCAAGGCCTCCGTCAACTTGGCCAAGCCCATCACCAACGGCCTGGCCTACAACTTCACCTTCACCTTCGAGAAGGCGGGCCAAGCCAGCGTGCAGGTGCCGATTTCGGCCGGGATGGCTTCGCCGGAGGCCTGAACGGCCGTGTCACGGCGGGACTTGTCGGCACCTGCGGATACCGTCATGACGTGGCTAATGCGCGCTCGCAGTACCGTTGCTCGGAGTGCCAACACGTCACCGCCAAATGGTTTGGCCGCTGCGCAGAGTGCGGCACCTGGGGCACCGTCGATGAGGTGACCGTGCTCAGCGCGGTGGGCGGGCGTCGCTCACAGAATCGGACGTCGCAGGCCGTTCCGATCAGTTCCGTCGAAGCGGGCACCAGCCACCACCGTGCGACCGGCATCGACGAACTCGACCGCGTCCTCGGTGGCGGTGTGGTGCCCGGCTCGGTCACGCTGCTGGCCGGCGATCCGGGCGTCGGCAAATCGACGTTGCTGCTCAAGGTCGCCCACCTGTGGGCGCAGTCCGGGCGGCGGGCGCTGTACATCTCCGGCGAGGAGTCCGCGGGCCAGATCAGGCTGCGTGCGGACCGCATCGATTGCGGCAGCGACGAGCTCTACCTGGCCGCCGAATCCGACGTGCACACGGTGCTCGAGCACATGGCGACGGTCAAGCCCGCGCTGGTGATCGTCGACTCGGTGCAGACCATGTCCACCGCCGAGTCCGACGGCGTCGCCGGCGGAGTCACGCAGGTGCGCGCCGTGACGGCGGCGCTGACGGCCGCGGCCAAGTCCAACGGCGTGGCACTGATCCTCGTCGGCCACGTCACCAAGGACGGCGCGATCGCCGGCCCGCGCTCGCTGGAACACCTCGTCGACGTCGTTCTGCATTTCGAGGGCGACCGCAACGGCTCACTGCGGATGGTTCGCGGCATCAAGAACCGATTCGGCGGTGCCGACGAAGTCGGGTGTTTCCTGTTGCACGACAACGGAATCGAGGGCGTGGCCGACCCGTCCAACCTGTTCTTGGATCAACGGCCCGCCCCGGTGCCCGGCACCGCAATCACGGTCGCGCTGGACGGCAAACGGCCGCTGATCGGCGAAGTCCAGGCGCTGCTTGCCACGCCGAACGCCGGCTCACCGCGCCGCGCGGTCAGCGGGATCGACCACTCCCGCGCCGCGATGATCACCGCCGTGCTGGAAAAGCATGCCAAGCTTCCGTTGGCCGCCAACGACATCTACCTGTCCACGGTGGGGGGCATGCGGCTGACCGATCCGTCCTCAGACCTGGCCGTCGCGATCGCGCTGGCGTCAGCCCTGGCCGACCTGCCGCTGCCCACCACCGCGGTGATGATCGGGGAGGTAGGCCTGGCGGGCGATCTGCGCCGGGTCAGCGGCATGGACCGGCGCCTGGCCGAGGCCGCCCGGCAGGGGTTCAGCATCGCGCTGATTCCGCCGGGATGTGACGCCGTTCCACGGGGCATGCGAGCACTGACCGCACCCAACATCGGGGCGGCGCTGCAGCACATGATCGACGTCGCCCACGACCGCGCTGCCGAGCCCGCGGGACCCAATCGGCTATACATTGCGACGCCATAAGCCCTGGCGTAGCAGAATGACAGGCTGTGACGCGTCCGACGCTGCGTGAAACAGTCGCCCGCCTGGCACCGGGCACCGGGCTCCGGGACGGCCTGGAGCGCATTCTGCGCGGCCGCACCGGTGCGCTGATCGTGCTCGGCAACGACGAGAACGTCGAGGCCATCTGTGACGGCGGCTTTGCCCTGGATGTCCGATACGCCCCGACACGACTGCGTGAGCTGGCCAAGATGGACGGCGCCGTCGTGCTGTCCACCGACGGCAGCCGCATCGTGCGGGCCAACGTGCAGCTGGTTCCCGATCCGTCGATACCCACCGACGAGTCGGGCACCCGGCACCGTTCGGCCGAACGCGCCGCGATCCAGACCGGCCACCCGGTGATCTCGGTCAGCCATTCGATGAACATCGTCACCGTCTATGTCGGCGGGGAGCGTCACGTGCTGGCCGATTCGGCGACCATCCTGTCGCGGGCCAACCAGGCCATCGCCACCCTGGAGCGCTACAAGACCCGCCTCGACGAGGTCAGCCGGTTGCTGTCACGAGCCGAGATCGAAGACTTCGTCACGCTGCGCGACGTCATGACGGTGGTGCAGCGGCTCGAGCTGGTCCGCCGCATCGGGCTGGTGATCGACTACGACGTCGTCGAACTGGGCACCGACGGACGGCAGCTGCGGCTACAGCTCGAAGAGCTGCTGGGCGGCAATGACACCGACCGAGAACTGATCGTGCGTGACTACCACGCCAGCCCCGAGCCGCTGTCCGATGCGCAGATAATCGCGACGCTGGACGAGCTGGACGCGTTGTCGGATACCGAGCTGCTCGAAATCACTTCGCTGGCAAAGGTTTTTGGTTATCCGACGACGACGGAGGCGCAGGATTCGGCGCTGAGTCCCCGTGGCTACCGCGCGATGGCCGGTATCCCCCGGCTGCAGTTCGCCCACGTCGACCTGTTGGTCCGCAACTTCGGGACGCTGCAGGGTCTGCTGGCGGCCAGCGCCAACGACCTGCAATCGGTCGACGGCATCGGCTCGATGTGGGCCCGCCATGTGCGGGAAGGGCTGTCGCAATTGGCGGAGTCGACGATCGCCGACCCGCTCAACTGACTAGCCGGCGGGCGACGGACCGGGAGCAGCTCCGGGCGGAGCCTCGGGCTGCGGCACCGCCGGCTGACCGGGCACCGGCCCCGGCGGGGGCGGTGGCTGGTTCAGAATGAACGGCACCGCGATCGAGCGCAGGTTGCCCAGCTGCACGACGAGGTTGTAGGTGCCCGGGCCGATCGCCGGCCGCGGCAACGGGCAGTGCGGCGAGGATCCCATGCCCGTCCACGTCACCGCCGTCGTGACCTGTTCGCCCGGCGTGAAGGTCTTGACCAAGGTCTCGTTGGACGGCGCGCAGTCCAGGTTGGACCACAGCCGCTTGTTGTCCAGCGAGTAGACGTAGGCGGCCAGGACAGCGGCGCCGACGTCGCGCTTGCATGCCACCAGGCCGATGTTGGTGACGACCATCGTGAACTTCGGCTGGTCACCGATGAAGTACTGGGGGGCGTTCGTCAGCCCCTTGACGGCAAGCGTCGAGTCCGGGCAGTCGTCACCCTCCTTGAGCACCGGCGGCGGCTGCACCGCAGCGGTCGGCGTCGGGGCCTCGGGGTTTTGCCCCTGCGGGGCCGGCACCGGGGTGACGCCCTCCTGGCCCGGCAGGGGTGGCGCCTGCGGCGGCGGTGCTGCCGGGGTGCTCTGACCCGGACCGGCCTTGTTCACGCTGGCGGGCTTGGCACCCGCGCTGTTGCCCATAAAAGCGATGACAATGGCGACGGCGATGCCGATCACGACGACCGCGATCCCCAGGGCCAGCCCCCTGCGCCGCCAATAGATCTCCGTGGGTAGCGGGCCACGCGGTTCCAGATCCAGCACGATCACACCATAAGTCCAGGTCACACCGATTTGCCCGATCCGGCCCGGCGTGTCGCGATGTTAGCTGGCCAATAACCGTGTTAGTGGCGCGCGGGAGGAACGGTCCTACTCGCCGATGTCGCCGATGTGGTCGACCAACGCCGCGCGCCCGTCGGCAAGGTGGTAGGTGACCCCGGCGAGCGCCACGGTGCCCGCCGCCACCCGCTCCGCGATGGCCGCGGAACGCGAGGTGAGCTGGGCCAACGTCTCGCTGACGTGCCGTGCCTCGAACTCGTCGACGCGGCTCAGGCCGTCGCGCCGGCCGATCAGGATCGACGGAGCGACGCGCTCCACCACGTCGCGCACGAAGCCGGCCGGGATCGCACCGTCGTCGACCGCGCCGATCGCGGCCTTGACGGCGCCGCAGCTGTCGTGGCCGAGGACGACGATCAGCGGGACGTCGAGCACCGACACCGCGAACTCGATGGACCCGAGCACCGCCGAGTCGATGGCCTGTCCGGCGGTGCGCACCACGAACATGTCGCCCAGGCCTTGGTCGAAGATGAGCTCGGCGGCCACCCGACTGTCGGAACAACCGAACACAACCGCCGTGGGTTTTTGACCCGCGGCCAGGCTGGCGCGATGATCGACGCTCTGGCTGGGGTGCTCAGGCTGGCCGGCGACGAATCGCTCGTTACCCTCTTTGAGTGCTTTCCATGCGGTTACCGGACTGGTGTTGGGCATGGCACACATTCTGGCGTGTCGCGGGCCCAGATGACTAGTCCAGGGCAAATCCCGGCGGATGAACTTCTGGGTTGGTACGAGCGCTCGCGTCGCGATCTGCCCTGGCGGGAACCGGGTGTGGACGCGTGGCAGATTCTGGTCAGCGAGTTCATGCTGCAACAGACCCCGGTGGCCCGGGTGTTGCCGATCTGGACGGACTGGGTGCGGCGGTGGCCCACCCCGTCGGCGACCGCCGCGGCCAGCGCGGCCGACGTGCTGCGGGCCTGGGGCAAGCTGGGCTACCCGCGGCGCGCCAAGCGGCTGCACGAGTGCGCGATCGTCATCGCGCGTGATCACGGCGACGCCGTCCCCGATGACGTCGAAACCTTGTTGGAATTACCGGGTATCGGCACCTACACGGCGCGAGCCGTGGCGTGCTTCGCCTACCGCAAGCGGGTGCCGGTGGTGGACACCAATGTGCGACGGGTGGTCGCCCGAGCCGTGCACGGCCTGGCCGACGCCGGTCCGGCGTCGACCACCCGCGACCTTGCCGACGTCTTGGCGCTGTTGCCGGAAGATGCTACGGCCCCGCAGTTTTCGGTAGCACTGATGGAACTGGGCGCCACGGTGTGCATTGCGCGCACGCCGCGCTGCGGGTTGTGCCCGCTCGAGCACTGCGCATGGCGGCAAGCCGGCTTTCCGCCAGCACAGGGGCCGGCCCGCCGCATTCAGACGTATGCGGGAACGGATCGCCAAGTTCGCGGTCGGTTGTTGGATGTCTTGCGCGCCAACGACTCTCCAGTCACCCGAGCCGAGCTGGATGTGGCGTGGCTCACCGACACCGCCCAACGCGACCGGGCGTTGTATTCGCTGCTTGCCGACGGCCTGGTGACACAGACGCGCGACGGCCGGTTCGGGTTAGCCGGCGAGGAATAGCTCGACCGCTCGACGGTATACCTCGGGCGCTTCGTCGTGAATCAGATGGCCTGCTTCGGGAACAGCCAAATATGTTGCCGCCGAATTCTTTTCGTACATATCGCGCATTTGGCCGGGCGGGGTGACGGAGTTGCCGGCCTCGAGCAGCAACGCCGGCACCCGGACCGCCAGCCAGTGCTCCCAGTAGTCCCGAGTGCCCCATTCGGCGGCGATCTCGATCCATCGCGAGGTGTGACCGTGCAGCCGCCAACCGGTGTCGGTGCGGTCGAACGCCTCTAGAAAATACCGGCCGGCGACCGGACCGAATTCGTTGTAAACCTGTTCGGCGGTGTCGAATTCGACCGGAAGCGCATGCAGCCACGGCTCCCACGGACCCGTGGTGCGGCCGCGAAAGTCGGGCGCCATGTCCTCGAGCACCAGCGCCGAAACCAGTTCGGGGCGTTGCGCGGCCAGACACCAGGAGTGCAGTGCCCCCATCGAATGCCCCACCAGCCGCACCGGCGTCGCCAACGCGGTTATCGCGTCGGCGAGGTCGGCCACGAAGCGTTCGGTGCTGATCGGGTGCGGGTCGGCCACATCGCGGCCGCGATGCCACGGCGCATCGTAGGTGTAGACGGTGCCCAGCCGAGTCAGCCACGGCAGCTGGCGCGACCACGTGGTGCCGCGGCCCATCAGGCCGTGCACCAGTATCAACGGCTCACCCCGCCCGCCCTGGCAGGTCAACAGATCGGTGGGCATAGCACCATCTTGCGTGGCCCGCCCAGGAGCAGGACAGGGCAGGGGGCGGGGTAGCCTAGCGAACATGCCGCCAGTGGTGAAGATCAACGCAATTGAAGTACCCGCCGACGCTGGCCCTGAGCTGGAAAAGCGCTTCGCCCACCGCGCCCACGCGGTGGACAACCAGCCCGGCTTCCTCGGCTTTCAGCTACTGCGCCCGGTAAAGGGCGAGAACCGCTACTTCGTCGTGACACACTGGGAGTCCGATGAAGCATTCCAGGCGTGGGCGAGTGGGCCCGCCGTCGAAGCCCATGCTGGTCAGCGCGCCAACCCGGTGGCGACCGGTGCGTCGCTGCTGGAATTCGAGGTTGTCATGGACGTTACGGGGAGCAAGACGACTGAATAGGCGACACCCCGCGCACCGACGCGTGCTGGCCGTGACGGCGGCCGCCGCGCTGGTCGCCGCCTTGGCTCCGGGTTGCTCGCCGTCGCCGTCGCCGCAGGCGAACGCGGCTAATCCGGGACGGGCGATCGACACCCGGACACCCCCAGGACTGCGGGCCCAGCAGACCGTCGACATGCTCAACTCCGACTGGCCGATCGGCCCGATCGGTGTGCGCACGCTTGCCGCGCCCGACGAGGTGGACTCGGTCGAAAAGACCATGGAAGAACTCTGGTGGGATCGCCCCTTCACGCTGGACGGGGTAGACATCAGCGCCAGCGTCGCCACGCTGCACCTCACCTCGTCTTACGGCGCGCGGCAAGACATCCGGATCCACACCGACGACATCGGCCGGGTTGATCGATTCGAGCTCGACACGTTGTCGCCGACGATTACCTCATGGCATGACATCGACGCGACGCTGAGCAAGACCGGCGCGCGGTACTCCTATCAGGTCGCCAAGGTCGACGACGGCCACTGCGATCCCGTGATGGGAACCAACACCGTCGAATCTCTGCCGCTGGCATCGATTTTCAAGTTATACGTGCTGCACGCACTGGCCGGCGCGGTGCGCAACCATACGGTGTCCTGGGACGATCAGCTCACCGTTACCGACAAGAGCAAGGCGGTGGGCTCTTCGGGACTGGGACTTGCTCCCGGCGACCATGTTTCGGTGCGCACCGCGGCCGAGAAGATGATCGCCAACAGCGACAACATGGCCACCGACTTGCTGATCGAACGATTGGGTAAGCACGCCATCGAATCCGCACTCGCCACGGCCGGCCATCACGATCCGGCCAGCATGACCCCCTTCCCCACAATGTATGAGCTGTTCTCCATTGGCTGGGGCGAACCGGATCTGCGCAGCCAGTGGCAGAACGCGACCCCACAGGTCCGCGCCCAGCTGCTGGCACAGGCGAATTCCGCTCCCTACCAGCCTGATCCGGCTCGAGCCCACACCCCGGCCTCGGCCTCCGGCGCGGAATGGTACGGCAGCGCCGAGGACATCTGCCGGGTGCACGCCGCGCTGCAGGCCGACGCCGTCGGCGCGGCCGCACCCGTCAAGCAGATCCTGTCGGCCGTGTCGGGTATCCAGCTGGACCGAAACGTGTGGCCGTACATCGGCGCGAAAGCCGGTGGGCTGCCGGGCGATCTGACGTTCAGCTGGTACGCCGTCGACAAGACGCAGCAGCCGTGGGTGGTCAGTTTCCAGCTGAACTGGCCCCGCGACCACGGCCCGAAGGTGACCGGCTGGATGCTGGGAGTGGCCAAGAAGACTTTCGCTCTGGTCGCGCCGCAGTAGTCACTGCAGCCGCAGCGTCCACCGGCCGCTTCGATGATGCATGGTCGTGCGACTAAGCGGGGCAATGTCGATGCGCCAGAACGACTTCGGTGTTATGTCGAGAGCCGTCAGGACCGCCGCGCGGATCACCCCCGGATGGGTGACCGCAACGGTCGGCGACGGGCCTTCGGTCAACGACGCCAGCCACCCGGCGACCCGCTCGGTGAGGTCGACGATGGACTCGCCGCCGTGCGGCGCAGCGGCCGGATCGGTCAGCCACGCCTCCAGGTCGCCTGCGGGGACGGCCTCGAGGGTCTGTCCACGCCAGTGCCCACAATCCAGGTCGGCCAGCCGCGGCTCGGTCTGGGCGTCCAAGCCCAGCAGCTGCGCGGTCTGACGCGCCCGCCGCTCGGGGCCGGCAACTTGCCGTGCGCCGCGAATGTCAAGGCCCGCAGCGGCTTCGGCCTGTCGACGGCCGGCGTCGTTGAGCGGCTCGTCGTCCGGAAAACGCACGGCCGCCATCGCATCGGTCATAGCGTGCGACACCATTACCAACCGCACGACCTGCGTCACACCGCGGTGCTCGATACCCGTCCGCTTTCGGCGCGCTCTGGAAGCAACCGCCCTGCCAGCGTCGCGAAGACCAAGCCGATGGTCACCCAGAGCAACAGCTGCGTGCCCAGCGACAACAACCTGAATTCGTAGAGGACATCAGCGGGAAAGCCGGGGTAGATGATCGCGCCCGAGACATCGCGCAGCGGCTCGGGCGTCTCGTCGACCGTGGGCAGCAGCACCATCACCACCGCGACGGCCACCAGGTACGCCCCGGCGGCGAGCAGCCGTCCGTTCCAGGCGCCGAACCGGTCGGTCAACCGCCCGGCCAGCCATACCGCCGCGACCGCCAGCACCACCGACATCACCACCATCGTCAGGTACCAACCGGTGCGGAACCCGATCGTGTCGGACTGGCCGACGGCCGGCGGGTTCGGTGGATATTTCACGAACGGGACCAGATACACCGCCACGAACGCGCCGGCCGACATTAGCAGCGAAAACTGTCGTGGCGCAGGGCTTTCCGCACGACCTGTCGCGCGGGCATACCCGACGCAGAACAGCACCGCGAACAATGCGCCCATCGCGAGACCGAAGATGAGCACCCCGAAACCGAGTCCGGGGTTGGCCTGCACGCCACGGGTGAACAGCTCGGCACCATGTTCATGCACGCCGTGGGCGTTCTCGGCGTCGGTTCGACCGTCCTCGAATTCGATCGCGCGGGCAATGACGGGTTCGGCACACACACGGGCGAAGACAAAGGCCAGCACGGCGCCGATTGCGCCCGCCAGCAGCCCGCGTCCGATCAGACGCTTCTCCACGCGGGTCAGTGGCAGGGGAAGCCGAGGAGATGGCGCGCATCGTGCACGAATTCGTGCACATGCGTGTCGCTGCCGAACAGCGACACCGCGCCCTGATCGACACCGACGAAGTAGAGAGCCAATAACGCCAGGAAGGCGGTTGCCGCCAACCAGAGCGCGGCATGTGCCGCCGACAAATCAATCGAACGGGTGCCGGTCGTCTCGGAACTGGACACTGTTGACTCCTTCTGGGAATGACGCGTCCCACGTTGGTGACGGGTTCCGGGTCTGACTTTCTACAGTGGCGCGACCGTTCTGGAATTTCACCAGATTCCATAGCCCGTCGGAAAAACAGTTAACAGCCGTCAGTCTAAACGGACGACCCGATGGAGCAAGCAATCACTGCTGCGCGGGGCCGCCACCGTAGCCGAGTTGGCTGGCCGTGTACTTGGCCCCGTCGGTGACCGGCACCGCCTCGACAGCCGTGCCGTAGGCGCAGATCTCGGTCCAGACATCACCGATTTCGGTGGTGTCGAAGCGCATCGCGACGATGGCGTTGCCGCCGCGGTTGCGCGCCTCGGAAATCAGCCGGCCCATCGCCTCGTTGCGGCTTTCGGCCAGATTCTTGGTCATCCCTTGCAGCTCCCCGCCGAACATGGCCTTGAAGCCCGCGCCCATCTGGGAGAACGCATTTCGCGATCGAACGGTCAGCCCGAACACTTCGCCGCAGACGCGTCGAATCTCCCAGCCCGGAAGGTCATTGGTGGTGACGATCAGCACAGGTAAGCCCCTTAGCCCTCAGCACAGCAAACGGGTGGTTAGTCCGGTCAGAGACTAGACCCATGGTGGCGACCCTCCCCCGCAAGCGGGAGGTGCCCCATTCGCCCGGCTCTGCCGCGCTCGCGATCGCCACGCCACCAGTTTGCGGTAGTGCTACTGGTTCTCGGGAGCGGCGTGCGCTCCGGCTTTCTGCAGCTCCGGCTCGGCCGGCGGCTTGCGCGTTCCGGTGAACGTGAACTTCGCGTCCTCGCCCGTACCTTCGCCGTCCCAGTTGTCCACGTCGACGGTGACCACCTGGCCGGGGCCCACCTCGTCGAAGAGGATCTTCTCCGACAGCTGGTCCTCGATCTCGCGCTGAATGGTGCGCCGCAGCGGGCGAGCACCCAGCACCGGGTCGAAGCCGCGTTTGGCGAGCAACGACTTGGCCTTGTCGGTCAGCTCCAGCGCCATGTCCTTGGCCTTGAGCTGGGTGGCGACCCGGCCGATCATCAGGTCCACCATCTGGATGATCTCGTCGCGAGTCAGCTGGTGGAAGACGATGATGTCGTCGATGCGGTTGAGGAACTCCGGGCGGAAGTGCTTCTTCAGCTCGTCATTGACCTTCTGCTTCATCCGCTCGTAGTCGTTCTCGCCGCCGCCCTGGGTGAAGCCCAGGCCCACCGGCTTGGAGATGTCCGACGTACCGAGGTTGGACGTGAAGATCAGCACGGTGTTCTTGAAGTCGACCGTGCGGCCCTGCCCGTCGGTGAGCCGGCCATCCTCGAGGACCTGCAACAGGCTGTTGTAGATCTCCTGGTGTGCCTTTTCGATCTCGTCGAACAGCACCACGGAGAACGGCTTGCGGCGCACCTTCTCGGTGAGCTGACCGCCCTCTTCGTAGCCGACGTATCCCGGCGGGGCACCGAACAACCGCGACGCGGTGAACCGGTCGTGGAACTCGCCCATGTCGATCTGGATGAGCGCGTCGTCGTCGCCGAACAGGAAGTTGGCCAGGGCCTTGGACAACTCGGTCTTACCGACACCGGAGGGGCCGGCGAAGATGAACGAACCGGACGGGCGCTTGGGGTCCTTCAACCCGGCGCGGGTGCGGCGGATCGCCTTGGAGACGGCCTTGACCGCATCCACCTGGCCAATGATCCGCTTGTGCAGCTCTTCCTCCATGCGCAGCAGGCGCGTGGTCTCGGCCTCGGTGAGCTTGAACACCGGGATGCCGGTCCAGTTACCCAGCACCTCGGCGATCTGCTCGTCGTCGACCTCGGCGACCACGTCGAGATCACCTGAACGCCACTGCTTTTCGCGCTCGGTCCGCTGGGCGACCAGTTGCTTCTCCCGGTCGCGCAGGCTGGCGGCCTTCTCGAAGTCCTGAGCGTCGATCGCCGATTCCTTCTCCCGGCGCGCCTCGGCGATCTTCTCGTCGAACTCGCGCAGGTCTGGCGGAGCGGTCATCCGGCGGATGCGCATCCGGGCGCCTGCCTCGTCGATCAGGTCGATCGCCTTGTCCGGCAGGAACCGGTCGTTGATGTAGCGGTCGGCCAGTGTGGCGGCCGCGACCATAGCGGAATCGGTGATCGACACCCGGTGGTGCGCCTCGTATCGGTCGCGCAGCCCCTTGAGGATCTCGATGGTGTGCTCCACCGTCGGCTCGCCCACCTGCACGGGCTGGAAGCGGCGCTCCAGGGCGGCGTCCTTCTCGATGTACTTGCGGTACTCGTCGAGCGTGGTGGCGCCAATGGTCTGCAGTTCGCCGCGGGCCAGCTTCGGCTTCAGGATCGACGCGGCGTCGATCGCGCCCTCGGCGGCACCGGCACCCACCAGAGTGTGCAGCTCGTCGATGAACAGGATGATGTCGCCGCGGGTGTTGATCTCCTTGAGCACCTTCTTCAGGCGTTCCTCGAAATCACCGCGGTAGCGGCTGCCGGCGACCAGCGACCCCAGGTCCAAGGTGTAGAGCTGCTTGTCCTTCAGCGTCTCGGGCACCTCGCCGTGCACGATGGCCTGCGCCAGGCCCTCCACCACGGCGGTCTTGCCGACGCCGGGCTCGCCGATCAGCACCGGGTTGTTCTTGGTGCGCCGGCTCAGCACCTGCATCACCCGCTCGATTTCCTTCTCACGGCCGATGACGGGGTCCAGCTTGCCTTCCATCGCGGCAGCCGTCAGGTTGCGCCCGAACTGGTCGAGCACCAACGAGGTGGACGGGCTGCCCGACTCGCCACCGCGACCACCGGTCCCGGCCTCGGCGGCCTCCTTGCCCTGGTAGCCACTGAGCAGCTGAATCACCTGCTGGCGCACCCGGGTCAGCTCGGCACCCAGCTTGACCAGCACCTGCGCGGCCACGCCCTCGCCCTCACGGATCAGGCCCAGCAGAATGTGCTCGGTGCCGATGTAGTTGTGGCCCAGCTGCAGCGCCTCGCGCAGGCTGAGCTCGAGAACCTTCTTGGCACGCGGGGTGAAGGGGATGTGCCCGGACGGGGCCTGCTGGCCCTGGCCGATGATCTCCTCGACCTGGCTGCGGACGCCCTCGAGCGAGATCCCAAGCGACTCCAGCGACTTCGCGGCGACGCCTTCACCTTCGTGAATCAGACCCAGCAGGATGTGCTCGGTGCCGATGTAGTTGTGGTTGAGCATCCGGGCCTCTTCTTGGGCCAGGACGACCACCCTGCGGGCACGGTCGGTAAATCTTTCGAACATCGGTGGTTACCTGCTCTCCCTCACCATCGGTACTTCATCGTTGTCGGCACAGGGGCCGCCACGCGTACCTGGTGTCCACTGTAATGGTCGGCCCGTCGCGGATCTAACCTTGCGGTGCCTTGCCGTTCGGGCCTGGTCCGCTCCGTGGCGGGGATTGCCCGTCACGACGGAGCCATAGTTAGAGAAACGAGATCAATCAAAAAATCGTTTCCCCCGAGCGCCGATGATCGTTTCGCCGCCAGCGAAAACCCAAACCGGCGCCCAGGCCTTGCGACCGGGCGCCGGTTAACGCTTTGTTAGGTGGCCGCGTGGAATGCGTCGATCACGTCCGCCGGGATGCGGCCGCGCGTCGACACGTTGTGTCCATTTCGGCGGGCCCATTCGCGGATCGCGGCGCTCTGCTCGCGGTCGATGGCCCCGCGCCCCCGCCCCGTTCCGGAACGCCCCCGACGACGACCCCCGACGCGGCGGCCGGCTGCCACCCACTGCTTCAGATCACCGCGGAGTTTCGCCGCATTCTTCGTTGAAAGATCAATCTCATAGGTCACCCCGTCAAGCCCGAATTCGACGGTTTCGTCGGCGGCACCTGCACCGTCGAAATCATCAACCAAGGTGACGGTGACTTTTTTCGCCATTAGCTTACCCTCGCGTTCTTCCTGAGCAGTTGCTGGGCAGTTTGGACCCACTCCCCGGTCACTAATCTGCCATATGTACGCAGCATACTCAATCTGAGCGCAACGCAGTGTTCGGCTTTCAGCTGGAGTGTGGCCGAACAATCGGGAACAAAACTGTCTCTCTAATTGACAGGCCGGTCAAAGTCATCAACAACCGGTCGATACCCATTCCCGTTCCGGTGGTTGGCGGCATCCCATACTCGAGCGCCGCGAGAAAATCTTCATCAAGCACCATAGCCTCGTCGTCGCCGGCCGCGGCGGCGCGCGCTTGTTCGGCGAATCGTTCGCGTTGCACGACCGGATCGTTTAATTCCGAGTACCCGGTGGCCAGTTCCACTCCGCGCACATAGAGATCCCACTTCTCGGTCACACCCGGGATGCTGCGGTGCTGTCGAGTCAAAGGTGTTGTCTCGACAGGGAAATCCTTGACGAACGTCGGCGCGGTCAGCGTATTACCCACCGCGTGCTCCCATAATTCCTCGACGAGCTTGCCGTGTCCGTAGCCGCGGTCCTTGGGTATCTCGACGCCCAGCCGCTCCGCGATGGCCCATAGCCGCTCGACCGTCGTCTGCGGTGTGATCTCTTCACCGAGTGCCGCAGACAGCGACGGATACATTTGTATCGACGCCCATTCTCCGTCTATGTCGTAGACACTGCCATCTGGCAACGAGAGTTGTCGGGTACCGATCGCCTCGTCGGCCACCTCTTGAATAAGCTCTCGCGTAACGAGTGCCGAATCGTCATAGGTTCCGTACGTCTGGTACGTCTCCAACATCGAGAATTCCGGAGAATGCGTCGAATCAGAACCTTCGTTTCTGAAGACGCGATTTAGCTCGAAGACCTTGTCGAATCCGCCGACGATGCATCGCTTGAGGAACAGTTCCGGTGCGATCCTCAGGTAGAGATCGATGTCAAGCGCATTGGAATGTGTGATGAACGGCCGAGCAGCGGCGCCACCCGCCAACGTCTGCAAGATTGGCGTTTCGACTTCGAGAAACCCACGCCGTTCCAGCGCGTTGCGTATGGCGCGGACAACGGCGATTCGCTGCCTTGCCACCTCGCGCGCCTGGGGGCGCACGATCAGGTCGACATAACGCTGCCGCACCCGCGATTCCTCGCTCATGTCCTTATGCGCGACCGGCAGCGGCCGCAGTGACTTGGATGCGATCCGCCAGGAATCGGCCAGCACGGACAATTCGCCACGTCGTGAGCTGATCACGTTGCCATGCACATACACGATGTCGCCGAGGTCGACATCGGCTTTCCACGCGTCCAGCGAATCCTGGCCGACCTTGTCCAGGCTGATCATTACCTGCAGCGTGGCGCCGTCACCGTCTTGCAGCGTCGCAAAACACAATTTGCCGGAATTGCGGGCGAATATGACCCGTCCCGCCACACCGACGATCTCGTCGGTCGCGGTGTCAACCGCCAGGTCGGGGTATGCGGCGCGGACCTGAGCCAGCGTGTGGGTGCGTTCGATGGCCACCGGGTAGGGGTCAAGCCCCTCGGCCAACAGCCGAGCACGCTTATCCCGGCGAATCCGGAACTGCTCGGGGAGGTCTTGATCGGCGGCACTCACGACGTGCCAGCTTAAATGACATCGCGGCGGCCCCGCCGCAGGCGTCAAGAGTGCGTTGGTGGCTTCGGGTGTGCTGCCAGGGCGGGCTATCGCGGCGTGTCGCCGCCGTGGACGCACACCGAGCGATTGTCAGCGTGCGGTTTTCAGCCGGCCGCGCTGGGCGTCGCGGTTGCGCTCGAAGACCAGCCGCAGCCCCTGCAACGTCAGATGCTGGTCGTAATGGGCGACAGTCTGCAGCTCGGACAGCAGCAGCGGCGCGGTGTGGCCGGTCGCCACGATCACCACGTCGTCGCCGGAAAAGCCGTCGACGTCTTCGCGAATGCGACCCACCAGGCCGTCGACCAGTCCGGCGAAACCGAACACCGCGCCGGCCTGCATGCACTCGACCGTGTTCTTGCCGACCACCGATCGGGGCCGGGACAGCTCGACCCGGCGCAGCGCGGCCGAGCGGGCCGCGGCGGCATCCGAGGAAACCTGTATTCCGGGCGCGATGGCGCCGCCGAGGAACTCGCCCTTGGCCGACACCACGTCCACACAAATCGACGATCCGAAGTCGACGACGATGCAGGGTTTACCGAATTTCTGAAAGGCCGCCAGGCAGTTGACGATCCGGTCGGCGCCCACTTCTTTCGGATTGTCGACCAGCAGCGGGATCCCGGTTCGCACGCCGGGCTCGATCAGCACGTGCGGCACCGACGGCCAGTACTGGTCGAGCATGACCCGCACCTCGTGCAGCACCGACGGGACGGTGGACAGCGCCGCGGCCCCGGTCAACTGCTCGGAGTCGTCGCCGATCAGGCCGTCGATGGTCAGGGCCATTTCGTCCGCGGTGACCTCGGACTCGGTGCGGATCCGCCACTGCTGCACGACTTTTGCGTGCTCCTTGGCGCCGGACAGCAGCCCGACGACGGTGTGCGTGTTGCGGACGTCGATCGCCAGCAGCACGGCTATCGCGCGCCCATCCGGGGATTGAGAAGCTCGGCCGCGTCGTCGGGCACGAATGCCGGGTCGCTGCCCAGATCGATCTGCTTGTTGTCGGCGTCGACGAAGACGATGCGCGGCTGGTAGGCACGCGCCTCGGCATCTTCCATCGTGCCGTAGGCGATCAGGATCACCAGGTCGCCGGGGTGCACGAGATGTGCTGCCGCACCATTGATTCCGATGACGCCGGTGCCGCGCTCGCCGGTGATCGCGTAGGTGACGAGGCGGGCGCCGTTGTCGATGTCCACGATGGTCACCTGTTCACCCTCGAGCAGGTCGGCCGCGTCCATCAGGTCGGCGTCGATCGTCACCGAGCCGACGTAGTGCAGATCAGCCTGCGTGACAGTGGCGCGGTGGATCTTCGATTTCAGCATCGTGCGAAACATCAATTCCTCCAAGGTGATTCAACATGCCCGTCCGGCCCCGCAGGGGTGCCGGCGAGATTACCGATTTGGATTGCAACGTTGTCCAGCAGTCTTGTGGTGCCCAGCCGGGCGGCGACCAGCAGCCGGCCGGCACCACCGACGGGATCCGGCCCCAGCTCGGTCCCGCGCAGCACCAGGTAGTCGAGCGCGACTGCGGGCGCGGCGTCGAGCACCGCGCGGGCCGCGTCCAGTGCGGCCTGGACGCCATGCGTCGCCGCGTGCGCCCCGGCTGTCAGCGCCGCCGAAAGGACCACGGCCAGTTCGCGCTGCTCACTGTCGAGGTAGCGATTGCGCGACGACATCGCCAAGCCGTCGGGTTCCCGGACGATCGGCACACCGACGATCTGCACGTCGACGTTCAGGTCGGCAACCATTTGCCGGATCAGCACCAGTTGCTGGTAGTCCTTCTCGCCGAAGAAAGCGCGGTCCGGGCGCACGATCTGCAGCAGCTTGCACACCACTGTCAGCATTCCC
The DNA here is from genome assembly GCF_039023525.1 of Mycobacterium sp. 050272. Classification (NCBI taxonomy): domain Bacteria; kingdom Bacillati; phylum Actinomycetota; class Actinomycetes; order Mycobacteriales; family Mycobacteriaceae; genus Mycobacterium; species Mycobacterium sp. 050272. Next base: position 268,063 of record NZ_JBCHKV010000003.1, on the reverse strand, counting down.
GCGAAATGCGTTGGCCGCGAAGCACCTTCGAGTTCGCCGGCCAACGGACCGGGCGCCACGGTGGTGCGCATGCCGTCGGGATACATCGCCGCGGCGGTGGGGGCGAACACGATCTCGACGCCTTCACCGCGCAGCAGCTCCAGATCGGCGTCGAGCGTGCGCGGGTAGGCGTCGAGGTCTTCCCCGGCACCGAACTGCAACGGATTCACGAAGATCGAAACCACCACCACCGAACCGGGCACCCGCTTGGCGGCGCGCACCAGGGCTAGATGCCCGTCGTGCAGTGCGCCCATCGTCGGCACCAGCATCACCCGGCGGCCGGTGTGGCGCAGCGCGCGGCTGACGTCCGATACCTCGCGCGGCGCCGAGTAGACGTTGAGTTCGCCGGGGGTGAAGGCCGGTGGCCGGACCGTCATCGCGTTCACCGCGCCAGCACCTCGAGGACTGCCTCGGGAGCGTGGGCGCGCTGCGCGGTGCGCAGGGCGTTGACCCGGTAGGCCTGGGCCAGTTCCGGATCCACCTGCGTGAGCGCGCGCAGATGGTCGGCGACCGCGGCGGCGTCACCGCGGGCGACCGGACCGGTGAGCGCGGCCTGCCCGCGCTGCAGCGTGTTCTCCAACGCCGCCCGGGCCAGTGGACCAACGATGCGTTCGGCGAGGCCCCCGGGCTGCTCGTCGATGCTTTGTTGCCCGAGCAGCTCGCTACCCCGCAGCGCGGCCCGCAATGCGTCGAGCGCGTCGGCGAGCACCGCGACGATGTGATTGCCCGCGTGAGCCAGGGCGGCGTGGTAGAGGACGCGCGCCTCCTCGGGGACGCAGAACGGCTCGCCGCCCATCTCCAGCACCAGCGATTGCCCGATCGCCTGGCCGACCTCGTCGGCCGCGGTGATGCCGAAGCAGGTGTCGGGCAGCCGGCTGAGGTCCTCGTCGGAGCCGGTGAACGTCATCGCCGGGTGAATCGCCAGCGGTATGCAGCCGTGCTGCGTCAGCGGCGCCAGAATCCCGACCCCGTTGGCTCCCGACGTGTGCACGACGATGGTGCCGGGCCGCACCGCGGAGGTGGCGGCCAGCCCGGACACCAGGCCGGCGAGTTCGCTGTCGGGAACGGCCAACAGCAGCAGTTCGGCCGCCCCGGCCACGTCGGGTGGGGTGGCCACCGTGGTGTCGGGCAGTCGGTGTGCCGCCCGCTGGCGCGACGCGTGGGAGATCGCACTGCACGCCACCACGACGTGCTCAGCGCGCTCCAGCGCGACACCCAGGGCGGTGCCCACCCGGCCAGCGGAAATGATCCCCACCTTGAGCCTGGCCGGGCGTAAACCGTCGAACTGCTCCATCGCAGACGACCTCACAATGTTGATTCGTACGTTCCAGTCCCAGCTACTGGGTACCGGACGGTCATCAAAACTGTAGTCGATTCGGGACACGGCCCCAATGTGAGGAATGTCCCAGCTCAGCCTTCCCGACGCCGGCGCCGGCCACCGCCGGATGGCTGCACCTGTAGCCGTGCCAGCAGGTCGGCAACCGACTGACCGCCGGTTTGCGGCCCTTCGCCGCCGCCTTCCGGCGCCTCGTCCGCGCCCAGGTGGCGGGGGGCCGGCTCCAGGTGTGGCGCGGGAGCCAGTCGCGGCGGCGGTGGCGCGCCATCGTTAGCGCCCTGCCGGGGGTGCGGCGGCGGGGGCGGTGCGGTAGCGGCGGCCGGGGGCGGCGCTGCGGCGGGCTCGTTTGTCGAGATGAAGTTCCGCACGCTGTAGTCGCGGTACTCCGCGGAGTGGCGCGAGCGGGCCCTACGACCGGACTCGCCGGCCGGCGCCGGCGGTTCGTTCGAGGACGGCGGGCCGTCGGCCTGCTCGTCGGGGTCGGCATACCGGCGCCGGCGCCGGCCCGGCGCCGCAGCGTCGGGCGCATCGGAGCCGGCCCAGTTGGTGCCCGCAGCGCCCGGGGGCAGCCAGAGCCCGTCGGCGTTGACCGGCTGCCAATCCGGCACCAACCCGGGCGACGGTTCCGGCGGCGGTACCGGCTGCCACTGCTGGGGCTCGAAGCGCTGCTGCTCGGCCGCCGCCGCGGCGGGCATCGGCGGCGGCGCAAACGGGACCTCCTGCGGCGGCACATACCGCGGGGCCTCGGGATATTGGACCTGCTGCGGCGGCGGGTAGGACGCCTCTTGCTGGCCCTCGTAGGCGAACCGGGCCCGCTCCCGTGAGCGGGGCGGGAGCAGCGGTTCTTCGGGCACGTCGATGATCGCGGATTCGTCGGTGCGGGGTTCGGCCGAGCTGACCGAGTCGCCCTCCCGGACCGAGGTGACACGATCGCTGGTCACCCAATCGACACCCGGACCTTCACCATTGCGGTCCCAGTCGCTGTAGGCGCGGGCGGGCGGCGTATCGGTTTCCAGGGTTTCCAGCGCGGGCCGCTGCTCGAGATCGGTGTCGAACAGGATTTCCAGGCTGGTCCGCAGCGCGGCCACTTCGGCACGCAGCGCGGCCAGATCGTCGGCGGCCTGGGCACGTATCTCGGAGGCCAGCTCGCGCCGCAGCTGGGACTCGACGGTCAACTCGTACTCCCGGCGGGCCGAGATCTCTCGATCCAGCTGCAGGTCGTAGACCAGCTTCAGATCACGCACCCGTGACTGATCGGCGTCGCTTTGCCGGCGGTATAGCACCGACACGAAGGCACCGGCCACCGCGGCCCACAGCGCCAGGATCACAGCGAGCTTGAGAAGTTCCACGCGATTGGTGAAAACCAGTGCGGAACTGGCGCCTATCGCGAGGACCAGCAACGTCGTCAAGAGCACCCACCCCGGCCTGCGGCCGCCGCGCCGTACCCGGGCGCCGCGGGACAGAACGGTCATGGCCTGACTGTACCTGTGCGACGTCATTGAGCGTGTCGCGCTACTCCGGCGATTCTCACCTGGGTTAATTCGTTGATTTATCGCCGTTAACGGGCCCGTGGTTCTGGCCGGCCCCGGTCGCGGTCCGCAACCTCGCGCGCCCTAGCTTTCGGCCCCCTCGGCGTGGTCGGCCGGATCCGGTGGCGGGGACTTGCAGCAATGCTGCAGCCACAGCGCGGCGACCAACAGGGCCAGCGCGCTGACGGCCGCCACCACCGTTCCGGTGGTGTCCTCCGCAGCGACCCGCAACCACGATCGCCGTGGCAGGAAAAACACCAGGATCCCGATCCACCACCCCAGTACCAGGGCACCCACCCAGGCCGACGCCTTGGCGACCATCACGCTGCGGGCCACCGAAAGCGGGTGCAGCCAACCGGGTCCGTCACCGATTTCCCCGTCGTTGACCTTGGCCCGCACGTAGCGCGCCCACAGCCCCTCGGCGATGGCGACGACGAGCAGCGACAGACCAGTCCACACGGTGATCGGCGGAAACCACCGAAACAGCACCTTGATCAGCAGATATCCCAGAAAGGCAGCCCCGAGGACCGCGGCCGTCAGGTCACGTTTTCTGGTCGGGCCCATCAGCTCTTCGATTCCCGATCGGACGGCAACGAGTGCTGCAGCGTGTGCCCCGACAACCGGACCGCCTCCTGATCGGCGGGGTCGAGTTCGGCCAGCAGCTCGGCGACGGGACGGATTCCGCCGGCGACGGTGAGCACGGCGTCCGGGTCGACGGCCAGCCAGGGGACCAGCACGAAGGCCCGTAGATGGGCCAGCGGATGCGGCAGCGTCAGGTTATTTTCGCGGCTGAGCACTTCGCCGTCGGCCGTGTGACAGGCGATCAGGTCCACGTCCAGGGTGCGTGGGCCCCAGCGCTCACCGCGAATCCGGCCCGCGGCCTGTTCGAACTCCTGCGCCCGGCGCAGCCAGCCCTGCCCGTCGAGGGCCGGGTCATCGGCGATGAGCACCGCGTTGAGGAACGGGCCCTGCTCCAGCCGGCCCCACGGGGCGGTCTCGTACACCGGGGAGACAGCCAGCAGCGCGTCGCCGAGGCCGTCAACAACCGACTGCAGCCGCGCCAGCCGATCCCCGAGGTTGGAGCCGATGGACAATACGACGCGCGCCATCACACGCCGCCCGCTGGAACCACCGAACCGCGCCCGCCGCGCCGCGACCGCCGAATCACCACCGCCACGTCGGCGAACTGCAGCTCGATCGGGGCATGCGGCTTGTGCACGGTGACCTCGACGGCGTGCACGCGTTCGTCGTCCATCACGAAATCGGCGATCTCGGCGCCCACCGTTTCGATCAGGTTGCGCGCCGGGCCCCCGACGATCGCGGCGGCCCGCTCGGCCAGGGCGGCGTAGTCGTACGTGTCGGCCAAGTCGTCGCTGGCAGCGGCGTCGGCCAGGTCGATCCATGCCACGATGTCGACGACGAACTCCTGCCCACTTACCCGCTCGAATTCGTAGACTCCGTGCCGGCCACGAACGGTCAAGCCGCGCAACTCGATTCGGTCAGCCATCGCTCTGGGTCCGCTCCGTCCGAGTCCACGCGTCCACGACCCTGAGGGCGTCGACCGAGGCTCGTACGTCATGCACTCGCACACCCCAGGCCCCGTAGAGGGCGGCCAACGCGGAAATCACCGCGGTCGCCGTTTCGCGCCCGTCGGGCGGTCGCGGCGCCCCATCCGATCCGGCCAACAGCGTACCGAGGAAGCGTTTGCGCGAGGCACCCAGGAGTACCGGCACCCCGGTGCCGACCAACTCGGGCAAAGCCCGCAGCAAGGCCCAATTGTGTTGTCCCGTCTTGGCGAATCCGAGTCCCGGGTCGATGACCAGCTTGCCCGGGTCGACGCCGGCGGCCACCGCGTCCTCGACGCTGGCCAGCAATTCCGAACGCACCTCGGCCACCACGTCGCGATACTGCGGGGCCTCGTGCGGACGGCCCGACGAGACCGATCGCCAGTGCATCAACACCCATCGCACCCCGGCTTCGGCCACCAGCGGGGCCATCGCGGGATCGGCGCGTCCACCGGAGACGTCGTTGACGATCCGCGCGCCGTTCTGCAACGCCGCGCGCGCAACATCGGCGTGCATAGTGTCGATACTGACGGTAATACCTTGTGCCGCAAGCTCTTTGACGACTGGTACGACGCGAGAGCTCTCGATGCGGGGATCGATCCGGGTGGCACCGGGCCGGGTCGACTCCCCGCCGACGTCGACGATCTCCGCGCCTTCGGCGGCCAACGCCAGGCCGTGCGCGACGGCGTTGTCAACGCAGAGGTAGCGCCCGCCGTCGGAGAAGGAGTCGTCAGTGACGTTCACCACCCCGACGACCTGCACAGGCGGCGAACTCACTTACGCAGGATGAGGTCGAGCGCTTCGGCCCGTGAGGCGGCATCGGTTTTGAATTGCCCGCGCACCGCCGAAGTGGTGGTGATGGCGCCGGGCTTGCGCACACCCCGCATTGCCATACACAGATGCTCGGCCTCCACCACGACGATCACCCCGCGCGGGTCGAGCCGGTTCACCAGGGCGTCGGCGATCTGGCTGGTGAGCCGCTCTTGCACTTGCGGCCGCTTGGCGTAAAGGTCAACCAGTCGCGCGATTTTGGACAACCCGGTCACCCTGCCGTCCTGGCCCGGGATGTAGCCGACGTGGGCCACCCCGTGGAACGAGACCAGGTGATGCTCGCACGTGGAGTACAGCGGGATTTCCTTCACGATCACCAACTCGTCGTGCTCTTCGTCGAACATGGTGTTGAGCACATCGGAGGGGTCGGTATACAGACCGGAGAAGATCTCCCGGTATGCGCGAGCCACGCGTGCCGGAGTTTCCCGCAACCCATCTCGATCGGGATCTTCGCCGATCGCGTACAACAGCTCGCGGACCGCCGCCTCCGCGCGTGCCTGGTCGAACGCCCGGACGCGATCCAACGCGGCGCGGGTATCCGGCAGCACCATCGAAATCTCCGTTCGTCAGCCTCGGGCCGGCGGATTAGGCCGGCTCACGTCCTCATCCGGTTGGTCAGGCGATCTTGCCGGATCCGGGCTGGGCTGCGCCGGCGGGGGGTAGGGGGGATAGGGCGGGTAGGACGGCTGGCCCTGGCCACGACTCTGCTGGCCCGGATAACTCGGCGCCGGCTGGGGCCAATACGGCTGCGGCGGAGGCGGATACCAGTGGCCTTGGGGTTGCTGCTGCTGCGGTGGCGGCGGCCATCCGGGCGCATACCAGCCGGCCGGTGCGCCGTAGTCCGGCTGGGTGGGACGGCGCTCGCGGTCGGCGGTGCCTTGACCGCCGTGAGAACCGTTGGGGCCATGGGCTTTTCGGTCCGCTTCGGCACGTGCGGCCTCGGCGGCCTGACTGGCCGCGGCGATCGCCGCTTTGAAGGCCGGCTCGGGAACGGGTTGCGGCCACGGCTCCCCGCGCTCGATCGCCAGCTCACCGGGCGTCTTGATGGGCGGCTTGTCCGACGGGATGCGGCCGCCGAAATCGTCGAACATCGTGAGTCGGGGCCGCTTTTCGACGCCGGAGAAGATCTGTTCCAGCTCGGGCCGGTGCAGGGTTTCCTTCTCCAGCAGCTCGCCCGCCAGCGTGTCGAGGACGTCGCGGTATTCGGTGAGGATTTCCCAGGCCTCGGTGTGCGCGGCCTCGATGAGCTTGCGGATCTCGTCGTCGATGTCGCGCGCGACCTCGTGTGAATAATCCGCTTGGTTGCCCATGGTCCGGCCCAGGAACGGGTCACCGTGCTCGGAACCGTACTTGACGGCGCCGAGTTTGGAGCTCATACCGAATTCGGTGACCATCGCGCGCGCGGTTTTGGTCGCCTGCTCGATGTCGGACACCGCGCCCGTGGTGGGCTCGCGGAAGACCAATTCCTCGGCAGCGCGCCCACCCATCGCGAACACCAGCTGCGCGACCATCTCCGAGCGGGTGCGCAGGCCCTTGTCCTCCTCGGGCACCGCGACGGCGTGCCCGCCGGTGCGCCCCCGCGCCAGAATCGTCACCTTGTAGACCGGGTCGATGTCGGGCATCGCCCAGGCGGCCAGGGTGTGCCCACCTTCGTGGTAGGCGGTGATCTTCTTCTCGTGCTCGCTGATGATCCGGCCCTTGCGGCGAGGTCCCCCGATGACGCGGTCGACGGCCTCCTCGAGGGCGGGCCCGGTGATGACGGTGCCGTTTTCCCGCGCGGTCAGCAGCGCGGCCTCGTTGATGACGTTGGCCAGGTCGGCGCCGGTCATGCCGACGGTCCGCTTGGCCAGCCCGTCGAGGTCGGCGTCCGGAGCGATCGGCTTGCCCTTCGAGTGCACGGCAAGTACCGCGCGCCGGCCCGCCAGGTCGGGGTTGGACACCGGGATCTGCCGGTCGAAGCGGCCCGGGCGCAACAGCGCCGGGTCGAGGATGTCGGGCCGGTTGGTCGCCGCGATCAGGATCACCCCGGCGCGATCGCCGAAGCCGTCCATCTCGACCAGCAACTGGTTCAGCGTCTGCTCACGCTCGTCGTGGCCACCGCCGAGCCCGGCGCCGCGCTGGCGGCCCACCGCGTCGATCTCGTCGACGAAGATGATGCACGGGCTGTTCTGCTTGGCCTGTTCGAACAGGTCGCGCACCCGGGAGGCGCCGACGCCGACGAACATCTCGACGAAATCGGAACCCGAGATCGTGAAGAACGGCACGCCGGCCTCACCGGCCACGGCGCGGGCCAGCAACGTCTTACCGGTTCCGGGCGGCCCGTAGAGCAGCACGCCCTTGGGGATCTTAGCGCCCAGCGCCTGATACCGCGACGGGTTCTGCAGGAAGTCCTTGATCTCGTAGAGCTCCTCGACCGCCTCGTCGACGCCGGCGACGTCGGCGAACGTGGTCTTGGGCATGTCCTTGGAGAGCTGTTTGGCTCGCGACTTGCCGAAGCCGAAGCCCATCCGGGCGCCGCCCTGCATGCGCGAGAACATCACGAACAGCCCGACCAGCAGCAGCAGCGGCAGCACGTAAACCAGCAGCTCACCCAGGATGCTGCCTTCGTTGACGACGGTGCTGACCTTGGCGTTCTTCGCGTTCAGCGCGTTGAGCAGGTCGACTGCGTAGCCGTTGGGGTACTTGGTGATGACCTTGTCGGAGTTGTCGGTGTCGTTGTTGCCCTTCTTCAGGGTCAACCGCAGTTGCTGCTCACGGTCGTCGATCTGCCCGCTCTTGACGTTGTCGCCACTGATCTGGGACATCGCCACCGAGGTGTCGACGGGCTTGTATCCGCGGGTGTCATCGCTGAAATAGAAGAACGACCAGCCGAGCAGCACTACTACAGCGATCGCCGTGACTATGCGAATCACGTTTTTCCGGTTCATCAATCATCGGCCGTTTCGGCCAGGTCCTTCCCCGATACACGCAGCTGGAAAAGTTCAGGCTACCGCTATACCAACGCGCGGCGGTTCCCGATAGCAACCAGAGCACCGCAAATTGAGTTCGGCGACGCCTCGCATTGGGAGAAGCCCCCCTGGCCTGACACCGCTCGTGCGCCCGGTGCGGCGACTAGTCGTAGTAGCGGGCCTCGATCACGTTGCCGTCCGGATCGGAGAAGTAGTAAACGTGCGGTGCCCATCCCCGGGCTCCGTAGCTGCGGTCGAGGCGGGCGCTGGTGTCCACTCCGGCGGCCCGCAGCCGCCGATCCAGTGCCTCGTATTCCGGCAGCGACATCGCCAGGCAGACGTGGTTGACCGGATGGCCGGCGCTGCCGGCGACCTTGGTCAGGACGTCGGTGGCGTCGATGCCGGCCATTGGCATCAGGTCGATGATCGAGTCCTCGCACACCCGCACGCTCGGAAACGGCGCTTCGCCGGCGGTGAACTCGTCAAACCGCACCGGCGTCAGCCCGATCACGTTCGTATAGAAGTCCATCGATGCCTGAACATTCTTCGTCCACAACACAATGTGGTCCAGCCGTCTCACGCCTATCAGGCAACCAGAACCGGCCGCGAAATGGACGGCCATTTTCATCCCCGCTGGATACTTCTCAGGCCAGAGGGGTTGTGATTTGGTGTGTTGGTGCCCACATCAACCGAACGGTTAGTAGAGACCAACGGGGTGCGGCTGCGAGTCGTCGAAGCCGGCGACCGCGGTGCGCCGGTAGTGGTCTTGGCTCACGGCTTCCCTGAATTGGCCTACTCCTGGCGACATCAGATTCCGGTGCTCGCCGAAGCCGGCTATCACGTGCTGGCACCCGACCAGCGCGGGTACGGCGGCTCTTCTCGCCCCGATGCGATCGAGGCCTACAACATCCGCGAGCTGACGACCGACATCGTCGGCCTGCTCGACGATGTCGGTGCCGAGCGGGCCGTCTGGATCGGCCACGACTGGGGCGCCCCCGTGGTGTGGCATGCGCCGCTGCTGCACCCCGACCGGGTCGCGGCCGTCGCCGCGCTGAGCGTACCGGCCACGCCGCGGTCGCAGATGGCGCCGACGCAGGCCTGGCGCAAGACATTCGGCGAGAACTTCTTCTACATCCTGTATTTCCAAGAGCCCGGCGTCGCCGACGAAGAACTCAATAGCGATCCCGCCCGCGCGATTCGTCGGTTGATGGGCGGTCTGCGGACAGACGGTGACAAGGCCGCGGGGATGCGGATGGTGGCACCGGGCCCGGAGGGCTTCATCGATCGCCTACCCGAGCCCGATGTGCTGCCCGATTGGATCAGCCAGGACGAACTCGATCACTACATCGCCGAGTTTTCCCGCACGGGATTCACCGGCGGCCTGAACTGGTATCGCAATTTCGACCGCAACTGGGAGCTCACGGCCGACCTCGCCGACGCGAAGATCTCGGTGCCGTGCCTGTTCATCGGCGGCACAGCCGATCCCGTGCTCGCGTTCACCCGTGCCGATCGCGCGGCCGAGCTCGTCTCCGGCCCCTACCAACAGCTGATGATCGAGGGCGCCGGCCACTGGCTGCAGCAGGAGCGGCCCGACGAGGTCAACACCGCATTGCTGGAATTTCTCAACGGATTGGAGCTGCGGTGAACGCACCGCTTCGTTTCGGCGTCTTCATCACGCCGTTTCACCCGATCGGCCAATCACCCACGGTCGCACTGGAATACGACTTGGAACGTGTCGTTGCCCTGGACCGCCTGGGATTCGACGAGGCCTGGTTCGGCGAACACCACTCGGGTGGCTACGAGTTGATTGCCTGCCCAGAGGTGTTCATCGCGGCCGCCGCGGAGCGGACCAAGCACATCCGGCTGGGCACCGGTGTGGTCTCGCTGCCCTACCACCATCCGCTGATGGTGGCCGACCGCTGGGTGCTGCTGGATCACCTGACCCGCGGCCGGGTGATGTTCGGCACCGGCCCCGGGGCGCTGCCGTCTGATGCCCACATGATGGGCATCGATCCGGTCGATCAGCGGCACATGATGCAGGAGTCGCTCGAGGCGATCCTGGCGCTGTTCCGGGCCGGGCCCACCGAGCGCATTGACCGTCACACCGACTGGTTCACATTGCGCGACGCCCAGCTGCACATCCGCCCGTACACCTGGCCTTATCCCGAAATATCCACGGCGGCAATGATTTCGCCGTCCGGTCCGCGCCTGGCCGGCGCGCTCGGCACATCACTGTTGTCGCTGTCGATGTCGGTGCCCGGCGGTTTCGCCGCGCTGGAGACCACCTGGGACGTAGTGCGCGAGCAGGCCGCCAAAGTCGGTCGGGACGAACCGAATCGGACCGATTGGCGGGTGCTGTCCATCATGCACATCGCCGATACCCGCGAACAGGCGATCAACGACTGCACTTATGGGCTGCAGGATTTCGCGAACTACTTTGGCGCCGCGGGATTCGTCCCGCTGGCCAACACCGTGGAGGGTACGCAGACTCCTTACGAGTTCGTCGAAGACTATGCGGCCAAAGGGAATTGCTGTATCGGCACGCCCGATGACGCGATCGCACATATCGAGGACCTGCTGGATCGATCGGGCGGCTTCGGGACGCTGCTGATGCTCGGTCATGACTGGGCCTCGCCCGAGGCGACCTACCACTGCTATGACTTGATGGCCCGCAAGGTGATTCCGCACTTCAAGGGGCAGCTGGCGGCAGCGCGGGCCTCGCACGACTGGGCCAAAGACCATCGCGACCAATTGATCGGCCGTGCCGGTGAGGCCGTCGTGAAAGCCATCACCGAGCACGTCGGCGAGCACGAAGGCGCGGCGAACTGATGCGCGCCTCGGTGCTGCGCGACGGCCGGATGGTCTATCGAGACGACGTCGCCGACCCGATACCCGAAGCCGGTCAGGTGCTGGTGGCGGTCAAGGCCTGCGGAATCTGCGGCTCAGACTTGCATTTCGCCAAGCACGGCGAGCGGGTCATGGAAATGACCGAGCGCGTCGCAGGCGGTGCCGGCGGCATGAACGTCGACCTCAAGCACGACGTCTTCATGGGCCACGAATTCAGCGCCGAGGTGCTCGAGGCCGGACCCGACACCGACACGCATCCACCCGGCACCCTCGTCACGTCGATTCCGGTGTTGTTGTCCGCCAAAGGTGTAGAACCCATCGTCTACAGCAACCACACCATCGGCGCTTACGCCGAACGGATGCTGCTCTCCGCTCCGCTGTTGCTGCCCGTGCCCAACGGCCTGGACCTCAAACATGCCGCCCTGACCGAGCCGATGGCGGTGGGGCTACACGCCGTCAACAAGTCGAATATCGAGCCGGGTGAGACCGCGCTGGTGCTGGGCTGCGGCCCGATCGGCATCGCGATCATCGCGTCCCTGCGGGCGCGCGGCGTGGAAAACATTGTGGCATCTGATTTTTCGGTGAAGCGACGAGAGCTTGCCACCGCAATGGGTGCACATCAGACCCTGGACGCCGCGCAGGGTTCGCCGTTCGACACGGTCAAAGCCGCGGTGGTGTTCGAGGCGATCGGTGTGCCCGGGATCATCGACGACGTCGTGTTGCGGTCGCGCCCGGGCACCCGGCTGGTCGTGGCCGGAGTGTGCATGGAGGCCGACACCTTCCATCCTTTCTTCGCAATCGCCAAAGAAATCAACGTGCAGTTCTGTTTGGCCTATGGCCCCGACGAGTTCGCCGAGTCGCTGCGCTCGCTGGCCGAGGGCGAGATCGATGTGAGCCCATTGATCACCGGCGAGGTGGGCCTGGACGGGGTCGGCGCCGCCTTCGACGACCTCGCCGACCCCGAGCGGCACTGCAAGATTCTCGTCACGCCTTAGGCGCCCGGGTGACGCGCCGACCCGGCTGACTCGTCGGACGCCGCGGCTATAATCGAACCTATGTTCGATACGATGATCGATCCGGTCGCTTTGATCGAAGTCGTCGAATCCACACACCGACAGGAGTCGATGTTGGTGGCCCGCCGGCTGGCCGCCGTCGCGGCCTTGCTGCGGCATCGGGTGGCCGCCACCGAACAAAGCGAGCCGCGCCCGGGTTACGCCGTGATCGACGGGTTCGAGCACACCGCGGCCGAGGTGGCGGCCGCCATGAATCTGTCGCCCATGGCGGCCAGTTACTTGGTGTCGGATGCCGACGCCCTGCACACCAGACTGCCCCAGATCGCAGCTCTTCTGGCCGAAGGGCAAACCGATTGGCGCACTGTGCAATTGATCATCAGACGCACCGATCTGGTCACCGACGCTGAGCTGGCCGCCCGACTTGACCAGTCGCTGGCCACCCGTATCCGCAACTGGCACAGCTGGTCGAGGCAGCGCATCGTCAACGCGGTCGACGCCGCGGTGCGCGGCATCGACCCGGATGCCGCCCGTGAGCGACGCGAGAGCGCCGAAGGCGAGCGACACATCGGCATCAATGCCCTCGACAATGGGATGGCCGAGGTCTACGGCACGGTCGCAGCCGCAGCTGCGGCCACCTTTGATCGCCGACTCTCCGAACTTGCCAAGCAAGTGTGCCCGGGGGACCCTCGGACATTCGATCAACGCCGTGCTGATGCGCTCGCCGCGCTGGCCCAGGGCCACCGGCTCCGGTGCGCTTGCGGGCAATCGGGTTGCCCCGTCAGTGCACCCGCAGAAGCCTCCGCATGCGATCAAGGCAGCGCACGGGTGGTGATCAACGTTGTGGCCAGCGAGCAAACCGTCCTGGCCAAGGGCACGCAGCCCGGCTACCTGGAGGGGTACGGAGTCATCGACGCGGAGCAGGTTCGTGAGTTGGCGACGTTCGCCTCACTGCTCGTCGCCGATCCGGTGACCAGCGCGCAAGAAGTGCTGCGTTATCAACCATCGGCAGCGCTCGAACGGGCGATCCGCTGCCGGGATCTGACCTGCCGCTTTCCCGGATGTGGTCGACCCGCTAGTGTTTGCGACATCGACCACACCATCCCGTTCAATCACGAGAATCCCGCGGCTGGCGGACTGACCACACCGGCTAACCTGAAATGCCTTTGCCGCCAACATCATCGACTCAAGACTTTCGGTGCATGGCGCGACACTCAACTGGCCGACGGGACTGTCATCTGGACATCGCCTACCGGTCGCACATATAAAACCAGCCCGGCCGGCGATGACCTTTTTCCACAACCGCGCCAGGCCGCGTGTGCCGCACCGGCGCCCCGCGGGCGGAGCGCGTCCAAGAGGCGAAAGTCACGAATCACCCAGGCGCGCAGCCACAATCGAAAGCAACGTCAAGAAAACGATGCACGGCGAGAACTCGCGCAAGCCAGAAAGCAGGAGATCGCAGCTCGACAGTTCCGAAATCATGCGCGCAACATGCTGTTTGCCTTCAAGGGCGCGGCGAGCACCAGCCCCTTCTGCACATGGATCAATGATCCGCGTGAGCCAGAGGAATTACCCGCGAACTGGACTCCAGACATCCCGGCCCCGCCGCCTCTGCCCGACGACCCACCCTTCTAGCAACCCCATCGCATCACCCTCCCGCCGGAGGGTGAGCGATGACCATGGGCTTGAAACCGTATCGGGGAGGCGCAAAGTGGGCTGCTGCGGCCCGCCCGGCCCCGGTCCCCATCAGCGGCATCCCCCCGACTGCATTGGTCCCGGGTTGCACGGCCGACGCGGCAGCACCAGCGCCATTCAGCGTCACGACGGCGGGGTTTGCCACCGGCGTGGCTCCCGCCCAAGAGGCTGGAACCGACATGCCCCCCACCGATGCCGCCCGACCCACCGATCCCGCGGCATTACCCAAGGCGCCCGAAAGCGCTTGCGGCACAGTCTCAACAGCCCTCGCCGCGCCTTCGGCCGCGTGGGCGGCCCCCTCGCTGGCAGCCTTGGCGGCCTGGGGTGCAAAGCCCTGAGCGAGACCCTGGATGTCCTTGAACGAGGTGGTGAAGAGCCGCGTCGGCGAGATCAACCGGATGAACGCGTCGAACGGCGAGCTGGCATCCAGAACCTGCGATCCGGTCAGGCCCTCGAAAAGATCACCCAGCGGACCGCTTAACTGAAGGCCATCCCCTTCGGAGTTCATGCCGATCCCTCCGAAATTGAATCCCGGAACCGCCTGGGCATTACTCGGCGACCCGGCCAGCGACGACAAGGTTTGGGGCACCACGTTGAGCCCCTGCGTACTACTGCCGGCGCTGTTGCCCGCCGCTTGGGCCACCGCCGCGGACTGGCCGGCTTGGCCGACGGGGTTGTTCGCGGGCGTTGCCGGGCGGGGCGGCGGCAGGGTCGACGCCGCGGCTGACGCACCCGCATAGCCGTACATCGCGGCCGCGTCCTGCGCCCACATCTCGCCGTACTGCGTCTCGGTGGCCGCAATCGCCGCGGTGTTCTGGCCCAGAAAGTTCGTCGCCAGCAACTCCATCAGCAACGTACGGTTCGCCTCGACCACCGGCGGCGGCACCGTTTCGGCGAAGGCCGCCTCGAAGGCCCCGGCGGCCGCCACGGCCTGGCTGCCGGCCAGTTCGGCCTGTCCGGCCGTGTTCTGCAGCCACTCCACTTGCGGCACAGCCGCGGTCAGCATCGACGCGGCGGACGGCCCCTCCCAAGGTCCATCGGTGAGGCTGGTGATCAGCGACCCGTAGCCGGCCGCCGCGGCATACAGCTCGGCGGCCAACCCCTCCCAGGCCGCCGCCGCCGCCAGCAGGGGGCCCGAACCGGGCCCCGCATACATCAGCGTGGAGTTGATCTCCGGCGGTAGCTGCGCGAAATCCAACATCGCCTCGCCTAACCGATCGCGGTGGCGTTGGCGATTTCGGTGGCGGCATACGAACCGGCACTGACGCGCAGCGTCGCCGCCAACTGCTCCCGGACCACCGCAGCTTGCACGCTGACGGCCTGGAAGGCCTGCGCATGCGAAACAAACTGGGCCGCAGTCAATATCGACACCACATCGGCGGCCGCCGGGACCACGCCCGTCGTCGTTGTCGCCGCCGCCGAACTTCCTTCTCGCACCGCCGCATTGACGCCGTGCAGCTCACCGGCAACCGCATTCAGCACGTCCGGCTGTGCCCTCAGATAAAACACATCTCCCCCTCAAAACCTGTTGATTAGCAGTAACATTCAGCAGCCGGAGGCCGGCCCCTGAATCGGACGCCTGGAAACGCTAGACGCGGCACCTCCGCCAATGACAGCCCTGGACCGGCTAATTCATTACCGAGTCGAAGATTGTTCACAGGGCCAGTCTCATACGCTGCAACTCTTTGTTTTGCACATGAAAGAGTTTGCAAAACAATATGATTGGAGAGCTGTATGAATTTTTCCATGCCCGCCCGGGCCGGGGTTATCCTTGCGCGAAAACGATTCGAGGCCCGCAATCGCCAGCCGGCCGAAATATCGCGAGCCGGATAATCACCCGCGGCAAGCCGACAAGCAGCTAGGGTGCCAGGCATGGCGACCGAACACCGCGCTGAAAGTTTCGTCCGCTACGCGATTGCCGTGGCCACCGCCGCGTTGGCCGTTGTCACGGTGTCGGCGTGTGATTCCCATAATGCGACACCCGCACCGGGAGCGAACCCTCGTCAGGTCACGGTGGTGGGATCCGGGCAAGTGCAGGGCGTCCCGGACACGCTGACCGCCGACGTCGGCATCGAATTCAGTGCACCCGACGTCACCACGGCGATGAACCAGACCAACGACCGCCAGCAAGCCGTCATCAACGCGCTCGTCGGTGCC
Source organism: Mycobacterium sp. 050272 (assembly GCF_039023525.1). Lineage (NCBI taxonomy): Bacteria > Bacillati > Actinomycetota > Actinomycetes > Mycobacteriales > Mycobacteriaceae > Mycobacterium > Mycobacterium sp. 050272. The sequence continues at coordinate 252,106 of NZ_JBCHKV010000003.1, read as the reverse complement.
GGCCTCGACCGTAAGGACATCAGCACCACCCAGGTGACGCTGCAGCCGCAATACGGCAGTCCCGAATCCACGATCACCGGCTACCGCGCCACCAACGCCATCCAGGTCAAGATCCACCCCACCGATGCCGCGTCACGAATGCTGGCGCTGGTCGTCAGCACCGGCGGTGACGCCACCCGGATCAGTTCGGTCAGTTACTCGATCGCCGACGACTCACAGCTGGTCAAGGACGCCCGGGCGCGGGCCTTCAACGACGCCAAGAACCGGGCCGACCAGTACGCCCAGTTGTCCGGGCTGCGGCTGGGCAAGGTGCTGTCCATCTCGGAGTCGACGGGGGGTTCGCCGGTGGCCGGATCACCACCGGCGCCGCCCAAAGCCATGGCCACCGCGGTGCCGCTGGAGCCGGGTCAGCAGACGGTGAGCTTCTCGGTGACCGCGGCGTGGGAGCTGGATTAGCTACTGCTCGTAGACCCTGGGGTCCAGGGTGCCGATATACGACAGGTCGCGGTAGCGCTCGTCGTAGTCCAGGCCGTAGCCGACGACGAAGTCGTTGGGAATGTCGAAGCCCACGTAGGCGATCTCGGCGTTGGCCCGGACCGCGTCGGGCTTGCGCAGCAGCGTGCATACCCGCAGCGAGCGGGGGTGGCGGGTCTTGAGGTTGCGCAGCAACCAGGACAGGGTCAGGCCGGAGTCGACGACGTCCTCGACGATCAGCACGTCGCGATCGTTGATATCGCGGTCCAGGTCCTTGAGGATGCGCACCACGCCCGACGACGACGTCGAGGACCCGTAGGAGCTGACGGCCATGAACTCGAATTGCGTAGGCACCGGGATCGCGCGAGCCAGGTCGGTGACAAAGATCACGGCGCCCTTGAGGACCGTGATCAACAGCAGGTCCTCCCCGGTCTCGGCGACGGACTGGCGATAGTCGGTGCCGATCTGCCCGCCGAGTTCGCCGATGCGGGCCTGGATCTGCTCGGTCGTGAGCAGCACAGACTTGATATCCCCCGGGTACAGGTCCACGGGCTGCTCGGGCGTTATCGCCGAGGAGGTCTGGGCCACGCCCACAGCGTGCCATGCCAGCGGCCGAACAACCAACGGCGACGACAATTTGCGGTCATTTACACAGGCTCACGCCGCAACGTGAGCACGCCGTTGCGGCGTCCAGCGATCAACCGCTCGCCGCGCAGATCCGAGCCGACCGCCACCCCACCCTGCCCACGCCACGCGGTAACCAGCGCGTCCACCCCGCGGATCTGCTTGTCGGTCAGCCCGGACGCCCCGCCGGCCAGCAACCAGCCCCGGATCACCCGGCGCCGTACCGGGTCGGCCAGCGTGGCCAGCGCCTCGGCCCGCAGGCCGGGATCCGCCTGCACGCCGGGCAGCGCCTGGGCCGCCAGCGTGTCGATGAATTCGGTGTCCTCCCGCAGCGCGGTCGCGGTACGGGCCAGCGCCTCGGCCACCCCGCCGCCCAGCACGTCCTCGAGCAGCGGCATCACCTCATGCCGCAGCCGGGACCGAGTGAAGCGGCGGTCGCGGTTGTGCGGGTCCTGCCACGCGGTCAGGCCCAGCTCGACGCATGCGGCATGCGTGGTGGCACGCCGGACGCCCAGCAGCGGCCGGCACCACGGCGGGTCATACGGTCGCATCCCGGCGATCGAGCGCGCTCCGGAGCCGCGGCCCAGCCCGAGCAACACCGTCTCGGCCTGATCGTCGAGGGTGTGCGCCAGCAGCACCGGCCCCAGCTGGTAAGCGCTCAGCGCGGCGTAGCGGGCCGCGCGGGCCGCGGCCTCGGGACCTCCGTCATTGCCTACCCGTACCCGGATGACTTGTGCCTCAACACATCCCAACGCGATCGCCTGCTCGCGCGCGGTTGCGGCGACGGCGGCCGACTCGGGCTGCAGACCGTGATCGACGATCAGTGCCGTGGTGGGCCGCAGCTGGGCCGCGACCGCGGTGAGGGCCAGCGAATCCGGCCCGCCCGATAGCGCCACACCCCATTGGTCATCGGTGGCCAGATAGGTTTTCGCGAACGCCTCGACAGCCGCGCGCAGCTGCCCTACAGGACCCTGTCGATCCATCGCTGAGGGTTTTCGATCTCGGCGGGCAGCGGCAACGTTTCGGGTCCGGACCACACGGTGTTGAACCGCTCCATCCCGACCCGGTCCACCACGTGGTCGACGAACGCCTTGCCGCGGGTGTACTGGCTGAGCTTGGCGTCCAAGCCCAGCAGGGCGCGCATCAGGCGCTGCAGCGGCGGCGGCTTGCGATGACGGCGATCGTCGAATCGGCCGCGGATGGTCGCCACCGACGGCACCGCCTTGGGGCCGACCGCGTCCATCACATGGTCGGCGTGGCCCTCCAGCAAGGTGCCCAGCACCAGCAGCTGATCCAGCGCCTGGCGCTGGGGCTCGGACTGGACGGCGCGCACCAGGCCGACGATCCCCGACGCGGAAGCGTCGGGCCCGCCCAGACCGCGGTTGCGCACGTAGTCGGCCAGGCGGCCCGCCACCTGGCCGAAGTCGTCACCGGCGTCGCGGGTCAACAACGCCAGCGCGTCCGACATGTAATGGGGCAGCCAGCGGTTGGCGGTGAACTGCACCCGGTGCGTCACTTCGTGCAGGCACACCCACAGCCGGAAATCGGCCGGATCGACCCGCAGCTGGCGCTCGACGGCGATCACGTTGGGATACACCAGCAGCAGGCAGCCCTCTTTGTCGGCAAAGAACGGGTCGTACTGGCCGAGAATCCCGGACGCCACAAACGCCAGCACGGCACCGGTCTGCGCGCCGGTGAGCCGGCCGGTGAGGAGCCCACGCGGCTTGTCGGTTCCGTTCGTCATCACCCGCATCGAGTCCGCCGCGGCGCGGACCCACTCGCCGCGGTCGACGATGCGGGCCGCCGGCACCGCGCCGTCGGTCGCCAGGCCGGTCACGTCGCGCACCAGTGGTTCGGCTTTCGTCGCCGAACTCGCCAGCTCGTCGATCGCCTGACGACGGGTGTACTCGCTGGCGGGCGGACCGGGCCGGGCCAGCCGGGCGCCGACCGTCGCCGCGAACCGCCAGTCCACGGCGGTACCGAGAGTCAGGTCGGGTTGGGCGGTCATGTGCACCCGCAGGTCCACAGCCGGGTGGCCAGGGCGTCCATCGCATTGCGTCCGTTGGGGCCGGCGGCGTTGGAGATGAACGCGAATGTCAGCACGCGCCCGGTGCGGTCTGTGACGACTCCGACCAGCGAGTTGATCGCTGTCAGCGAGCCGGTCTTGGCGCGCAACCAGCCGGCCGGTCCCTGATTCGTGGCCTGGTCGAGAAAGCGATCGGCCAGGGTCCCGCTGCCGCCGGCGATCGGCAGCAGATCCAGCAGCGCGCGCAGCGACGGCTGGTCCGGCCCCGCCGCGGCCTGCACCGTGCCGTCGAGGGTCTTGGCGGTCAGCCGGTCGTCGACCGACAACCCGCTCGAGTCCACCAGCATGGCGCCGGTGGTGTCGACGTGCGCGGTGCTCAATCGGTTGGTCACCGCGTCGACCGCGCCGGCGAAGCTGCGCGGCCGGTTGATCGCCGCGGCCACCTCACGGGCGATGCATTCGGCCAGCACGTTGTCGGAGTGATCCATCATCTCGCCGAGCCGCTGGACCAGCGGCGCCGATTGCACCACCGCCAGCTGCCGCGCCCCGGAGGGGGCCGACGCGATCGTCACCGCGGCGGGATCCAGGCCCAGGGCCTTGGCCAGTTCACGCCCGGCGTCCAGCGCCGGGGTCTTGGATCGCCGGGAGTTGACGGTGCTGGGCTGGATGCGTCCGGCGTCGATCATCACCGACTCGATCGGCGCGATGTCGCCGTTGTCGATATCGGCGGGATCCCAGCCCTGCGCCATCGTCGGGCCGGTGAACGCCGAGGTGTCCACCTGCACGGTCGTCGGCGTCATGCCGCTGCGATGAATCTGCTCCACCAGGTCGCTGAGGCGTGGCGCACCGCGGTACCAGGTCGGCACGTCGGGCGGTGCCGCCGACAGCGTCGGATCCCCGGCACCCACCAGCACGATCGGCCCCTGGGCGTTCTGACTGCCGGCCACCACCCGGGTGCTGATGCGGGCCTGACGATCCAGCGTCAGCAACGCCGCGGCCGCCGTCAGGACCTTGTTGGTCGACGCCGGCACCAGGGGCACGTCGTCGGCGACCTGCCACAGCTCCTTGCCGGTGAGGGCATCGGTGATCCGGCCGCCGAGCCGGCCGAGGTTGGGATCGGCGGCCACCGGGGCCAGCACGGCGGCCAGCGCACCGGCCGAGGGCGTCTCGGCGGTGTCGGCGACCGGGACCATTCCCGGCTTCACGATCGGTGCCCGCGGCGGCGGTACCGCAACATGTGCGCCGCTGCTGCCGTGTCCACCCGAGGTGAAGAAGGTTGCCGCGGCCACCACGGCGGCGACGAACGCCAGCACGGCCAATCCGATGAACACCTGGGTGGATTTCCGCCAGCGAGTACGACCCATCACTCTCCTGACTGTTTGGTCCTATTCTGCCGAATCTGGGAAAACTCGCTCGACTAGGGTGATCCGCGACGAACCGATCTACTCGGGTCCACCCAGATTTACTTCTCTTCAAAGGAGCGTCCGACAGTGCAATTCGACGTGGTCATCGAGATCCCGAAAGGCCAGCGGAACAAGTACGAAGTCGATCACGAGACGGGGCGGGTGAAGCTGGACCGCTACCTCTACACGTCGATGGCCTACCCGACCGACTACGGCTTCATCGAGAACACCCTCGGCGAGGACGGCGACCCGCTGGACGTCCTGCTGTTGCTTCCCGAGTCGGTGTTCCCCGGCGTGCTGGTCGAGGCGCGGCCGGTGGGGATGTTCAAGATGGTCGACGAGGCCGGCGGTGACGACAAGGTGCTGTGTGTTCCGGCCGGCGACCACCGCTGGGATCACATCCAGGACATCGGCGATGTGCCGTCCTACGAGCTGGACGTCATCAAGCACTTCTTCTCGCAGTACAAGGCCCTGGAGCCGGGCAAGTACGTCAAGGCGGCGGACTGGGTCGGTCGCGCCGAAGCCGAGGCAGAGGTCGAGCGCTCCATCGCCCGGTTCAAAGAAGGCGGGCACTAACGCTGCCGGCGTAATCGCGCCCACCCCGCGCGCCGATTCTCGGTGGCATCCTGGCGAGGTGACTCCGGTGCTGCATTTCGCCGCGAACTTCTGGTGGCTGATCTTCCCGTTCGCGGGTGCGATCGGGACTGGCGTACGGGCGGTGGTGGCCGCCAACGAGCGCCGGGCGGAGCGAAGGCAGGAACGGTACCGGCTCAAGCAGCAGGCCAAGATCGCCGTCGCCCAGGCTTCCGGCCGGGTGCGCGGCGACGAGGAGAACTTTCGCCGGGACCTCACGAAACTGCTTGCCGCACATGACCGTACGGATGCACGGTGGCTGGAGTACGAGGTCGACGTCGCCAAGCTGCTGGATTTCCCGCTGATGACGAACATGCGCGATCCGCTGACCATCGCGTTCCACAAGGCCAAGCGGCATGCTGACCTGCTGCGGCCGGAGCGGCCGGAGGACTTCGCCGGCGACCGGTCGGCGTACCTGGACTACCGCGATGGGGTCCACGAGTACATCAGCGCATTCGAGATCGCCGAAACCGAGGCGATTCGACGCCGCCGCAGCGATTTCTCCGAAGACGAACAACAGCGACTGGCCCGCGCGGCGAACCTGCTGCACCTGGCGCAGGACGAGGGTGCCACGCGTGAGGAGCGCCAGATCGCCTACGCGCGAGCCGGCAAGGAACTCGACGGGCTGATCGTGCTGCCGGCGCCCGCGCGGGCCAGCATCGAACGCCGCATCGCCGGACAGATCGAGGCGTAACCGACCTAGGCGGCGTCGCGCCTGTTGCGCAGCACGCTCCATCCGAACGCCGCCCCGATGAAGACCACGCCGACCGAGGCGGTGGCGACCTCGGGGATTTCGTAGCGCGGCTCGATCGACACCAGCATGATCACCGACAGTGCGCCGATCGCCCAGTGCGCGCCGTGTTCCAGGTACACGTAGCGGTCCAGCGTCTGCTGCTGGACCAGGTAGACCGTGATCGACCGGACGAACATCGAGCCGATCAACCCCAGACCCAGGGCGATGACGATGGGGTTCGATGTGATGGCAAAGGCGCCGGTGACGCCGTCGAACGAAAAGGCGGCGTCGAGCACCTCGAGGTACACGAACAGCGCCAGGCCGGCCTTGCCCACCGCCGCCGGCGCGGTGGCCTCGGCGCCCTCGACGTCGGGCGGCCGGAACGCCGTGCTCAAACCGTTGACGATCAGATACGTCACCAGCCCCAGCAGCCCGGCCGTCAGCACCGTCGCGCACTCGTGGGCAGAGTGTGTCAGCTGCGTGCCGACCAACACCAGCGCAGCGGCGGTGGCGATCACCGAGACCTGGCCAAGCCGACCAATCCGGGCGAAGGGGACTTCAATCCACTTGAGCCACTTGATATCTCGGTCGTAAACGACGAAATCCAGGAACAGCATCAGCAGAAATATTCCACCGAAAGCCGCGATCTGCGGGTGAGCCGACAGCACCAGCTTCTCGTAGCCGGGCGAGCCGTCCGGGAATTCCAGTGCGCCGTGCGGCGGCGGGTTGAGCGCCAGGTGCAGCGCGCGAACCGGGTCGAGGCCCGCGGTCGCCCACACGATGAGCAACGGGAACACCAGCCGCATACCGAACACGGCGATCAAGATCCCGATCGTCAGGAACATCTGCCGCCAGAACGGGCTCATTCGCTTGAGCACCGCGGCGTTGATGATCGCGTTGTCGAAGGACAGCGAGACCTCGAGGACGCCCAGGGCTACCAGAAGAAACAACGCATTGAGGCCGCCGTGGGCATATCCGAGCGCCAGGGCCGCCAACGTGACTAACAGCGAAATCCCGAAGATGCGAGCGGCGGCCATGGGTCCTTCCTAGACAGCCGCTCACATTAGGGCGAAGGTGGTCGCCACCGCCAGCCATGGCAACGGCGCACTTACTATTTTCAAATTGTGGCGAAACTGGCGGTAGCTGGGGGCGGCCGGCCGAAAGCGCCGCCCCGATGACCGAAGTCGGGGGCGCGGCGTCCCCACTGGGCGCCGCCGGACCCGGGGGCGCATCCGCGGGACCGGTGACGCGCAGCAGCATGGCCCGGGTCGGCGCCGCGACGGCCCTGACCGCGGTGTGCGGCTACGCGGTGATCTATCTGGCGGCTCGTGACCTGGCGCCCAGCGGCTTCTCGGTCTTCGGCGTCTTCTGGGGGGCGTTCGGCCTGGTCACCGGCGCCGCCTTCGGGCTGCTGCAAGAAACCACCCGCGAAGTCCGCGCCACCCGCTACGTCGAGGCATTGCCGGGGCCCGAATTCCGCAACCACCCGCTGCGCGTCGCCGCGATGGTCGGCGTCGCGGCGGCCGTCCTGATCGCGGGCAGCTCGCCGCTGTGGGGCGGCCGGGTGTTCGTCGAAGAGCGCGGGTTGTCGGTGGCACTGTTGTCCGTCGGCCTGGCCGGGTTCTGCCTGCACGCCACCCTGCTCGGCATGCTGGCCGGCATCGATCAGTGGACCCAGTACGGGGCACTGATGGTGACCGACGCGGTCATGCGGGTGGCGATCGCGGTGGCCACGGTGGTGCTGGGGTGGGGGTTGACCGGCTTTCTGTGGGCCACGGTGGCCGGCGCGGTGGCCTGGCTGGTCATCCTGGTGGCCTCACCCACGGCCCGCGCGGCGGCCCGGCTCCTGACACCCGGCAACACCGCGACGTTCCTGCGGGGCACCGCGCACTCGATCACCGCCGCCGGCGCCAGCGCGATCCTGGTGATGGGATTCCCGGTGCTGCTCAAGCTGACCTCGAATCACCTTGGGGCACAAGGCGGTGTGATCATCCTGGCTGTCACGTTGACCCGCGCGCCGCTGCTGGTGCCGTTGACGGCCATGCAGGGCAACCTGATCGCGCACTTCGTGGACGCGCGCAGCGACCGCTTGCGGGCGCTGCTCGCACCGGCGGCGATCATCGGCGGGATCGGCGTCATCGGGGTGCTAGCGGCCGGCCTGGTGGGTCCGTGGTTGCTGCGCGCCGCGTTCGGTGCCTCCTACGACGCCGGCAGCGCGTTGTTGGCGTGGCTGACGGGTGCGGCGTTGTCGATCGCGGTGCTGACGCTGACCGGCGCCGCGGCCGTGGCCGCCGCGCTGCACCGGGCCTACGCGCTGGGGTGGGTCGGAGCCACCGCGGCGTCGGGCCTTTTGTTGCTGTTGCCGCTGCCGCTGGAGACCCGGACCGTGGTCGCGCTGTTGTGCGGCCCGCTGGTGGGAATCGGCGTCCACCTGGTGGCCCTGGCGCGCGCCGGGCGCCTAACCGGCTGATCCTGGCTACCCTGTGAACATCGAAAAGGATTACCAGGGCGTCTGGATCGTGATTCCCGCCTTCAACGAAGCCACGGTCATCGGCGAGGTGGTCGCCGATGTCCGCTCCGTTTTCGAACACGTCGTCTGCGTCGACGACGGCAGCGCCGACGGCACCGGCGAAATCGCCCGCAAGGCCGGGGCTCATCTGGTGCGCCATCCGGTGAACCTGGGGCAGGGCGCGGCCATCCAGACCGGCGTCGAGTACGCGCGCCGCCAGCCCGGTGCGCGGATCTTCGCGACGTTCGACGCCGACGGGCAGCATCGCGTCAAAGATGTGTGCGCGATGGTCGACCGGCTCGTCGCCGAAGACGTCGACATCGTCATCGGGACGCGGTTCGGCGGGCTGGAGAGCAGCCGGCCGCCGTTACTGAAACGGATCGTGCTGCAGACGGCCGCCCGGCTGAGCCCGCGCGGTCGCCGGCTCGGCCTGACCGACACCAACAACGGGCTGCGGGTGTTCAACAAGACGGTGGCCGACGGGCTGGACATCACGATGAGCGGGATGAGCCACGCCAACGAATTCATCATGCTGATCGCCGAAAACCATTGGAGGGTGGTCGAACAGCCGGTTGAGGTGCTCTACACCGACTACTCGAAGTCGAAGGGCCAGCCGCTGCTCAACGGCGTCAACATCATTTTCGATGGGTTCCTGCGAGGAAGGATTCCGAGATGAACTGGATCCAGGTGCTGCTGATCGGGTCGATCATCGCGCTGTTGATCTACCTGCTGTGGTCGCGGCGCAGCTCGCGGTCGAAGGCCTGGGTCAAGGTCGGCTACATCTTGTTTGTGCTGGGCGGCATCTACGCCGTGTTGCGGCCCGACGACACCACCGTGGTCGCGCACTGGTTCGGGGTGCGCCGCGGCACCGACCTGATGCTCTACGCGCTGATCATGGCGTTCAGTTTCACCACGCTGAGCACGTATATGCGGTTCAAGGACCTGGAGCTGCGGTATGCGCGCCTGGCCCGGGCCGTCGCGCTGGAGGGCGCCCAGGCGCCGGAGCCGCGCTAGCCGACGTGAGCCTGCCGAAAGAACTCAACCGTGCGACGCACGCCTTCTTCGAGTTCGACCTGCGGACGCCAGCCCAAAACCTTTGCCGCTGAACTGATATCAAGACAGGATCGCCGCAGATCGCCGAGGCGATCCGGATGGAAATCCGGATCATCCGGTCCGCCAACGGCTTTGGCGACCGCCGTGTGCAGCCGGCGGTCGGAGGTCTCGATTCCGGTGCCGATGTTGAACCGCTGCCCGCTGCCGGCCGCACCGGAAGCCTTGACGAAGGCGTCCACCACGTCGTCGACGAACACGTAGTCGCGGGTCTTGCTGCCGTCCCCGAACACCTTGGTGGGCTTACCGGACAGCAGCGCCTGTGCGAAGATCGCCACCACGCCCGCCTCCCCGTGCGGGTCCTGGCGCGGGCCGTAGACGTTGGCCGGTGCGATGTGCGAGCAGTCCAGACCGTACAGGTGCCGGAAGGTGTTCAGGTAGATCTCGCCGGCCACCTTGCCCGCCGCGTACGGCGACGCCGGGTCGGTGGGCGTGGTCTCGGGCGTCGGGTACTGCGACGGGGTGCCGTAGATGGATCCCCCCGACGAGGTGTGCACGACTTTGCGGACGCCGGTGCGACGCGCGGCCTCGGCCAGCCGCACGGTGCCGATCACATTGACCGAGGCGTCGAACTGCGGCTCGGCCACCGAGTGGCGCACGTCGATCTGGGCGGCCAGGTGGAACACCACCTCAGGCCGGTGCTCGTCGAGAATCGCCTCGAGGTCGGCGGTCACGATGTCCGCCTCGATGAAGAAGTGATCGGGATTGTCGGCCAGATGCTCGAGGTTGCGCGCCTTGCCCGACGCGAAATTGTCCAGGCTCACGACCGAATGGCCGTCCGTCAGCAAGCGGTCGACCAGCGTGGACCCGATGAATCCGGCTGCCCCGGTAACCAGTGCGCGCACCGGCCCACCATACCGACCGGTAAGAAATAACCATGCCCGCCGCCATCACCCGGATGCCGCGCGTCGCCCTCGCGGCGGCCGCGCTGATCGTGGTCGCCCTGGCGATACGCGCGGTGCTGGCGTTCGGCGGCTACTTCTACTGGGACGATCTGATCCTGATCGGGAAGGCCGGAACCGAGGGCCTGCTGTCGCCGTCGTACCTGTTCGACGACCACGACGGCCACGTGATGCCCGCGGCGTTTCTGGCCGCGGGCACGCTGATCCGGCTGGCCCCGCTGGATTGGACCGGGCCGGCGATCAGCCTGGTGGTGCTGCAGCTGCTGGCTTCGCTGGCATTGTTGCGCGCGCTGCAGGTGATCCTCGGCTGGCGCCGGGTGCTGCTGATTCCGCTGACGTTCGCGCTGTTCACCCCGCTGGGAGTGCCGGGCTTCGCATGGTGGGCGGCGGCGCTGAATTCGCTGCCGATGCTGGCGGCGCTGGCCTGGGTGTGCGCCGACGCGGTGCTGCTGGTGCGCACCGGCAACCAGCGCTACGCGCTGAGCGGTGTGCTCGTCTATCTGGGCGGGTTGCTGTTCTTCGAGAAGGCCGCGGTGATTCCGTTCGTCGCCTTCGCTGTGACGGCGCTGTTGTGCCATGTGCGCGGCGACCGGTCGGCGCTGCTGACGGCCTGGCGTGAGGCCGCAAGGCTGTGGATCGCGTCGCTGATCCTGACGGTCGCCTGGGTGGCGCTCTACCTCGCGGTGGTCAATCAGCAGCGCTGGAGTTCCGACCTCGCGATGACCGGAGACCTGCTGATGCGATCCATCACCCACGGCATCGTGCCGGGGCTGGCCGGCGGGCCCTGGCACTGGGACCGTTGGGCGCCGGCCTCTCCGTGGGCGACTCCCCCGGCGCTGGCGATGGCGCTGGGCTGGCTGGTGCTGATCGCGGTGCTGGCGCTGTCGCTGGTCCGCAAGCAACGCCTCGGCCCGGTGTGGCTGACCGCGGTCGGTTACGCGGTGGCCTGCCAGGTGCCGATCTATTTGATGCGCTCGTCGAGGCTGACCGCGCTGGAACTCGCCCAAACCCTGCGCTATCTGCCGGATCTCGTCGTCGTGCTGGCACTACTGGCAGCCGTCGGGCTGTGCGCGCCGAACCGGTCGCTGGGTGCGCGGTGGCTGGACGCGTCGGCGCGACGGGCGGTGGTGACGACGGGCCTGGCCGCGCTGTTCGTGGCCAGCAGCCTGTACTCGACGGCGACGTTCCTGGCCAGTTGGCGCGACAACCCAACCCAGAGCTATCTGCGCAACGCACAAGCCAGTTTAGCTGCGGCCCATGCGGATTCGACCGCTCCACTGCTGGATCAAGAGGTTGATCCGTTGATCCTGCAACGGGTCGCCTATCCGGAGAACCTGGCCAGCCACATGTTCGCCCTACTTCGGAATAGACCGGAATTCGCCACGGCGACAACGCAATTGAGAATGTTCGATAGTTCGGGCCGGCTGGTCCCGGCACGGGTCAGCTGGATTCGGACCATCAAACCCGGGCCGATGCCGCAGTGCGGCTATTTCGCCCAGCCGGACACCCCGGCGCGCATGATGCTCGACGGGCCGTTGCTGCCCGCCGACTGGACCGTCGAATTCAACTACCTGGCCAACAGCGACGGCTCGATGACCGTGTCGCTGCCGGAGGGGCCCGGCGTCAAGGTTCCGGTGCACCCCGGCCTCAACCGGGTCTACGCCCGGGTACCGGGCGCCGGCGACGCGATCATGGTTCGCGCCAATACCACCGCGCTGGCGCTGTGCATTGCGTCGGGACCGGTGGGTTTTCTCGCGCCGGCCTGAGTCACGCGCCGGCCACAAAGCCGCCGGGTCCCCGAATGTCGTTGCTGCGGCCCGGGTTGCTGATTCGCGGGACGCCACCTCCCGGCCCTTTCTCCCAGGTGATGTGGTTTCCGGTGCCGGTGGCCACGATGGCGGCCACGGTTTGCAGATTCACGGTGTTGGCGGCGCCGCTGACGTCGACCTCGCCGCACGACCCGGTCAATGTGACCGTCGAATCTTCGCCCACGATCCTGATCGGCGATTGATTCCCGCAGTCGTAGGTCGCGGCCGAAAAGCTGATGTCGATCTTGGCCGGTGACCCACTCGTCAGGGCGATATCGGTTGGCGCCGAAGCAATTGCGGATAACACCACACCCACGATCAGCACACGAAGCATGGTCAACACTGGCACCGGCCATCGGCGCGGACGAGGGTTTAAAGCGCCTGGGTTTTAACGACCGCGGCGACTACGCGGCGCTGGGCCCCTGGATCGACGTGGCTACCGGGCGACCGTGAAGTGCGGGCGCCGGGCGTAGCTGAGTCACCGGAGCCAAGTCGCCGTCGTGCTGCTCGCGACGCACTTGGCGATAGCTCCAGACCGCGGCGATCATGCCCGCGATCACCAAAGCGAGAGCGAGTACAACCAGAACATCGCCGAAGGCCAGCAGCAGGATGATTCCCGCCACGCCCCACACCGCCTCACCGAAGGGGTGATGGAATCCGTTGTGCATCGCGGCCTCGCTCGAAATAATGCCGCTCTCTGATCGAGCGACTGCATTACGCAACGCCGCAGCGACCAGGAGGCTGCCCAATGAGAGCTGAAGGTGACCGAATTCACGGTGGGCTGATGGAGCCGCCTGGGGGAATCGAACCCCCGACCTATTCATTACGAGTGAATCGCTCTACCGACTGAGCTAAGGCGGCGCACCCTCAAGCTGGGCGGCACGAGTCTACGGCAGCCGGGTACCCACGCCCAAAATCAATCCCGCAGTTCCTGCCCGATGGTGGCGACCATCGCGTCGACGGCGAACTTGGGCTTGACGTTGACCGCCAGCGCTTCGCGGCACGCGAGCACGGCCTCGATGCAACGCAACAGCCGCTCGGGCGCGGCGTGCGCGGCCAGCGCCGCCACCCGCTCGGCCATGTCCGGATGGTTGGCCCGCACCCCGCCCGCGCGGGCCGAGACCACCAGCGCGTCACGGAAGTAGGTGGCCAGGTCGATCAGCGCCCGGTCCAGCGCATCGCGGGAGGCCCGGGTCTGACGGGACTTCTGCCGCCGCTCGAGATCCTTGATCGCACCCGCGGCGCCTCGCATCGCCCCGGCGGTGCCCTTACCGGTGCCCCCGGCCCCCAGCGCTGTGCGCAGCTCCTCGGTCTCGGCCTCGGCGCGGTCAGCGGTCAATACGACGGCCTCGGTTTCGGCCGCGGCCACCAGCTCTTCGGCGGCGGCGTAGGCGCGCGCCGGGGTCGCCGCATCGCGCACCAGTCCCAATGCCCGCTCCCGCCGCTCCCGAGCCTGCGAGTCGGTCGCCAGCCGGCGCGCCCGGCCCACGTGGCCGCCGCTGACCGACGCCGCCCAGTTCGCGGTGTCTGCGCTCAGGCCGTCGCTGTCCATCAGCACCTGCGCGATCGACTCGGTCGAGGGCGTCACCAGCGCGACGTGCCGGCATCGCGACCGCAGCGTGACCGCGATGTCTTCGGGATCGACCGACGGCGCGCACAGCAGGAACACCGTCGACGGTGGCGGTTCCTCGACCACCTTCAGCAGCGCGTTGGCAGCGCCCTCGGTCAGCCGATCGGCGTCCTCGACGACCACGATCTGCCAGTGCCCGGTCGTCGGCCGTCGCGACGCGGTCTGCACGATCGCGCGCATCTCGTCGACGCCGATGGACAGGCCCTCGGGGATCACCCGGCGAACGTCGGCGTGGGTGCCGGCCAGCGTCGTCGTGCAAGCCCGGCACCGCCCGCAGCCTGGGCCCCCGTCGTCCGAAGGGGTCGTGCATTGCAGCGCCGCCGCGAAGCACAACGCGGCTACCGAACGCCCCGAACCCGGCGGGCCGGTGATCAGCCAGGCATGTGTCATAGTCCCGTGGTCCCCATTGCTGTGATCGGGATCACGTCGGGCGGCCCGCGCGGCGGCCAGCAGCGCCGCTTCCACGGCATCTTGGCCTACCAGCCGCGTAAACACTCCGGACATCACCGGCAACACTAGTGAGACAGACCGACGTCCACCCGCCGGCTACCGTGTCGCGACAATTCCGTGATCTTTTCCGACGTTTCGCCAGGATCCGGCGACTTGCCGAAGCGATTAAGGGTTACCGGCTAGTCCCTGCTGACCGATACGGTGGGTTGGTGGCAACACCGGGTGCACTGCCCGGGCGAATCAGCGCGTTCGCCCGGTGGGTGGTGCGCACTCCATGGCCACTGTTCTCGCTGAGCATGCTGCAGGCCGACATCATCGGCGCGCTGTTCGTGCTGGGCTTCCTGCGCTACGGCCTGCCGCCCCAGGACCGCATTCAACTACAGGATCTGCCGACGCTCAACCTGGCGATCTTCGCCAGCTCGTTGGTCGTCGTGTTCCTCGTCAGGTTGGTGGTGGACCTGCGGCTGCTGATGCCGGTCTTCCGCTGGCAGCGCCGCGACAACATGCTCGCCGAAGTCGATCCGGCCGCCACCGAGCTGGCCCGCAGCCGCGCCCTGCGAATGCCCTACTACCGCACGCTGACCAGCATGGCGTCGTGGTGCATCGGCGGTGTGGTGTTCGTCGTCGCCAGCTGGTCGGTGGCCCGGTTCGCCGCGCCCGTCGTCACCGTCGCGACCGCCCTGGGGGCGGCGGCCACCGCGATCATCGGCTACCTGCAATCCGAACGAGTATTACGTCCGGTGGCCGTGGCCGCCCTGCGCAGCGGCGTGCCGGAGAACGTCAAGGCACCGGGTGTCATCCTGCGCCAGATCCTGACCTGGATGCTGTCCACCGCGGTGCCGCTGCTGGCGATCGTGCTGGCCGTGGTGGCCGACAAGGTTTCGCTGCTGCGCGCGGCGCCGGAGAGCCTGTTCAATCCCATCTTGTTGCTGGCCCTGACCGCGTTGGGCGTGGGCTTCGTCAGCACCATGCTGGTGGCCATGTCGATCGCCGACCCGCTGCGCCAGCTGCGCTGGGCGCTCTCGGAGGTGCAGCGCGGAAACTACAACGCGCACATGCAGATTTACGACGCCAGTGAGCTGGGCCTGCTGCAGGCCGGCTTCAACGACATGGTCCGCGACCTGTCCGAGCGGCAGCGGCTGCGGGACCTGTTCGGCCGTTACGTCGGTGAGGACGTGGCCCGCCGGGCGCTGGAACGCGGCACCGAGTTGGGCGGCCAGGAACGCGACGTCGCGGTGCTGTTCGTCGACCTGGTCGGCTCGACGCAGCTCGCCGCGACCCGGCCGCCGGCCGAGGTGGTCCACCTGCTCAACGAGTTCTTCCGGGTGGTGGTCGACACCGTCGGGCGCCACGGCGGCTTCGTCAACAAGTTCCAGGGTGACGCCGCGCTGGCCATCTTCGGCGCACCCATCGAGCACCCGGACGCCTCCGGTGGCGCGCTGGCGGCCGCCCGGGAGCTGCACGACGAACTCCTGCCGGTGATCGGCGTGGCCGAGTTCGGGGTCGGGGTGTCCTCCGGGCGGGCCATCGCGGGCCATATCGGCGCGCAGGCCCGCTTCGAGTACACCGTGATCGGCGACCCGGTGAACGAGGCGGCCCGGCTGACCGAGCTGGCCAAGCTCGAACCCGGGCATGTGCTGGCGTCGGCGATCGCCGTCAGCGGCGCGCTGGACGCCGAAGCATTGTGTTGGGATGTCGGCGAGGTGGTCGAATTACGCGGGCGCGCGGCGCCCACTCAGCTAGCCCGGCCACTGAATCTTGCTGTCCCGCGGAATGTTTCGGCCCCGCGGCCTACTATCGAAGAAGTCACCACCGAAATTATGTGACTGCGCGCTAACTGCGCTTGGCGGCCTTTTTCGCCGGGGCCTTGCGCGTGCTCTTCTTCGCGGGACGTTTCGCGGGGCCCCTGGCCCGCCGGTCGGCCAGCAACTCGGCGGCGCGCTCGTCGGTGATCGACAACACGTCGTCGCCCTTGCGCAGGCTGGCGTTGGTCTCGCCATCGGTGACATACGGCCCAAATCGCCCGTCCTTCACCACCATTGGCTTTCCCGATGCCGGGTCGTTGCCCAACTCACGCAGCGGCGGCGCCGAGGCGGCCTGCCGGCCACGGCGTTTCGGCTCGGCGTAGATCTTCAGCGCCTCGTCCAGGGTGATCGTGAACAGTTGCTCTTCGGTCGCCAGCGAACGAGAATCCGTACCGCGCTTCAGGTATGGGCCATAACGCCCGTTCTGCGCGGTGATCTCCTCGCCCGACGCGGGGTCGACACCGACCACTCGGGGCAGCGACAGCAGTTTCAGCGCGTCCTCGAGCGTGACGGTCTGCAGATCCATGGTGCGCAGCAGCGAGCCGGTGCGGGGCTTGGGGCCCGTGGGCTTCTTGCCCTTCTTCGCCGGGGCCGCGTCACCGTCCTCCGGCGGCGGCTCGGGCAGGACCTCGGTGACGTAAGGCCCGTAACGGCCGTCCTTGGCCAGAATTTCGTGTCCGGTCTCCGGGTCCACACCCAGCGAACGACCCTCTTGCGGGGTGGCGAACAGCTCTTCGGCCACCTCCAGCGTCAGCTCGTCGGGAGTCAGCGAGTCGTTGAGGTTGGCGCGCTGCGGCTTCGTCTCGCCGTCGTCACCGGTGACCGTGCGCTCCAGGTACGGCCCGTTCTTGCCGACCCGGACGTAGACCGGACGGCCTTCAGAATCGTCAAACAGCTTGATGGAGTTGACTTCTCGGGCGTCGATGCCCTCCAGGTTGACGCCGACGAGCTTCTTGAGCCCACCGGCGCGTGCCACCGAATCCTGCACGCCGTGGTCGCCGCCGAAGTAGAAGTTGTTGAGCCAGTTGGTGCGTTGCTCGCTGCCCGAGGCGATCGCGTCCAGCTCGTCTTCCATCGCCGCGGTGAAGTCGTAGTCGACGAGACGGCCGAAATGCTGTTCCAGCAAACCGGTGACGGCGAACGCGACCCACGAGGGCACCAGCGCGCTGCCCTTCTTGTGCACATAGCCGCGGTCCTGGATGGTCTTGATGATCGACGTGTACGTCGACGGCCGACCGATGCCCAGCTCCTCGAGGGTTTTGATCAGCGACGCCTCCGTGTAGCGCGCCGGCGGGCTGGTGGCGTGGCCGTCGGGGGTGAGTTCGAGCGCCGCCAGCCGCTGACCCTCGGTGAGCTGGGGCAGCCGGCGCTCGGCGTCGTCGGCCTCGCCGCCGGCCAATTCGTCCACGGTTTCCACGTAGGCCTTCAGGAAGCCGGCGAACGTGATGGTGCGACCGCTGGCCGAGAACACGACGGACTGGTCGCCTTCCGGGCCCGCCCCCTGGTTTCGCGAAGTGCCGGCGATCCGCAAACTCAGCGTGGTCCCGCGTGCGTCGGCCATCTGCGAGGCCACCGTGCGCTGCCAGATCAGCTCGTAGAGACGGAACTCGTCGCCGTCGAGCTCACGGCGCACCGCATCCGGGGTGGCGAACGTCTCGCCCGCCGGACGGATCGCCTCGTGGGCTTCCTGGGCGTTCTTGACCTTGCGGGTGTACTGCCGCGGCGACGCGGACACGTATTCGTCGCCGTAGAGCTGGCTGGCCTGGGTGCGCGCCGCGTTGATCGCCGACTGCGACAGCGTCGTCGAGTCGGTACGCATATAGGTGATGTAGCCGTTTTCGTAGAGCCGCTGGGCGATGCTCATCGTCCGCTCGGACGAGAACCGCAGCTTGCGGCCGGCCTCCTGCTGCAGTGTCGACGTCATGAACGGCGCGTAGGGGCGGCGGGTGTAGGGCTTCTCCTCGACCGAGGCGACCGACAGTTGCGCTCCCCGCAAACCCGTGGCCAGCTCCGTGGCCCGCGCCTCGTTGAGCACGACGACCTCGTCGGCCTTGCGTAGCGTTCCCAGCGAGTCGAAGTCACGTCCGGTGGCGACTCGCAGTCCGTTTACAGAGGTCAGCCGGGCGGTGAAGGTGGGCGGCTGCGCGTTGGCGTCGGACACGCTGGCATCCAGCTGGGCGACGATGTCCCAATACGCCGCGCTGCGAAACGCCATGCGGTCGCGTTCGCGCTGCACGATGATGCGGGTGGCCACGGACTGCACCCGGCCGGCCGACAGCCTGGGCGCGACCTTCTTCCACAGCACCGGACTGACTTCGTAGCCGTACAACCGGTCCAGGATGCGACGGGTTTCCTGCGCGTCGACCAGGTCGATGTCGAGGTCGCGTGGGTTTTGCGCGGCCTCGAGGATGGCCGGTTCGGTGATCTCGTGGAACACCATCCGCTTGACCGGGATGCGCGGCTTCAGCGTTTCCATCAGGTGCCAGGCGATGGCCTCACCCTCGCGGTCACCATCAGTGGCCAGGTAGAGCTCGTCGACATCTTTCAAAAGGCCCTTGAGCTCGGTGACCGTGCTTTTCTTTTCCGGGCTGATGATGTAGAGCGGTTCGAAGTCGGCGTCGACGTTGACCCCGAGCCGGGCCCAGGGTTCCGACTTGAATTTGGCGGGCACGTCGGCGGCGGCTCGTGGCAGGTCGCGGATGTGTCCTCGGGACGACTCGACGATGTAAGTGGAGCCCAGGTACCCCGCGAGTTTGCGCGCTTTAGTCGGCGACTCGACGATGACAAGTCGCCTCCGGCTGCCATTGCCGCTGCTGTCGCGGCCTGTTTTGGGGTCAGCCACCTGCGCTTACGCTCCATCTCTTCTCCCGGCCTCCATTCGAGGCCGCCCTGCAGGAAGAATGACAGGCAGACGTCTGAAATTCCGCTGAAATTCAGATACGCCGACGTTCCTTCCCTTCGGGCACCTGACAATTTCGCACCCTGAGGTAGGCCGACGCAAACCGACTCCCCGAAACCGCAGGTTTCAGCGACCGCCGGATATCCCGGGCCGCGCGGCTAGACCCGCGGCCACAGCGCCAACGCCTCGGCGCCGTCAGGATGTTCCCCTACGTTCTCTACCAGCCGCGATAGCCTGCGTCGGCCGCTGATCCGCAATGCCGGGCGCCCGCCGCGGGTACCGATCAGGGTGGGCGCGATCCCGACCCGCATCAGCGCCGATGCGAGCGGCGAATGGGTGTCGGGGGCGTGGGGATCCAGACCGAGCTGGTAGTGCTCGCCCTCGGGCGTGCCCGCGGCGATGGTCCACGCCCGCAATTCGCGCGGACCGGGCAGCCACCGGGGCGGCACCGTCTTGACCGCGCCGCGGGTCCATTCCGCCGCGATCGCACTCAGCGACGGGTCGATCGCGGTCCGCACCAGAGGGGTGTCTTCGTCCGTGCGGCCGATCTCGGGGACCAGGCCGGCCTCGGAGATCATCTCGGCCAGCGCCGTCGCGCGCCAGAGCTGATCCACGACGACCGACAACCGGGCGCCACGGCCCTCGGAGCCGTCTGGGGCGCCCACCGTCACGATTTGGCCAGAGGCGGCCAGCACCCCGCACAGATCGGCGACGGCGGGCGGTACCGCCTCCGCTGTGAAGAAGGACAGCTGGCTCACCACACCGACAGTAAGCCAGGCCGCCCGTCCCCGCTTTGAGGCATTCGGCGCGGCGGGACACCCGGCGTGTCGCCCGCTTCCAGCCCAAGGTTGCGCAGGAGTGAATAGATAGTGAAAACCCCCCGGCGACACCCGCAAAGCGGGTTGCACGGGGGGTTTTCGTCAGAATCTGCTCGATTTAGACGGAGCGGACTCCGGTGGCCTGGGGGCCCTTAGGGCTGTGGCCGATCTCAAACTCGACCTTCTGATTTTCTTCGAGGGTGCGGAAGCCCGAACCCTGGATCTCCGTGTAGTGGACAAAAACATCCGCGGAACCATCCTCGGGGGCGATGAAACCGAACCCCTTCTCCGCGTTGAACCACTTCACAGTTCCCTGTGGCATTTCTCGATCTTTCCTTTTCTTCAAGGTTCGGAGCACCGCTTTTCGGTGCCCCGGGCCCGTTGTCACCGCCATACCTCGCGGAGTCGTCGGAACTTCACCCGACCGCTAACCTCGCAGGAACCGCGGGTCGCAACGTCGATCCTGCGAAGTTTTGACACGAACACAGAAGCTACGACCGCAAACAGTCAACCATGTTCATGGTCTCGGCGACAGACTTGTGTCCCTGACTGATCCTTGGAGGGTGTGACGTGGCGAGTTTCGGCAGCGACCTGCTGGCCGTCGCGCTGGCCGGAACCGCGCCGGACGAGCACCCGCTGCGCCACGTCGCGGAGCTGCCCGCCCGCAGCGGCCGGCCCCATCTTTGGCCGCAATGGGCCGAATCCGACGTCGTCGCGGCCTTTACCGACCGCGGCATCACAGCCCCGTGGTCACACCAGGCGCAGGCCGCCGAATTGGCCCACGACGGTCGCCATGTCGTGGTCAGCACCGGTACCGCATCGGGCAAGTCGCTGGCCTATCAACTGCCGGTACTCAATGCGCTGGCGACCGATCCGTTGGCCCGGGTGCTGTACCTGTCGCCGACGAAAGCGCTCGGTCACGACCAGTTGCGCGCCGCGCACGCACTGACCGCCGCGGTGCCGCGTTTAACCTCCCCAGATTTCGCAGTCGCACCCACCGCGTACGACGGCGACAGCCCCGCCGAGGTTCGCCGGTTCGCCCGCGAGCGTTCCCGCTGGCTGTTCTCCAACCCGGACATGATCCATTTGTCCATCTTGCGAAACCATCCGCGCTGGGCCGTCTTGCTACGCGGGCTGCGCTTCGTAATCGTCGACGAATGTCATTACTATCGCGGTGTTTTCGGCTCGAACGTGGCGATGGTGTTGCGCCGCCTGCTGCGGCTGTGTGCGCGCTACTCGGCGCGACCCGGTTTTCAGCCGACCTTCATTTTCGCCAGCGCGACGACGGATTCGCCCGGCGCGACGGCCGCCGAACTCATCGGTCTGCCCGTCGAGGAGGTCACCGAAGATGGCTCACCGCAGGGCGAGCGCACTGTCGCGCTGTGGGAGCCCGCACTGCGCACCGACGTCACCGGCGAGCACGGCGCCCCGGTGCGACGGTCGGCCGGTGTCGAGGCGGCACGGGTGATGGCCGACCTGATCGCCGAGGGCGCGCAGACCCTGACGTTCGTGCGTTCCCGGCGGGCCGCCGAACTGACCGCCCTGGGCGCCCGGGCGCGGCTGGACGACATTGCCGCGGACCTGTCGCAGCAGGTGGCGTCGTACCGGGCCGGCTATCTCGCCGAGGACCGCAACGCGCTGGAGCGCGCGCTGGCGGAGGGCCGATTGCGGGGTTTAGCCACCACCAACGCGCTGGAATTGGGGGTAGACATCGCCGGGCTGGACGCAGTGGTGCTGGCCGGTTTTCCCGGGACGGTTGCCTCGTTCTGGCAGCAGGCCGGCCGTTCGGGGCGCCGCGGACAGGGTGCCCTGGTGGTGTTGATCGCCCGCGACGATCCGCTGGACACCTATCTGGTGCACAATCCCGCAGCGCTGCTGGACAAACCGGTCGAACGGGTGGTGATCGACCCGGCCAACCCCTATCTGCTTGGGCCCCAACTGCTCTGCGCCGCAACAGAATTGCCGCTCGAGGACGCCGAAGTTCGAGAATTCGGTGCCGTGCAGGTTGCCGAGGGGCTGGTCGACGACGGGTTGTTGCGCCGGCGCGGCGGCAAGTACTTTCCAGCGCCCGGCCTAGAACCGCATGGCGCGGTGGACATCCGGGGCTCGGCGGGTGGCCAGATCGTCATCGTGGAGGCCGACACCGGGCGACTGCTGGGCAGCACCGGACTCGGTCAGGCTCCCGCGTCGGTGCACCCGGGCGCGGTGTACCTCCACCAGGGCGACACGTACGTCGTCGATTCGCTGGATCTCGAGGAGGCAATCGCGTTCGTGCACGCCGAGGATCCCGGGTATGCGACGTTCGCACGCGAAATCACCGACATCAAGGTCACCGGCAGCGGCGAGCAGTCGACGTTCGGCCCAGTGACCCTGGGCGTGGTGCCGGTTCGGGTCACCCACCAGGTCGTGGGGTACCTACGTCGGCGCCTGTCCGGTGAGGTCATCGATTTCATCGAGCTGGACATGCCCGAACACGTCCTGGCCACCACCGCGGTCATGTACACCGTTACGCCGGAAGCATTGGCAAGCAAGGGAATTGACGCAGCGCGGATCCCCGGCTCGCTGCACGCCGCCGAACACGCCGCAATTGGGTTGCTGCCACTGGTCGCCAGCTGCGATCGCGGGGATATCGGCGGAATGTCCACCGCCCTTGGTCCGCTGGGCGAGCCCAGCGTGTTCGTCTACGACGGGTATCCGGGCGGGGCGGGCTTCGCCGAACGTGGATTTCGGCAGGCGCGAACCTGGTTGGGTGCCACCGTCGCGGCCATCGAAGCGTGTGAATGCCCGCTGGGTTGCCCGTCGTGCGTCCAGTCGCCCAAGTGCGGAAATGGGAATGATCCGCTCGATAAGGCGGGAGCTGTGCAAGTGCTCAGACTGGTACTTGCGCAGCTGCCGTAGCGATCGCGCTGAGCAATCCACGGACGGCGACCGACCCCTCGACGGTCGACCTCCACGGAATCTGCATATAACAACCGCCGAATGCGTTTCCTCTTTGCTAAAGAAACGCCGACATGTTGTCTCAAAGCGCGACCAACGGCCGGAGCAGAAAACCTACCAAGGCTGTGATGGCGTTTGCAAACTTACCAGTAACTTAGCGACGGCGAAGTCGATTCGAAGGATCGCCGGACTGGTGCCGCGAGGGATTTGCTGAGGCGATGACGGCGCGCCCGGGGATCCTCAGATGCGCCCGCGCGCCCTAAAATCGAGCGCATGGCCCACGACTGGTTGCTCGTGGAGACACTGGGGGAAGAGCCTGCCGTGGTTGCACAGGGGCGGCAGCTCAAGAACCTTGTCCCTATCACGACCTTCCTCCGCCGCAGTCCCCATCTCGCCGCCGTCCGGACCGCGATCGCCGAGTCGATGCGCACCGGCCAGAACCTGACCAGCATCACGCCCAAGCATGACCGCGTGATTCGCACCGAACCGGTGGTGATGTCCGACGGCTGCATCCACGGCGTGCATGTGTGGACCGGCCCTGCTGACATCGAACCACCCGAGCGGCCCACCGCGGGCCCGCTGAAGTGGGACCTGACCCTCGGCGTGGCCACGGATACCCGGGAATCGCTGGCCATCAGCGGCAAAAACCCCGAAGTCGAAGTCACTTACGGCAGGGCCTTTGCCGAAGACCTTCCTTCGCGCGAGCTCAATCCGAACGAAACCAAAGTGCTTGCCATGGCGGTCAAAGCCGAGCCCGGCCAAACCATCTGCAGCACATGGGATCTCACCGACTGGCAGGGCAATCCTATCCGGATAGGCTTCATCGGCCGCAGCGCGCTCGAGCCCGGGCCCAACGGCAAGGACCACCTCGTCGCACGTGCGATGAACTGGCGCGCCGAGCTCAAGGGCCCGAACGTTTCCACCGACGATCTGGCGTTGCGGATCCTCGACGGGCTGCGGCAGGCCGGCGTTCACCGGGCACTGGTGGACCTCAACACCTGGACCCTGCTGAAATGGCTCGACGAGCCGTGTACCTTCTACGACTGGCGAGGCTCCGATAAGGACAGGCCGAAGGTCCATCCCGACGACGTGCCCCAAATGTCAGCCATGACAAAGGAATTCGACAAGGGATCGACCAACCGGGTGCTGCGGATGCGCGGCTTCGACGGCGACTGGGTGCCCGTGCACGTGACCGCCAACCGGGTGGAACTGGAACCGGAGACCTTCGTCGGGCTGCTCTCGTTGCGCTTGCCCAGCGATGAAGAACTCGCCAACGCCGGGCTACCGAAAGCCCCGGACGACAACAGCTGAGCTACGCCGCGTCGACCGGCCCCGCGCGAGCGGCGGCCTGAGCCACACCGCCGAAAACCACCGCCACCCGCACGGTGACGACGACGTCGAGATAGTCCACCCGGCAGCCGATGTCGTCGACTCGCATCGTGCGGGCTATCGCGCCCGCCCGGGCGCAGGCCGCCTCGGCTCCGGAAGGAAGTCGCGCCGCGGCGGCCAGCGCGGCCAGATCGGCAGCCGCCTGCGCACGATGGCGTGCCACCACCACCGAGCCGATGTACGCGCCGGCGCCCGTGACGCACAGCAGCACCGCGACCATTGCCGCCGCGAGGACGGTCGCCGCGCCACGCTCATCGCGACGGCTCCGCCGCGGCGACGGCCTTAGCGCTGATATCCAAGGTGGGCAGCAACTTTGAGTGCGCGATAACCGTGGCCACGATGAAATCACCCTCGCGGCGCACCTGGATCCGCGATCCGTCCGGTGCGATGCTGCGCGCAGCGTCGACGGCCGAACTTTCGTCACCGCGCGCGGCCAGACGGGCCGCCTCGCGGGCGGCATCGACACAGCGAACCTGCATTGACACGGCCGCAATGCCGGCCAGGCAAAGCGCCAGCACCACCACCAGTGCGGCGATCGCCAAAGCCGCTTCCACGGTGCTCGCACCGGCGCAGCCGATCAGACCTTGGTGTTGAGCGCACGACCGATGATATTGGTCAACGCGGACACGATCGAATCGCCGGTGACGACGGTGTAGAGAATCGCGCCGAAGGCGGCCGCCGCGATAGTGCCGATCGCGTATTCGACCGTGGACATTCCCGACTCGTCGGCGGCAAGCACGGCCATCCGCGTCATCATTACGCGAAACATGTTGATCACCAATATATCCCCTCTGTTGTAATCCCTTCACAGCAAGCCCGATTGCAGGACATCTCCGGCCAGCCCCGCGACCACCGGGACAATGCCCAAGCAGACAAACGCCGGCAGGAAGCACAGCCCGAGCGGGCCCGCGATCAGCACGCCCGCGCGCTCGGCGGCCGCAGCGGCGGAATGTGCGGCGTCGTGCCGAGACTGGTCGGCCAGCTCGGTGACGCCGCCGGCCAGTGCCGCACCCGACGACGCCGAACGTCGGGCCAGTCGCAGTAGCGCGTCGGTCTGCACGTCGACCGTCTTCTCGGGTGAGATTGACCATGCCACAGCGGGATCGGATCCCAGGGCCAGCAGATCGGCGGCCCGCCGCAATACTCGGGCCAGCCTGGGCGGGGCGGAGGCTGCGGTCGCGGCGGCCGCGGTCGACACGGCCATCCCGGCCTCCAGACACACTGCCAGCACGTCGAAGCTGGATGCGACGGCCAGCGGGTCCGTTCCGCAGGCCTTCTCGACGGTCCGTGCGATCCGAAACCGTTGCGCGCGAGGCGTTGTGCCGGCACGTGCGCGCACCACCGACGGGCCCGGCCCGATCAACAGCGCCACGGCGAGCAGTACCGCCGCGATGCTCACGGTCCGGCTCCCGCACGCGCGATGATTCGGTCCGACCAGAGCAGCCCGGAGCATGTCAGCACCGACCCGACAACCAGCAGCCACCCGCCCGCGTGCCCACTCAGCAGCAAGCTCAGCGGACGCGCCCCGATCAGTTGGCCTAGCAACACCCCCAGCACCGGCAGTCCCGCCAGTATCGCCGCGGTGGCCCGGGCTCCGGCCATGGCTGAGTCGACTCGCGACGAGAATCGCTGCCGTTCAACGATATCGCGTTGGGCGGTGCGCATCAGGGTGGCGATCGCGAGGCCATTCTCGGCGGCCAGCTGCCAGCACGCGGCCAGTCGATACCACTGCGTGGGCTGAGCCGAGGAGCGCGCCGCGGCGCGCAAGCCGGTCACGACGTCAGCGCCCAGTCGCGCCCGCGCCGCGACACCTCGCAGCGAGATCGACACCGCGCCGGCGGTTTCGTCGGCAGCAACACCAAACGCCTGCACGGGATGCACACCCACTCGCAGCTCTCCGACCAACACATCCAGCGCGGCCTCCAATGCCCGGCCCTCCCCGGCGGCGTGTAGGCGCTGCCGACGCCGGCGGCAACGCAGGCTCACCGTGGCAGCCACGGCCGCGCCGGCCAGGACGGTCGTCAGCGGCAGCAGCACCACGCCGGCAACGGCGGCGCATGCGGCCAGGCAACCCACCCCACGAGCGTCGACAACCCGTCTGCGCACTGGCGTCGGTCCGAGCCGCCGTCGCGGTGATGGCGGAAGAGCCAAGAGCGCCAACGCCACCAGTAACGCACCGGCCGGGATACCGTTCATGCCGGCAGCCGGCTTCGCAGCAAGGAATGCAGTTCGTCGGCGTCGTCGGTCATTCCGCGCTTGGCTTGCCACGCCGTTACCGCCTGAACCCGTCCCCCGACCTGTCGCAGCACCGCGATCTCGGCGAGGCGGCGCCGGCCGCTGCGATCCCGGGCGACGTGCAGCAGTACCTGGACCGCGGCCGCGAGCTGACTGTGCAACGCGGCCCGGTCCAAACCGCCGAGCGCGCCCAGCGCCTCCAGCCGGGCCGGAACCTCGCCTGGATTGTTGGCATGCACCGTCCCGGCCCCGCCGTCGTGGCCGGTGTTCAGCGCCGCGAGCAGGTCGACCACTTCGGCGCCCCTGACTTCTCCGACCACGATGCGGTCCGGCCGCATCCGCAGCGCCTGCCGGACGAGTTGGCGCACCGAAACCTCGCCTACGCCTTCAACATTGGCGCACCGCGCGACCAGCTTGACCAGATGCGGATGCCGAGGCGCCAATTCTGCCGCGTCCTCGACGCAGACGATCCGCTCGGCCGGCGACACCGCACCCAGCATGGCCGCCAGCAAGGTCGTCTTGCCGGCGCCGGTGCCGCCGCTTACCAGGAAGGCCAACCGGGCCGCGATGATGTCGGCCACCAACGCCGCAGCCGCCGGTTCGATCGCGCCCGAGGCGGTCAGCGCCGCCAGATCCTGGGTGGCCGGCCGTAAAACCCGCAACGACAAACACGTGCCGCCGGCAGCCACGGGCGGCAACACGGCGTGCAACCGGACCGCAAATCCGCCGGCGCCGACCCCGGTCAGCTGGCCGTCCACCCACGGCTGTGCGTCATCGAGCCGACGCCCGGCGGCCATCGCCAACCGCTGTGCCAGCCGCCGCACCGCCGCCTCGTCGGTAAACCGGATGTGGCTGCGACGCAGACCGTTTCCATCGTCGACCCACACCGCGTCCGGGGCGGTGACGAGGACGTCGGTGGTGCCGTCCGCACACAGCGGTGCGTCGAGGATCCCGGCGCCGGTCAGTTCGGTCTGCAGCAGCCGGAGGTTGGCCAGGACTTCGGTATCCCCGAGCATCCCGCCGGATTCGGCCCGGATCGCGGCGGCCACCACGTTGGGCCGCAACGGAGCCGATTCCGTCGCCAACCGCTCGCGCACCCGCTCAATCAGCGATTCGCTCACGCCGCACCGGCTTTCGGCCGGACTGCCGCGCGCGGCAGCACCGTGAGCACCTGGCGAGCCGCCGCGGTCAGGGCCGATCGCCGCCCCAACCGCAGACCACCGTGTTCGAGTTGCTCGGCTAGTTGCGGCTCAGCCTTCGTCGACGCCAGCAGCGGCAAGCCGCAGATGTCGGCGACTTCCGCCGCCCGCAATCCACCCGGCGACGGACCACGGACCACCAGCCCGAGATTGGGGTTGATCGTGGCCAGCACCGGCGCCATCGCCGCGGTCGCCGCGCAGGACCGCACAATGCACGGGCTGACGACGACCACCAGGTCGGCGGCATCGAGCGCGGCCCGGGTGGCGTCGGTCAGCCGACGGGGCAGATCGCACACCACCATGACCCCGCCGCGGCGGCCCGCGTCGATGACCGCATCCACCGGCCCCGCGTCCAGCTCGTGATCACGCCGCGTGCCGGACAGCAAGCTGATGCCCTGCAGGCGCGGCAGGGCATCGCGCACGGCCGGCCAGCTGAGCCGTCCGCCGTGCAATGCCAAGTCGGGCCACCGCAAGCCGGGTGTGTTCTCACCGCCCAGCAACAAATCGAGGCCGCCGCCCCACGGATCAAGATCAACTAGCAGTGCATCATTGGCGACCCGCGCCAGTGCGGCGGCGAACAACGACGCGCCCGCCCCGCCGCACCCACCGATCACCCCGACGACGTGGCCGCGCCGCTCGTCGTCCCGGATAGATTCAGCGGACTCCGCGAGCTCGCGGATCAATTCGTGCTCCTGGGCGGGCATGCTCAGCACCTGCTGGGCGCCGATCCCGATCGCGGCCGACCAGGTGGCCGTCGCGGGTTCGGCGGCGCTCAACACGCTGACGTGAGTGCGACGCGGTAGACCAGCGCGCCGGCAACGGTCCGCGCCCGTCGCATCGAGCACCACCGCCGCGGCCGCCGACCACGTTTTGCGTCCGACCGCCGCACCGCCGGCATGCACCACTCGAACGCCGACCGCAGCGGCCACCCGGTCCAATTCGTCACGCAAAATCGGGTCCGTCAGCACCGCGAGTACGCCGGCGACACCTCTCGCCTCAACACTGGTCGCGATAGTCACCCCACCACCGTGCGGGCAGCTCAGGATGGCACACCAGTCCCAGATCGGGATTTGTGGAGAGATACGAGGGTGTGCACAAACTTCGGGGTACGACGCTTGCCCGGCCGAGGGATAACGCTGTGCCCGCAACGCACCGGAGGCCGCGTTAGAACGCGTGTTTGTCGGGAAAATTACCCCAGAAAAGGGACGACCCCCGCCAGGGGGGGAGGAGGCGGAGGTCGTCGTGCATCAGCCCCGGGGGGTCGGGCTGATACACCCTCGGCTCAGGCCGAGTAATGCTTACTATACACACGACAGTGGGCGGTGCCGCAAGTGGTTGTTTTTTTCACAGAAATAATTCGAGCCGTAAAAACACCGCTGGCCTCGTCTGTTACCCCCAGATCAGCCCCCATTTTGGCGGCAACCCCCGGACGCGCCGACTGACCGACCTATGCTGTGTCGGTGACCGTCTCCGACTCGGACGCGCTTCAGCAAACCTCGCCGCAGACAGCCGCACCCGGCACCACGCACGCTCGCACCGCGGCCTTTTTCGACCTGGATAAGACGATCATCGCCAAGTCCAGCACCCTGGCGTTCAGCAAACCGTTCTTCAACCAGGGACTGCTCAATCGGCGCGCCGTGCTGAAGTCCAGCTACGCCCAATTCATCTTCCTGCTCTCCGGTGCTGATCATGACCAGATGGACCGAATGCGCACTCACATGACCAACATGTGCACCGGCTGGGACGTCGCTCAGGTCAAGTCGATCGTCAACGAAACGCTGCACGACATCGTGACTCCGCTGGTGTTCGCCGAGGCCGCGGACCTGATCGCGGCGCACAAATTGTGCGGCCGCGACGTCGTCGTGGTGTCCGCCTCGGGCGAGGAAATCGTCGCGCCGATCGCCCGGGCACTGGGCGCCACGCATGCGATGGCGACCCGGATGGTCGTCGAGGACGGCAAGTACACCGGCGACGTCGCCTTCTACTGCTACGGCGAGGGCAAGGTCCAAGCCATCCGCGAACTGGCGGCCCGCGAGGGCTACCCGCTGGAACACTGCTACGCCTACTCGGACTCCATCACCGACTTACCGATGCTCGAGTCGGTCGGACATCCCAGCGTGGTCAACCCCGACCGCGGTTTGCGCAAAGAGGCGACCGAACGTGGTTGGCCGGTATTGAGTTTCTCGCGACCGGTCTCGCTGCGAGACCGGATTCCCGCGCCCTCAGGAGCCGCGATCGCCACCACGGCCGCGGTGAGTATCACCGCGCTGGCCGCCGGCGCGGTCACCTACTCGCTGCTGCGGCGCCTCGCGTTCTAGCCGCGCGTCGCAGCAAATCCGGCGCGCACCCAGATCCCGGTGGATTCGCAACGTTCGCAGAATTGGGCCTTGCTGTGCTAAGGCTCCAGTAGTACAAAGGAACCACGGAAGCCCGGTAAGGCCTAGGTCGATCCGGAAGAGAAGGTTCGTTCTCCCGAACCGGGCGCCCAGCACGGTGCTCGGCACCCACGCGGAGTCATAGCCGCGAAGATGGCAGAAGTGTTGCGGGCCTGCGTAATTGCGAAAATGCAGAGAGCGTGAACAACCCTTTGGGTGGGGTCGTAGCTCGAAGCGTCGCAAGATCGCCGAGGCCGCCCACGCAGCCCCATACATGCACGCTTGGTAACCGAGTTCCGTGCTAGCGGGCGGCGGACCGAATATTTCGGAACGCCGCCCGCTCTGCATGTCCGCACCCTTTTCTGGACGCGGATCAGCCCTTGCCTGGCAACGACTCGGCGATCGACAACGCCTCCTGCGCGCCGGCCTGCATCGCCCGGCAACACAGCACCAACCAAGCTCCGACGCCGGCCGGTGTGCCTTCGGCGAATCCACTTGCGGCGCTGCGATAGTCACCGGGTTTGCGCATCCAGCTCACCTCCGGCACACCCAGCCCGTGCGGATCCAGCCCGCTGGCGATCGTCACCAGCCGAGATACCGCCCGCGCGACGACACCGTCCGCGCTGCCAAAGGGCTTGAGCGTGAGCAATTCTCCGTGTGCGATCGCGGCGAGGATCGGTGCCGGCACCTGCGTGCGACCGGTCACCAATTCGCCGAGCAGCTCGAGACGAGGCCCGATCTCGGGGTCGGACCGCGGCCGGCCCAATTGTTCGTCGTCGACCTGGTCGGCCGCCGCCAGCATGTGCAGCCGGGCCAGCGCCTGCAACGGCGATCGCTGCCACACGCCGATCAATGCGCCGCCACCGCCCTCCAGCGCCTGAGCCACCCGCAGCGCTCCGCCGAACACCGGATCGCTCACCCCTGAGCTGTCCGCTAAGTCCTCGAACCGCACCGGCCCGCCATCGAGCACCGAGGAAGCGCGGGCCGCCCGCAGCGCGGCCTCGGCGGCGGTTACCGGCCAGCCGCGCAGATTTGCTCGATGGCGGTGGGCACGGCCCAACGCGTCGCGGGCCCGGTCACTGGCCTCGGCGACGCCGGGGAGCTCCATCAGCGGAGCCAGCGGGTCAGCCGTCACAGGTTGCCAACCTAGCGGGGCGGCATGGACGCCCCGGGAATGGCCTCCAGCAATTGGCGGGTGTATTCGTGGCGGGGCCTGGTAAACAGCTCTTCGGTCGCCGCGCGCTCGACAACCCGCCCGGCGCGCATCACCAGTACATCGTCGGCGATCTGCCGAATCACCGCCAGGTCGTGGCTGATGAATAGGTAGGCCAAGCCCAGTTCGGCCTGCAACGAAGTCAGCAGGTCCAATATCTGCGCCTGCACCAGCACGTCGAGCGCTGAGACCGCCTCGTCGCAGACCAGCACCTCGGGCCGCAGCGCCAAGGCCCGCGCGATCGCAACCCGTTGACGTTGGCCGCCGGAGAGCTCGCGCGGCAACCTGCCGAGCACCGATGACGGCAAGGCCACCTGGTCGACGAGTTCGCGCACCGCTTTCTCGCGCTGCCCGCGGTCGCCGACGCGGTGGATCCGCAACGGCTCCTCGATCGCGCGGAACACCGAGTACATCGGGTCCAGGCTGCTGTAGGGGTTCTGGAATACCGGCTGCACGCGCCGGCGAAAAGCCATCATCGCGTCGCGGTTGCGCGCATCAGAAATCTCGGTACCGTCGAAAACCACTGTGCCCGAGGTCGGTTGGAGCAGGCCCAGCGCCATCCGGGCAACCGTCGATTTGCCCGAGCCCGATTCGCCGACGATGGCCAGGGTGCCGGCCCGCTTCAGCCCGAACGACACCGCGTCGACGGCACAGAACTGGGTCCGGCGCCACGGTACTCCGTGCGACTCACGGTAGACCTTGGTCAGCTCGGAGGCGACCAGGATGTCGCCCGCCCCGGTGTCGGCCGCCCGGCGTGCCGGCGCCGAACTCCGCACCGTCAGTGACGGGGCCGCGGCCACCAGCCGGCGCGTGTACTCGTGTTGCGGATCGGCCAGGATCGACTGCGCGGCACCGGATTCCACCACCATGCCGCGGTGCACGACGACGACCCGCTCGGCGCGTTCGGCGGCCAGCGCGAGATCGTGCGTGATCAGCAACAGCGCGGTGTCAAGTTCGTCGGTGAGACGCTGCAGATGGTCGAGGACCTGACGTTGCACCGTGACGTCGAGCGCGGACGTCGGTTCGTCGGCGATCAACAGCTGCGGGTGGCCCGCCAGCCCGATGGCGATCAGCGCGCGCTGACACATGCCGCCCGACAACTGGTGCGGGTACTTGCCTGCCTGCTTCTCCGGATCCGGCATGCCGGCCTGGGCGAGCAATTCGACTGCCCGCCGACGGGATTGTCGGCCATCGGTGTTGGCCCGCAACGCTTCTCGAATCTGGAAGCCGACCTTCCAGACCGGGTTGAGGTTGGTCATCGGGTCCTGGGGTACGTAACCGATGCGTCCACCCCGGATCGAACGGAGCAGCTTACGATCGGCCGAGGTGATGTCTTGGCCGTCGAAAGTGATGCGGCCGGCCGTAATTCGCCCGCCGGGCGGCAGCAGGCCCAGGACCGCGGCGGCCGTGGTCGATTTGCCCGATCCCGATTCGCCGACCACGGCGACGGTCTGCCCGCGCATGACGCTCAGGTCGACGCCGCTGACCGCGGGGTCGTGGTCGCCGAACCTGACTTCCAGGCCCTCGACCGTCAACAGCGGGTCAGTCATGCCCGCTGCGCTCGCGAGGCCGGATCCAAGGCATCGCGCAAGGCATCGCCCATCATCATGAACGCCAGCACCGTCAAAGCCAGTGCGCCGGCGGGATAGAACAGAATCGGCGAGCCGGCCCGCAGCCGCGTCTGCGCCAGGTTGATGTCGCCACCCCACGACACCACCGTGCTCGGCAGTCCGACACCGAGATACGACAGCGTGGCCTCGGTGACGATGAAGGCGCCCAGCGCGATCGTGGACATCGCGATCACCGGGCCGGCGGCGTTGGGCAACGCATGCCGCAGCAGGGTTTGAAACCTGCTCAGCCCCAATGCTTTAGCCGCGAGCACATAGTCGCTGACCCGTACCTCGAGCACCGCACCGCGGGCGATCCTGGCCACCTGCGGCCAGCCGAACAGGGCCAGGATGATGATCACCGTCCACACCGTGCGGTGGTGCAGGACCTGCATCAGCACGATCGCGGCCAGCAGCAGCGGCAGCCCGAAGAACACGTCGGTGACGCGCGAAACCACCGCGTCGACCCAGCCGCCGTAGAAGCCGGCCAGCGCGCCAAGCGCCCCGCCGGCGACGAACACCAGCAGCGTGGCACCCAACCCAACCGTCACCGAGGCCCGCGCCCCGTAGACCGTGCGCGCATAGATGTCGTGGCCCTGCAGATCCGTGCCGAACCAGTGTGCCGCCGAGGGGCCGAGCAGACTTTGGCTGGGATCGGCGTAAGCGGGGTCGGCGTCGGTGAACAAGGCCGGAAACAGCGCCACCAGCACGATGATCAGGATCATCAGGCCCGCGACGATGAACTTCGGGCGCCGGTGCAGTTTGCGCCAGGTCTCACCCCAAAAGCCGGAGTGCTCAGCCATAGCGGATCCTCGGGTCCAGCGCCGCATAAAGCAGATCGACCAGCAGGTTGGTAATCAGATAGATCAGCACCAGCACCGTCACGATCGACACCACCGTCGGCGCCTCCTGTCGGGTGACGGCCTGATACAGCACACCGCCGACGCCGTGAATGTTGAAGATCCCCTCGGTGACGATGGCGCCGCCCATCAGCGCACCCACATCGGCGCCCAGGAACGTCACCACCGGGATGAGCGAGTTGCGCAGGATGTGCACGGTCACGACCCGCGGCCGCGACAGCCCCTTGGCGGTGGCGGTGCGGACATAGTCGGCATGCGCATTGGCGGCCACCGCCGAGCGGGTCAACCGCACGATGTAGGCGAAGGAGACCGAGCCCAGCACGACTCCTGGTAGCAGCAGGCGCGCGACGCTCGCCCGTTCGCCGACGGTGACCGGGGCGATGCCCAGCCGGACCCCGAACACAAACTGTGCCAGAAAGCCCAGCACGAAGATCGGGATCGCGATGATGACAAGTCCGGTGATCAGCACGGTCGAATCGAAAAGCCCGCCCTGCCGCAGGCCCGATATCACGCCGAATCCGATGCCCAGCACCGCCTCCACGATGAGCGCGATCAGCGCCAGCCGGATGGTGACCGGAAAGGCGTGTGCCAGAACAGCACTGACCGGCAAACCGGAATAAGCTCGGCCCAGGTCGCCGTGCAGCACGCCGCCGAGGTAGCGCAGGTATTGCAGCAAAAACGGATCGTCGAGGTGGTAGCGCGCCCGTAGCTGCGCGGCGACCGCGGGCGTCATCGGCCGGTCCCCGGCGATCGCGGCCAGGGGGTCACCCGGCAACAGGAAGACCATGCCGTAGATCAACAAGGTGGCACCCAGGAAAACGGGCACCATGATCGCGAGCCGTCGTGCGATATACCAACCCATGTCTTAGGCCTTGACGATGTTCTCGTAGTCGGGCAGCCCGTTCCAGGTGACCTTGACGTTGCTGACCTCCGGCGACCACCCCACCACGGCGATGTAGTACCACAACGGTACAGCGGGCATGTCGTGCAACAGGATTCGTTGCGCCACGTTGACCAGAACATCGGCCTGCTGCAGGCTGGGCGCGGCCTCGGCGGCCGCGAGCCCGGCGTCGAACTCCCGGCTGGAATACCCGACGTCGTTGGATCCCGCACCGGTGGCGTACAGCGGGGCGAGGAATTCGATCATCGACGGATAGTCGCCGATCCATCCGGCGCGGAAGGCGGTGTCGATGGTGCGGTTGGTGATCTGAGTGCGGAACCCCGCAAAGGTCGGGTGCGGAGCGCCGACGGCGTCGATGCCCAACACGTTCTTGATGCTGTTGGCCACCGCGTCTACCCACTCTTGGTGGCCGCTGTCCGCGTTGTAGGCGATGGCGTACCGCCCGCTCCACGGCGAGATTGCGTTGGCCTGCGCCCAAAGTTGCTGTGCCCGTTCGGGATTGAAGTCCAGTGCGTCGTTGCCTGGGATGTTCGGGTCGAACCCCGGCAGGGAGCGGGCGGTGAAATCGCGGGCCGGGCTGCGGGTGTCGTTGAAGATCTGCCGGCAGATCTGCGGACGGTTGACCGCGGCCGACAAGGCCAACCGTCGCAACCGGCCCTCCTCACCGCCGAAATGCGGTAGCCGCAATGGTGTGTCGAGTGATTGGCTGACCGCGACGGGCCCGCTGGCGGCGTTGTCACCGAGGTCGCGGCGGTAAATTGTCAGCGCGCTGGACGGAATCGTGTCCAGGACATCGAGATTGCCGGATAGCAGGTCGGCATAGGCGGTATCCAGGTTGCCGTAGAACTCGAACCTCAAGCCCTTGTTATGGGGTTTGCGGTTGCCGTGGTAATCGGGGTTGGGCTTCATGTCGATCTTCACGTTGTGTTCCCAGGCGGGTCCGTCGGGATTGTCGGCCAGCCGATACGGCCCGTCGCCCACCGGGTTGCGCCCGAACGCCGCCATGTCACGAAATGCCCGGTCCGGCAACGGATAGAACGCATTGTGACCCAAGCGCAACTTGAAGTCGACGGTCGGTGCCTTGAGCCGCACCGTGAACTCGAGATCGTTGACCACCGCAAGCCCGGACATCGTGGTCGGCTTGCCGTCGCCCGGCGGGCCGGCTACGTCGTCGAATCCGGCGATCGGACTGAAAAAGTCCTGCTGCAGTTGGGCGTTGGCGCTCATAGCACCGTAATTCCACGCGTCGACAAACGAATGTGCCGTTACCGCAGAGCCGTCGGTGAACTTCCAGCCCGGTTTGAGAACAATCCGGTAGTTGACATTGTCGGTGGTCTCGATGGACTGCGCCACTTCCGGTGACGGTTTGCCGTCGGCGTCGTAGGACACCAGGCCGGCGAACAGCCGATCCAGGATCCGCCCGCCGAGGCTGTCGTTGGTGCCGGTCGGTATCAGCGGGTTCGGCGGTTCGCCGCCGTTCACCACCACCAGTTCAGGGCTCAGCACGCCGCCGCCGCAGCCGGCCAGCGACGCGGTCGCAAGCACGACGACAGCGGTCATAGCCCGCATCCAACACATGACAGCGACCCTAGGGCCTGCGAGCACACCAGCCACGCAAGGACCGCCGGTGAGGTGCGCCAGGCGGCGCCGACAACCTAGGATTTCGACATGGGGGTCACGCTTCTCGCCTCGGACCACGACGTGGGTGTGGCGCTGGGCGAGACGGCGTTCGCTCTGGGCGTTCCCCTCATCGGATTGATCTGTCTGATCGTCGGCCTATGGGAGCGTTCCCGAAGCCGCCGACGGCCGCGCCCCGGTTACCCCTACCCGCCGCCGATGGGGTATCCGGGCCCGCAACCGCCCTATCCCGGCTACCCGCCCTACCCCGGGTATCCGCCGTACGGCGCGCCCGCCCCGCCGCGGCGCGCGAGCGGGGCGTCCACCGCGCTGATCACGATCGGCGCGGTCGTACTGGTGCTCGGAATCGTGGCAGACTTCGTCAACGCGGCATCGCGGCTCGCCAAGCATCAAGAACGCACGTCGATGCAGGTTGGCGAGTGCATTACTCAAATGTCTTATCGCTCAGAGGCATTCGATTCGAGCCCGGGCAACGACTGCGCCAATCCGGCGAATACCTACTTGCTGGCCGCCAAAGGCGGACCGTCGGCACAGTGCCCCGACGGAAAGCGTGAGGGCTCCGTTTATGACCGCTACACCGACAGCTCGACCATCCTCTGTTTCGCCCTGAACCTCAAACAGGGCCAGTGTTATCTCGTGTCCGGCGAGCGCGACAGTCCCAAACTGACTCTGGGTGACTGCAATGACCATGAGTCGGGCGTGATGCGAGTCATCCAGCGCATCGACGGCACCGCGAACAGTTCGGACTGCCCGTCGGGGCTCAACGGAGTCAGCTACCCCACTCCCCCGGTGGTCTATTGCCTGGAGAGGGCGAGCCCGTACTAGGTCCTACTGCTGCGCGGCGGTGACCGGGTGCACCTGCAATTCGCAGGCGTCGATGGCGACCGGCACCATGAACACGATGATCGTGTTCGGCGGGTTGACCTGCAGCGCGGTGTAATTGGGGCACGGGTTGCCCTTGCGGTCTATGGCCACGCCCTCCACGACGGCCTGGGCCTGTGAGGCCAGCGACAGGGTGACGGTAGGCGGCTCATCGACATCGCTCGGCAAGCCGCCCATGTAGCCGCGCGGCGTGGGCTTGGCGTGAATATTGGGCCCGCCCTCGCCCGTCTCGACCGCGGGGTAACCGGTCAGCGTGCACGGTTCCGCACCACCGGCGAGGCTGAACGTCAGGGTCACCGAGCGGTGGCCCACGGCGGCCTGCGTCGGGGAACCGGCGACGTCGACCTGCTCCGAGCGACACGGCAGCGCCTGATCGCCGACCGGCACCGCCGACGCGTGCGGCCCCAGCACGCCGGCTACCGCGTAACTCGTTGCGGCCGCGGCGATGCTGAGAGATAACCAACGGGCACGCTGCCCGCGACATTCCGGCACAACCGTGATTATGCGGGATGACAACGAGGTTTACCCCCGGATTGGCGTCCACAGATTCGGCTGGCGGGTCTAGGCTCACAGACGGTTGACCAGCTCGAGACCCGGCCCTCGACATACTCGACATAGGAGCGAAGCCAGTGACCGCCACGCACACCGAAGGCCCTTCGTCGT
The DNA here is from genome assembly GCF_039023525.1 of Mycobacterium sp. 050272. NCBI lineage: Bacteria > Bacillati > Actinomycetota > Actinomycetes > Mycobacteriales > Mycobacteriaceae > Mycobacterium > Mycobacterium sp. 050272. The sequence goes on along the minus strand of NZ_JBCHKV010000003.1, from coordinate 214,383 downwards.
ACCCGCCGCCGGCGCAATTCGCCGAGCAGGCCAACGCCCGCGAGGATCTCTACCGCGAGGCCGAAGCGGACCGGCTGGCGTTCTGGGCCAAGCAGGCCAACCGGCTGACGTGGGCCAAGCCGTTCACCGAGGTGCTGGACTGGTCGCAGGCGCCATTCGCCAAATGGTTTTCCGACGGCAAGCTCAACGTCGCCTACAACTGCGTGGACCGCCACGTCGAGGCCGGCCTCGGCGACCGGGTGGCGATTCACTGGGAGGGCGAGCCGGTCGGCGACAGCCGCAGCCTGACCTACTCCGACCTGCAGGACGAGGTGTGCAAAGCGGCCAACGCGCTGACCGATCTTGGTCTGGTCGCCGGCGACCGCGCCGCCATCTATATGCCGTTGATCCCGGAAGCCGTGATCGCGATGCTGGCCTGCGCGCGACTGGGTGTCATGCACAGCGTCGTGTTCGCCGGTTTCACCGCCAAGGCGCTGAGCGCCCGCATCGCCGACGCCCAGGCCAAGGTGCTGATCACCGCCGACGGACAGTTCCGGCGCGGCAAGCCCGCACCGCTGAAGGATGCCGCCGACGAGGCCGTGGCGCCCGGACCGGACGGCGAGAGCCCCGTCCAGAAGGTTCTGGTGGTGCGGCGCACCGGAATCGACGTGTCCTGGAACGACGACCGCGACGTGTGGTGGCACGACGTGGTGGATTCCGCGTCGGCCCAACACACCGCGGCGCCCTTCGACGCCGAGCACCCGCTGTTCCTGCTGTACACCTCGGGCACCACCGGAAAGCCTAAGGGCATCGTGCACACCAGCGGCGGCTACTTAACCCAGACGTCGTACACGCACTACAACATCTTCGACATCAAGCCCGACCGCGACGTGTTTTGGTGCACCGCCGACATCGGCTGGGTCACCGGGCACACCTACGGCGTCTACGGTCCGCTGTCCAACGGCGTCACCGAGGTCCTCTACGAGGGCACTCCCGATTCGCCCAGTCAGCACCGGCATTTCGAAATCATCGAAAAGTACGGTGTCACAATCTATTACACGGCACCCACGCTGATCCGGACGTTCATGAAGTGGGGTCGCGAGATCCCCGATGCACACGACCTGTCCAGCCTTCGACTGCTGGGCACGGTGGGCGAGCCGATCAACCCCGAGGCCTGGCGCTGGTACCGCAGGGTGATCGGCGCCGACCGCCTCCCGATCGTGGACACCTGGTGGCAGACCGAAACGGGTTCGGCGATGATCTCCCCGCTGCCCGGAGTCGCTGCGGCCAAACCTGGTTCGGCGATGAGGGCGTTGCCCGGGATTTCGGCCAGCATCGTCGACGACCACGGCGATCAGCTGACGCCGACCGTCCACCATGGCGAACACGTGACCGGCTACCTGGTCTTGGACCAGCCGTGGCCGTCCATGCTGCGCGGCATCTGGGGCGACCCGGACCGATATATCGAGACCTACTGGTCCAGGTTCGCCGAGCAGGGCTGGTATTTCGCCGGTGACAGCGCCTATTACGACCGCGACGGCGCCATCTGGGTGGTGGGCCGCATCGACGACGTGATGAACGTGTCCGGGCACCGGCTGTCGAGCGCCGAGCTGGAGTCGGCGCTGGTCGGCCACTCCGGAGTGGCCGAGGCCGCGGTGGTCGCCAAGAAAGACGAGACCACGGGCCAAGCCATCTGCGCGTTCGTCGTGATGTGCGCCGAGTACGACATGCACGAGGGCATCGTCGAGGAGTTGCGCGCCGAGGTGGCCCGGGAGATCTCGCCGATCGCCAAGCCACGCGAGATCCACGTGGTGCCCGAACTGCCCAAGACCCGCAGCGGCAAGATCATGCGCCGGCTGCTGCGCGACATCGCCGAAAATCGCGACCTCGGAGACACGTCGACACTGCTTGACCCGGGCGTCTTCGACGCGATCAGAGAGGCCAAGTAGCTCAGACCGGTATCGGGACGAAGCCCGCGCCGGGCCGGTGCTTGGCGTTGATGTCGGCCAGGATCGCGTTGAACGACATCACCACCGCCGGAGTGTGCAGCGGGATGTACTTGATGATGCAGGTCGGCAGGTTGTCACTGAACGCGCCGTGGATCATCCCGACCAGCAGGTTGTCGACCGTCACCGGCCCACCGGAGTCACCCGGGCGGCCACACACCTGCATGACGATGGTTCCCGGATCCTGGCCCGGCCCCCAGGTGACACCACACGAATTGCCGGTCGTCCGGCCCTGCTTGCAGGCGATCTGCCCGAACACCGGTTCCGGACCGATGCCGTTGATGATGAACCCCCCGTAGTTGGCCACCGGCGCCACCTTGGCCGGATCGAACTTGATCACCGCATAGTCCAGGGCGTCGTTGCCCGCGACCATGACGCCCAGGATGCCTCTGCCTTCGGCCGCCTCGGCGGCGACCTGCGCGCCCGGTCCACCGCAGTGCGCGGAGGTGAAACCGATCAGCTCACCGGCGGCATCGCCGCCGATCGTGGTCAGCGTGCACATGGTGTCTCCGTTGATGACGATGCCGGCACCGCCACCCATCGGGACCCGGTCGTCAGCGGCCGCGACATTTGCAGGCACAGCGGGCTGGACGAGGAGCACGGCCACCAGCGCCGCCACAAAGCACCGATGCGCCGTCTGCAATGCGTAACTCCCATCAGCGGGCCGGATGTCGGAGAACAGCTGCGCCAGTCTAGATGATCACCCCGGCGCCCCTCTTGCTGTGCGAATGGCGGCGGCCGGGCCCGTCGGTCGCCGGGTCCCGCGGACTTCGGCTGGCCTCGTCTGGCATCGCGGCGCATGGCAACATAAACCGCGACGACAGCGAACGGGCTCGGCGACTATGCGAGCCAAGCAGCGGCTTTGTCAGGAGCCGGGCAGTTCAACGGAGAGGACCGTTAGTGAGCAAGGTCGATCGCAGTAATGGTGTGCCGAGCACGCTGACCACGATTCCGTTGGCCGACCCGCACGCCAGGCCCGGCGAACCGTCGATCGGCGACCTGATCAAAGACGCGACGACTCAGGCGTCCACGCTGGTGCGGGCCGAAGTCGAGCTGGCCCGCGCGGAGATCACCCGCGACATCAAGAAGGGCCTCACCGGCAGCGTCTTCTTCATCGCCGCGCTGGTGGTGCTGTTCTACTCCACCTTCTTTTTCTTCTTCTTTCTCGCCGAGCTGCTCGACAACTGGTTGTGGCGGTGGGTGGCCTTCCTGATCGTGTTCGCGCTCATGGTCGTGGTCGGAGCTGTGCTGGCGCTGCTGGGCTATTTGAAGGTGCGCCGGATCCGCGGACCACAGGAGACCATCGAATCGGTCAAGGAGACGCGCAGCGCGCTCACCCCGGGCCACGACAAGCACGCCGCCGCGACCAAGCAACTCACCGACACACCCGGCAAGCACGCCAAGCCCGAGAACGGCAACCCCGGCGACCCCTCAGGTTGGTAAATGGCAGTACCTGATCCGTCGATGGTCCGCATCGACGGGCCGTGGCGCCATTTGGACGTGCACGCCAACGGCATTCGATTCCACGTCGTCGAGGCGCTACCGACCGGTCCGGGCGCACCGGCGGCGGCAGCCGCACGACCGCTGGTGATGCTGCTGCATGGTTTCGGCTCGTTCTGGTGGTCCTGGCGGCATCAGCTGCGTGGGCTGACCGATGCCCGGGTGGTCGCGGTCGACCTGCGCGGCTACGGCGGCAGCGACAAGCCGCCGCGTGGTTACGACGGCTGGACGCTCGCCGGCGACACGGCCGGACTTATTCGCGCGCTTGGGCATTCGTCGGCGACGCTCGTCGGCCACGCCGACGGCGGGCTGTGCTGCTGGGCCACCGCGCTGCTACATTCGCGGCTGGTGCGCGCCATCGCGCTGGTCAGCTCGCCACACCCGGCGGCGCTGCGCCGATCGGCGTTAACGCGCCGCGACCAGAGTTCCGCACTGCTGCCGACCCTGCTGCGCTATCAGCTACCGCTATGGCCCGAGCGGTTGCTGACCCGCGACAACGGCGCCGAGATCGAACGTCTGATCAAGCACCGTAGCTCCGCCAAATGGGTTGCCTCCGAGGACTTCTCGCAAACGATCGGTTATCTGCGCACGGCGATCCAGATTCCCGGTGCGGCGCACTGCGCCCTGGAATACCAGCGCTGGGCGGTGCGCAGCCAGCTGCGCGGTGAAGGCCGGCGATTCATGAAGTCGATGTCGCGCCAGCTCGGGGTGCCGCTGCTACATCTGCGCGGCGACGCCGACCCCTACGTACTGGCCGATCCGGTCGATCACAGTCAGCGCTATGCGACGCAGGGCCGGTACGTATCCGTCACCGGCGCAGGGCATTACAGCCACGAAGAGATGCCCGAGGAAATCAACAGACACCTGATGAGGTTTTTCGAGCAGGTGCACTGATCAGCTGACGCAGGTCCCGGTGCCCACCTGTTGGGTGTCACCGATCTTGGCCATCTGGCCGGCCACCTCACCGGCGGTCAACACAAATCCGGTGTCGGGATCGTCGACAGCAGCGCCGAATACCACGCCCAGCACGTGGCCGCTGAGGTCGATCAGCGGCCCACCCGAATTGCCTTGCTCCACATTGGCTCTGATGGTGTAGACGTCGCGCGTGACCGGTTGCGGATCGCGGTAGATGTCGGGGCCGCTGAGTTTGATGGCCTCGCGAATCCTGGCCGGGGTCGCGGTGAAGTTGCCGCCGCCGGGGTAACCCAGCACCACCACGTTGGTGCCGGTCTTCGCCTCGGTGTCGCTGAAAGCCAGTGGCGGAGGCGGCAGGTTCGGAATGGCAAGAATGGCAATGTCGACGGAAGGGTCGTAGGAGACGACGGTGGCGTCCAACGGGTTACCGCTGGCGTAGATCTGTACGCTGCTCGACCCCGCCACTACGTGCGCATTGGTCATCACCCGATCGGGAGCGATCACAAATCCCGTGCCCTCCAACACTTTCTGGCAGCTGGGCGCCAGGCTGCGTACCTTCACCACGCTGGGCGCGGCGGCGGTGACCACTGGATTGGTGGCAAGCGAGGGATCCGGTGATTCGACCGGGACCACCGGCGTGCGGCTGAACGGCTCGAGCACCGCGGGCAGCCCCGAGGTGTTCAACAACGCCGAAAGGCGTTTGGGCACAGTCTTCAACCACGGGGGCGCGATGGTGTTGACCTCGGCGAGCACCCGCGAACCGCGGACCGCGGCCGCCAGCTCGGGCTGGTCTTTCGACTGGGTCAGCGGCGTCGCCAGCAGCCACGCGGCGGTGAGCACGACGACGAGCTGCACCCCCACCCCAATGACCGAGTCCACGGTTCTGAACGTGCGGCTGCGGATCGCGCCGCGCACAGCGCGTCCCAGCACCACGCCGGCGACCTCACCGACGACGACCAGCGCAAGAATGAGGAACAGCGCGCCGAACAACTTGGCGCGCGGGGCGGCGATGTGGCTGACGATGTGGGGCGCCAGCAGTACCCCGGCGATCGCGCCCAGCAGCACACCGATAAACGAGAAGAGCGAACCCACCGCGCCCGAACGCCAGCCCGAGATGGCCGCGATGAAAGCGACGGCGAGCACCGCGATATCCAGCCACTGCGACGGGGTCATCGAGTTCATCGCGCGCCGCCCTGCCGGCCGACCAGCACCATCGCTTCGTCGAGTTCACGGACGTCGTTGGTGTCCCACGGCTTTGCCCAGCCGGCGACGTCGAGAACGGCAGAGATCACCTGGCCAGTGAATCCCCAAACCAGCATTTGGTTCAGCAGAAACGCCGGACCTGCCCAACGATTGCCGAGGTCGCCCCGGTAAACCATCAGCCGGTTGTCCGGATTGATGAACGCGCGCACCGGAACCCGCGACACGATCGCCGTCTCGCCCTCGTTGACCACCGCGACCGGCCCGGGGTCGGGAGAGTAGGCCAGCACCGGGACGACGTGGAACTGCGACGGGGCGATGAACGTCTTCTCCATCGTGATCAGCGGGTGCAGCCGAGTGACGTCGATCCCGGTCTCCTCGTGGGCTTCTCGCAGTGCGGTGGCGACCGGTCCGCGATCGCCCGGGTCGGCCGCGCCGCCGGGGAACGCCGCCTGACCCGCATGGTGTCGCAGCGAGGACGCCCGCACGGTGAGCAACAGGTCGGCGTCGTCGGGCACGGCACCGTTGCCCGGCCCGGACTCGGGACCCGAAAACAGCACCAGCACAGCGGCCTCGCGGTCGTCGTCGGCGGATGCCGCCCGGGCCGCGGTCACCATCGCCAGCACATCGGGAGGCAACCGGCGCCGGTAGGCCTCCGGGATCTGGCCCACGTTGTCGACCAGCGGCCGCAACCAGGGCGGGCAGACGTCGGGCGTCAGGGGAGCCGTCCCCTGCGCGCGGGCGGCACCCCCACCACTCACCGGCGCCTCCTTGTCGGGTCCACCTGCCCAGCCATTGTCGGACCGCCGAACTCGGTCATCCGTTGTTTCCGACCGCGGCCTCGATCTCGTCGGCACTCGCGAAATCGCGCAGCAGCGTCTGCGCAACGCTACCGTCCGGTCTCAGCACTACGGTCGCGGGCACCACATTCGCGACCTTGAGTGCTGCGGCGATCAGCCGCCGCCCATCCTGCAAGGTCGGGAGCCGAACACCCAGCTCCGCCAGCCGCAACAATGCCGCGGTCTCGTTCTCGTCCTGATGCACGGTCACCACCAGGACGTCGGAGGCGACCCGGCGCTGATATTCGGCCATCGCGGGCAATTCGGCCGCGCACGGCGCGCACCAGTACGCCCATATATTGATCACCACCCGGCGGCCGGCCAGCGCACGGGCGACGTCGACGGTGGATCCGTCGGCCGCGCATTCGACCACCACGCCGCGCAGGACCGCGGGGCCGGCACCGTTGCCCGGCGCGGGGCAGGGTGGCAGGTTTGCTCGCGCGCGGGGGCCGGCCAGCGCGGCCGGTGTGTCGGCGTCGCGGTGCTCTCGATTCGGTCCCGAGCTTGCGGGCGACGTCGTCGCGGCCGGCCGGGAGTCGTCGCGCAGTTGCGCGACGAACGCGGCCACCAGCGCCATCACCACCGCCAAGATCGCGATGGTCCACCGAGTTCTCGGGGTCAACGTCCCGGCCGTGCTACAGCCCGACCAGCGACAGCAGGTGTTCGGCTTCGGGGCCCTGCACCAGGGGCGCGGCCAGCGCCGGTTCGGTGGGGCCGAGCCCGAACGACGGGCAGTCTTTAGCGAGCAGGCAGACCCCGCAGGCCGGCTTGCGGGCGTGGCACACCCGGCGGCCGTGGAAGATCACGCGGTGGCTCAGCAGGGTCCATTCCTTACGTTCGACCAGTTCGCCGACCGCGTGCTCGATTTTGACCGGGTCCTTTTCCTCGGTCCAACGCCATCTGGCCACCAGCCGCTGAAAGTGGGTGTCGACCGTGATTCCGGGGATGTCGAAGGCGTTTCCCAAGACGACGTTGGCCGTCTTGCGCCCGACCCCGGGCAGGGTCACCAACTCCTCCATCGTCGACGGCACCTCGCCGTCGAACTTCTCGACCAGGGCCTGCCCCAACCCGATCAGTGAGCTCGCCTTGTTGCGGAAGAAGCCAGTGGGACGGATGAGGTTTTCCAGCTCATCGCGATCGGCTTTCGCATAATCCAGTGCCGACTTATATCTGGCGAACAAAGCCGGCGTCGTAAGGTTCACCCGTTTGTCGGTGCTCTGCGCCGAAAGAATGGTGGCCACCACCAGTTCCAGCGGCGATCTGAAATCCAGCTCGCAATGTGCGTCCGGAAATGCTTGTGCCAGTGTGCGATTCATCCTGCGCGCGCGACGCACCAAACCCACTCGAGTTTCCGAGGCCCAACGCCGGGCAAGTGCGGAATCAGGCTTGGAATCAGCGGAAGCCGCGGTGGTTTTCGAACGCCCGGACGGCCGTGCCACTGTCACCTACGACAGAGTACTGATTTCGTAATCTCCCTGAGACCTTGGCCATGTTTACTCTCCTTGTGTCATGGTTGCTGGTGGCGTGCGTGCCGGGGCTGCTTATGCTCGCCGCGCTCGGCCTGGGGCGGCTCGAAAAGGAGCTCGGCCGGGAGTCGATTACGTCGACCGACGTCGACGAGTTTCTCGAACAGGCGCAGGCAATGGATATGCGCACGTTGGCCCGCGAGGGCATGCCCGAAGCGCTGGAGTACCTGCATCGACGCCAGGCCCAGCAACTCGCGCTGTCCCCGCCGCCCAGCGGTCGCCATCGCGCCGAATCGCTGCTCGCAACCGCATTCACCGATCCCCCCGCGCGCGCTTTACCGATGCGGATACACGCGCATTCCGGCGGAAATCCGCAATATGGGGCGACTAGACACGTCAATCGTGTGTAGCGTTGGCACGTTGGCCTACCTCTAGACTCGTAACCCGAGCTAGGTAGGTATCCATATCACTTCGTTGGAAAGCTGAAGGTCAAAGTGGACGAGATCCTGGCAAGGGCAGGAATCTTCCAAGGGGTTGAACCCGGCGCAGTCACCGCACTGACCAAGCAATTACAACCCGTCGACTTCCCGCGTGGACACACCGTTTTCGCGGAGGGGGAACCAGGCGATCGGCTGTACATCATCGTCTCGGGGAAGGTCAAGATCGGTCGCCGGTCACCCGATGGCCGGGAGAATCTGCTGACAATCATGGGCCCGTCGGACATGTTCGGCGAACTGTCGATCTTCGACCCGGGCCCCCGGACGTCGAGCGCCACGACGATCACCGAGGTGCGTGCGGTTTCGATGGACCGCGATGCGCTGCGCGCGTGGATCGCCGATCGGCCCGAAATCGCCGAGCAATTGCTGCGGGTGCTCGCCCGGCGGTTGCGTCGCACCAACAACAATCTCGCCGACCTCATCTTCACCGACGTGCCCGGCCGGGTGGCCAAGCAGCTGCTGCAGCTCGCTCAGCGTTTCGGCACCCAGGAGGGTGGCGCGATGCGGGTCACCCACGACCTGACCCAAGAGGAGATCGCCCAGCTGGTCGGGGCGTCCCGGGAGACGGTCAACAAGGCCCTCGCCGACTTCGCCCACCGTGGGTGGATCCGGCTGGAGGGTAAAAGCGTGCTGATCTCGGACTCCGAGAGACTAGCCCGCCGCGCGCGGTAACCGCGCACATCACGCCCGGCGCCGCCGCACTCTCGGCGAGTTCACTCGCGGCGCAAGTAGTCCAACTGCACTTGCACCGACCATTCGGCGGCATCCCAGAGCTTTTCATCGACGTCGGTGTAGACATGCTCGACGACCTGACGGGCGCTGGCGTCGTCGCCGATTTCCCGCAACGCCGAGCGCACCTGCTCCAGCCGCTCCTGACGGTGGACCAGATATCCGTGCGTGGCGGATTCCAAATCCGGCAGGTCGGGCCCGTGCCCGGGCAATACCGCGCGACGGCCCAGCCCGCGCAGCCGGTGCAGCGACTCCAAGTAAGCGGTCAGGCTGCCGTCTTCCTTATCCATGACGGTGGTGCCACGGCCAAGCACGCTGTCGGCGGTCAATACCGCGTCGTCGAGCAGGAACGACAACGAGTCCGCGGTGTGCCCCGGCGTGGCCATCACCTTGATCTTCAGGTTGGCGGCGTCGATGATCTCGCCGTCGACCAGCTCGCCGCCGAGGCCACGCAGGAATCCGCTGCCCGCCGAGCGCACGGTCGCGCCGGTGAGCTCGACCAACTTGTCGATGGCGTCGGTGTGATCGCTGTGCCGGTGACTGATCAGGACCAGGGCGATGCGCCCGAGCGATGCGATCCGGGCGATGTGCTCGTTGTCGTCGGGCCCCGGGTCCACGATGACCAGCTCGTCGCTGCGGGGTCCGCGCAACACCCAGGTGTTGGTGCCCTCCAGCGTCAGCAGGCCCGGGTTCTCGGCCAGCAGGACCGAGGCAGTGTCGGTGACCGCCCGCAAACTGCCGTATGCGGGATGAGTCAGCGGCTCAACTGTCTCGGTCACGGCCGTTAGCCGACCTCCACGATCAACTCGACTTCGACCGGCGCATCCAGCGGTAGCTCGGAAACGCCCACCGCCGAACGTGCATGCGCACCTTGGTCACCGAACACCTCACCGAGCAGTTCTGAGGCCCCGTTGACGACGCCGGGCTGACCGTTGAAGCCGGGTGCGGAGGCGACGAATCCGACGACCTTGACCACCCGGGTCACCGCGTCGATACCTACCAGGGAATTCACCGCGGCCAGAGCGTTGAGCGCACACAGCCGCGCCATCGCCTTGGCGTCATCGGGGTTGACGTCGGCGCCCACCTTGCCGGTGCCGGCCAACGTTCCCGCCACGATCGGCAGCTGGCCCGAGGTGTAGACCAGGTTGCCGGTGCGCACCGCGGGAACGTAAGAGGCCAACGGCGCAACCAGGTCCGGAAGCGCGATGCCGAGCTGCTCAAGCCGGGCCGAAGCAGTCATCTGCGAGTGTCCTCTTTACTTGGGGCGCTTCAGATAGGCGACGTGTTGCTCACCGGTCGGCCCGGGCAGCACGGCGACCAGCTCCCAGCCGTCGGCACCCCACTGGTCGAGGATCTGTTTGGTGGCGTGCGTCAGCAGCGGAACCGTGGCGTATTCCCATGGGGTCGGTTGGCTCATGACGCGAGCTTATCGGTCGGGCGTGAACCCCACGGGTCAGCCCGGTGGACCGCGATCCGATGTAGCTACCCGATTTGCCGGGGTCGCGCGGAGCTCGGGCTAGCATGCGATGGTGGCAACCACTTCTAGCGGCAACGCTGCCGTCGGCTGGCCGGCCCGACTGTCGAAGGCCCGCTTGCACTTCGTCACCGGCAAAGGCGGGACGGGCAAATCGACGATCGCGGCCGCGCTGGCGCTGACCCTGGCGGCCGGCGGACGCAAAGTCCTCCTGGTCGAAGTGGAGGGTCGCCAAGGGATTGCGCAACTGTTCGACGTTCCGCCGCTGCCCTACCAGGAGGTGAAGATCGCCACCGCCGAGCGCGGCGGTCAGGTCAATGCCCTGGCGATCGACATCGAGGCCGCGTTCCTGGAATACCTCGACATGTTCTACAACCTCGGGATCGCCGGACGGGCGATGCGCCGGATCGGTGCGATCGAGTTCGCGACGACGATCGCGCCCGGCCTGCGCGACGTGCTACTCACCGGCAAGATCAAGGAGACGGTCGTCCGCAGGGACAAGAACAAGCTGCCGGTGTACGACGCGATCGTCGTCGACGCACCACCGACCGGGCGCATCGCGCGCTTTCTTGACGTCACCAAAGCGGTGTCCGATCTGGCCAAGGGCGGCCCGGTGCACTCGCAAAGCGAGGGCGTTGTCAAGCTGCTGCACTCCGATGCGACCGCCATCCACCTGGTCACGCTGCTCGAAGCGCTGCCGGTGCAGGAGACGATGGAAGCCATCGAGGAGCTTGCCGAGATGCAACTGCCGATCGGCAGCGTGATCGTGAACCGCAATATTCCGGCATACCTGGAGCCCCGCGACCTGGCCAAGGCCGCCGAGGGCGACATCGACGCCGACGCGGTGCGCGCCGGGTTGAAGACGGCAGGAATCGAGCTGGGCGACAACGACTTTGCCGGCTTACTAACCGAAACCATTCAGCACGCGACCCGGATCACGGCACGGGCCGAGACCGCACAACAGCTCGACGCCTTGAAAGTGCCGCGGCTGGAGTTGCCCGCGATCTCCGACGGTGTCGACCTCGGCAGCTTGTATGAGCTGTCGGAATCGCTTGCACAGCAGGGAGTCCGATGACTACCACACCGAAAACCCTTGACATGGCTGAAATTCTGGCCGACCGTGCCAACCGCGTCGTCGTCTGCTGCGGCGCAGGTGGCGTCGGCAAGACGACCACCGCGGCGGCGATGGCCCTACGTGCCGCCGAATATGGCCGCACGGTCTGCGTTTTGACGATCGACCCGGCTAAACGGCTGGCGCAGGCGTTGGGCGTCAACGACCTCGGCAATACGCCACAGCGGGTGCCGCTGGCACCCGAGGTCACCGGCGAGTTACACGCGATGATGCTCGACATGCGCCGCACTTTCGACGAAATGGTGATCCAATACTCGGGAGGCGCTCGGGCGCAAACGATTTTGGACAACCAGTTCTACCAGACGGTCGCCACCTCTCTGGCCGGTACGCAGGAGTACATGGCGATGGAGAAGCTTGGCCAGCTATTGGGCGAGGACCGCTGGGACCTGGTGGTGGTGGACACTCCCCCGTCTCGCAATGCACTCGACTTCCTGGACGCGCCGAAACGCCTGGGCAGCTTCATGGACAGCCGACTGTGGCGACTGCTTCTTGCGCCGGGCCGCGGCATCGGCAAATTGGTCACCGGCGCAATGGGTTTGGCGATGAAGGCGCTCTCAACCGTGCTCGGCTCGCAGATGCTGGGCGACGCGGCGGCCTTCGTGCAGTCACTGGATGCCACCTTCGGCGGCTTCCGCGAGAAGGCGGACCGCACCTACGCGCTGCTGAAGCGGCGTGGCACCCAGTTCGTGGTGGTGTCGGCGGCCGAACCCGACGCGCTGCGTGAGGCGTCCTTTTTCGTCGACCGGCTATCCCAAGAGAGCATGCCGCTGGCGGGCCTGATCTTGAACCGCACCCATCCCCTGCTGTGCGCACTGCCGGTGGAGCGGGCCATCGACGGGATCGAGTCGCTGAAGTCGGAGGTGGACTCCGACGCCGCATCGCTGGCCACGGCGGTACTGCGGATTCACGCCGACCGGGGCCAGACCGCCAAGCGGGAGATCCGGCTGCTGTCCCGATTCACCGGCGCCAACCCAAACGTGCCGGTCGTGGGCGTTCCGTCGCTGCCGTTCGACGTGTCGGACCTGGACGCCCTGCGTGCGCTCGCCGATCAGATCACCGCCGCCGGTGATGATGCGGCCCGCGCGGCGGGGCGCTGAGGAACCGGCGAATCCGAACCCCGCCGGCGACGGCAAGGCCCGCGCAGCGGATCGCTGAGACTCGCCAAAGGAACGCTCGTTCAGGGCCGATCCGGCCTGCACAGAGCCGCGATACGGCCAGTTCAATAAGCCGCTGAGCGGCTGCCAAAAATTTGGGCGGGTGACGACGATTGGAGTCAGAACCAGTTAAATCGGCGAATTGCCATCTGGCACAAGCTAGTTCGCGCTAGAGCCGCTATTGCACACGCGCCCAACCCGAGGGCGCTGTAACGGTTTTGTAATAATAAGTTTCGACCTACCTGTGCGCCGCGACGCTGCGGCGCACCCGCGTTCCAAGCGTCAGCTGACGCCGCGGCTCCGGCGCTTGTCGAAGAAATCGGACCACGAAACGACCTCGGGGTGCTGCTTGAGCAGGGCCCGGCGCTGGCGTTCGGTCATGCCACCCCAGACGCCGAACTCGACCTTGTTGTCCAGCGCGTCGGCGCCGCATTCCTGCATCACCGGGCAGTGCCGGCAGATCACCGCGGCCTTACGCTGGGCGGCCCCCCGGACAAACAGTTCGTCGGGGTCAGTGGTCCGGCATAGCGCTTGGGACACCCAGGCAATTCGTTCTTCAGCATCAACACTGTGCAGCACCCCCTGTGCCGCCGCAATGTTGGTTCGGCGTGCCGCCGGTCGTGTTCCTGACACGAGCTGTTCCCTTCCTCCCGGTCGCTATTAACGACCGCCCTCCTGGGTAGCAGATCAATGCTGCGATCCACACCACACTGTGCTGATCGGTGTTACCTGAATCTCACCGTCTGTATAAGTTAGGTGGTCAGGAGCCAATTGCGCAACAGTCTGATAACGCTTTTTTTGGGACGGGCGTGCCGTCTTGTCCTTGAGCGTAGGCGCGATCATGAGATTGAGTACCCGTTTTGGGTAGCTGATATGTAACGCGATCGAGAACATCGCATCCCGATCGGCAGCAAAGCTGCAGGTCACATGATCTAGATCCGCTGTGCGGATCGGCGGCGCGTCACGCGACAAACGGCGGTTACTGTAGTACGCATGTCAGACCGCCCCCCGGCAGCTCTCACGATTCTTAAGCTGGCTGGCTGCTGTCTGCTGGCGAGCGTGGTGGCCACGGCGCTGTTGTTCCCGATGGCCGGCGGGCTGGGACTGATGTCCAACCGGGCCTCCGAAGTGGTCGCCAACGGCTCAGCCCAGCTGCTCGAGGGTCAGGTGCCCGCCGTCTCGACGATGGTGGACGCAAAGGGCAACACCATTGCCTGGCTGTACGAGCAACGCCGGTTCGAGGTGCCCACCGACAAGATCGCCAACACGATGAAGCTGGCGATCGTCTCGATCGAAGACAAGCGATTCGCCGAACACAACGGGGTGGACTGGAAGGGCACACTGACCGGGCTGGCGGGCTATGCGTCCGGCGACGTCGACACCCGAGGGGGTTCGACGATCGAGCAGCAGTACATCAAGAACTACCAACTACTGGTCACCGCGAAGACCGACGCCGAAAAGCGCGCTGCCGTCGAAACCACCCCGGCGCGCAAGCTGCGCGAGATCCGGATGGCGCTCACGCTCGACAAGACCTTCACCAAGCCGGAGATCCTGACCCGCTACCTGAACCTCGTCTCCTTCGGTAACGGCTCGTTCGGGGTGCAGGACGCGGCGCAGACCTATTTCGGGATCAACGCGTCGGATCTGAACTGGCAGCAGGCGGCGCTGCTGGCCGGCATGGTGCAGTCGACCAGCACGCTGAACCCCTACACCAATCCCGACGGTGCACTGGCCCGGCGCAACCTGGTGCTCGACACGATGATCGAGAACCTGCCGCAGGAGACCGACGCGCTGCGCGCCGCCAAGGCGACGCCGCTGGGCATCTTGCCGCAGCCCAACGAGCTGCCACGCGGCTGCATCGCCGCCGGCGACCGCGCTTTCTTCTGTGACTACGTCCAGGAGTACCTCTCACGCGCCGGCATCAGTAAGGAACAGGTGGCCCGGGGCGGCTATCTGATCCGCACGACGCTGGATCCCGACGTGCAGATCCCGGTCAAGAGCGCCATCGACAAGTTCGCCAGCCCGACCCTGCCCGGCATCTCGAGCGTGATGAGCGTGATCAGGCCCGGCAAGGATTCGCACAAGGTGATGGCGATGGCCAGCAACCGCACCTACGGCCTCGACGTCGACGCCGGCCAGACGATGCGCCCGCAGCCGTTCTCGCTCGTCGGCGACGGCGCGGGATCGGTGTTCAAGATCTTCACCACCGCCGCCGCGCTGGACATGGGCATGGGCATCAACGCCACGCTCGACGTGCCGCCGCGGTTCCAGCAGAAGGGCCTGGGTAGCGGTGGCGCCAAGGGCTGCCCGAAGGACACCTGGTGTGTGGTCAACGCCGGTAACTACCGGGGCTCGATGAACGTCACCGAGGCGCTGGCCACCTCGCCCAACACCGCGTTCGCCAAGCTGATCTCGCAGGTGGGGGTGACGCGCACGGTCGACATGGCGGTCAAGCTGGGGCTGCGGTCCTACGCCGACCCCGGCACGGCCCGTGACTACAACCCTGACAGCAACGAAAGCCTGGCCGATTTCGTCAAACGGCAGAACATCGGGTCGTTCACGCTCGGCCCGATCGAGGTGAACGCCCTGGAGCTGTCGAACGTCGCCGCCACGCTGGCGTCGGGCGGGGTGTGGTGCCCGCCCAACCCGATCGACAAGCTGATCGACCGCAACGGCAATGAAGTTGCCGTGACCACCCAGACCTGCGACCAGGTGGTGCCCGAAGGGCTGGCCAACACCCTGGCCAACGCGATGAGCAAGGACGCGACCGGCGGCGGTACCGCGGCCGGTTCGGCCGGCGCGGCGGGCTGGGATCTGCCGGTGTCGGGTAAGACCGGCACCACCGAGGCGCACCGCTCCTCCGGGTTCGTCGGGTTCACCAGCCGCTATGCCGCAGCCAACTACATCTACGACGACTCCACCTCGCCGACGGACCTGTGCTCGGCGCCGTTGCGCCACTGCGGCGAGGGCGACCTGTACGGCGGTAACGAGCCCGCGCGCACCTGGTTCACCGCGATGAAGCCGATCGCGCTGAGCTTCGGCGACATCAAGTTGCCGCCGACGGATCCGCGCTACGTCGAGGGCTCGCCCGGGTCGCGGGTGCCGAGCGTGGCCGGCATGGACGTCGACGCCGCGCGCTCGCGCCTCAAAGAGGCCGGCTTCCAGGTCGCCGACCAGACCAACTCGGTCAACAGCACCGCGAAGTTGGGCGAGGTGGTCGGGACGTCGCCGTCGGGCAACACGATCCCCGGCTCGGTCGTCACCATTCAGGTCAGTAACGGCATCCCGCCGGCACCGCCTCCGCCGCCGGACGGAGCGCCGCTGCCGATCGGCTCGCAGGTCGTGGAGATCCCCGGTCTGCCACCGATCACCATTCCGCTGCTGGCGCCGCCGCCACCACCGCCCGGACAGCCGCCTCCGTAGCCGCGCAAGACGCTCCTGAGGCCGCAACCGGCAGTAGGCTGCGTGCATGGCTGATGTTTTGCCCGCTCTGATCCGTACCGGCGCCGTCGCGCTCGGTTCGACGGTCGCCGGCATCGGTTACGCCGCGGTCGTCGAACGCAACGCCTTCGTCCTGCGCGAGATAACGATGCCCGTCTTGTCGCCGGGTTCCACGCCGCTGCGCGTACTGCATATCAGCGACCTGCACATGATGCCCAACCAGCGCCGCAAGCAGGCGTGGCTGCGCGAGCTGTCCGGCTGGGAGCCCGACTTGGTGGTCAACACCGGCGATAACCTGGCCCACCCGAAAGCGGTCCCCGCGGTCATCCAGGCGCTGGGCGACCTGCTGTCGCGCCCGGGTGTCTTCGTCTTCGGCAGCAACGACTACTTCGGGCCGCGGCTAAAGAACCCGCTGAACTACCTCACCAACCCGTCCCACCGGATCACGGGCGAACCGCTGCCCTGGCAGGATCTGCGGGCGGCGTTCACCGAACGCGGCTGGCTTGATCTCACCCACACCCGCCGCGAGTTCGAAGTGGCCGGCCTGCATCTGGCCGCCGCGGGCGTGGACGACCCGCACATCGATCGCGACCGCTACGAGACGATCGCGGGCCCGGCCAGCCCGGCGGCGAATCTGCGGCTGGGTCTGGTGCACTCCCCCGAGCCGCGGGTGCTGGATCGCTTCGCCGCCGACGGCTACCAGCTGGTGATGTCCGGACACACCCACGGCGGGCAGCTGTGCCTGCCGTTCTACGGCGCGCTGGTGACCAACTGCGGCCTGGACCGCACCCGGGCCAAGGGGCCGTCGCGCTGGGGCGCCAACATGCAGCTGCATGTGTCCGCGGGACTGGGGACCTCTCCGTTCGCGCCGGTGCGGTTCTGCTGCCGTCCCGAAGCGACCCTGCTGACGTTGATCGCCGCCCCGATGGGTGGGCGGGATTCCAGCAGCAACTTGGGCCGCTCGCAGCCCGCGGCATCGCTGCGTTGAACGATCGGACCCGGCTCGCGGTCCGCAGTATGTCCCGCGGCTGGACGGACAACGCGATCCGGCTGATCGAGGCCGATGCCCGCCGCAGCGCCGACACCCACCTGTTGCGCTACCCGTTGCCGTCGGCCTGGGGCACGGACGTCGACATCGCGCTGTACCTCAAGGACGAATCGACGCATATCACCGGCAGCCTCAAGCACCGACTGGCGCGCTCGTTGTTTCTGTACGCGCTGTGCAACGGCTGGATCGGCGAGGGCACCACTGTGGTCGAGGCGTCGTCGGGTTCCACCGCGATCTCCGAGGCGTACTTCGCGTCGCTGCTCGGCCTGCCGTTCGTCGCCGTGATGACGGAGAACACCAGCGCGTCTAAAGTCGCGTTGATCGAATCACAAGGCGGCCGTTGCCATTTCGTGCAGAACTCCAGCGAGGTGTACGCCGAGGCGTATCGGGTCGCCCGGGAGACCGGCGGCCACTACATGGACCAGTTCACCCATGCCGAGCGGGCCACCGACTGGCGCGGCAACAACAACATCGCCGAGTCGATCTTCGCGCAGATGCGCGACGAGAAGTATCCGATCCCGGAGTGGATCGTCGTCGGCGCGGGCACTGGCGGAACCAGCGCGACGATCGGGCGCTACCTGCGCTACCGCCGGCACGCCACCGGGCTGTGCGTCGTCGACCCGGAGAACTCCGCGTTCTTCCCCGCCTACGCCGAACAGCGCTACGACCTCGTGATGGAGACGTCGTCGCGGATCGAGGGGATCGGGCGGCCGCGGGTCGAGCCGTCGTTTCTGCCCGACGTGGTGGACCGCATGGTCGCCGTGCCCGACGCCGGGTCGATCGCCGCCGCCCGTCACGTCAGCGCCGTGCTGGGACGTCGGGTGGGGCCGTCGACGGGAACCAATCTGTGGGGTGCGTTCGGGCTGCTGGCCGAGATGGTCGCGGCGGGGCGCAGTGGCTCGGTGGTCACGCTGATCGCCGACAGCGGCGACCGCTACGCCGACACTTATTTCAGCGACGAATGGGTCGCCGCGCAGGGGCTCGATCTCGTCGGCTCGGCCGCGGCGCTGGTCGACTTCGAACACAACTGCAGCTGGACGTAGCTCTCGGGGTGCCCGCTGCCAGCGGTTTGGGCAGTCGGCGGGCGGGTGCGATAGGCTGTCGTGGCTTCAAGCGGGGTGTGGCGCAGCTTGGTAGCGCGCTTCGTTCGGGACGAAGAGGCCGTGGGTTCAAATCCCGCCACCCCGACCAGTTTTGCGGCTGGCAATTCCTAAGCGTTAACTCAGCGACTCCTCTGTACCTTCGGGCGCCATGAGCCAGATGCTGCGTTCCCTCACCCTCCGCACACCCCGCCGGATGCTCAGCAAGGTCCCCGAGGTCACCGTGTGGTTCTGGATCATCAAGATCCTGTGCACCACCGTCGGCGAGAGTTTCGCCGACTGGATCAGTACCACGGTCGGCCTGGGTCTGAGCGTGACGGCGCTGATCTTCACCGTCGCCCTGGGCATCGTCTTGAGCTTCCAGTTGATCCTCGACCGCTATCTGCCGAGCGTTTACTGGCTGGCGGTTGTCGTGCTGAGCATCACCGGCACGCTCTACACCGACCTGCTGACCGACAAGCTGCACGTACCGCTGGCGTTCAGCACGGCGGTGTTCGCGGCGATATTGGCCGTCGTCTTCGGGGTTTGGTATGCCCGGGAACGCACGCTGTCGATCCACACCATCGTCACGACGCCGCGCGAGTTGTTCTACTGGCTGGCGGTGCTGGTCACCTTCGCCCTGGGTACCGCCGTCGGCGACTGGACGCTGCAGCTCACCGGCTGGGGCCCGGGCACCTCGGTGCTGCTGCCAGCCGCGCTGATCGCCTCGATTGCGCTCGGCTGGCGGATGGGCGCCAACCCGGTGCTGTCCTTCTGGCTGGCCTACATCCTGACCCGCCCGCTGGGCGCCAACCTCGGCGACTGGCTGGCCTGCGCACCGGCCAAACACGGCCTGGGCTGGGGACCCGCGATCACCAGCGCGATCTTCCTGGCCGCGATCCTCGCCACGGTCGGGTATCTAACGGTCAGCCGCAGCGACGTCATCGGCGGCGAAAACCCCACCCGTGCAACGACTGTCAGCACCACGCCGGCGCGGGAGCGCCTGATGCTGGGCTACTATACGGCAGCGGCCGTTGCCACCGGCGCACTGTTGCTCTGGGCCGGCCATGGCCACGAAGGCGGCGCTGAAACCGACGAGGAATCGGACTCGGCGACGACTTCCGCGATCACCGCCCCCGCGCAGCCCGGGCAGCCAGCCTCAGCCTTCCCACCGGCCGAGGTGGCCAAATTCCGATCCATCACGCAGGACACGCTGTCGAAGTTGCAGTCCGGCGATCAGGCCGGCGCCAAGGCCCGGATCAAGGACCTCGAAACCGCATGGGATGACGACGAGTCCAAGCTCAAGCCGATCGACCAAAACGCCTGGCACACCCTCGATAAGCAGATCGATGGCGCACTGGCCGCCGTGCGGGCCCCGATGCCCAACCCGGTCACCGAGAAGCAGCGCGTGACCGCATTGTTGAGCGCGCTGCAGTAGTACGGTCCGTGCTGATGGCACATTCAGGCCGGACGCCGACACTGCTACACCCACGCGCGTGGAGCATCTCGGCGCGCTCGGCGTTGGTGTCGGCGACGGTCATTCTGGTGGCGCTCGTCATGGCCGGCGCGATCCTGCTGCTGGTGTTGTACTTCGCGCTGGTCTCGGCCGCTGACGACGCGGCGGCGAGTCGGCTGCGCGACATCGCCAAGACGCTGCAGTCCGAAGCCACCCCAGACATCGATCCACCCCTGCTGGCCACCGACCAACGCATCGTCGCCGTCCAAATCTTCAACGGCGCAGGGCATTCGGTGGCTTCGTCGAGTTCCACCCCCGAGCCGCCGATGATGACGCTCAACGCGATCGCAAGCACCCCGCGGATCGGAATCACCGGCGCGGCAGTGCGGATGCACGACGTCCGGGTGGCCGCGCAGTCACTCGAGACGCCGACGGGACGTTACGTCGTACTCGTCGGGGCCGGCACCGACGACGTGGAAGCCACCGTTTCCACCGTGGCGATCGGGCTGGCCGCGGCCGCGCCGTTGGTCATCGCGGCGGCGGGCGTGGCCACCTACATCCTGGTGCGACGGTCGCTGCGCTCGGTGGAAGCGATTCGCTCGCGGGTCGCCGATATCAGCGCCTCCGATCTCGCCGAGCGGGTGCCGGTGCCACCGCAACGTGACGAGATCTTCACGCTGGCAACCACAATGAACCAGATGCTGTCGCGGCTCGAATCCAGCCAGGCCGTCCAGCGCCGGTTCATCGCCGACGCCTCCCATGAACTGCGTAGCCCGCTGTCCACGGTGATCTCGGCACTCGAGGTCGGCGTCGCCCACCCCGACCTGCTCGACGATCGGCTCGCCGCTGACACGCTGCTGCCGGAAGCGCGTCGGATGCAGGCGCTGGTGGAGGACCTGCTGCTGCTCGCCCGCGCCGACGAACGCGGACTCGCGCTGCGCCGCACGGACACCGACCTCGACGACCTGGCCCTCGCCGAGGTCGCCCGGCTGCGGCGCGAGACGAGGCTGGACGTGCACGCCGAACTCGCTCCGACGCGGCTGGTGGGGGACGCGAGCGCCCTGGCGCGCGTGCTGCGCAACCTGCTCGACAACGCGGCACGACATGCGACGTCGCGGGTGGAGGTGACGGTCCGTCCCGAAGGCGGTCAAGCCCGGCTGACCGTGGCCGATGATGGTCCCGGGATCGCGCCGGCCGCCCGCAAACGAGTGTTCGAGCGGTTCGTGCGGCTGGACACCGACCGCTCCCGCAGTGGTGGCGGCACTGGACTGGGCCTGGCAATCGTGTTCGAAATCGTGGCCGCGCACGGCGGTAGCGTGCACATCGACGACCGACCCGGCGGCGGCACCGCGGTGGTCGCTCAGCTTCCGCTGGTCGCCGCGACGCCGGCGTCCTCGCCGGCCTCCAGTCGATAACCGACCCCGCGCACCGTTGCAATTGTGTTAGTGCCGAACGGCAAATCGATCTTGCGCCGCACATAGAAGACATAGACCTCGACGAGGTTGTCGTCACCGGAGAAGTGCGGATCCCAGACGTTGTGCAGGATGTCGGTCTTGCTCACCACGGTGCCTTTGTTGCGCATCAGGTAGTGCAGCAGCCCGAACTCGCGCGGTGTCAGCGCGATCGTGTCGTCGTTGCGGCGCACGATGCGACGCGCCGGGTCCAGCGACAACGTGCCGGCGGTCAACACCACCGGGCGGTGCGGGGCGCCGCGACGAACCAGTGCCCGCAGCCGCGCGACCAGCACGATGAACGAAAACGGTTTGGTCAGGTAGTCATCGGCACCCAGGTCGAACGCGTCCGCCTGCTCGTAGTCGCCGTCTTTGGCGGACAGCATCAACACCGGTGTCCACACCTGGGCGGCGCGCATGCGCCGCACCACCTCGTAGCCGCTGAGCCCGGGCAACATGATGTCCAAAATGATGGCGTCGAAGCGGTGCTCGGTGGCTTCCCACAGGCCGTCGTCACCGTTGTCGGCGGTCGTCACCACACAACCCTCGGCGCGCAGGCCCATCGTCAGCGTTGCCGCCAGACGCGGTTCGTCCTCGACGACCAGCACCTTCACCCGCTCGGCTCCTTCTTCAGCGGCGCGAGTCCGGTAGACCCCTGGCCATCATCTTGCACCTGCTCGTCAAGGCCACGGTGGCACGAGAACGCTGAGAAGGCGCTTAGGACGTTCTCATCGTCAGGCACACAGCTGACCCATAACGAGTCTCAGCGACTTCTCAACGGGGTTCGGCAAGGATGAAACAGACGCGGTCCGCACATCGACAGGTGATCACCCATGAGCGATATGACGAAGCATGCATTGAGCAAGGTACCGGCAGTGACCCTTGGCTTTTGGGTCATCAAAGTGCTGGCGACGACGCTGGGCGAGACGGGCGGCGATACCGTCACGATGACGCTCGATTGGGGATATCTGGCGGGCGTGGCCCTGTTCGGCGGCACGCTGATCGCGCTGGTGGTCGCTCAGATTCTGGCCAAGCGCTTCCACGCCGTTCTCTACTGGCTCACGATCGTCGCCTCGACGACCTTCGGTACCGTGCTGGCCGACTTCGCCGACCGCTCGCTGGGGATTGGTTACGCGGGCGGCTCGCTGCTGCTGCTGTTTTTGCTGTTGGCCACCCTCGGGCTCTGGCACTGGTCACAGGGAACGGTGTCGGTGAACACCGTCTCGACACCGAAAGTCGAAGCGTTCTACTGGGCCACCATCACCTTTTCGCAGACCCTGGGCACCGCCCTCGGCGATTGGCTCGCCGACGACGGCGGCTTGGGATACGAGGGCGGTGCGCTGGTGTTCGGTGTCGCGTTGCTCGTGGTCGCGGCCCTGTATTTCTGGACGAGCATCTCGCGCGTCACCTTGTTCTGGGTCGCTTTCATCCTGACTCGGCCGCTCGGCGCGACGGTCGGCGATTTCCTCGACAAGCCCGTCGACCACGGCGGCCTGAACCTGAGCCGCCCGCTGGCTTCCGCGGTGCTCGCCGTCGTCATCATCGTCCTGATCATCGTGCTGCCGCAGCGGCCGGGCCGGCATCCCGGCGTGGAATCGGCGCAGGCGGAGCCGGTGGCTGATTAGTTCCCGCTGCCGGTGCCGAGGAGTTCCGGGCAGTAAGCACTAGCCGCGGCGTGGGCGAACCGAGCGGCTTTGGCCATGGTGACGGCCGGGTTGAGATCTTTGATGTCGCGGACGATGTCAAGCTGCGAGGTCCCTGAGTTAGCCAGATCGGAGACCTTTTGGCCCGCTTTGATCGCCCGGTCCGGGCTCGGATAGGTGATGCCCGCGTTAGTGAGCGCGGCGAGAAACGCATCGTCGGTGGGATCGGCGTGAGCGGTTGCGGCGAGGCCGATCATGGCGACGGCGCTCGCCAGAAGCGGGAAGGCTTTCATCGGTCCCCTAACCCGCGGCCGGTGGGCGCCCGATGACGCGGGGGCGGAACCCGTAGATGGGGTCGGCGAATTCGTCTTCGGGTGGCCCGGGGATGCCGGCCAGCGGCACCCCGGGACCAACTGCCCCAACGTCTTCCAGCACCATTGGGGTGGCGGCGCCGAAGCCGTGGTAAGCCCCGGCCCCGATCCGGGTCGTGGTGGCAACGGCGCTGACCGTCGCCCCGGCGGCGGCCCAACTCGGCGGGGTCGACAAGGCTCCCACCAGGCCGGCCTCGCCCAGGGCCGCCGATGCTGCCGCACCGGGCAGGCTCGTGGTCGATGACACCGCAGCGACGCCGACCAGGCCGGCGGCCAAATCCTCCAGCCCCGACGTGGTTGCGCCCACCGCACCCAGGCCGTTGATCGTCACCGCCGAATCGATGAATGCCGTCGGGTTCAGGATCCCATTGGTGGTGAAGGCGTTCGACAGGCCCGAGACGGAGGGGTTGTTGAGGAAAGCCCCGAGCAGGTTCTGGTTGGAGTTGCTGAAAAGGTTCATGATGCCGGCCAGGCCCTCGGTGGACGTATTCGAATTGGGCGAAAGGCCAAGCCAATCCCAGATATTGGTCGCCTGAGCCACCGCCGGAGCCGCCAGGGCATTGCTGAGCGCGTCGGCCTGCAGGGCCGTCGCGCCCGCGGTGGTTTCGGACCGCGGTTGGCTGAACGGCGTCATCTCGCTGGCCACGCGCGACGCGCTGGTGTAGCTGGTCATTGCCGAGGCATCCTGTGCCCACATCTCGCCGTATTGGGCTTCGGTGGCCGCGATGGCACCGGTGTTCTGGCCGAAGATGTTGGTGGCCAGCAGGTTTGCCTGCAGCGTGCGGTTGGACGCGACCACAGGTGGTGGCACCGTCGCGGCAAACGCCGCCTCATATGCGGCAGCGGCCGCGTTGGCCTGCGCACCGGCCTGCTCGGCCGCCGCCGCCGTTGTCGCCAGCCACTCGACATATGGTTGGACAGCCGCCACCATCTTCGCCGACGCCGGGCCCAGCCAGCCCTCACTGACCAGTGAACGGATCACCGCGTCGTAACTGGTTGCCGCCGAACGCAATTCAGCAGCTATCGCGTTCCATGCCGCCGCGGCGGCCAACATCGATCCCGCGCCGGGGCCGGCGTACATCTTCGCCGAGTTCACTTCCGGCGGTAACGCCCCGAAATTCAGCATGACATTTCTCCTGAAGTCTCTTAACCGGCAGCCGGCGGACGCGGGATGACGACGGGGCGAATCCCGTACCTGGGAATGGAGCGACGTAACCGGCGGCCGTTACCGCCCGGCGGTCCGGCGACACCACCCGGGCCGCCCGCCGCGGACGAGCCGATATCACTGAGCCCCGTGACCGGCGCCGCCGCTTGAGCGGGGGTGATGTTGGCGGCGGAGACCCAGCTATGTGGTACCGAAATCGACCCCACCAGATGCGCGTTGGCCATCCGGGCCGATGCACCGGACGAGCCGCCCAACGAGACGGTGTTGGATGCCAGCGCGGCAGTCCCGGCGCCTTCCGCGCCGAAGCCGAACTCTTCCAGACCCGACATGATGGTGGCGCTCGATCCCATGGCACCCGCACCGACCGCCGACGCCAGGATGGTTTGCGGGTTGAACGGACCTCCGCCGAGCGAACCGGTGATGACCGAGTTGCTGAAAAAGGTGCTCCCTAGAAAACTTCCGAGCGCGCTGTTGTTCGACCCGTCCAACAGACCCGTCAGGTACTCGGTCAAGGACCCTTGGGGCGCCGCGACAGCAACGGCAGTCGCGTCGACCGCTTGGGAGACGGCCTTATTTTGTCCGGCCGCCGCGTCGGGGGCGGTGTTCGTCTGCGGCGAGGCGAACGGCGTCAGCTGTATCGCGGATCTCGTCGCCATGGCGTAGCCGTTCATCGCTGCGGCATCCTGCGCCCACATTTCGGCGTACTGAGCTTCGGTCGCCGCGATCGCCGGTGTATTTTGACCGACGATGTTGGTAGACAACAGGTTTGCCAGCAGGACGCGATTGGCCGCCACGACCGGCGGGGCCACCGTCATCGCGAACGCAGCCTCGAAAGCGGCCGCGGCCGCGTCGGCGCGCATCCCGGTCTGCTCGGCCTGCGCGGCGGTGGTGTTGAGCCACGCAATATAGGGCGCAGCCGCGGCGACCATCGCGGTCGATGACGGACCGTTCCAGGCCGCGCCGATCAGGTCGCCGATCACCGAGCCGTAACCTGCTGCTGCCAAGCGCATTTCGGATGCCAGCCCGTACCAGGCGGAGGCGGCCGCCAGCAACGGCCCGGATCCGGGGCCGGAATACATTCTGATCGAATTGACTTCCGGCGGTAACGCCGCAAAATCCAGCATGGTTCCCCTTCGGCGCCTAACGCAAAGACCGCGCACCGGTAGCGGCGCGATGGTCGTAGCGGCTATTGGGTTTCATCGGTGGTCTCCGTAGTAGGCGTCGCGGCGCGGGTGGCTACGCCCCGCGTGGGCGGATGCTGCACATGGGTCTTCCGGCCGGCCGCCGAGCGGACAGTCGCAAATCGATCCGGCCCCGCGGCGAGCGAAAATCGTTCCGCGTGAGCAGTCCTCCCGATGTTGCTCACAGCGCCCGAGGCTACTGATTCCTCGCTGAGTCATCGCTGAGGAATTATTGGAATATGGCCTGTATCAGCTATTGACTGTCGCCGACAGCCTGTGTGACCGTCCGCGCTGGAATTTCTACGGCATTTGCTCAGCCCGTTCGACGGCTCCGCAACGTTGGCCGGTCCGGCTAACACCGCTGCGCCATCGAGTCGCTCACGCGTGGCCGCGGGCCGACCCAGGCCTCATTCGTCGCCTCGCCGAGGCGGGAACCCCGCACTACACTTGGCGCGCATGGCGGCGGTCAGGCCGATCCCCGAGCTGCGCGAGACGACTCCGCGCGGGACCGACCTGCCTGATTTCAGGTCGAAGGACGAATTTCCTTATCATCCAACGCTTTTAGAGATCGCTCAACGACAGCAAGAGCTCGACGTCTGGGAGGCGCTGCAGGTTGGCGGCTACCGATTCGCCAAACCGGGCACGATCATCAGCTTTCTGGCCTCCGCCGTCATGCTGGTTCTCGCACTCACGCCGATCCCGCCGAATTGGCCATGGAACATTCCGCTGGTCATCGTGGCCATCTTCGGCGCCGTGGCCATGGTGGTCTGTGGCCTGTTGTGGTTCGACACTCCCAAAGCCGGCCCCCGCCCGGAGCGGCTGACCATCGTGGCGTTCTCACGAGCAGAGAACCTGCACCTGATGAACGCGCAACCCGCCGAGCCGTACCTCGCGGTCTGCACCTGCCCCGGCTGCGGCGACGAGTCCAACCATCTGGTTCGCCAGCCCGTGGAGGGTGAGCCGGAATGGTCGACGGCCATTCGACAGTGCCGCACCTGCGGGCGCGAGTGGGCGCAGAGTTAACTCCCCCGCTGCAGCTGACCTAAAGCAAACCCGCAGAACATATTTCACGCAGTCGGCGACCCGGCGATGGTGACTATGCGCAACGCTCGGGCTCGGCCTCGCACAGCGGCGTCGCACCGCGGAAACGGTAGCGGTGCGACGAAAACCACCGGTAGATGCCGTTCTGCACCGCCCCGACGCCGGGGAGCCGATAGACCCACAGCGGGACGGAGGTACCCAGCGCGGCCGACAGGGCCGCGTTCATTGCGTGGGCCCCGGCCAAGACCACACCGGAAGAATCCACCCACCAGGCGGATTCGAGCATTCGGTCGTCGGTGACGCCGAGTCGCTCGGCCATCCCTGGTGTCTGCATCGGTTCGACGCGCAACATGCCGGTCCGGTCCCACCGAACCAACGCGTTGACCGCCCGGGTGCACACCCCGCACCGGCCGTCAAAGACTAGAACGCCGTGCATCCTTCGATTGTAGTTCCCGACGCACTAGGCACAATCGGTGCAAATGGGCCGCCCCGAGATAGACAGGATCATCCGGTGCCGGTGCTGGACCAGGAAGCAACTCGTGCAGGTGAATTCGTCGGAGCGCTGCGGAATAACCGTGACGGCGAGTTCCTCACCGGACAGATCCGCGCCGGGCAGCTCGAAGAAATGCACATCGTTGGGGTCCTCGTCGACAACTGCCGTGGACGATCCCGACAAGCTCGGATCCAGTTGGCGTAGTTCGGATTCCTGGCCGTCGGTGTCGGTCACGCGACGTGCGTCGTAATCGCTTGCGGTCTTCATGGGCATACCCTTTCCTGCAAAGTGGCGGGATGACGCACGTCCGATGTACTCCCCCGTGGCACAGTCGTTACCCCATTTCGCGGCGCCCCACACTGTGGCAAATCTAAGAAAATTGCCTGGACGACAATTCGGTGTGTGGACACCCGTTTCTCCTTGTCCACCGGGCGGTGTAGTCCATCCCGACTCCTCACGAACCATGGTGTGGATTACTACTATTCACGTCGAGCGGACGCCTACGGTTCACGATTTGGACGCTCGCAGCAGCGCGCCTACACGTTCAGGGCGGCTCAAAGGACCGTGTCAGGCGACCCCCAGGCGGGTATGCCGCAGCGATGAATGCTCCCGCTGTCCTGTTCGACGTGGACGGAACCCTGGTCGATTCCACCTATCTGCACGTCTATGCGTGGCAACGCGCCTTCGACGCCGAGGGCCTCGCGGTCGCGGCGTGGAAGATCCACCGAGGCATCGGCATGGACGGCTCGACGCTGGTGCGCACCCTGTCCGGCGATGCCCCGGCGGATGTGCAAGAGCGGCTCAGCGATGGGCACAGCCGCTACTACCGCGAGGTCTCTGGTCTGCTCGCACCACTGCCCGGTGCGCGAGAACTGCTGCACCGGGTCGCCGAGCTGGGCCTACAGGTGGTACTGGCCAGCTCGGCGCCCGAGGACGAACTCGAGACGCTGCGCAAGGTGCTCGACTGCGACGACGTGATCTCAGCGACGACGTCATCCCACGACGTCGACACCGCCAAACCCGAGCCGGGCATCGTGCAGGTGGCGCTGGACCGGGCCGGGGTCACCGCCGAGCAAGCGGTGTTCGTCGGCGACGCCGTCTGGGATGCCCACGCCGCCAAGGCTGCGGGAGTGCCGTGTATCGGCGTGCTCAGCGGTGGTGTCTCGGATGCCGAACTGCGGGCGGCCGGCGCAGCACCGATCTTCGACGACCCACAGGACCTTCTCGATCATTTGAACTCCACCCGCGTCGCGGCGCTCGCGCGCAGCCGCTGATCTACATGCCGCGGGTACGCAACGCCAGCGGCAACGCCCACCAGAAGAAGGTGAACAGCGTGAGCGCACACGCTCCGGCAATCACTCCCGCGGTCGTTCCGGCCACCGCGACAAAGATGATGGCCGTCACTCCGGTCAGCGCCAATCCCAGCAGCGCCAGCCCGGCGAAGGCGCACCGGTGCGCGGCCTTCACCAGCACCTGCAGGCGATGCCGCCGGAACAACAGCCGGTGGATGCCGACCGGGGCGATCAGCAGCACCGTCGCCCCCACCGAACATCCCACCGTCACCAGATAGGCGATCCGCATCCGTTGATCGAGCACATCGAACCGCTGCTGAAACGGAAGCGTCAGCAGGAAGCCGGTGAGCAACTGCACGCCGGTCTGCACCACCCGCAGTTCCTGCAACAGGCTGTTCCAGTTGCGGTCCAGCCGCTCGATTTCGGTCTCACCGCGCTTAACGCGGTCCCACCGCTGGTCGTCTTCCGGGTGGTCGACATCCATAGCGGCGAACGTCAGTGGTTGAGTTTGCCGTCTCGCACGCCGGTCAACGCGTCGTCGAGCGTCGGATACAGGGGGAACGTCTTGTCCAGACCAGTGAGGTGGATCGGGCGCCGGGTCGCCGGACCCCGCGCGACCACCCCGAACTCCGCCGACTTGCCGAGTTTCTCGTAGGTCGCCGCGAGGATCTTCAGCCCGACCGAGCCGAGGAACTCCACCGCGGACAGGTCGATGACCAGCGCCGTCGGGCCTTCCGCGACGACCGCACCGATAGCTTGCTCCAGGGCCGGAGCGGTGACCAAATCGATTTCACCGCTGACACTGACCACGGACACGCCATCGTGGTCCGCAACCAACGTGGTAATCGAATCAGGAGCTGACAATGGCGATCCTTCGTCTGGGCCTTGAGTGTGGTGCAAGCCTAACCTGCCTTGCGAACTGCGAGAAGAAGAAGACCTCAACACCTGCCCCGCGTCAAACCAGGCTAGTCTCCCCATAGAACCTGCGCACTGCGGAGCGCGACGCGGCACACGGGAGGCCAGATGTCAGATTCCAGCAGCACCGGCACCACCGCAAGCATCTCCAGCGAAGGTCTACTTCCCCAGCTAGTGCAGCACTTGCGGCAAAATCGCACGGTTCTGCGCGAGGAGTGGGCCCGAAGAATCACCGAGGCCGAACTGCTCACCGCGATGACGCCCGAGGAACTCTTCTCCGAGGCGACCGCCGTCTATGACAACTACGTCGAGGTGCTTGAAACCGGTAGCGTCGAGGCGCTGCAGGCCTACGCCCGCGACCTGTCCGAGCGCATCATCCCCCGAGGGGTGGAAACCGACGAGGTTCTCGGCATCGTGCTGCTGCTGCGTGACGTGCTGGCGCGCTCGCTGTTCGAGAAGTATCAAACCGAGTTCGAGATGCTCAACCGGGTGCTCGACGCCTATGAACCGGCCGCCAACCGCATCGCCAACACCGTGGGCGTGTCCTTCGTGCAGGAGCGCGAGCGCATCATCCGCCAGCAGCAGGAGGCGATCCGCGAGCTCTCCACGCCGGTGCTGCAGGTGCGCGAGCAGCTGCTGATTCTGCCGATCATCGGTGTGCTGGACAGCCAGCGCGCCCGCCAGGTCACCGAGCAGCTGCTGCGAGCCATCCGCGCCAACCGCGCGAAAGTCGTCGTCATCGACATCACCGGTGTGCCGACCATCGACTCCACGGTGGCCAACCACCTGGTGCAGACGGTCGACGCGTCAGGCCTGATGGGCGCCAGCGTGATCATCACCGGTTTGTCCTCGGAGATCGCCCTGACGCTGGTGACGATCGGCCTGGATCTGTCGAAGATGAATGCCGTCGGTGACCTGCAGGGTGGAATCGAAGAAGCCGAGCGGTTGCTCGGCTACGAAGTCACGCGCACCGGCGAGCTGACCGGGTGAGCACCACTGACACGAGCCCCGCATGCCAGTACCCATCCTGAAACAGGGCTCGATCCTTATCGCCTCCGTGCAGGCCGCACTGACCGATTCCGACGCCGAACGACTGCGGTATGACCTGATGGAGCGGGTCAGCCAATTCCGCGCCCAGGGCATCATCGTCGATGTCACCGCGATCGACGTAATGGATTCCTTTGCGGCACGTTCACTGCGGACGATCGCCCACATGACCCGGCTGCGCGGCGCCGACACCGTGATCGTGGGTTTGCAGCCCGAGGTGGCATTTGCGATGGTCCAGCTGGGACTTGCGTTCGACGACATGAACACCGCGTTGGATCTCGAAGAAGGCCTCGCGCTTCTGAATCGCCAACGGGGAGTAGGGAAGCCGACGATCGGGCGCGACGGTGGCGGGTGACATTGTCGTCGCTATCAACAATCCCGACGACATCGTCGCAGCCCGCAAAGCCGGTCATCAGCTCGCGCTAGAACTGGGGTTCTCGCTGACCGACGTCACGATGATCTCCACGGCAATCTCCGAAATCGCCCGAAACATCACCAGCTACGCCGGCCGCGGCTCGGTGCGGGTCTGGGTGGCCCAGCGCGACGGCCGCAAGGCGCTGGTCGTTCGCGCCGAGGACGACGGTCCGGGCATCGCCGACATCGAGCGGGCTATGGAGGACGGTTACTCGACCGGGCGCGGGCTGGGCATGGGCCTGCCCGGGTCACGGCGCCTGATGGACCGGCTGATCGTGGAATCCGCACTCGGCAAGGGAACCGTCATCGAGATGTGGAAGTGGGTTCCCGACCGTGCGTGAAAACGGACGGCTAGGGCCTATCGAGTGGGCGAACGCGGGGCGCCCGCTACCCGGCGAGCACACCAGCGGCGACCGAAAAATCGCGGTCGCGATCGGTGACGACGCCGCTCTGTTCGGTGTGGTCGACGGCCTCGGCCACGGCCCCGCTGCCGCCAGCGCCGCGATGCGCGCCGTCGAAACGGTCCAGCGGGCCCCCGGCGAACGACTCGAGGTCTTGATCCAGCTTTGCCACCGGGTGTTGGGTGGGACCAGAGGAGTCGCGATGACGTTGGCGCGGGTGGATTTCGGGGCGAAAACGCTCACCTGGACCGGAGTCGGAAATGTCAGCGCCCACCTAGTCTCCAAGGATGTGACCGGCGCGCACATCCGGTCCAGTGCGCGTCTGGCCGCCGGCATCGTCGGCTATCGCATCCCGGAAATCCGGCCCGCTCAGGTGGTACCACTGCGCGTCGGCGACTTGATCGTGCTGGCCAGCGACGGCATCACCGAGGATCACCTGGACCATATCGACTTCGCCGCGTCGGCCATGGTGATCGCCGACCACATTCTGGGTAAGCATGCGAAGGAGACCGACGACGCCATGGTGCTCGCCGCGCGTCACCGGGGAGCCTCGCAATGACCGATGCAGACGATTTTCACGCCCAGTATCTCGGCGCGCTGCGCAGCTACGTGGACGCGCGCGACGACAACGTCCTGGCCGTCGCCCACGATCTCGGACGCCGGGCATTGCAGCAACAAATCAGCATGCTCGACATCATCGAGAACCACGTCCGGCTGGTGCTGGAGATGTCCAAGGACATCCAAGTCGACGCACCGGTCGCGCTGGAATTCCTGCTGCAGACCCTGGCGCCGCTCGACGTCGCGACTCGCGGATTCCTGGACGGCACCAAGCGCTACGCGGAGCAGCGGGCTCGTGCCGACGGGCTGGCCGACCGCGACAAATTCCGTACCGCCCTTGTGAATTCGTTGCAGGAGGGCTTCTTCGTCGCCGATCACGAGGGCTCGATCATCGAGATCAACAACGCCTTCATCGACATCCTCGGCTACCCCACCGAGGGCTTGCCCTACCGCTGGCCGCACCCATGGCTGGTCGACAAGAAGACGGCGCGAGAACACCAGTCCCGGGTCCGCAGCGAGGGCGGGACCCAGTACGAGACACCAATTCGGCATCGGGACGGACACCTGGCCTGGGTGATGGTGAGCATCAATGCCGTCAAAGAATCTGAAACCGCCGAAGCGGTCTACGTGGGCACGATTCGCGACGTCACCGCGGAACGGGCATTCGCGGCTCGCGAGAGTGCGGTCTTGCGCTTGGCCACCGCGGTGGCAGTGGCCAAAAGCGTGGCCGAACTGCTGGCGATCACCCTCGACGAATGCCGCACGGCGATCGGCGTCCAGCGTGTGATCGCCGTGACCTGGCCGGGCGGCGACGGCGAACCGACGGTGCAGGTGGCGGGCGAACCCGCCGTGACCACCTGGCGCGGACTGGATCCCTGGTT
The DNA here is from genome assembly GCF_039023525.1 of Mycobacterium sp. 050272. Classification (NCBI taxonomy): domain Bacteria; kingdom Bacillati; phylum Actinomycetota; class Actinomycetes; order Mycobacteriales; family Mycobacteriaceae; genus Mycobacterium; species Mycobacterium sp. 050272. The sequence goes on along the minus strand of NZ_JBCHKV010000003.1, from coordinate 181,615 downwards.
GCGTGACACCTTTCAGGATGCCCGCCAGCAGCTCCCGCTGACGGCCAAAACCGTTGAGCGGACCAATAAACCCGGCAAGGCGCAGGGATTGGTCGCGGTGCTATCCGGCACCGGAGACCTTGCCTTGTGGCTGGAGCTCGGCGCACCGCGCTGGCTCAGCGCGGAGGATCGGCTGTTGGTCACGGTGCTGATCGGTCATCTCAGTCTGGCCATGCAGCATGTACGCCAATTCGAAAGTGCCCGTGAGACATCGCTGACGTTGCAGCGCGCGATGTTGCCGCCCATCGAGTCGCCGCCGGGTTTCGCGATGCGCTACGAGCCCGCCGTCCCGCCGCTGGAGATCGGCGGCGACTGGTACGACGTGCTCTCGATCGGCGATCACCGCATCGGCATCGTCGTCGGCGACTGCGTGGGGCGGGGCCTGCCCGCCGCGGCGATCATGGGTCAGTTGCGCAGTTCGGCGCGCGCGCTGCTGATCAACGGCGCTGGCCCCGCAGTGGTGCTCGAACAACTCGACCTGGCGGCTTCGCTCATTCCGAATGCGTACTGCACCACTGTTTTCCTGGCGATTCTGGACACCGAATCCGGCATCTTGGAGTACAGCAATGCCGGGCATATGCCCGCGGTGCTTGCGGGACCCTCGGGCAACACGGTGCTCACCGACGCCCGATCGGTGCCACTGGCGGTCCTTCGAGACGAACCTCGCCCGCAAGTCTCCCGGCGGCTGCCGTCCGGCTCGACGCTGATGGTGTTCACCGACGGACTGGTGGAACGCAAACACGAGGCGCTCGATGACGGAATAACCCGCGCCGCAGACGTTTTGGTGGAGACTAGGACGTTGCCGTTGGACGCCGTCGCCGATGCGGTGCTGCGCGAGTTGGCGCCGGCGGGCGGATACGACGACGATGTGGCGATGGTGATCTACCGGCACCAGCAGGCACCGCTGCGGATAGAAACGCACGCTATCGCAGACGAACTGGCCAGCATCCGGCATCGGCTGGCCGACTGGCTCAGGGCCGCTGATGTCCCGGACGAACTCGTCGATGACATCGTGCTGGTCATTAACGAGGGATGCACCAACTGCGTTGAGCACGCCTACCGCGGACATGGCCTCGGGTCAACCTTGCTCGAAGTCAAGACCGTGGACGGCCAGGTCCATGCCCGCATCACCGACCGCGGTTCCTGGAAACCGCCGGCGATCAACCCGGGCAACAGCGGACGCGGCCTGATCCTGATGCGGGCCATCAGCGACATGATGCAGATCGACAGCAGCCCAACCGGAACGGTCGTGGACATCACCTTCCGGCTGCCCGCAGCACCCGCCGGCGACGACGACTGGTCCGGCGGCCGTTAGAAAGGGCACCGTTTGCCATGACCCCAGCCGTGGTATGTCCAACGACGTGACCCGCGCGTCGATCAGCATCGAACCCGCCCTGCCGGCGGCACACGGCCCACTGTCGACGGCCGTGCACCGGGCGCTGGCCGGGCCGTCATCCGTAGACCACCTCGCGCGGATCGGTTCGTCGGTGGGCGATTCGGATCCGTACGGCCTCGACCTGCAACTGGCCCTGTGCATGTGCTACGAGCTGCACTACCGGGGTTTTGCGGGCGTGGATCCCGCCTGGGAATGGAATCCCGACCTGCTGCGACTGCGCGGCGAACTCGAGCGTGCCTTCCTGGCGGGTGTACGTCGCGATGTCGGCCCGATCGAACCCGACCGGACCGCGACGGCGGAGATGGACGCGATTTCCGTCGAACCCGTCGACGGCACCGGGCCGTCCTACTATCTGCGCGACACCGGGACCTGGCAGCAGATGCGCGAGTACTTCGTGCACCGATCGATGTATCACCTCAAGGAGGGCGATCCGCATGCCTGGGCCATCCCGCGGCTGACGGGCGGCGCCAAGGCGGCATTCGTGGCGATCGAATTCGACGAGTACGGCGCCGGACAGGGCCACCGCGTGCACCAACAGCTCTTCGCGGACCTGATGGCGGCGGCGGATCTGGACACGACCTACCTGGGGTATCTGGACGCCGTGCCCGCCGAAGCGCTTGCGGTGGTCAACCTGATGTCGCTGTTCGGCCTGCATCGTCGGCTGCGCGGCGCGGCGATCGGACATTTCGCCGCCACGGAGATCACGTCGTCGCCCGGTTCGCGGCGGATGGCTCAAGCGCTGGAGCGGATGGATGCGCCACAAGCGTGCGTCGCGTTCTACCGCGAACACGTCGAGGCTGACGCCGTGCATGAGCAGGTGGTGCGCCACGACGTGGTGGGTGATCTCATCGCCCGCGAACCGGAGCTGGACCGCGACATCGTGTTCGGGATGCGGGCGCTCGCCGCGGTCGAAGATCGCCTCGCCGACACCATCCTGACAGCCTGGAAGCAGGACCAGACCTCGCTGCGGCGACCGCTCAATTAGGCCTCAATCAGACTTGGTGTTAACGCCTTCGACGTGCCGACAGCGACGGTGACTGGTGTCGCACAACGGGTATTCGCGACTGCGCCCACAGGTGCAGATGGCCACCATGAACCGGTCGGATTCGACGACCCGGCCGTCGTCGACTTCGATACGCACCGGACCCGGTAGCAGGATGGGCCCCTTGGGGACCACACGTACCCGCGTGCCGGTCATCGCTTGTCCGCCCTGATCACCACCAGGTCCTCCTCCCGGCAGCCCTGCGGCACCAGCCCGATCTGCTCCAGCCAACGGGCACGCTGGGTTAACACGGGCCCGAATGGAATACGTTCGGAGGCAACAACATCGGCGTTCAACCCGGTAGAGCGCAAGTAGTCCAGCGAACGGTGGATGCCGGCCAGGGCCGACTGGACCAAGAGCAGGGATCCGCCATCGCACAACAAATCTGATGCCGCAGCGCAAAGCGGGTCCAGCACCCGCCGGCCGTCCCGGCCGGCATTCCACGCCCATGACGGCCCTACTCCCGGCGAGACCATGTCGATGTCGTCCTCCGGTGGGGTCGGCACGTAAGGCGGGTTGGCCACCACCACCTCGAACGGTTCGCATCGCAGGGCGGCGATCCACGAGCCTTCCCGGACATCGATATCGACCCCCGCGACGTCCGCATTGCCCAGGGTGGAATTCACCGCGTGCGGGCAGATATCGAACGCCGTCACACTGGCACAACCCATTTCAGCCGCGGCAATCGCGGCGAACCCGCTTCCGGTACACAGATCCAGGACCCGACGACCCGGAATCAGGCCACTGTATTGCATTGCGCGAACCAGCAATCGGGAATCGGCTTGTGGCTGATACACGGTCGGCTCAACTAGAACGTCGGCGGTAACGGGGTACGTGCTCGTCAACGGCGGGCCTTTCGCAACATCGCCGTGGCGATCACGGCATTTCGTGGGTAATGCCCACAAACAATGCGTTAAAACGCCTCACCCGCCTGGCGAGACCTAACCCGTTACTGCGTGCGCGATCTGCTTGATCAGCGTGGAGCAGAACGCCGGCAGGTCCGACGGGGAACGGCTGGTGATCAGGTTGCCGTCGACGACGACCTCCTCGTCGACCACGTCCGCGCCGGCATTGCGCAGGTCGGTGCGAATGCTCGGATACGAGGTGAGTTTGCGCCCGGCGACCACCCCGGCCTCGACCAGCGTCCACGGCCCGTGGCAGATGGCCGCAACCGGCTTTCCCGACCCGACGAAGTCGCGAACGAACGAGACCGCGGTCGCGTCGTTGCGCAGTTTGTCGGGGTTCACCGTGCCGCCCGGCAATACCAGTCCGTCGAACTCCTCCACCGAGGCATCCGACACCGCACGGTCGACCGTGAATCGCCCGGCGGGCTCGAGATCATGCTCGCGCGCCTGGATTTCGCCGGCCTTCAGCGAGAGGACCTCGACGTGCGCGCCCGCTTGCTTGAGGGCCGCGCGCGGCTGCTCGAGTTCGACCTTCTCCACCCCGTCGGCCGCCAGAATGGCGATCGTCTTGCCTTGCAGTTCGTTTGCCATCGTGTTCTCCTTCACGGTTAGACGGCGTAGGCTGCGCCGTTGCTTGTGGTGCGTAACGCCGTGTAGAGGTCCACCGCTGCGATTCCGGTAAGAGCCACACCGGCAACGGCTCCGCGCCGTCGACGTCCGCGTTCGCGGCGCGCCACTCCCACCGCCAGCAACGCCAGGTCCAGCACATCACCGGCAACCCGAGTCCACACCAGCCTGGCGGGGCCGCCCAACAGGGCTGCGCCATGGCCACATTCACGCACGCCCAGCGCCCGGATGACTCGGCGTGTCAGCCTGGTGTCATCCACCCCCGCGAGGGCGGCGACCTTCCCGGGCGCCACGATTTCGCTCAGCCCGAGGCCGAAACTGGCTCCGCCGAGGCCATTCACCAACGCCGTGGTCGTCTTGCCGGATGAATCGGTCATGGGTACCTCCCTTGCGTAACGCCGGCCCGAATACCCTTGCCGGAAAACATCAAACGCGTGCCTAAGACGATGCCGCGCGCAATGCGTTCAGCAAGGGTTCGGCCGCTTCTTTGAGAAATAGATCTTGTGTCTGCCCGCCGATCTGGATGAGCGCGATATCGGTGAAGCCGGCTTCCCAGTACGGCCGCACGGCGTCCACGATCGCGTCCAGGTCCGGCCCGCACGGAATGGAATCTGCGACGTCTTCGGGTCGCACGAATTGAGTCGCGCCGGCGAAACCGGCCGGGGTCGGCAAGTCGGCGTTGACCGCCCAGCCACCGCCGAACCACCGGAACTGGTCGTGGGCGCGTGCGATTGCGGCGTCGCGGTCAGGATCCCAGCACACCGGAATCTGCCCGACCACCCGCCCGCCCTCGGCTCCATTGGCGGCCTGCCGGGTGGCATGCCAGGAGTCAACCAGGTCCTTGTCGGGCTGCACCGCGATCAGGTGGTCGGCGAGCTTGGCGAAGTTCTCGACACTGCTGTGGCCGCTCATGGCCACACCGATGCCGACCGGAACGTCGGGCAGATCCCACAGCCGCGCGGAGTCCACCTGGAAGTAGTCACCACGCCAGCTCACCAGCCGGCCGCCGAACAGCTCACGAATGATTTTGATGGCTTCGCGAAGCATGTCTTGGCGCCGTTCGGCGGTTGGCCAGCCCTTACCGACAACGTGCTCGTTGAGGTTCTCCCCGCTGCCCAGCCCCAGGGTGAACCGCCCGTCGGCGAGAATCTGCACGGTGGCGGCCTGCTGAGCGACGACCGCGGGGTGATACCGCATCGTCGGGCAGGTCACGTAGGTGTACAGGTCGACTCGCTCGGTCGCGTGTGCCACCGCGCCCAGCACCGCCCAGGCGTTGGGCGCGTGCCCCTGTGAGGTCAGCCACGGGGAGAAGTGATCGCTGCAGACCTCGAAGTCGAACCCGCGCTGCTCGGCCGAAATCGCGTACCGGACAAGGTCTTTGGGTCCGCTCTGCTCGGTCATCAAGGTGTAGCCGAACTTAGTCATAACAGACCGAGTACCCCCGGCCCACGGACGCAAACGACGGCTAAAGCCGGTCTTTGACCGCCGCCGATAGCCGGGAGCCGTCGGCCTTGCCGCCCGCGATCGCGGTCGCGGCCTTCATGACCTGTCCCATCTGTTTCATGCTGGGGCGCTCGCCGATGGCCTCAGCAACTTGGGCGATGGCGGTGTCGACCACGTCGGCTATCTCCGCCTCGGTGAGCGGCGTGGGCAGATACTCGTCGATGATCCGCGCCTCGGCATGCTCGTTAGCAGCCAGCTCGCCACGGCCGTTCTGGGTGTAAATCTCGGCAGCCTCACCGCGCTTGCGGGATTCGCGGGCGAATACCTTGAGGATTTCGTCATCGGAGAGCTCCCTGGCCTCCTTGCCGGAAACTTCCTCGGTCTGGATAGCGGCCAGCAACATGCGTAGGGTCGCGGTCCGCAACTTATCCTGGGTCTTCATCGCCCCGGTGAGGTCCGCCCGAAGCCGGGCTTTGAGTTCCGCCATGCTCAGAGACGCTACGCGCCCAGACTGTGCAGGCCAGCGGCGGCGCGACCGGACACTGGGCAAGATTGAGAAAAGCCCCGACCGCCGACAGGATGGACCCCATGACGAACGACGACGGCTGCTGGACACGGTGAGCTCGCCACCGCCTGGCTATCCGGCCGGCCCGCCACCTGCAGGGCCCACACCCAACGCCTTTCCGCCGGCATACGGCACGCCACCCGCCCACGGCGGTCCACCGCCCGGATACGGGGCGCAGCCCGCCTACGGGCCGCCTTCCGCCTACGGGCCGCCTTCCGGTTACGGCCCACCGCCCAGCTACGGCCCACCACCCGGTTACGGTCCCCCTTCCGGTTACGGCCCACCCCCCGGCTACGTTCCACCGCCCGGTTACGGCCCACCACCCGGCTACGGCCCACCCCCCGGCTATGGGCCGCAGTACGGATATGGGCCTCAGTACGGATCGCCCCAGCTGACCCCGGGTGCGATCAAACCCGGAATCATCCCGCTGCGACCGCTAAGCCTCAGCGACATCTTCAACGGCGCGGTCGGCTACATCCGCACCAACCCGAAGGCCACGTTGGGGTTAACCGCCATCGTCGTTGTGGTCATGCAGATCATTTCGCTGGTCGCGACCGTGGGGCCCATCGCCGCGTTCGGCGGGATCACCCGCGATCGATCGGCAGAAATGAATTGGGGAGTGGTCGGCGCGTGGTTCGGCTCGATGGGTGTCGGCGTGCTGGTCACCTGGCTGGGCAGCATGCTGCTGTCCGGAATGCTCACCGTCATTGTCGGGCGGGCGGTGTTCGGATCGTCGATCACGATCGGCGAGACGTGGGCCAAGATCCGTGGTCGGCTGCTCCCCTTGCTCGGCCTGGCGCTGCTGGAATTCGCCGTGGTGGCCGCCCTGTTCGGGCTCGCCGCCGTGATCGTCGCGTTGATCGCGGCGATCGGCAACGGGGCCGCGGCCGTGCTGATCGGTATCCCGATGTTCTTGGCCCTGATCGCGTTGATGGTGTACCTGTACATGGTCGTGCTGTTCGCGCCGGTGCTGATCGTGCTGGAGCGGCTGCCGGTCCTCAGCGCAATCACCAGATCCTTTGCGCTGCTTCGCAATGGTTTCTGGCGGGTGCTGGGCATCCGGGTGCTGACGTTCATTGTGGCCGGTGTCGTCTCCGGGGCGATCAGCGCACCGTTCAGCATCGTCGGGCAGGTGATGCTGGCCGGGATGCCGTCCACGGGACTGCTGCTCCTGGGCACCATGATCACGTCGATCGGATCGGCGATCGGCCAGATCATCACGGCTCCGTTCAACGCCGGCGTCATCGTGCTGCTCTACACCGACCGGCGCATCCGCGCCGAGGCATTCGACCTGGTTCTGCAATCCGGTGCGGCGAGCGGGCCGTACGCGGCTGCCTCGACCGACAACCTCTGGCTGACCCGGCCCCTGGCGGGCTGAGCGAGGACGACAGTGCCTTCTATCGACATCGACCGTGATGCCGCACACCAGGCCGCAGCCGACGAGCTCAGCAAGCCGATCTATACCAAGGCGTCCGCGACCCAGCAGCTCATGGATTGGATCAACGAGTTGCTGTACCGGCTGTTACAGAAGACCTCCTCGCTACCCGGCGGCTGGTTGACCACCGCGGTGCTGCTCACCCTGCTGGCCATCGCAATCGTGGTTGCCATTCACACCGCGCGACGCACCATGCGCAGCAGGCGCCGCGGTGACTATCAACTATTCGAAGCCGCTCAGCTGACTGCGGCACAGCATCGTGCGACGGCGGAACGCTATGCAGCGGAAGGGAATTGGACCGCCGCCATTCGTCACCGGTTGCGAGCCATCGCGCGCCAACTCGAAGAGACCGGGGTGCTGAACCCGGCGCCCGGGCGCACCGCCAACGAGCTGGCCCGAGACGCCGGCGAGGTGCTGCCTCACTTGACCGGCGAATTGTCGCAAGCGGCAACGGCGTTCAACGACGTCACGTACGGGGAGGTGCCGGGCACCCAGTCCGCATATCAGATGATCGCTGACCTCGACGACCATGTGCGGATGCGGGCGCCGACCACCCCAGCCACGGCCGGGCACTACACCCCGGTCGAATCATGGGCTCAGGTGCGGTGATGGCCACCACCGCAGCTCAATCCGCAATCGCGACCACCGGCCGTTGGCGGTCGTGGCGCGGCGTCGTCCTCGTATTGGTTGTGCTGGCGGCCATCGCCTGGCTCGGTGCCTACCTGACCGCGCCGCGACCAGGTGCCCGTCTGGACGCGGAGTCCACCGGAACCGACGGCGCCCACGCGTTGGTCACTCTGCTGCGCGACGGCGGTGTCGACGTTGTGGTGGCCGACAACCTCGCCGACGTCGAACACGCGGCCCGTCCCGACACGCAAATCCTGTTGGCGCAGAGCCAGTATCTGTCCGAAGACATGCTGGAGCGACTGGCCAAGGCACCCGGCGATCTGCTCCTGGTCGAACCTACGGCCCGAACCCGCGAAGCTCTGCTGCCCGGCGTGCGCATCTCGGGCGCCAGTTCCTTTGACAGCAATCCGGACTGCACGCTGCGCGAGGCGACTCGAGCCGGATCGGTTCGTTTCGGCCCCGCCGACACATTCGACGTCAAAGACACCCGGGTGATTACCCGCTGCTACGCCGGTGTTCTGATTCGTTTCCGGGACGACGGCCGAACCATCACCGCGGTCGGAAGCAGCGACTTCATGACCAATCAAGCCCTGACACAGGCCGGCAATGCCGCGCTGGCGATGAATCTCGCGGGCGACCGACCCCGCTTGATCTGGTACGCGCCTCATCACGTCGAAGGTGAAACAAGCTCCGCCACATCGATTTTCGACCTGATTCCGGACAACGTGAACTGGATCGTCGGGCAACTGTGCGTCGTCGTGCTGCTGGTCGCGCTGTGGAAGGCCCGCAGGCCCGGTCCGCTGGTTGCCGAGGACCTGCCCGTCGTGGTGCGCGCCTCGGAGACCGTGGAGGGCCGCGGCCGCCTGTACCGATCCCGGCGGGCACGCGATCGCGCCGCCGCCGCCCTGCGCACCGCGACACTGCAGCGGCTGCTGCCCAGGCTCGGCCTGGGTGCCGGCGCCCCGGCACAGGCGGTGGTGATGACCGTCGCCCAGCGCACCGGGATCGACGCGGGATTTGTCTCCTACCACCTGTTCGGACCGCCGCCGGGCACCGACAACGACTTGCTCCAACTCTCCCGTGCGCTCGACGAAATCGAAAGGCAGGTCACCCACTCGTGACACAGTCCCCTTCCGCCCCACAAGCTACCGCCCAATCCCCACTCGCGGACTCGGCGCGCGACGCACTGCTGGCGTTGCGCGGCGAACTCGCCAAGGCCGTCGTCGGACAGGAAGGGGTGATCAGTGGCCTGGTGATCGCGCTGCTGTGTCGCGGGCACGTGTTGCTGGAAGGTGTTCCGGGAGTAGCGAAGACACTGCTCGTGCGGGCGCTGTCCGCGGCCTTGCAACTGGAATTCAAGCGAGTGCAGTTCACCCCCGACCTGATGCCCGGTGATGTCACCGGATCGCTGGTGTACGACGCGCGCACCGCCGAGTTCGCGTTCCGGCCGGGCCCGGTGTTCACCAATCTGCTGCTGGCAGACGAGATCAACCGCACCCCGCCCAAGACGCAGGCCGCGCTACTCGAGGCCATGGAGGAACGGCAGGTTAGCGTGGACGGCGAATCGCGGCCGCTGCCAGACCCTTTCATCGTCGCCGCGACCCAGAACCCCATCGAATACGAGGGCACGTATCAGTTGCCGGAAGCGCAGCTCGACCGCTTCCTGCTCAAGCTGAATGTGACGCTGCCGTCTCGTGATTCCGAAATCGCCATCCTCGGCCGGCACGCGCACGGCTTCGACCCCCGCGATCTGTCCGCGATCAAACCGGTCGCCGGGCCCGCCGAGCTGGCTGCGGGACGGCAAGCGGTGCAACAGGTTCTGATCGCTGACGAGGTATTGGGATACATCGTCGACATCGTCGGAGCGACCCGCTCCTCCCCCGCCTTGCAACTGGGCGTGTCACCGCGTGGCGCGACGGCCCTGCTGGGCACCGCGCGCTCCTGGGCGTGGCTGTCCGGCCGAAACTACGTCACTCCCGACGACGTGAAGGCGATGGCCCGCCCGACGCTGCGGCACCGGGTGATGCTTCGCTCCGAAGCCGAACTCGAGGGCGCGACGCCGGACGGAGTGCTCGACGGCATCCTGGCATCGGTCCCGGTGCCGCGCTAGTGATTCTGACCGGGCGCACCGGCCTGGTGGCGCTGATCTGCATTATTCCGATCGCGCTCTCTCCTTGGCCGGCAAAGGTTTTCGAGGTGCTGCTGGCCGCGCTGGCGGTAGCCGTGGCTGTCGATATCGCACTCGCCGCGAGTACCCGCAAACTGCGTTATGTCCGTTCGCCGAACTCTTCGGTACGGCTTGGTCAACCGGTGGACATGACGCTGGAGATCCACAACGACGGCTCCCGCCGTTTCCGCGGCCAGATCCGCGATGCCTGGCCACCCAGCGCGCGCGCCGAACCGCGCATTCACGCGGTCAAGGTCGCCGCCGGGCAATTTCAGCATGTCCAGACGCACCTGCGACCCGTCCGCCGGGGCGACCAGCGCGCGGCGGTGGTCACCGCCCGGTCGATCGGGCCGCTGGGATTGGCCGGACGGCAGAGTTCGCAGCCGGTGCCCGGTCAGGTCCGGGTACTGCCGCCGTTCTTGTCGCGCAAGCACCTGCCGTCGCGACTGGCCAAACTGCGCGAGATCGACGGACTGCTGCCGACGCTGATCCGCGGCCAGGGAACCGAATTCGACTCGCTACGTGAGTATGTCGTCGGCGACGATGTGCGGTCCATCGACTGGCGCGCTTCGGCGCGGCGCTCCGACGTCATGGTCCGCACCTGGCGGCCCGAACGCGACCGGCGGGTGGTGATCGTGCTGGACACCGGGCGCATGGCGGCGGGCCGCGTCGGCGTAGATCCGACCGCGTCCGACCCCGCGGGCTGGCCCCGGCTGGACTGGTCGATGGACGCCGCGCTGTTGCTGGCGGCGCTCGCATCGCGGGCCGGCGATCATGTCGACTTCCTCGCTCATGACCGGTTGACTCGGGCCGGCGTGTTCGGTGCATCGCGTACCGAGTTGCTCGCCCAGCTGGTCGAGGCGATGGCCCCGCTGCAGCCCACTCTCATCGAATCCGATTGGCGTGCAATGGTTGCCGCGATCGCTAGGCGTACCCGGCGGCGATCGCTGGTGGTGTTGTTGACCGACCTCAACGCCACCGCCCTGGACGAGGGACTGCTGCCGGTGCTACCGCAGCTGTCGTCCAAGCACCATCTGCTGGTCGCCGCGGTCTCCGATCCCCGGGTGGACGAAATGGCGACCGGGCGTTCGGATGCGGCGGCGGTCTACGACGCGGCGGCCGCCGAACGGTCCCGCAACGACCGCCGTGCGATCGCGACCCGCCTGCGCCAAAGCGGGGTGGAAGTCGTCGACGCGCCACCCGACGAATTGGCGCCCGCGCTGGCCGACCGCTACTTGGCGATGAAAGCGACAGGGCGGCTGTAAGTTTCAGGCGGCGGGAATCACGTCGGGCGCATCGTCGATATCGCCGGTCTCGCCGGCCTTCACCGCACGGCGCCCGAAGTAGATGATGTAGGTCAGGAACGCCGCCTCGGCGAGGACCCCGATAGCGACACGGATGAACGTCGGCAAGGGGGACGGCGTCACCATCGCTTCGATCAGCCCAGACACCAGCAGCACGCCGACGAGCCCAATCGCTACCGACACGACGGCCCGGCCCTGCTCGGCGAGCACCTGCCCGCGGGGCCGATCGCCGGGTGATATCACCGACCATCCCAGGCGCATCCCCGCTGCCCCGGACAGAAACACCGCGGTCAGCTCCAGCAGCCCGTGCGGGAGCAGCAAACCCAACAGGATGCCGCCCTTACCGGCCGCAAACATCAGCCCCGCGATCAAACCCAGGTTGGCGGCATTTTGGAACAGCACGAACGGAATCGGTAGGCCCAGTAACACCGAAAACGCGATGCACTGGGCAGATACCCAGGAGTTGTTCACCCAGACGTGCAGAGCGAACGCCGCGGCAGGGTGTTCGCTGTAGTACTCGGCGATGTCGTGGTTGACCAAATGGTCGATGTCGCTGGGTGTTCCGACGGCGGCCTGCACATCGGGATTGTTCGCCACCCAGACCGCGATGATCACCACGACGCCGAAGAAGGCGACCGCGGTGGCCAACCACCACCGCCAGGCACGGTATGCGGTCACCGGGAAGGACACCGTCCAGAACCTGGTGAACGTGCTGGTCAGTGGCGCATGGGCACCGGTGACCGCGGAACGGGCGCGCGCGATCAGGCTGGACAGTCGACCGATCATCAGCGAATCCGAGGACGCCGACCGCAGCATTGACAGATGGGTGGACACTCGCTGGTAAAGCTCGACGAGTTCATCGACCTCCGCGCCCGTCAGCGACCTGCGCCGCTTGATCAACTGGTCAAGCCGGTCCCAGGTGGGGCGATGGGTCAGCACGAATGCGTCGACGTCCACCTTGGCAGCCTAATCGGTTTTTCGGGGTCACCGACCACAGCCGGTCGCACCCGGCGAACCTGTACCGTTCGGTGTTATGTCGGAGGTGGTGACCGGGGACGCCGTGGTGCTGGACGTGCAGATCGCCCAGCTGCCGGTGCGAGCCCTGAGCGCGCTGATCGACATCACGGTGATCTTCCTCTTGTACTTCGTCGGACTGATGCTCTGGGCGGCGACGCTGACGCAATTCGACAGCGCGCTCAGCGGTGCCATCCTGATCATCTTCACGGTGCTGGTGATCGTCGGCTATCCGATGGCATTCGAAACGGCCACCCGGGGACGTTCGGTAGGCAAGATCATCATGGGCTTGCGCGTGGTGTCCGACGACGGCGGCCCAGAACGCTTCCGGCAGGCCCTTTTTCGCGCGTTGGCAGCGGTGGTAGAGATCTGGATGCTCGCCGGGAGCCCGGCCGTGATCTGCAGCATTTTCTCGTCGAAGGCCAAGCGCGTCGGGGACATCTTCGCCGGCACGGTCGTCGTCAGTGAACGCGGGCCACGATTGGGGCCGCCCCCGATGATGCCTCCGTCGCTGGCGTGGTGGGCGTCGTCGCTGCAGTTGTCGAATCTCGATGCCGGCCAGGCCGAAGTCGCGCGCCAATTCCTCTCCCGCGCACACCAACTCGATCCTGCGCTGCGCATGCAGATGTCATACCGAATCGCCGGCGATGTGGTCTCCCGGATCGCGCCGCCGCCGCCGCCCGGCACTGCGCCCGAGCAGATCCTGGCCGCCGTCCTGGCCGAACGCCACCGTCGCGAGCTGGCGCGGTTGCGCACGGCAATGCCACCGGGCCCACCACCGGGACCCTGGACTGCCGGGCCGCAATTCCACACTGCGCCCGGGTGGCCCGCCGCACCGCCGGCAGCCATGCCGCAGCCGGCACCCGTCCCGTGGCCACAGCCGACAGCACCGCAGGCGATGCCTCCCCAGCAGGAACGGCAAACGGGCGGCTTCGCGCCGCCGCGCTAGTCACCTCGCGACTAGCGCGCGACAGAGGCCGCCATCAGCGCCACATCGGCGACCAATAACGCCCAGCCGAACAGCGGCACCACGATGCCGCCGCGGCGTTTGGCCGTGAAAAACGTGATCAGGATGACGACGAACGCCACCAGCGGCGGCCCATAAAAGGCCAGGCCGAAATCAATCCCGCCGCCCTGGTTGGGGCAGCTGCGGCCGGTGCATCCGTCGGTACTCATCACGGCGCCGAGCGCGAAGAGCATGACGATCGCCGCGGCGGGCACCGTCGACAGCGCCAAACCCCAGTTCACCCACGGCCACACGGGTCGGTCCTGGCCGCCGTCGTGGCGCCCCGGTGCCGTGCGATGCGTGTCGCTGAACGTCGGGTTCTCTGCGTTCATCCCGAAGTCCGTACCCGTCGCCCACCCGGGACAAACGAAACCTTGCACGGAGTCTTTTCCGCAGGTCAGAGTTGCAAAAAGCCGATTCAAACGGGTTCTGCCCGAATCCGCCGTTGCATCGCGATCGTTTCCGATATATCGTGATATTCCGAAGCGCACAGACGGTGCGCTACCCCCGAGAACATTGAGGACTACACAATGAGCAACCCATTCACTCCCCCCGACGTGCCATTCCCGGGTCATCCCGGCGCTGGATTCGGCTTCGGCCCCGGTCACGGCCGTGAGCAGCGCCGTGCGTTACACGGCGCACGGCGACAGGCCCGGCGGGAATTCTTCGAAAACCTCCGCGACCAGGCCGGCGATCCGGGCTTCGGCCCCGGTTTCGGCCCGGGCTTCGGCCCCGGCTTCGGGCCCGGTTTTGGCCCCGGGTTCGGTTTCGGCCCCGGCGGACGACGCGGCGGCTGGCGGCGCGGCGGCCACAACCGCGGCAAACGAGGTGACGTGCGGGCAGCCATCCTGGCACTGCTCGCCGAGCGGCCGATGCACGGCTACGAGATGATCCAGCAGATCGCCGAACGCAGCAATGGAATCTGGAAGCCCAGCCCCGGCTCGGTGTACCCGACGCTGCAACTGCTCGACGACGAGGGCCTGATCACCGCGAGCCAAACCGACGGCAGCAAGAAGCTTTTCGAGCTGACCGAAGCAGGGCGCACGGCCGCCGAGAAGGTCGAGACCCCGCCGTGGGACGAGATCGCCGAAGGCGCCGACCCCGGCCAGATGAACCTGCGGTCGGCCATCGGCCAGCTGTTCGGGGCGGTCGCGCAATCCGCGCACACCGCCACCGCCGAACAGCAGCAGCGCATCATCGAGATTCTGAACAATGCGCGCCGTGAGGTCTACGGCATCCTCGGCGAGGACTGACCGTTGCGCTGGGAAGTGCCCGTCGGCCCCCGCCGGCGGGCACTTCGCTACGAGACGTCGACCCAATCCAGCGTGCGCTGCACCGCCTTACGCCAGCCCGCATATCCCTGCGCGCGCTGATCGTCGTCCCAGGCCGGCGTCCACCGCTTGTCTTCCTGCCAGTTGGCCCGCAGGTCGGACGGGTCGGCCCAGAACCCGACCGCCAACCCGGCCGCATACGCGGCACCCAACGCGGTGGTCTCGGCGACCACTGGCCGCACCACGTCCACGCCCAGCACGTCGGCCTGGATCTGCATGCACAGCTCGTTGCCGGTGATGCCGCCGTCGACCTTCAGCACCTCAAGGCGCACACCGGAATCCGCTGCCATCGCGTCCACCACGTCGCGGCTCTGGTAGCAGATCGCCTCGAGTGTCGCGCGGGCCAGATGGGCGTTGGTGTTGTACCGCGACAGCCCGACGATCACACCGCGCGCATCGGAACGCCAATACGGGGCGAACAATCCGGAGAACGCCGGGACGAAATACACCCCGCCATTGTCGGGAACCTCGCGGGCCAGCCATTCGCTTTGCGCGGCACCACTGATAATGCCGAGCTGATCGCGCAGCCACTGCACCGCCGAGCCGGTGACCGCGATCGAGCCCTCCAGCGCGTAGACGGGTTTGGCGTCCCCAAACTGGTAACAGACCGTGGTCAGCAGCCCGTTGTCGGAGCGCACGATGGTCTCGCCGGTATTGAGCAGCAGGAAATTGCCGGTACCGTAGGTGTTTTTGGCTTCACCCGCGGACAGACACACCTGTCCGACCATCGCGGCGTGCTGGTCACCCAGCACGCCGGTGATCGGTACCTCGGCGGCGAGCGGCCCATCGGTGGACGTGACGCCGTAGGGCTGCGTGGGTGACGACGACGCGATCGCCGGCAGCATCGCGCGCGGAATCGAGAAGAACGACAACAGCTCGTCATCCCAGTCCAGCGTTTCCAGGTCCATCAGCATGGTCCGGCTGGCATTGGTCACGTCGGTGACGTGCACCCCGCCCCGCACACCGCCGGTCAGATTCCACAACACCCAGGTGTCCGGGGTGCCGAACAGGGCGTCACCGTTTTCTGCCGCCGCGCGCACGCCGTCGACGTTCTCCAGGATCCACTGCAGCTTCCCGCCGGAGAAATAGGTGGCCGGCGGCAGGCCGGCCTTGCGGCGGATCACGTCGCCGCGCCCGTCGCGCTCCAGCGCCGACGCGATCCGGTCGGTACGGGTGTCCTGCCAGACGATCGCGTTGTAATACGGCCGGCCGGTACGCCGATTCCACACCAGAGTCGTCTCGCGCTGGTTTGTAATCCCCAGCGCGGCAATGTCTTTCGTCGAGAACTTCGAGGTATTGAGCACCGACATCAATACCGAGGCGGTACGTTCCCAGATCTCGATCGGATTGTGCTCGACCCAGCCGGCCTGCGGCAGGATCTGCTCGTGCTCGAGCTGATGACGTGCGACCTCGGCGCCGTCGTGATCGAAAATCATGCAGCGGGTACTGGTGGTGCCTTGATCGATAGCTGCGACGAACTCGGCCACCTGTCTCCTTCGTCGTGAACTGCGACACGTTCCTGCCATCGTCCATGATGGTGGACCGGCCCACCAGATCTGCAGCTAACCGACTCGATTCGCGATGAGTAGGGGCACCCGCGCCGGCGCAATCCGCCGCTGAGGAGTCCGGTGGCCCTTGCGCTACCGCCGGTAACCCTGTTCCATCGGCGATGTGGGCGACGAGGTCAAGCGCACCACGTACGACCGCGCACATGCGCGGGAGTACCGGCGCAAGGTGCAGCTGTGTCTCGACGTCTTCGAGACGATGCTCGCCCAGTCGCGCTTCGACTCCGACCGTCCGCTGACCGGCATGGAGATCGAATGCAATCTCGTCGATGCTGACTATCAGCCCGCGATGTCGAATCGGCCGGTGCTCGATGCCATCGCAGATCCGGCCTACCAGAAGGAATTAGGCGCCTACAACATCGAATTCAACGTGCCTCCCCGCTCGCTGCCGGGACACACCGGATTGGACCTGGAGGCGGAGGTGCGAGCCAGCCTCAACGAGGCGCAGACCAAGGCCGGCGCGCAGCACACCCGCATCGTGATGATCGGCATCCTGCCGACGCTGATGCCCGAGCATCTGTCCCGCGACGGTTGGATGAGCGATTCGAAACGGTACGCCGCGCTCAACGACTCGATCTTCAATGCGCGCGGTGAGGACATTCCGATACATATTTCCGGTCCGGAGCCGCTGAGTTGGGAATCGGTGACCATCGCTCCCGAATCCGCTTGCACCAGCATGCAATTGCACTTGCAGGTGGCTCCCGACGACTTCGCCCCGAACTGGAACGCGGCGCAAGTGATAGCCGGCCCGCAGCTGGCGCTGGGCGCTAACTCGCCCTACTTCTTCGGTCATCAGCTGTGGTCGGAGACCCGTATCGAGGTGTTCGCGCAGTCCACCGACACCCGGCCCGAGGAACTCAAGACTCAAGGGGTACGGCCGCGAGTGTGGTTCGGTGAGCGCTGGATCGGCTCGATCCTCGAGCTGTTCAAAGAGAACATCCGTTACTTTCCGTCCCTGCTGCCCGAGCTGTCCGACGAGGACCCGGCCGCCGAGCTGGCCGCCGGCCGCATCCCGCACCTTCCCGAACTTCGCCTGCACAACGGCACCGTGTACCGGTGGAACCGGCCGGTGTACGACGTGGTCGACGGGCGCCCACACCTGCGGCTGGAGAATCGGGTGTTGCCGGCCGGGCCCACCGTCATCGACATGCTGGCCAACTCCGCGTTCTTCTACGGCACGCTGCGCACCTTGTCCGAGGAGGAGAACCCGCTGTGGACGAAGATGAGTTTCACTGCGGCGCATCACAATTTTCTCGAAGCGGCCCGCCATGGGATGGACACCGTGTTGCATTGGCCCGGGCTCGGTGAGGTAGCGGCGACCACGTTGGTACTCGACACGCTGCTACCGATCGCCGACGAAGGACTGCGCCGGTGGGGGGTGGACGCCGAGGTGCGCGATCGTTTTCTCGGTGTCATCGAGGGACGGGCCAAGGCCGGCCGCAACGGCGCCAGCTGGCAGGTGGCAACGGTGCGCGCGCTGCAGGACTCCGGCATGACCCGGCGCGCGGCGCTGGCCGAGATGCTGCGTCGGTATTGCGACCACATGCACGCCAACGAACCGGTCCACACCTGGCCCTGCTAACCGCGGGTAGGTTGGATTCATGGCAACCGACGACGTCATGAACTGGGACAGCGCCTATCGGGAGCAGGGCCAGTTCGCGGGGCCTCCGCCGTGGAATATCGGTGAGCCACAGCCTGAATTGGCCGCATTGATCGCGGCCGGGAAGTTCCACAGCGACGTGCTGGACGCCGGTTGCGGCGTCGCAGAGCTGTCGTTGACGCTGGCCGCCCAGGGCTACACGGTGGTGGGCATCGACCTCACACCTACCGCTGTCGCGACGGCCACCAAGGCGGCCGAGGAACGCGGCCTGCGCACCGCCAGCTTCGTCCAGGCCGACATCACTTCGTTCACCGACTACCCGCCCGGTTCCGAGGGCCGGTTCGCGACAATCGCCGACAGCACGCTGTTCCACTCGCTGCCGGTTGAGAATCGCGACGACTACCTGCGTTCGGTGCACCGTGCGGCCGCCCCTGGCGCCAACTATTACGTGCTGGTGTTCGCCAAGGGCGCCTTCCCTGCCGAGATGGACGAGAAGCCCAACGAAGTGGACGAGGACGAGTTGCGCGCCGCGGTGAGCAGGTACTGGGAGATCGACGAGATTCGGCCCGCCTACATCCACGCGAACATGCACGCCATGGCCGACGCGCCGTTCCAGTTCCCGCCGCACGACCGCGACGAAAAGGGACGGATGAAGCTTCCCGCTTATCTGCTGACGGCGCACAAGGCGGGCTGATTCAGCTCACGGCCCCATAATGGCCAGGCCCCAGTCCAGGTGGCCCTGCCATACGCTGGCGATCCGCCCGCCCTGCACCGCGGGTTTCGGATCACCGATTGGACCGCCGGCTGCACGAATCGCGGTGACGGTGGCGTCCAGGTCGGGCGACCATAGCGCGAGCCCGATCAGCGCCGGCTCGCCGGCCGCGGCAACCACCTCGATGAAGCCTTCGCCGACACGGTAGAACGCCATCTCGGGACCTTGGGCACCCCGCGGGTGAAATCGTCGACGCGGCGGCGCACCGAGCACCGCGGTGAGAGCGGTGATGGCAGCCTCCAATTCGCGCACCGTGTAGACGATGTGGTCGACGTGAGTGACACCGCAAGGGTGCACCGCGCCGGTCACCGGCGGGCGGACCGCCGTCGGCACCCCGAGGGCGTCGGGCTGCGCGCGGATTTCGTCGAATCCCCAGCCGCGCTCGACCGTCAGCGCACAGCCCACCCGTCCGATGCGGATCGTGTCGTCATCGACAACGAACCCCAGTGCACTCCAAGCACTTTCGTCACCAGGTACGCCGAGCCAGGTCAGGGTGGACATCGCGGTTTCAGTCACGTCGCCGTTGCGGCGGTCGCGGCGATCAGCGCTTCGGCGAAGCTTTCCAGATCGTCGACGGTGGTGTCGGCGTGCGGCGAGATCCGCAGCCGCGGCGCGGTCATCTCCAGTGGCGCCCGCTGCACACCGGCGAAGGTGGTCAGGATTCGCCGCTCGGCGAGCAGCCATTCCCGCACCGCTTGCGGGTCGGCGCCGTCGACCGGAGCCAAAGTAGTGATGGCGCTTGGCTCTTCGACCTCCTCGATCACCGCCCACCCCGGTACGTCGGCCAGCGTCGTGCGGCTGATGCCGCCGAGTTCGGCCAGGCGCGCGCGCACCGCATCGGGTCCGAACGCCAGATACTCACCCAGCGCCACCGAAACACCCACTCGCGCAGCAATATTGGCTTCGCCGAACTCGAGCTGCTGGGCCACCGAGAACGACTCAGACCACTCCGGCGCGGCCAGTCGGGGATGCAGCCGCTGCATCAGGTCGGGCTCCACCGCCAGGAAACCCACCCCGCGCGGACCCGCGATCCATTTGCGCGACGAGGAGTAGGTGACGTCGGCGCCGACCGCGCAGTCGACCTGGCCCAGCGCCTGGGCGGCGTCGAAGACCAGCGGCAGCCCCAACTCGCGGCACAATTTCGCGATCATCGAAATCGGTTGCACGACACCGCTATGGCTGGCGACCGGGGTCAGGTGGACGAAATCGGGCGGGTCGTCGTCGAGGACATAGGCCGCGTCGTCGAGCGCGAGGCGACCATCCTCGAGGGCCGGCAACAACTGCCGGTCGAATCCGTGGGCAGCCATCACGGCGAGGTTGGGACCGTATTCGCCCGGCAGGCAGGCCAGCCTCCGGCGCTCGGCGGGCCAGCTGCCCAGCAGCAGATCCAGCGCATGCAGCGATCCCGTGGTGTAGACCACCTCGGCGTCGGTCATCCCGGCCAGCGCGGCGAACGCGGCACGCCCGGCGTCGAGCGTCGGCACCGCGGCCTGTGCCGCGACATATCCACCGACCTCCGACTCGTGGCGGGCATGCTGCGCGGCGGCGTCGATGGCCGAGTAACTCTGGCGCGAGCAGGCCGCACTGTCCAGGTGTAAACCGGCTACCGGCGGGCGGGCCTCCCGCCATCGGTCGGCCAGCGACCCGCCATCGCTCACTTGACTGCTAACGACAACCCGAAATCGCCTGCGGCGTCGGTCCACCAGCGGACGCGACGCAGTCCCGCGCCGGCCAATTCGGCGCTCACGCCACCCGGGTGGAACTTGCTCGACACCTCGGTCAGCATCTCCTCGCCGGCGGTGAACTCGACGGTCAGGTCGAGGGCGCCGACCCGGACCGTCTGCGCCCGATCGGTCCGCAGCCACATTTCGATGCGCTCCTCGTCGGCGTTCCAGCGCGCCACGTGCCGGAAGGCCTCGATGTCGAAATCGGCGTCGAGTTCGCGGTTGACGACCTCGAGCACATTGCGATTGAACCGCGCCGTCACGCCGGCGGAATCGTCGTAGGCGCGCAACAATCGACCGATGTCCTTGACCAGGTCGGTGCCCAGCAGCAGGGTGTCGTCGGGCTGCATCACGTCGGCCAGGGACTTGAGGAATTCCGCACGCGGGCCGGGCGTGAGGTTGCCGATCGTCGACCCGAGAAACACGAACAGGCGCCGACCGCCGCGCGGAATCTCGCCCAGGTGCTCCTCGAAATCGCCGCAGACAGCTTTGATTTCGACGCCCGCATACTCTTGCTGGATGGCGGCCGCTGCCGTCGACAAGATCGTCGAGTCGACGTCGAACGGTACGAAACGGCGCAGCGATCCGCGGCCGTGTAGCGCGTCCAGCAGCAGGCGAGTCTTCTCCGAGGTGCCACTGCCGAGTTCGACCAGGGTGTCGGCCGCGCTGGCCGAGGCGATCTCGGCGGCCCGGCCGCGCAGGATCTCCGCCTCGGCCCGAGTCGGATAATACTCCGGCAAGCGGGTGATCTGGTCGAACAGATCGCTACCCACCGAGTCGTAAAACCACTTGGGCGGCAAGCTCTTCGGCGTGCGCTGCAGTCCGTCGAGCGCGTCGCGACGCAATGCGTGGTACGCCGAGTCGGCGGCGAGATGGTTGGACAACGTCAGTGTCATCAAAATCCTTTCGGCTCGTCCAGCGGGGTCATCATTACGCCTTTAGCGCTCACTTCGACAAGGTGGTGGTCGGGTACGTCCTCCCATTCGGAGTCGTCGTTGTAGGGCTCGCTGGCCAGCACCACTCCGTCGTCGCGGCGCAGGATGGACAGGGTGTCACCCCAGGCGGTAGCCAGCAGGCGAGACCCGTTGGCGGCCAAGATGTTCAGCCGGGCATTGGGATCGAGAGACCCGATCTGCGCGATGGTCTCGCCGAGCACCTCAAGCCCCAGCGAGAATATGGTCGCCGCCAATATCGCACTGTCGCAGACGGATTCGGCCGTCGCTGTCAAAGGCAGGACGCCGCGATCGACGACACCGTTGTGCGACAGCAGCCACTGTCCGTCGGTGAACGGCGCCGTCGCGCTGACGTCCAGCGGCATGCCGACGGTCGCCGAGCGCACTGCGGCCACCACGCAGCCGCTGCGCAGCGCGGGCGCGACCGATTCCAGCGACGTGTCACCCCACAATGGCGCGGTGCTGCGCCAGCGCCGCGGCACACCGCCCTCTGGAAGGCCTCCGGAAGAACGATCGAAAAACCCGACGCCCCAACCGTCGGCGTTCATCAGGCCGTGCTTCTGCCGGCGCGGGGAATACGACTGCACGCGCAGGCCGAACGGCGGATCGAGAATCAGCGAGGAGACGCTGACGTCGGCGCCGAGCCAGCCGAGGTGACGACACATCAGGCGCAGTCCCCCGCGTCGGGAACATCCCAGGCCAGGCGGACACCGGAGAAGATCTGACGACGGATCGGGTGGTCCCAATTGCGGAAACTGGGCCGCAGGATGGCGGATTCGACGGCCCACGATCCGCCGCGCAGAATCCGGTAGTCGCCGTCGAAGAACGGCTGGGAGTAGCGGTCGTAGATCATCGGGACAAAACCGGGCCAGGGCCGCAACGGTGAACTGGTCCACTCCCAGACGTCACCCAGCATCTGCTCGACGCCATAGGCCGACGCGCCGGCGGGGTATGCGCCGACCGGGGCCGGCCGCAGCGCGGTGCCGCCCAGGTTGGCGAATTCGGGCGACGGGTCCTGCGCTCCCCAGGGGTAGCGACGCCGGGACTCGGTGACGGGGTCCCACGCGCAGGCCTTCTCCCATTCCATTTCGGTGGGCAGCCGCGCGCCGGCCCAGGCCGCGTATGCCTCGGCCTCGAAGTAGGTGACGTGCTGCACGGGTTCGTCGGGCGGAATGTCTTCGATGTAGCCGAAGCGGGTGCGGGTGCGACCGTCGGTGCCCCAGAATTGCGGCGCGGTCAGGCCCGCGCCGCAGCGATGATCCCAACCGCGACCGGACCACCAGCGCCGGTCCCGGTAGCCGCCGTCGTCGATGAACTGCTGCCATTCGCCGTTGGTCACCGGAACCCGGCCGATGCGGAACGCCGGCAGATCGACGACGTGGGCGGGGCGCTCGTTGTCCAGCGAGAACGGCTCGCTGGTGGCGTCCACGCCCAGCACGAACGGGCCACCGGGCACCAGCACCGACGTCCCGGCCAGGCCCGTCCTGCCGCCGGGCAAGTTGGCGGGGTCGCGCAGCAGCGCGGCGCCGGTGCGCAGGTTCAACGCCTGCAGCATCGTTTCGTCGTGCTGGCTTTCGTGGCTGACCACCATCGCGTAGACGAAGGCCGCGCGGTCTCCGGCGGGGTCGTCCGGCAATGCGTCCAGCGCATCCAGGGCGGCGGAACGCACTGTGCGGCAATATGATCGGGCTTGGTCGGGAGATAGCAGCGGCAAATCGACGCGACTGGCGCGGGAGTGTTCGAAGGCGTCGTAGAGACCTTCGACCGACGGATCCAGTATCCCCGGGCGACTCGGGTCACCGCCGCGCAGCAGCCACAGTTCCTCCTGCTGACCGATGTGCGCGAGGTCCCACACCAGCGGGCTCATCAACGGGTCGTACTGGCGACGCAATTCGGCGTCGTCGAAATCGACCAGCCGCAACGTACGCGTGCGCGCCCGCTCCAGATCGTCGGCGATGCGTTCCCGCGGAGTCACAAGCCCCCTTGCGCCAACTGCGACACGGTGGCCGCGATGCCGTGGTCGATTACCTGGTCGGAGAAGTCGTCGCCGGGACATCGCCCCCGCTCCACGGCGCGGATCAGCTGTTCCATCGCGTCGGTGAGCTCGGGCGGCGACTTCGCGGCGGCGATCGCCACACAGGAGGTGGCGGCCTCGTGCAAACGCCGGTCACTCAGGCCGAGCCGGGCAGCGTTGTCCCACGCGGTGGCCACGGGTTCGACCGCCGCGGCGGCGGCGTCGGCCGCGACCGGGTCGTCGAGCAGTGCGGCCAGAGTGAACGCGATCGCGGGCCAGTGGGCGTCCGGAGCGCTGTCGAGGTAGCGGATTTCCAGCCATTGCCTGGGACGCACCGGCGGGAACAGCGTGGTCAGGTGATAGTCGAGATCGGCGAGGGTGGGCCGGCGATCGCACAGCCGCGCCGAGCCGTCCGCCCAATCTGCGAAGGACACGTAGTGGGTGAGCGCTCGGAAGTCCGGGACCTCCGGGTTGTGCACCATCATCACCGGCGCCTTCAGGGCGTAGCGCGCCCAGTCGGTGCCGGGGTCGTCACCGCTGGCGCCCAGGATGGGCCCGCAGCGCGCGGAGTCCATCTGGCCCCACACCCACTGCCGGGTGGACACCCAACCGGAGAAGTCGCCGCCCAGCATCGGCGAGTTGGCGGCGATCGCGATCATCGTGGGGCCCAGCGCGTGCGCCAACCGGACCCGCGCCGCCCAGCCTGCCTGCGGGCCGGCGTCCAGGTTGATCTGGACCGAGGCCGTCGACGTCATCATCGCCGCGCCCGCCTCGGCGGAATTGCTCGCGGCGAAGAACTCCTCCATCGCGCGATAACGCGCGCCCGGGTTGACCCGCCCGGGTGCCCGCAGCGGGTCGGCACCCAGAAAGACCAGTCCCAGCCCGTCATTGGCGAAGGCCTTGCGCAGCACGGCCTGGTCGTTGCTCATCGCTTTGATGGCGCCGGCGACGCCGTCCTCAGGCGGCCCGGACAGTTCGACCGCGCCACCGGGCTCCACTGTCACCGCACTGCCGCCAGGCAGTGGCGGTAGCTGGTCGATGACCTCGGTGATCTCGTCCCAGCTCGGCCGCCGGTAGGGATCGACCGGGTCGATGCAATGCGCTTCCATCTCCAGCCCGACGCGCCCCAGCGGGCCGTCGATCAAGCAGCCATCGGCGATGTACTGGGCGGCTTCCTCGGAACTGGTCAATTCGGAGTCGGCCGGGCGGGCGGCATCTAGCTGCGAGGCCGCGACGGTGATAGCGGCGAGCGTCATATCACGATCCCTCCGGGCCCGACCACGCCGGAACATCACCGGGCCGAGCGCCACGTTGGGCAGCTATCCGAACGATAGCCGCCGTCTCTTCATCTTCCAGATCGCCCCGACATATTCCCGTTCCCGCAGGTTCTGGCCGCACGGCTTACACGCATACCCACTTCACCGCTTATTGCCCCAGCGCGTTTTGCATCGCCCCGGCCAGCACATTGACCGCGGGCCCCGCGTTGCCAGACTGGCAAACCTTCGCCTGCAGCACCACGTTTTCACGCAGCCGGGTTTGATTGAAGCAGCGACGATCGGTGCCCGCTTCTTGCTTGGTCCAGTTCGCATCGGTCGCGGTGGCGGGTGCGCCGGCAAATGACCACACCTGCGTCTGCCCGTTATCCAGGTGCATCGTGGTGGTCTGGCCGGAGCAGCCCCCGGTGCGGTCGATCAGCCGATGGAATGCCCGGTCCGCGGCATCGTTGGTGGCGAACACGCCGACGGCCTGCTTGACGAGATGCGTCTGATCGTTGGCCGACGTCTGCGACGTGGCGCCGTTGAAGGACGCCAGGTCGGGATCGTTGTACACGTCGGGCAGTCCGATGTCGGCCCAGTTGTTGCAGTCGGCCAAGTCGACGAAGAAGCCCTGGACCGGTGCGGTGAACACCGCTTCCCACCCCATCGGCCCGCCGACGATGTTGCCCACCGACCCTTTGCCCAGGACCGCATACGACACCACCCCGGGATCGGATGGATGGGCCGTCGCGATGGGCACGCCCCAAGCGGCCCCCCAGCCCAGACCGACGCCTACCGCCACGGCGGAGATCCGCATCATGAATCTCGATCATGCCAGGGCGACGGCCCGTGCCGAACAGGGCGCCTGACGGCGAACGTCGAGCTGCTGCGGCAAGCGCGACAACTCGACGTTCGACGACAGAACTATTGAGCCCGAACGCCCTCCTCGACCTTTTTGCCGAGATCGGGGTCGACGTTGCGCCAGTACTCGAAGACCCGGGACAGCACCGGCTCTTTGACACCCTTGGATACGTGCCCAATGATGTTGTGGGCCAAGCGGTCTCGGGCCTCATCGTCGAGAACCTCACGCACCATGGTGCCGGCCTGTCCGAAATCGTCGTCCTCGGCGCGCAGTGTGTAGGCGGCGCGGATCATCTCGCCGTCCGCCTGCCAACGCACCTCGGCAGCGCGCTGCGGGTCCGCGTGCGGGCCGCCGTAGGAGTTGGGCGCATACACCGGATCCGACACGTTCTTTATCCGCATCGCCCCGTCTTTGGAATAGCTGTTGACCTCGACCTTCGGCTCGTTGACCGGGATCTGCCGGTAGTTGGCCCCCAACCGGGCGCGATGCGCGTCGGAGTAGGAGAAGCCGCGGGCCTGCAGCATCTTGTCCGGACTGAGACCGGTGCCGGGCACGGTGTTGTTGGGCTCGAACGCGGCCTGCTCGATCTCGGTGTGGTAGTCGGTGACGTTGCGGTTCAACGTCATCTTGCCGACGTCGATCAGCGGGTAGTCGCCGTGCGGCCATACCTTCGTCAGGTCGAACGGGTTGAACCGGTAGGTCTTGGCCTCCTCGTACGGCATGATCTGCATCTTCAGCGTCCAGCTCGGGAAGTTGCCGCTCTCGATCGAGTCGTAGAGGTCCCGCTGGTGGTAATCGCCGTCCGCACCGGCCAATTGGTCGGCGTCCTCTTGGGTCAGGAACTCGATGCCCTGATCGGTGATGAAGTGATACTTCACCCAGAAGATTTCACCGCCGGCGTTGATCCAGCTGTAGGTGTGGCTGCTGTAGCCGTTCATATTGCGCCACGTCTTGGGGATTCCCCGGTCGCCCATCAACCAGGTCACCTGGTGCGCGGATTCCGGCGACAGGCTCCAGAAGTCCCATTGCATGTTGTGGTCACGCAAATTAGTTGCCTGCATCCGCTTTTGGGAACGGATAAAGTGCTGGAACTTCATCGGGTCGCGCATGAAGAACACGGGCGTGTTGTTGCCGACCATGTCGAAATTGCCCTCGGTCGTGTAGAACTTCAGCGCGAAGCCGCGCGGGTCGCGCCAGGTGTCTGGGCTGCCGCGTTCGCCGGCCACCGTCGAAAACCTGGCCAGCATCTCGGTTTTGGTGCCGGGCTGGAACACCGCGGCCCGGGTGTACTGGCTGACGTCGTTGGTCACCGCGAAATGACCGAAGGCGCCACCACCCTTGGCGTGCGGTTGACGCTCCGGGATGCGTTCCCGATTGAACTGCGCCATCTGCTCGATCAGGTAGTGGTCCTGCAGCAGGATCGGACCGTCGGGACCGACCGTCAACGACTGGTCGTCACTGGGCGCGGCAATGCCCGCATCGGTCGTGGTGAAGCGCTCCGTCATCTCGCCATCTCCTCGCTAACTGGACTGAATCCGAGGGCCGTGCGACGTGTACCCATCCAGTGTGAACCCGAATCGGTGGCAAGCGCGTTCAGGGCATGAAACGGCCCGGCATCCCTTCGTGGGACGCCGGGCCGTTTTGCGAGATCGGTGCTAGGGACGCGGCGCGGGGGCACTGGTCGCGGGAGCGGGCGCGGCCGGAGCACTCGGGCCGGCGCCGGGGCCGCCGGGACCGCCCGGGCCGTATCCCGGAGGCGGACCGTACTGGTAGGGCGGCATCATTCCGGGACCGCCTGGGCCGCCGTACTGCCACGGTCCGGGGCCGCCCGGGCCGCCGGGCTTCCACATCTGACCGTGGTGGTGGCGGCAGTGGTGGTGGTATCCGAAGATCATGGCGCCGGAGAAGAAGACGACCGACAAGATGAAGACGATCCCCGCCACGATCACCACCCACGCCGCGGCCGTATAGACCTTGGGTGGCTTGACCAGATGCGGCGGTGGGGGCGCGGCCGTGTCGACGGCCGCCGGCTGTATCCCGCGTTCAGGTGTTTCACTCATGCCTTGAATAGTGCCCCTGAATGCAACTGCTGCAACAGATTCCGGTGAAAGAGTTGCTGTGAATTAATCCGAATGCGATCAGCGAGCGCAAGGCGGCGAAACCACTGGTAGCCCGGCGCTCTGGTGAGCGCCGGGCTAGTGCGTGTGAATTGGTGGCCCCCCGGAGTCCTCCTATTACCCCGTGAGCATCTGAATGGTTGTGGTGTGGGCTACGGCGTGCGAGACGGCGCGACCGAGGACGGAACCTGGCTGGGCCCCGGAGCGCCGGG
The DNA here is from genome assembly GCF_039023525.1 of Mycobacterium sp. 050272. Classification (NCBI taxonomy): domain Bacteria; kingdom Bacillati; phylum Actinomycetota; class Actinomycetes; order Mycobacteriales; family Mycobacteriaceae; genus Mycobacterium; species Mycobacterium sp. 050272. The sequence goes on along the minus strand of NZ_JBCHKV010000003.1, from coordinate 153,639 downwards.
GGTCACGGCCGCGGGCCCACCCGGCTGCTGGTTCGCACCGGGCCAACCCGGACCGCCGGGGCCACCCGGACCGCCGAATCGGTGGGGATGCACCATCGCGTGGTGCTTGTGGTGGTGGCCGTGGCCGTGGTGCCCGGTCGACTTACCGAGCAGGAAGCCGGTGAAGAAGATGACCGCGATAATGAACACGGTCCCGGCGGCGATGGCGACGTAAGCCGCCGCTTGGAAGACCCTGGGGGTCCGGTGGACGACGACCGGCTCGGCGGGCGCCGGCGCCGTTGCGGTCGAGGACCGCACAGTGGGGGTGTCAGATGTTTCACTCATGAGACAAATGATGCGGGGGTAAACAATGGTTCTGGCTATGCGCTACTTATGTAGCAGCTGTGAGCCGAAACCCCTGCTCAGCGGGTGAAACCGCCGGCATTCGCGCGGGCGGTTCGGCTCACCAGAGCCGGCTGAGAAGGCGTTGTTTCTGCTCGTTGAACTCCTCGTCGGTCAACAGCCCCGAGCCGCGCAGGTCACCGAGTTTGCCCAGGAGCTCGGCGAATTCACGCACGTCGGAGGCGATACCGCTGATCTGGCCGGTCGCGGCGGACGGGGCCGGCGGGCGTGGCCGAGCAGCCGTTCCGACCGGCTCACGGCGAGCCGGGCTCACCGTGCCGTTGATCGCCTGGCCGGCGATGCTTGCCAGGGTCATCTCACCGAACACCGCAGCGGGGCCGGCGAAGGCTGCCGGCACGGCGCCCAGGCCGGTCGCCGGCAACGCCAGCGTGGCCAGCCGGAGCTGCGATGCCGCGGTGGTCCAGCCGGGCGGCACCGATAACGCCCCGATCGTGGCCGCCTGTCCCAACCCTGCTGAGGCCGCCGATCCCGCCTGGCCGACGGTCCCCAACTGATCGAACCTGCCCATGATCCGCGTCTCGGCACCCGAGATTTGACGGGTGAGCGCATCCTGGTCGTCGGCGATTTCACGGCCGGCGGCCTCGATCTCGGTATCGGCTTTCGCCGCGTCGGCCCATGCCCCGGACGCGGTGCCCAACTCACTCGTCGCGACACCCAGGCTCGCGGGCTCGAAGAACGTCGAGGGCGATATCAGGTCCAGGCTCTGCAGCGCGTCGAAGATTCCCGACGCGGGTGAAACCGCGTCGGCCGCGGAGGTCGGGGAGGAAGCGAGCGCCTGCAGCGTCGTGGGCACGTCCGAGCTCAATTGCGCCAGCGCCGTATGGGTCTCGCTCGACGCCGACGTGGCCGTGGCCCGCGCGAGCGCGGCTGCTTGGTCGCTGGAGCCGCCGGGGCGGGTACTTTGCGGCGACAGGGTGAACGGAGTCAGCGTTGTCGCGGACGCCGACAGCCCGGCATAGCTGTACATCACCGCGGCGTCCTGTGCCCACATCTCGGCGTAGCCGGTCTCGGTGACGGCGATCGCCGTGGTGTTCTGCCCGAAAAGGTTCGTCGCCACCAGCGCCCTGCGTGTGCTGCGGTTTGCCGCGATCACCGGCGGAGGTACCACCGCCGCAAACGCCACCTCATATGCGGCCGCAGCCGCTTTGGCCTGAGTGGCCGCCTGCTCGGCCTGGCCGGCGGCGCTGCGCATCCACGCCACATAGGGAGCAGCAGCGGCCGCCATCGACGTGGATGCCAGACCCAGCCAGGGCCCGGCGATCAGCCCGGCGATCACCGATGTGTAACCCGCTGCCGCCATGTGCAACTCAGCGGCCAGCTCGTCCCAGGCCGCCGCAGCGGCCAGCATCGAGCCCGCTCCAGGGCCGGCATACAACTGGCCGGAGTTGAATTCCGGTGGAAGTGTTGCGAAATCCATTGCTGCACAACCTCCTAGATCATGTGGACGGCCGTACGGCCCTCTTCGCTGTATTAGTGCACAACAGGCACTAGTCCGCAGATCTCACAAAGGCTCCGAGGCGCCCGGCCCGTTCCAGCCGGCCCAGGCAACGCCTGCGGCGCACCACGGTTTCGGGCGAGCTTCAGCGCGCGATTACCGAGCGTTCACCTCAGTCTTATTAGACACACGTTAGGGTGCCGAGCAAATCACCGCTCTTAGCTCCAAAAAGGGATAAGACATGGACTTTGGTTTGCTGCCGCCGGAGGTCAACTCGGAACTGATGTACACCGGGCCCGGCTCGGGGCCGATGCTGGCGGCGGCGGCGAACTGGGAGGCGGTGGCCGCCCAGCTGGAGTCCGCCGCCGCCGGCTACTCATCGGAGATCGCCGCGCTGAACGGGCGGTGGTTGGGCCCCTCGTCGATGCGGATGGCCGCCGCGGCGACTCGCCAAGTGACGTGGCTACACGTCAGTGCCGCGCAGGCTGCCCAGACCGCCGCCCGGGCGTACGCCGCGGCAGCCGCCTACGAGGCCGCGTTCGGTATGACGGTGCCCCCGCCGGTCGTCGTGGAGAACCGGATGCGGCTGATGATGCTGGTCGCGACGAACTTCTTCGGGCAGAACACCCCGGCGATCGCGGCGACCGAAGCGCAGTACATGCAGATGTGGATCCAGGACGCCACGGCCATGTACGGCTACGCCACCGCGTCCGAAACCGCCGGCGCCCTGGAAGCTTTCGCCGAACCGTCGCAGACCACCGACCCGAATGGCCAGGCGGACCAGGCCAACGCGGTCGCACGGGCCGCCGCCGACGGCACCAGCGGCCGCGCCCAATCCGCGATCCAACTCGCTTCGTCGCAGGCGACTCAGCTCGGCTCGACCAACGTCCCTGTCGGCGACACCGTGACCGCCCCGGCCGGCAGCACCGTGACCCTGGACCCCGGCTCTGTCGCTTACATCAGCAGCGGCAGTGTGACCGCCACGCCCGGCACCGCCGTCGCCAGCGAATCCTCGATCATCCTCAACGCCGGCAGCAGCATCCTCCTCAACTTCAATAGTGGCGCCGTCACGCCGGACGGCGTCGTCTACCCAGTGGGTGCCACGGTGACCGCCGGCGCCAATCCCGTCACGCTCGCCCCGGTCGCCGCGGGTGACGCAGTCGAAGGCACGGTTGTCAGCGGCTCGGTAACCGTCCCTGGTAATGCCTCAGCGCTCAGTGTCGTCGGGGCCGTTGGCAATACCGCCGCCACCGTCACGGTCGACGCCGGTGGTGCCACCATCACCAACCTGCAAGGCGTGGTTTCCATCACCACCACCCCGATCGCCAGCGCCTCTTCGAGCAGCGTCGGCGCGGCGCCCGCGGCGGCGGCCACGCCGGGCCTGGCCGGGACGGCCGGCATCCAACCGCAGTTCAACCCGATGGGACTCGCGGAATGGGTCCGGGGCCTCTCCGGTGCCGACCTGGCCGCCGGTCTCGCCGAGGCGGCCGGCTGAGGGCCTATTCGGGTTTGAACGGGTTCACCGCGAACTGAATCACCCGATACGGCGCGGACACCCGCGCGCGGGTGTCCCACTGGCTGACGAAGATTCGCAGCTCGTCGAGCGTGGAACCGGGCGAAATGTAGCCGCCATATGGTTGCGCGAGCCGGTTGTCGGTCGGCGGCGGCAGGCTCTCCGCCGGCTCGGGCCATTCGTCGTGCTGCACGACCGTGGTCACCGGCGCGGTGCCCAGCGATGTCGGATCGTTGGCCACCCGGACCTCCATGTTGCCGTTGCTGGCATTGAAGTAGGACAGCACTGTCTTGCCCTCGACCTGCCGGACGGACAACTCGCCCACCTGGTCGGGCCACAACGGCGTGGGGACCTTGTTCCAGCCGCCGCCGGGGCCGGCGGCCCAGCCCTGCCATCGTGACCGGTCCGTAAAGTTCTGCGGCGCAACCCGATACAGCACCACCGGTTGACTGCGAGTGAAACTGTTAGCCACAACGTAGACCCATCCGCTCGGCGAATCGCCGGTCGGGATCGGGTCGTAGTAGCCGCTGATCTGCGTCTGCGAACCACCCTGATAGGTGGCCTCGCGCTTCGACCCGGCTACTGTCTGCCATCCTCCGCGCGCCGCTTCGGCCACCACCAGCCGAGAGTTCTGCGGCTTGAGATCCTTTGTCGTGGTGACCATTAGGTAGTTACGCCGGTTGATCTGCACGACTCCGGCGGGCAGTTGCGAATCCCCCGACGGCGTGGGGTCGGCCAACAGCGGCTTGGTGGTTCCGGTGACGCCGGTGTAGCGCACCCCGGCGGGGTCGTCGACCGACGACGTGTCCACATGCAGCGCGATCGGCGCGTACCAGCCGCCGAACCCCACGCCCTGCCCGGCGAAGCTATCGCCGCAGACCTGCAGCAGTTCGGTCGGAAACTCCAGGAATTCGCAGAGATCGGTGGCGCCGACGCCGTAATCGCCTGTGGGAGTGCCGGTTCCGGCCGTCGGACCGATGCGCAACACCTGGCCGGGCGCCAGTGGCTGCACGATCGGCTGCGGGACAGGCGCCGGAGGGTCGGCCCGTGCGATCGAAACAGCTTGCGGCCCAAGTAAACACAGCGCAGTGAGCAGCGAGGCCCGCGCGCCGCTCACCCGCGAGTCACAGCTGCGCGGCGAGCAGCTCGGCGATCTGAATGGTGTTGAGCGCAGCCCCCTTGCGCAGGTTGTCCCCCGAGACGAACAGCGCCAGGCCACGCCCGTCGGGCACCCCGGGGTCGTGGCGAATCCGGCCCACCAATGAGTCGTCGACGCCGGCGGCATCCAAAGCTGTTGGCACGTCGACCACTTTCACCCCCGCAGCGGCGCTGAGCAATTCTCGGGCCCGCTCGGGTGAGATGGGCCGGGCGAACTCGGCATTGATCGACAGGGAGTGGCCGGTGAACACCGGAACCCGCACGCAGGTCCCGCTCACCAGCAGATCGGGAATGCCGAGAATCTTGCGGCTCTCGTGCCGTAGCTTCTGGTCCTCGTCGGTCTCCCCGGAGCCGTCGTCCACCAACGAACCGGCCAGCGGCAGCACGTTGAAGGCGATCGGCGCGATATAGGTCTTCGGCGCCGGAAACTGCAACGCACGACCGTCGTGCACGAGTTGTTCGGCTTCGTCGATCACCGCGCGTGCCTGCGTGGCCAGCTCCTCGACACCGGCCAACCCACTGCCGGATACCGCCTGGTAGCTCGACACCACCAGGCGCCGCAACCCAGCTTCCTCGTGCAGTGGCATCAGCACCGGCATCGCGGCCATCGTGGTGCAGTTCGGGTTGGCGATGATGCCCTTCGGCCGGTTGCCGGCATCGCGCGCGAAGTTCACCTCGGAGACCACCAACGGCACCTCGGGGTCCTTACGCCAGGCCGACGAGTTGTCGATCACGGTCACCCCGGCCGCGGCGAACCGCGGTGCCTGCACCAGCGACATCGTCTTGCCGGCCGAGAACAGCGCGATGTCCAGGCCGCTCGGATCCGCCGTCGCGGCGTCTTCGACCTCGATCTCCTGGCCGCGGAATTCCAGCTTGCGGCCCTGCGAGCGGGCGGACGCGAAGAACCGCACCGTGCTCGCCGGGAAGTCGCGCTCGTCCAGCAGATTGCGCATCACCTGGCCCACCTGGCCGGTGGCCCCCACTACACCAATTGCGAGCCTATCGGCGCCCATATCTATCGACCCGTCCCCGCATACACCGTGGCCTCCTCCTCGCCGCCGAGGCCGAACGCCTCGTGCAACGCCACGACGGCCTTGTCTAGTTCGGTGTCGCGGCACAGCACCGAGATCCGGATCTCGGAGGTGGAGATCAGTTCGATGTTGACGCCCACCTCGGCAAGCGCCTCACAGAAGGTCGCGGTCACGCCGGGATGGCTGCGCATACCCGCGCCGATCAGCGACACCTTGCCGATGTGGTCGTCGTAGAGCAGCTGGGTGAAGCCGATCTCGTCCTTGAGGGCGTCGAGCTTGGCCACCGCGGTGGGCCCGCTGTCGCGCGAGCAGGTGAACGTGATGTCGGTCTTGCCATCCTCGACCTTGGACACGTTCTGCAGCACCATGTCGATGTTCACGTCGGCCTCGGCGACCGCCCGGAAGACGCGGGCCGCATACCCGGGGATGTCCGGGATACCGACGACCGTCACCTTGGCCTCGCTACGGTCGTGGGCGACGCCGGTCAGAAGGGGGCTTTCCATGGATATGTCCTTGATCGATCCGACAACGACGGTGCCTAGCTTGTCCGAGTACGACGACCTGACGTGCACCGGAAGGTTGTAGCGACGGGCGTACTCCACGCAACGCAGCATCAGAACCTTTGCGCCGCAGGCGGCCATCTCGAGCATTTCCTCGAAGGTCACGGTGTCGAGCTTGCGGGCGTTGGGCACGATGCGCGGGTCGGCACTGAAGATGCCGTCCACGTCGGTGTAGATCTCGCAGACGTCGGCGTGCAGCGCCGCGGCCAGCGCCACGGCCGTGGTGTCGGAGCCGCCGCGGCCCAGCGTGGTCACATCGCGACTGTCCTGGCTTACGCCCTGAAACCCCGCGACCAATACGACGTCGCCCTGCTCGAGCGCGGACTGCAACCGCGTCGGCGTGACGTCGATGATCTTCGCGTTGCCGTGCGTGCCGGTGGTGATCACCCCGGCCTGCGAGCCGGTGAACGAGCGCGCGCGGGCCCCGAGCGATTCGACCGCCATGGCCACCAGCGCGTTGGAGATCCGCTCCCCGGCGGTCAGCAGCATGTCCAGTTCGCGGGCGGGCGGCACCGGGCACACCTGTTGGGCCAGATCCAGCAGGTCATCGGTGGTATCGCCCATCGCCGAGACCACGACGACGACGTCGTTGCCCTGTTTTTTGGTCTCGACGATGCGTTCCGCGACACGACGGATCCGATCGGCGTCGGCCACCGAGGATCCGCCGTACTTTTGTACGACGAGCGCCACTGTTTTCCTGCCTGCCCTTCCACACCCACAGACGTGGTTCAAGTTCACAACAGGATACGTGGCGGCGCATCTTGCTTTTTGACCCGCTAGCGGGTGCCACAGCCTGCGGTTTTGGGTTCGATTGGGCGTAGTTTTCGCCTGGGCACCGATCGCGGTAGAGTTCACAGCGTGCAGCGGGTGCTCCTTCTCGGACGCCGCGACGGGGTCTGATCCAGACCGGCTTCCCGTCGCGGGTGTTCGCGATGCGCCGGTCTGAAGTCCCTTCTGACATCCCCGGAGCAGTTACCGTGACCAACTTTTCACAGCCCGCCAACCCGGACGCATACATCTCAGCCCGCACCGTGACGAAGCCCGCGGGCCCGATCCGACCCGACCAGCCGGCCTGGAATCCGCAGCGCGGCTCGTCCATGCGGGTCAACCGATATCGCCCCTTCGCCGACGAAGTGGAGGCCATCCGGCTCGCCGACCGCACCTGGCCGGACCGCGTCACCAGCCAGGCACCGCTGTGGTGCGCGGTGGATCTGCGCGATGGCAACCAGGCGCTGATCGACCCGATGAGCCCGGCCCGCAAACGCCGCATGTTCGACCTGCTGGTTGCCATGGGCTACAAGGAGATTGAAGTAGGCTTCCCGTCGGCCAGCCAAACCGACTTCGACTTCGTGCGCGAGATCATCACCGACGGCGCGATTCCCGACGACGTCACCATCCAGGTGCTGACGCAGTGCCGTCCGGAACTGATCGAGCGCACCTTCGAGGCGTGTCGCGGCGTGCATCGCGCGATCGTGCACTTCTACAATTCGACGTCAATCCTGCAGCGCCGCGTGGTATTTCGTGCCGACCGGGCCGCGGTCCAGGCCATCGCCACCGACGGCGCGCGCAAGTGCGTCGAAGAGGCGGCCAAGTACCCGGACACGCAATGGCGCTTTGAATATTCGCCGGAGTCCTACACCGGAACGGAATTGGAGTACGCCAAGCAGGTTTGCGACGCCGTCGGCGAAATCATCGCGCCGACGCCGGAGCACCCGATCATCTTCAATCTGCCCGCCACGGTGGAGATGGCGACACCCAACGTCTACGCCGACTCGATCGAGTGGATGAGCCGCAACCTGGCCAACCGGGAGTCGGTGATCCTGAGCCTGCATCCACACAACGACCGCGGAACCGCTGTCGCCGCAGCCGAATTGGGCTATCAGGCGGGTGCCGACCGGATCGAGGGCTGCCTGTTCGGCAACGGTGAGCGCACCGGAAACGTATGCCTGGTGACGCTGGGGCTGAACCTGTTCTCCCGCGGGGTGGACCCGCAGATCGACTTCTCCAACATCGACGAGATCCGCCGCACGGTCGAGTACTGCAACCAGCTGCCGGTGCACGAGCGGCACCCCTACGGCGGCGATCTGGTCTACACCGCGTTCTCGGGCAGCCACCAGGACGCCATCAACAAGGGCCTGGACCAGATGAAGGCCGACGCCGACGCCGCGGACACCGATGTCGAGGACATGCTCTGGCAGGTGCCGTACCTGCCGATCGACCCGCGCGACGTCGGCCGCACCTACGAGGCGGTGATCCGGGTCAACTCGCAGTCCGGCAAGGGCGGGGTGGCCTACATCATGAAGGCCGATCACGGCCTGGCCCTGCCGCGACGGCTGCAGATCGAGTTCTCCCAGGTGATCCAGAAGATCGCCGACGGCGAGGGCGGCGAGGTGTCGCCGAAGGAGATGTGGGACGCGTTCTCCGAGGAGTACCTGGCGCCGATCCTGCCGCTGGAGCGGATCAAGCAGCGCGTCGACGCCTCGGAGGAAGACGGCGGCACCACCCGAATCGCCGCGACCGTCAAGATCAATGGGGCGGAGACCGAGATCAGCGGTGCCGGCAACGGTCCGCTCGCCGCGTTCGTGCACGCACTGGGCGACGTCGGGTTCGACGTCGCCGTCCTCGACTACTCCGAACACGCGATGAGCTCCGGTGACGACGCGCAGGCCGCGGCCTATGTGGAGGCGTCGGTGGGCGGCCGCACGGTATGGGGGGTCGGCATCGCCCCGTCGATCACCACCGCGTCGCTGCGTGCCGTGGTGTCGGCTGTCAACCGCGCATCGCGCGGCTGACAGCGGAGCGGGGCGGGCGGGCTCGCATATGGTCGCGAACCCGGCTCATGATGTCGCCGAGGTGGCCGACGTCGTCGTCTGACAGCCGATCGAACAGCAAGCCGCGTACCACCTCGATGTGCCCGGGTAGCACCTTGGTGAGACGAGCTCGGCCCGCCTCGGTGATATCGACGACGGTCGCCCGTTGATCGTGCGGACTGGCCGCGCGAGCGATGAGCCCCGCTCTCTCTAACAGTCCCGCCTGATGAGTGAGGCCGCTGCGGCTGTAAACCACTCTGTCCGCCAGATCGGTCATGGTCAGTTGGCCGTCGGCGTCGGCGAGGTGGGCCAGTATCTCGAACTGCACGTAGCTGAGATCGCCTTCGGCCTGTAGCTGCTGGCGCACTGCGTACTGAAGCAGGCTGACCGTTTCGGTGAGGGCGAAGTACGTGCGCATCTGCTCCGGCTTGAGTGCTTCGACCATGCCGCGATCGTACTGCTTCGATATCGAAGCAAAGAGACGAAGGCCACAGTGCGCCCGGGGATTGCTTCGACATCGAAACAAGTTACCGCATAGGTAACTGCTTCAATCTCGAAGCAAACGAGGAATGGAGGAGATCATGAAGGCAGTGTTTTACCACCGGTACGGCAGCAGCGAGGTGCTGGAGTACTCCGAAGTCCAGCGACCGACGCCGGGCGCCGGGCAAGTTCTGGTGAAAGTGGCCGGGACTTCGTTCAATCCGGTCGACGCGGGCATCCGCGGCGGCTACCTGTCCGAGGTGTACGAGATCACCTTCCCGCATGTGCCGGGTATCGACGTCGCGGGCACGGTCGCCGAACTCGGTGGCGGGGTAACAGGCTGGAACGTCGGCGACGCGGTCGTGGCGTTGCTTCCGATGGATGCCGACGGTGCCGCCGCCGAGTACGTGCTGGCACCGGCCGAGGCTTTGGCGATGGCGCCGCGCACCGTGGCCCTGGCGGATTCGGCCGCGCTGCCGACCGTCGGCTTGACGGCGTGGCAGGCACTGTTCGAGATGGCGGGCCTGACGGCCGGGCAGACCATCCTGATCAACGGCGCGGGCGGAGCGGTCGGCGGCTACGCGGTCCAGCTCGCGAAGCAAGCCGGTGCCATCGTCACCGCTACCGCATCGGCGCGCAGCGCGGACCGGCTACGTGCGTACGGAGCCGACCGGATCATCGGCTACATCGACTACACGCAGACACCGATCGCCGTCGGGCCGTTTGATGTGGTGCTCAACCTGGTGAGCACCACGCCCGAAGAGACCGAAGCCCTCGTCGACGTGGTTGCCGACGGCGGCTGCTACGTCGGCACCATGACGTCGGGGACGGAGCACCCCGACCGAAACGTGCGTGCGCAGCGGATATTCGTCCGCAGCGACGCCGGGCAGTTGGCCGACCTGGTCAGCCGGGTAGACGCCGGCCAGCTGCGCATCGACGTCGCCGAGCGTCGCCCGTTGAACCAGGCCCCCGCAGTCCACGAAGCCTCGGACACCGGCCGGTTGCCGGGCAAGACCATCCTGTTCCCCGCCGATCGATAACCCGCGACGCGACCCGCTGGGCACAACATGTGCCGAGCGGGTCGCGTACGCAGCGGGTGGATATGGACCTCAGCGAATTCGCCCGGAGGTGCGGGCGCCCACCCGAGTCCAGATCAGCAACACGATCACCGCGCCGATAACCGACCCGATGAGTCCGGCGGGTTGAAAAAAGCCCTCCGCAGCATCCTTGTGGAAGAGCACGTAGCCGAGAAAGCCACCGACGAACGAGCCGACGATCCCTAAGACCATCGTCGTCAGAATCGACATCGGCTGCTTACCCGGAACCAGCAGCCGCGCCAGCGCTCCGGCGATGAGCCCGACGACGAGGAGGGTAACGATAAGTCCGATCATGATGCGAGCCTTTCACTTTGTGCCGCAAGCGGCGTTTCGTACCTGCGTGGCCGAGCGGGTGCCCGACACATCTCCCAGACAACAACCCCAAAGGGTGGTGGCACTACACCCCTAGGGAGGTAAGTTCTACGCCCATGGCCGCTCGCAACGCAGAACCGATCACGGTGGCGCTAGTCGACGACTACGACGTCGTCGTGATGGGAGTGGCCAACATGTTCGACCGATACAAGGACCGCGTCGTCGTCGCCGAACTGGACTCGAACATGTCCCTCGACGACACCGTCGACATCGTCATGTACGACTCGTTCGCACAGCCTGAGTCGGATTACGACGAGATCGCCGAGCTGGCGGCGAATCCCCGTGCGGCCCGAGTCGTGGTGTACACGTGGAACTTTCACCCCGATCTGATTCGCCACGCGCGCGATAAGGGCGCCGACGGTTACCTGTCGAAGGCGTTGCCGGCTCGAGAACTGGTGGCGGCGTTAGAAGCGGTGCATGCCGGTGAGACGGTGATCAGCCAGGCTCCGCCGCGGGCACGCAGCGCACTGGGTCTCGATTGGCCCGGACGCGGTGAAGGGCTCAGTGACCGCGAGGCCGAGATCCTGGCGCTGATAACCCAGGGCAAGAGCAACGCCGAAGTGGCGCGGCTGACGTATCTGAGTCCCAACACCGTGAAGTCCTATATCCGGACCGTTTACCGCAAGATCGGGGTGGCGAGCCGCACTCAGGCGGTGCTGTGGGGAGTCGACCACGGCTTTATGCCGGATCACCATCGCATCGAACACTGGCGCGGCGGCCCCTGATCGCAGCGGTGGCTGATCAGAACAGTGCGAGTTGGTCGTCGGCGCTGGCGGCGTCGACGAACTCCTCCATGCTGGTGCCGCCGATCACGGTGCCCACGCCGGCCATGAACTGCGCGTCGGACACCACCGGCACACCCAGCTGCTGAGCCTGGTAGCCCTTGCCCTGCTCGGGGGCGGCGGCGTTGCACACCACCAGCGAGGTCTCGCGGTCGACGACGTCGGTGTAGGCCAGCCCGGCGTGCAGGATCCGCTCGACGAGCTCCTCGTGGGTGCGCCGCACCTCGGCAGCCAGCGCCACCCGCATGCCCTGGACCAGCGGCCGGCCGCGGACATACGGCCCGGGGTTGAGATAGGGGCACGGCATCCGGGAAGCCAGCGCCTTCAGCGGGCGCAGCTCGTCGTGGGTCACTCGGCCGTTGGGCCAGCGACGCCGGGTGACGGGGCGCACCGGCAGCCAGATGTCGAGTTCGCGGGCCCGCCCCAGCGCGGACGCGAACACACCGGTCAACACCAGGGCGTCGTCGAAGGCGTCGTGCGGCCGTTCCTGCGTCACACCCCAATGCGTGGCGAGGGTCTCCAATCGCAGGTTCTCGACGCCGAGGTTGAGCCGGCGGGCCAGCTCCACCGTGCACATGACGCTGTCCACGGGCAATGCGATGCCGGTGAGTTCGGCCTCCGCGGCCAGGAACGCGTAGTCGAACGCGACGTTGTGGGCCACCAGCGTGCGCCCGCGCAGCACCTCGATCACGTCACCGACGATGTCGCCGAACTGGGGCTGATCCTCGAGCATGGCGGCGGTCAGCCCGTGTACGTGCGTGGGACCGGGATCCACCCCGGGATTGAGCAGGCTGACGACGGACTGCTCGACGCGGCCCTCGGCGTCGAGCCCGAGCACCGCGAGGCTGATGACCCGCGCCTGACCGGGCCGGAAACCCGAGGTCTCGACGTCAATGACGGCCCAACCGGCATCCGGATCGGTCGCGGGCCGGCCCCAGGGCGTCGGATTTGTGGGGCTCATAGACGAAGAATCGCACGTCTGACCGACATCACCGCGCCGCTGCGCGGCCGTGTCGGCGGTTAGTTGGATCTAAGCGGCCACCCTTAAACTGCGCGGGTGGTCACCACCCGCGCACGTCTGGCGCTCGCCGCAGGAGCGAGCGCGCGCTGGGCGTCGCGGATGACCGGGCGCGGCGCCGGCGCGATGATCGGTGGCCTGGTCGCGATGACGCTGGACCGCTCGGTGCTGCGCCAGCTCGGCACGGGCCGGCGCACGGTCATCGTCACCGGTACCAACGGCAAGTCCACGACCACCCGGATGACCGCGGCCGCGCTCGGCACGCTGGGATCGGTCGCCACCAACGCCGAGGGCGCCAACATGGACGCCGGCCTGGTCGCCGCGTTGGCCGCCGACCGTGACGCGGGGCTCGCGGCCCTGGAAGTCGACGAGATGCACGTGCCCCACGTTTCCGATGCCGTCGAACCACGCGTCATCGTGTTGCTCAACCTGTCGCGCGATCAGTTGGACCGGGTCGGCGAGATCAACGTCATCGAGCGCACGCTGCGAGCGGGGCTGACCCGCCACCCGAACGCCGTCGTCGTCGCTAACTGCGACGACGTGCTGATGACCTCGGCCGCCTACAACGCCCCGAACGTGGTGTGGGTGGCCGCCGGCGGCGCGTGGGCGAACGACTCGGTCAGCTGTCCGCGCAGTGGCGAGGTGATCGTCCGCGAGCCGGGCCATTGGTATTCCACCGGCGCCGATTTCAAGCGGCCCAGCCCGCAGTGGTGGTTCGATGACGACACGCTGTACGGGCCCGACGGGCTGGCCCTGCCGATGCGGCTGGCGCTGCCCGGCACGGTGAATCGCGGCAATGCCGCCCAGGCCGTCGCGGCCGCGGTCGCGCTGGGCGCCGACCCCGCGGCCGCCGTCGCGGCGGTGTCGGGAGTGGACGAGGTCGCGGGCCGGTACCGGACCGTGCGGATCGGCCCGCACGACGCCCGGATCCTGCTGGCCAAGAATCCGGCCGGCTGGCAGGAGGCGCTGTCGATGGTGGACAAACACGCGGCCGGGGTGGTCATCTCGGTCAACGGGCAGGTGCCCGACGGAGAGGACCTGTCCTGGCTGTGGGACGTGCGCTTCGAACACTTCGAAGACACTCACGTGGTCGCCGCCGGGGAACGCGGGACCGACCTGGCGGTGCGCCTGGGGTACGCCGGCGTCGAGCACACCCTGGTGCACGACACCCTGGCGGCGATCGCGTCCTGCCCGCCGGGACGCGTGGAGGTCGTCGCCAACTACACCGCCTTCCTGCAGCTGCACCGGGCATTGGGACGCCATGGCTGACACCGGGTCGGTCTCCCACGTGCGGATCGGGCTGGTGTTGCCCGACGTGATGGGCACCTACGGCGACGGCGGCAACGCGGTGGTGCTGCGGCAACGGCTGCGGCTGCGGGGTATCGCCGCCGAGATCGTCGAGATCACGCTGGACGACCCGGTGCCGGAGTCCCTGGACATCTACACCCTGGGCGGCGCGGAGGACTACGCGCAGCGATTGGCCACCCGGCACCTGCTGCGGTACCCGGGCCTGCAGCGCGCCGCGCAGCGCGGCACACCCGTGCTGTCGATCTGCGCCGCCGTCCAGGTGCTCGGGCACTGGTACGAGACGTCGTCGGGAGAGCGGGTGGACGGCGTGGGCATGCTGGACGTGACGACCTCGCCACAGCAGGCGCGCACGATCGGCGAACTGGTGAGCAAGCCGCTGCTGGCCGGGCTGACCCAGCCGCTCACCGGCTTTGAAAACCATCGCGGCGGCACCGTGCTCGGCCCCGCCGCCGCGCCGCTGGGGGCGGTGGTCAAGGGCGCGGGCAACCGGCTCGGCGACGGTTTTGACGGCGTGATTCAGGGCAGCGTCGTCGCGACTTACATGCACGGGCCGTGTCTGGCCCGCAACCCGGAGCTGGCCGACCTGCTGCTGAGCAAGGTGGTCGGCGAGCTGGCGCCGCTGCGACTGCCCGAGGTGGACCTGCTGCGCGGCGAACGACTGGCGGCGCGCTAGTGCCTGTCGTGAAGATCGCTGCCGGCGGCGCGCTGCTCGCCGCGTTCATCGCGTCGTCGGCACCAGCGAACGCCGACCTGGAAGTCCCGAGCGGCCGGTACGACGTGCTCTATCCGGACAACGGCAAATCGACCGCCTGGCTTTTCGCCCCATGCGGATCGGACTGCACCCGGGCGACCTCGCAAGATGGCGGGACCTTCGTCATCAGCTGGGAATTTCACCTGGCCAATGGACGCTGGACGCACAGCGGCACGGCCCAGGCACCGTGCCCGAACGGCGCCTCGGCCCCGGTAACCGTCGACTACAGCTTCGATGCGGTGTCGCTCGCCGGCGAAGCCCAGACCACGGCCTCCGACGGGTGTGGTGCCGAGCCGGGCAAGACCTTCACCAGGCCGTTCCAGTTGAGCAAGGCCTGAGGAACGTCAGACCCGCCCTACCTGGGCGACAAGCTTCCTTATAGGGCATTACCCCACCCTTCCGCTACGCCGACGCGCCCCGCGGCGGCCCGAGAAAGGGTCCCCATGACCAGCACCCCGGATGCCATGGCCGCCGTGACCAAGCCACGCTTCGCCGCCCTTGCGGCGTTGATGGCCGCGGCCGCCGCCGGCTGGGCCGCCGGAATCGCCGGCGCGCACGCCGCCCCGAGCATTCCCGCCCCTCATCTCGTCGCCGGTATGCACGGCGACCCGGCCGCCGCCGCGCCCTACTGGCGCTACCAGCAACAGGACCTCGACTGCGGCGAGATGGCGGTCGCCGACGTGATCGGCCAGGTCAGCGGCCACGAGCCCAGCGAGGACGAGATCACCGTCGCGGCGGAGAACATCCCGAGCGTGGCCCACCCCGGGCCGATCTACCACCCGGGCGGCCGAACCAGCAACCGCGACCTGGTCCCGCTACTGGAGCACTACGCCGTCCACGCCAACGCCGTCCACCCCGACACCGAAGCGCTGGCGATCGATCTCGATCACGGCCGCAAGATCATCGTCGGGGTCAACGACAACGTGATCTGGAACAGGCCCGGCAACCGCACCAAGGAAAACCACTTCGTGGTCGTCATCGGGATCGACTACGACGCCGGTGTGGTGCACCTCAACGACAGCGGCGCCCGCGCGGGCCGTGACGAGCAGGTCTCGATCGCGACGTTCGAAGAAGCGTGGGCCGCCAGCGACAACTTCGCCGTGGTGACCAAGTAGCGAGCTCAGACCATGGACCGGCGGCCGGTGAGCGCGCGGCCCAGCGTCAACTCGTCCGCGAACTCCAAGTCACCGCCCATCGGCAGCCCGGACGCGATCCGCGTGACCGTCAGGCCCGGAATGTCGCGCAACACCCGGACCAGGTAGGTGGCCGTCGCCTCCCCCTCGGTGTTGGGATCGGTCGCGATGATCACCTCGGTGATGTCCACACCGTCAACCCGCTCGCCGATGCGGCTGAGCAGCTCGCGGATCCGCAACTGATCGGGGCCCACGCCGGACAGCGGATCCAGCGCGCCGCCCAGTACGTGGTAGCGACCGCGGAATTCGCGCGTGCGCTCGACGGCCTGGACGTCCTTGGGCTCCTCGACGACACACACCAGCGAACCGTCCCGGCGCGGATCGCCGCAGATCCGGCAGCGCTCGTCATCGGACACGTTGCCGCAGACCGCGCAGAAGCGGACGCCGTCGCGGACCTTCGCCAGCACGGTGGTGAGCCGGTCGATCTCCGGCGGCTCGACCGACAACAAGTGAAAGGCGATGCGCTGCGCGCTCTTTGGCCCGATACCCGGCAGCTTGCCGAGTTCGTCGATCAGGTCCTGGACCGGTCCCTCGAACATCTAGAAGGTCAGAGCCCCGGTATCTGAGTCGGTGGGGCCGGCGGCGCCGGCGGCGCGCTCAGGCCGGCGGTCAGCGATCCCAGCTGCTCCTGCGCCATCTTGGTGACCTGCTTGGAGGCGTCCACCATGGCGCCGACGATCAAGTCCTGCAACGTCTCGACGTCCGAGGGGTCGACGACCGAGGGATCGATCTTGACCGCGACGACTTCACCACTGCCTTTGACGATTGCCTCGACCAGCCCGCCGCCCGCCTGACCGCGGATCTCGGCGTTCGCGAGCAGTTGCTGAGCTTCCATTAGCTTTTGTTGCATCTGCTGCGCCTGAGCGAGCAGCGCCGACATATCGCCTCCGGGTTGCATGACAATCCCTTCGCATCTTGGTCTCGAGTTGGTTTCGCCTGTGGATGTCGGGCGATTCGAAACACCCAGCGTAGACCGCGCGACGTTACCTTTGCGCCGTGGACCAACGAGTGAGCAGGCGTGTCGGCATCAAGACGGCGATCAGCATGCTGGTCGCCGCATCGACCCTGATCGTGCCGACCGCGACCGCGACCCCATCCAACATCGCCGGGATGGTCGTTTTCATCGATCCCGGCCACAACGGCGCCAACGACGCGTCCATCGGCCGGCAGGTCACCACCGGCCGTGGCGGCACCAAGGATTGCCAGACCAGCGGCACCGCGACCAACAGCGGTTACCAGGAACACACCTTCACCTGGGACACCGCGCTGCGGGTTCGCGCCGCACTGACAGCACTCGGTGTCAGGACCGCCCTGTCCCGTGGCAACGACAACGCCCTCGGACCGTGTATCGACGAGCGCGCAAACGTGGCCAACTCGTTGCGGCCCAACGCGATCCTGAGCATCCACGCCGACGGCGGTCCACCGTCCGGGCGCGGATTCCATGTCAACTATTCGGCCCCGCCGCTCAACCAGGTGCAGGCCGGACCGTCGGTGCAGTACGCGCGGATCATGCGCGACCAGATGCAGGCCGCCGGTATTCCGCCGTCCACCTACATCGGCCAGGGCGGGCTGTACGGACGGTCCGACCTGACCGGCCTCAACCTGGCGCAATATCCCGCGATCCTGGTCGAATGCGGCAACATGAAGAACCCGGTGGATTCGGCGCTGATGGAGTCCCCGGATGGCCGGCAGAAGTACGCCGACGCACTCGTGCGTGGCGTGGCGGGCTTCCTGGCCACCCAGGGCCAGGCGCGCTGACCGCGGCGATTCCGCGATTTCGGGTAGCGGCGATGCCGTCCACCCGGTAGCGTTGACCACAGTTTGCGGGCCTCTGATCTGGGGCAGTCAGGAAACCAGATCGCTTGCGGCCCTAGCGGTTTCGCGGTGTGGTCCGCTGCGCTAAAACTCGCGGCTAACACATCGCTAACATCAAGAACTTTGCCGAAACCCCTGTCGGAGCCCGTTTTGGTCCATTAGGGTTTGTTCCACTCATGTCGATTAGACGTGTGGGGAGAATCGGTGAGCAACAAACCGTCGGCGACATATTCGTCCAGGTCAGCGACGACCATCCGCACCGCCCGGGGTGGGCTTCCGCGGACGTCGCCGCCTGTGGATAAGCGGTTCACCACAGGGCGGCCGTCGCGGTGGTTTCCGGCTGCGTCCCCCGCTATCGCACCGATCCACGGCCATGGCATCTGCGGCACCCGGAACCGGATAAGGCCTTTATTGCGTAAGCCTTTCGGGTAGGGGCGGTCGGATGGAATTTGACGCCCGCGCCCTCCCGCTGACGCGCCGACAATTGGATATCTGGCTCGCTCAGGAAACGGGACGCGCCGGCACCGACTGGCAGCTCGGTCTATTCATCAAAATCGAGGGCACGGTCGAGCCTGATTTGCTGCATCAAGCAATCAGCAAAACGCTGCACGAGGCCGAGCCGTGCCGCGCGGCATTCTTCGAAGTCGACGGTCAGGTTTTCCAAAAGGCAGTCGATTACCCGGATTTCGAGCTGGACTTCCACGATCTCCGCGGTTCGAGCGATCCCGTGGCCGAAGCCCGCGAGATTGCGTCGTCGATCCAGCGCACACCGATGCCGCTGGATGGCCGGCTACTCAAATTCGCGTTATTCCGCACGAAATCCGACGAATACTATTGGTCCGCCTGCTGCCATCACATAGTCCTCGACGGATTGGGCATTGGGCTCATCGGCCGCCGGATTGCGGCTATCTACACCGCACTTGCGTCCGGCACGGTGAGCTCGCCGGCGTTCTTCGGCTCATTGCAGGACCTCGTTCGCGGCGAGCTGGAGTACGAGGCGTCCGCGGAATACCTGGAAGACCAGGCCTACTGGACCGCCAACGGGCCGACGCACAACGGTCCGGACTATCGATTGCCGCAAGCTACCGCGCGGCCGGATCCGAATCAGCCGACCGAGCCGGTTCAACTGGATCCGTCCGTCGTCGGCCAGATCAAACAGCTGTCCAAAACGCTGGGCGTACGTCGATCCTCGATCCTGACGGCGGCGTGTGCGCTGGTGGTGCGCGGGTGCACCGGCGGTTCGGAGGTCGTGCTCGACTTCCCGGTCAGCAGGCGGGTGCACCCGGAGTCGAAGACCCTTCCCGCAATGGTCGCCGGTGTGGTGCCCCTGGTGCTCACGACGTCACCGGGATCGACGGTTGCCGATTTCTGCAAACACGTCGATCAACGAACACGAGAAGCTTTGCGGCATCAGCGTTTTCCGGTGCAGGAGCTGGGGGATGAGGGGGGCCTTCGCGGCGCCGGCCAGACGGCGAATCGAGTGGTCCTCAATTTCATCCCGTCCAGGATCACCCTGAACTTCGCCGGAGTTCCGGCCACCGCGACGTACACCAGCTTTGGACCGATAAATCACTTCGGGCTGTTCTTCGTCGGTGCCGGCGACGAGCAGTTCGTCACCACTGCCGGTGCCGGGCAACCATATTCGAACTTCGACGTCGCGGAACTGACACAGCGGTTGCAGCGCGTGCTGAGCGCCATGGCGTCGGCACCCGAGTGCGAGCTCCCCTCGATCGATCTGCTGGACGACGACGAACACACCGGCGTGGACCGGTTGGGCAACCGGGAGGTGTTGACCCGGCCCGCGACCGCGGCGTCGATTCCGGAATTGTTGGCAGCACAAGTCACGCGCACCCCCGACGCGGCTGCGGTCACCTTCGAGGGCCGTTCGCTGACCTACCGCAAACTCGACGAGAACGCCAACCGGGTGGCCCACCTGCTCGCGGAGCGGGGCGCGGGGCCGGGACAGTCTGTGGCGCTGCTCTTTTCGCGCTCGGCCGACGCCATCGTCGCGATCTTGGCGGTGCTCAAGACCGGAGCCGCGTACCTGCCGATCGACCCGGCTCACCCCGCGACGCGGATCGAGTTCATGCTCGCCGACGCCGCGCCGGTGGTCGCACTGACCACCACCGCGCTCGCGGGCCGGCTGGACTGTTACGGCCTGGCGACCATCGATATCCACGACCCGGCGGTCGACGCCCAACCCGCCACCGCGCCGCCCGATCCGTCACCAGATGACATCGCGCACATCATCTACACCTCCGGCACCACCGGTGTCCCCAAGGGCGTGGCCATCACCCACCACAACGTCACCGCGCAGCTCGACTCGCTGAGCGCCGGATTGCGCCCCGGACTGGTGTGGACCCAATGCCACTCCTACGCCTTCGACTTCTCGGTGTGGGAGATCTGGGCTGCGCTACTGCACGGCGGCCGGCTGGTGGTGGTCCCCGAGTTGGTGACCGCTTCGGCCGACGACTTCGGCGCCCTGCTGCTCGCCGAGGGGGTCAGCGTACTGACGCAGACACCGTCGTCGGTCGCGGCGCTGTCGCCGGAAGGTCTGGGATCGGTGGCGCTGCTGATCGGCGGCGAGGCGTGCCCACCCGAGGTGGTCGACCGGTGGGCGCCTGGGCGCGTGATGATCAACGCCTACGGCCCCACCGAAACCACGATCTATGCGGCGATGAGCGCGCCCCTGAGGGCGGGGAATGCGGTACCGATCGGTGCGCCGGTCTCCACGTCGGCACTGTTTGTGCTCGACGACTGGCTGCGCCCGGTGCCCGCCGGGGTGGTCGGCGAGCTGTACGTCGCCGGCAGCGGCGTCGGATACGGCTACGTGGCGCGGGCCCCGTTGACGGCAGCGCGGTTCGTGGCCTGTCCCTTTGGCGGACCCGGCGCCCGCATGTATCGCACCGGAGACCTGGTGCGCTGGGGCGCCGACGGACAGCTGGACTATGTCGGGCGCGCCGACGAGCAGGTCAAGATTCGCGGCTACCGCATCGAGCTCGGCGAAATCCGCGCCGCGCTGGCAGGTTTCGACGGGGTCGAGCAGGCCGCGGTGATCTCCCGCGAGGATCGCCCCGGCGAGAAGCGCTTGGTGGGTTATGTCACCGGCACCGCCGACCCGGCCGAGCTGCGCAGCGCGCTGGCCGAGCGGTTGCCCGCGTACATGGTGCCCGCCGCGGTCCTGGCGATCGACGCCTTGCCCTTGACGGTCAACGGCAAGCTCGACACCCGCGCGCTGCCGGCACCGGACTACCGCGACGTCGAGAACTACCTCGCACCGGCCACCGCGGTCGAGGAGATCGTGGCCGGTATCTATGCCCAGGTGCTGAGAGTGGAGCGGGTCGGCATCGAGGAGTCCTTCTTCGATCTGGGTGGGGACTCACTTTCGGCGATGCGGGTGATCGCCGCGATCAACACCGCCCTGGACGCCGGGCTTTCGGTGCGGGCATTGTTCGAAGCCCCGACGATCGCGCAGCTGGTACCCCGCATCGACACCGGACAGGGGCGGCTGACGCCGTTGACGGCCGGCCAGCGCCCGGCGGTGGTTCCGTTGTCGTTCGCCCAATCGCGGCTGTGGTTCCTTGACCAGCTGCAAGGTCCATCGCCGATGTACAACATCGCGGTCGCGTTGCGGCTGTCGGGCAGCCTCGACGTCGACGCGCTGGGCGCCGCGATGGCCGATGTGATCGGCCGGCACGAGACCCTGCGTACGGTGTTCCCTGCGACCGATGACACCCCGCGGCAACTGGTGTTGGCCGCCGACGGTGCCGAGTTCGGTTGGCAGATCGTGGATTCCAACGGCTGGCCGGCACAGCGCCTCACCGAAGCAGTCGATGCGGCGGCCCGCCACACCTTCGACCTGACCAGCGAGATCCCGTTACGATCCACGCTTTTCCGCTGCGGCGATGACGATCATCTGCTGGTCGGCGTGCTGCACCACATTGCCGCCGACGGCTGGTCGATCGCGCCACTGATGCGCGATCTGGCGCAGGCGTATGCCGCTCGGCGGCTGGGACGCGTACCGGACTGGGCCGAATTGCCAGTGCAGTACGCCGATTACACGCTCTGGCAGCACGAGCAATTCGGTGACCTGGCCGACGCCGACAGCCCGATCGCCTCGCAACTATCCTATTGGGAAGACACACTGGCCGGAATGCCGGAGGTCCTGCCCCTTCCCACCGACCGTCCCTACCCGCCGGTGGCCGATCAGCACGGAGCCAGTGTCGCCGTGCAGTGGCCGGCCGAATTGCAGCAGCGGGTCCGCGAGGTGGCCCGTGAACACAACGCCACCAGCTTCATGGTGGTCCAGGCCGCGCTGGCGGTGCTGCTGTCGGCGATCAGTGCGAGTTCCGATGTGGCCGTGGGCTTCCCGATCGCAGGGCGCCGTGACCCCGCGCTCGACGAGCTGGTGGGCTTCTTCGTCAACACCTTGGTACTGCGGGTCGATGTGACCGGTGATCCCACCGTCGCGGAGTTGTTGGCTCAGGTACGGCGGCGCAGCCTGGCCGCCTACGAACACCAAGACGTGCCGTTCGAGGTTCTGGTCGAGCGAATGAACCCGACCCGCAGTTTGGCACACCACCCGCTGGTGCAGGTGATGCTGGGCTGGCAGAACACGGAGCCGGCCGAACTGGCCTTGGGTGATGTGCGAGCCATCCCCGTGCCAATCGACACCCACACCGCACGAGCGGATTTGGCCTTCACTCTGACCGAGCGCTTCACCGCGTCCGGTGAACTGGCCGGCATCGGCGGGACGGTGGAGTATCGCACCGACGTGTTCGACCCGGACAGCATCGAGGCGTTGGTCGGGCGATTGCATCGCGTGCTGCTCGCCATGACAACCGATGCCACCCAACGGCTCTCATCGATCCAGCTGTTGAATTCCGCCGAACGCAACCAGCTCGACGCGTTCGGCAATCGCGCCGCACTGGCTCGGTCGCAGACCCCGACCACAGTTCCGGCGCTGTGGGCCGCGCAGGTGGCCCGCGCCCCGGAGGCGGTAGCCGTAACCTTCGAGGGCCGGTCGATGACCTATCTCGAGGTCGACGCGGCCGCCAACCGGTTGGCACACCTACTGCGCGCCGAAGGCGCCGCACCGGGACAGTCTGTGGCACTGCTATTTTCGCGATCCGCCGAAGCGATCATCGCGATCCTGGCGGTACTCAAGTCCGGCGCGGCCTACCTACCGATAGATCCCGGCCACCCATCGGCGCGAATCGCGTTCATGGTGGCCGACGCCGCGCCGATCGCCGCGCTCACCACCGCCGAGTTGCGGCCGCGGCTGCAGAAATGCGAGCTGCGGATCATCGACGTGGACGACCCACGCATCGACACCCAACCCGCGACTGCGCCACCCGGGCCGTCCCCAGACGACATTGCTCACATCATCTACACCTCGGGTACCACCGGCATGCCCAAAGGCGTTGCGGTCACTCAGCACAACGTCACTCAACTCTTCGACTCACTCGACACCGGCCTGGAACTGTCACCAGGGCAAGTGTGGACGCAATGTCATTCGTACGCCTTCGACTTCTCGGTGTGGGAGATCTGGGGCGCGCTGCTACACGGCGGCCGGTTGGTGGTGGTGCACGAAGCCGTGGCCGGCTCACCGGAAGACTTCCACGCCCTGCTGGTCGCCGAACATGTCACGGTTCTCACTCAGACCCCGTCCGCGGTCGGGATGCTCTCCCCGCAGGGGCTGGAATCGACCGTGCTGGTCATCGGCGCCGAACCCTGTCCGGCGGAACTGGTGGATCGGTGGGCGCGCGGCCGACTGATGATCAACGTCTACGGCCCGACTGAGACGACGATGTGGGCGGCCAAGAGTGCGCCGCTGGCAACGGGTTCGGGCGTTCCGCCGATCGGCTCGCCGGTATCGGGGGCCGCATTCTTCGTGCTCGACGAGTGGTTGCGCCCAGTGCCCGTCGGCGTGGTAGGTGAGTTGTATCTGGCCGGCCGCGGGGTCGGATGCGGGTATTGGCGCCGGGGCGGGCTGACCGCGTCGCGTTTCATGGCCTGTCCGTTCGCGCAACCCGGTGCCCGGATGTACCGCACCGGCGACCTGGTGCGGTGGCGTCCCGACGGGCAACTCGACTACCTGGGCCGCGCCGACGAACAGGTCAAGATTCGCGGCTATCGCATCGAGCTCGGCGAAATACGCGCGGCCCTAGCACGTTTGGAAGGCGTGGAGCAGGCGGCCGTCGTCGCCCGCGAAGACCGGCCCGGCGTCAAACGCCTCGTCGGCTACATCACCGGAACCGCCGAGCCCAACCACGCCCGCGCCGCGCTTGCCGACGGCCTCCCCCCGTATATGGTTCCGTCGGCGGTGGTGGTGCTCGACGCGTTGCCGATGACGGTCAACGGCAAACTCGATACCCGCGCCTTACCCGCACCCGAGTATCACGATGCCGATCATTACCGCGCCCCGACCGATGCCGTCGAGGAGATCCTGGCCGGGATCTACGCGCAGGTGCTGGGATGCAAGCGCGTCGGGGTCGATGAGTCGTTCTTCGACCTGGGCGGGGACAGCATCCTGTCGATGCAGGTGGTGTCGCGGGCTCGCGCGGCCGGGGTGGTGTGCCGCCCTCGGGACATTTTCGTCGAGCAGACCGTGGCCCGGCTGGCCCGAGTAGCCAGTGTCGCAACGGATGACGCCGGAGTCGTCGATGAAGGCGTGGGCGAGGTGCCGGCCACCCCGATCATCCGCTGGCTGGAGGGCGTCGCGGGTCGCGTCGAGGAGTTCAACCAGACCGTCGCCATTCAGGCCCCCGTCGCGGTGACCGAAGCCGACGTGGTGGTGGTGTTGCAGGCGCTGCTCGACCGGCACGCGATGCTGCGGCTGCGCGTCGACGACGACTTCGCCGGCGGCTGGTCACTGTGGGTGCCCGAGCCCGGCTCGGTGGACGCGCAAGGGTGCCTGCGCGTCGTCGAAGAGCTAACCGATGAGGTACTGGTCCAAGCGCGGGCCCGGCTGGATCCGGTCACCGGAAAGATGCTGAGCGCACTGTGGGTGGCGCCGATCGGTGAGCTGGTGCTGATCATTCACCATCTGGCCGTCGATGGGGTGTCATGGCGAATCTTGTTGGAAGACATCAACCTTGCCTGGTCACAGCATTGCGCCGATCGAGAGGTGGCGTTGCCGGCACCGGGAACGTCGTTCGCCCGCTGGGCGTCGTGGCTCGAGCAGCACGCCCGCGATCCCGAAGTCGTCGCACAGACGCAGGTGTGGCGGCAGATAGCCGCGGTCCCGTCCGCACTGCCCGCACCCCGGCCCGAGCTGGACACCTACGCCAGTGCGGGACGGTTGTCGGTGGATCTCGACGTCGACACCACCCGGATGTTGTTGGGCGAAGTGCCCGCGGCGTTTCACGCCGGCGTGCAAGACATTCTGCTAATCGCGTTCGGCTTGGCCTGCATGGAGTTTCTGGGCGCCGGCCCGATCGGCATCGATGTGGAAGGTCATGGGCGCCACGGTGAACTGGCCGGCGACATGGACTTGTCACGGACGGTCGGCTGGTTCACCACCAAGTATCCGGTAGCCCTGGATGGCGGTGGCTTGTCCTGGGCACAGGTGCTCGCCGGTGCGCCCGCGCTGGGCGCGGTAATCAAGAACGCCAAGGAGCAACTGCGCGCACTGCCCGACGGCCTGACCTACGGGTTGCTGCGCTACCTGAACCCCGAAGTGGATCTGGACTCGGCCGACCCGTTGATCGGCTTCAACTACTTCGGACGCCTGGGCGCCGGCGCCGTCGAGTTCTCCGACGATCTGTGGCTGATCGGCGAGGACGGTGTGACGGTTGCGGCCGTGGCCTCGGCGATCCCAATGCCGTTGGCGCACACCGTGGAACTCAATGCCGGCACCCTCGACACCGACATCGGACCACGCTTGCACGCGACCTGGACCTGGGCCGCCTCAGCGCTCACCAGTGAGCAAGTCGGCCGGCTCAACCAAATGTGGTTCGACGCCCTGACCGGGATCTGCGCTCATGTCCGCGCCGGGGGTGGCGGTCTTACTCCGTCGGATATCGCCCCGGCGCGGCTGCGCCAGCACCAGATCGACGAGCTGTGCCGGCGCGACGACATCGCCGACATCTTGCCGCTCACGCCGCTGCAACAGGGCCTGCTGTTCCACGCCAACACCCATGGCACAAGCGATTTGGGCGAGCTGTACGCGGTCCAGCTGGATATCACGATCAGCGGCCCGCTAGAACCCGACCGGTTGCGCGCCGCGGTCGACACGGTGGTCGGCCGCCATCCCAACCTGGCCGCCCGGTTCTGTCCGGAGTTCGACGACCCGATCCAGGTCATTCCGGCCGATCCCGAATCTGCTTGGCAATACCTGGAACTCGACGGGGCCGTCGATACCGAGGAGCACCTCGCGCGGCTGTGCGCTGCCGAACGCACGGCGGTCGTCGACCTGACCGAGCCGCCCGCGTTCCGGGTCGCGCTGATCCGCATCGGCAGCGACCTGCACCGGTTGGTGTTGACGAACCACCACATCGTGCTCGATGGCTGGTCACTGCCAATCCTGTTGCAGGAGATCTTCACTACCTATTACGGCCAGCGACTCCCGGCACCCGCGCCGTACCGCCGGTTCGTGTCCTGGCTGGCCGACCAGGACCGCGGCAGCGCCGAGACGGCCTGGCGGCAAATGTTCGCCGGCTTCGAGGTTCCCACCCTGGTGGCCCCGCCGGGACGCGTTGGGCTCGGGCGGCGAGCGGTGGTGACGTCGCGAGTGCCCGCCGATACGACACAGGCCGTGACCGAGCTGGCACGGCAGAATCACACCACAGTCAACACCGTTCTGCAGGCCGGCTGGGCACAGCTGTTGATGTGGCTGACCGGCCAGCGCGACGTCGCTTTCGGCACCGCTGTCTCGGGCCGCCCGCCCGAGCTGGCCGGCTCCGATTCGATGGTCGGCCTGCTGATCAACACCGTGCCGGTGCGCGCCACGATCACCACGGCCACCACCACCTGCGACCTGCTCGACCAACTGCATCGCGCCAACAACCACACCCTCGAACACCAGCACCTGGCGCTGCCGGAGATTCACCGTGCCGCCGGCCACGACCAGCTGTTCGACACCCTGTTCGTCTACGAGAACTACCCCGTTGATCCCACATTGTTCGGCGTCAACGGCCTGGCCGTCACCGGGTACACCGCTCGCGAAAACAACCATTACCCAATGACTTTGCAAGCAATGCCCGGCGACGAACTCGGCCTGCGGATCGAGTACGACACCGACGTCTTCACCGCGGACAGCGTCCACACCCTGATCCGGCAGTTGCAGCGGGTGCTGGTGGCCATCACCACCGATCCCACCGGCAGGCTGTCGTTGATGGACCTGCTCGACGCCAACGAACACCACCGCCTCGATGAGATCGGGAACCGAGCGGTGCTGGCTCGGCCGACAACCGGGACGTCCGTGCCCGCCTTGTTCGCCGCCCAGGCCACACGCACCCCCGACGCGATCGCGATCACGTTCGATGGCCGCTCGATCACCTACCGCGAGCTCGACGAAGAGTCAAACCGGGTGGCACACCTGCTGACCTTGCACGGGGCGGCCGCCGGACAGTGTGTGGCACTGCTGTTTTCGCGCTCGGCCGAGGCTATCGTGGCGATCTTGGCGGTGTTGAAATCCGGGGCGGCATACCTGCCGATCGACCCGGCGCACCCCGCGGCACGGATCGAATTCATGGTGACCGATGCGGCGCCGATCGCCGCACTCACCACCACCGAGCTGCGCGCGCGAGTCGATGGGTACGACCTGACGACCATCGATATCCGAGATCCCGCGCTCAACGCTCAACCCGCCACCGCGCTACCGATGCCGCAGCCCGACGATGTCGCCCACATCATCTACACCTCCGGCACTACCGGGGCGCCCAAAGGCGTTGCGGTCAACCACGCCAACGTCACCCAGCTCTTCAACTCCCTGGAGGCCGGGCTGGAACTGACCGCGGAGCAGGTGTGGACGCAGTTCCACTCGTACGCGTTCGACTTCTCGGTGTGGGAAATCTGGGGCGCGCTGCTGCACGGTGGACGGCTGGTGGTGGTGCCCGAGCCGATGACCCGCTCACCCGACGACTTCCACGACCTCCTCGTCAACGAACGCGTCACGGTTCTCACCCAAACCCCGTCCGCGGTGGCCGCCCTTTCCATTGACGGTTTGGAATCGGCGGCACTGGTGATCGGCGCCGAACCCTGCCCGCCTGAGGTGGTGGATCGATGGGCGCCCGGGCGGACGATGGTCAACGTCTATGGGCCTACCGAGACGACGATGTGGCTGTCCAAGAGTGCGCCCCTCGTCGCGAAATCCGCGGTGGTGCCGATTGGTTCGCCGACAGCGGGCGCGGCGTTCTTCGTGCTCGATGGCTGGTTGCGCCCGGTGCCAGTCGGCGTGGTCGGCGAGTTGTACCTGGCCGGGCGCGGGGTGGGATACGGGTATTGGCGCCGCGGCGGGTTGACCGCATCGCGCTTCATGGCGTGTCCGTTCGCGGCG
Source organism: Mycobacterium sp. 050272 (assembly GCF_039023525.1). NCBI lineage: Bacteria > Bacillati > Actinomycetota > Actinomycetes > Mycobacteriales > Mycobacteriaceae > Mycobacterium > Mycobacterium sp. 050272. The sequence continues at coordinate 125,413 of NZ_JBCHKV010000003.1, read as the reverse complement.
CCCGGCGCCCCTGGACAAAGGATGTATCGCACCGGCGACCTGGTGCGGTGGGGCCCCGACGGGCAGTTGCAGTATGTCGGACGCGCCGACGAGCAGGTGAAGATCCGTGGCTACCGCATCGAACTCGGCGAAATACGCGCGGCCCTGACCAGTTTGGACGGAGTGGAACAGGCCGCGGTGATCGCCCGCGAGGACCGCCTCGCCACCAAGCGCCTCGTCGGCTACATCACCGGGACCGCCGACCCGGCCCTGGTCCGCGCCGAGCTCTCCGAGTTGCTTCCGGCCTACATGGTGCCGTCGGCGGTACTGAAGGTCGACGCGTTGCCGATGACGGTCAACGGCAAGCTCGACACTCGGGCCTTGCCGGCACCGGACTACCGCGATGCCGATCGGTACCGGGCGCCGGCCAGCGCCGTCGAGGAGATCCTGGCCGGGGTCTACGCCCAAGTGCTGAATGTGGAGCGGGTCGGAGTCGACGATTCCTTCTTCGATCTCGGCGGAGATTCGCTGTCGGCGATGCGGGTGATCGCCGCGATCAATGCAGTTCTGGACGCAGACCTCAAGGTAAGCAGGCTTTTCGACGCACCCACTGTTGCCCAGTTGGCACTTCATCTCGGCGCGGCGGCGAGCCACCGTGAGCCGCTGATCGCTTCCGAGCGACCCCCCGTGGTGCCGCTGTCGTACGCCCAATCTCGGTTGTGGTTCCTGGATCAGCTGCAGGGACCGTCCGCCGTGTACAACATGGCGGTGGCGTTGCGGCTGTCCGGGAGCCTCGATGTCGATGCGCTGGCTGCGGCACTGGGTGACGTGGTGGCGCGCCATGAAAGTCTGCGAACGGTTTTTTCGGCACCGGACGGCATCCCGCGGCAGGTCGTGCTGGAACCAGACCGGGCCGGATTCGGCTGGCGCTTCGTCGATTCCACCCGATGGTCCGCGACTCTTTTCGACGAAGCCATCGACGCCACGGTGGGTCACCGGTTCGACCTGTCTGCCGAACCCCCCCTTCGGGCAACCCTGTTCAGGCGCAGCGATCACGAGCACGTGCTGGTGGGTGTCGTGCACCACATCGCCGCCGATGGGTGGTCGATCGCTCCGCTGGTGCGCGATCTGGGCCAGGCGTATGCGGCACGATGCCGAGAGCAAGCACCCGCGTGGGCCGAATTACCAGTCCAGTACGCCGATTACGCAATATGGCAGCACACGCGGTTCGGCGATCTGGCCGATCCCGACAGCCCGATCGCCACCCAGTTGGCGTTCTGGCGCGACGCACTGGCTGGGATGCCCGAGCGCATTGCCCTACCCACCGACCGGCCTTACCCGTCGGTCGCTGATCAGCGCGGGGCCACGGTGGCGTTGCAGTGGCCGGTCGAGTTGCAGCGGCGGGTACACGAGGTGGCCCGCGAACACAACGCGACGAGCTTTATGGTGGCCCAGGCGGCGTTGGCGGTGCTGCTGTCGGCGGTCAGCGCGAGTTCGGATGTGGCCGTGGGCTTCCCGATCGCCGGGCGACACGACCCAGCACTGGACGAGCTGGTGGGCTTCTTCGTCAACACCCTGGTGCTGCGCGTCGACGTGACCGGCGATCCCACCGTCGCCGAGCTGCTGGCGCAGGTGCGCCAGCGCAGCCTGGCCGCCTACGAACACCAGGACGTGCCCTTCGAGGTTCTGGTCGAACGGTTGAACCCGACCCGAAGCCTGGCACATCACCCGCTGATCCAGGTAATGCTGGGCTGGCAGAACGCCCAGCCCGCCGAGCTGCAACTGGGCGATGTGAAGGCCACGGCGCTCCCGATCGGCACCCACACCGCACGCATGGACCTGTCGTTCTCCTTGACCGAACTCTTCACCGCGGCCGGTGAGCCGGCCGGGATTTCGGGCACGGTTGAATATCGCACCGATGTATTCGACGCCGACAGCATCGAGGAATTGGCCGAGCGGCTGCGACGAGTGTTAACGGCGATGACAGCCGATGCCGCGCAACGCCTCTCGTCGATCCAGCTACTGGGCACCGACGAGCATGCCAGACTCGATATCTTGGGTAACCGCACGATGTTGGCGCTGCCCGCGCCGGTGGCGGTGTCGGTGCCGGAATTCTTCGGCGAGCACGCGCAGCGCACCCCGGACGCGGTAGCCATTACCTACGCGGGCAGGTCACTGAGCTATCGCGAGCTCGATGCATCCGCCAACCGGCTAGCGCATCTACTGGCCACCCGGGGCGCAGGGCCGGGAACGATTGTGGCGCTGCTGTTTTCGCGGTCTGCCGACGCTATTGTCGCGATGCTGGCGGTACTGAAGACGGGGGCAGCGTATCTGCCGATGGATCCGGCCCACCCCGACGCGCGAATCGGGTTCATGCTCACCGACGCCGCCCCGGTCGCCGCCATCACCACCGCGGTGCTGCGGCCGCGGCTGAGCGATTACGACCTCGCGGTGATCGACATCGATGATCCGGCCGTGGTGTCCCAGCCGGCGATTGCGCTGCCGGCGCCGTCGCCTGACGATATCGCGTACCTGATCTACACGTCGGGCACCACCGGCGTACCCAAAGGCGTTGCGGTCAGCCACCGCAACCTCGCCCACCTGGCGGTGTCCACGCCCAGCCAGCTGCCGGTGACGCAGGTATGGACACAATGCCACTCCTACGGATTCGACTTCTCGGTCTGGGAAATCTGGGCCGCCCTACTCGGCGGCGGCCGATTGGTCGTCGTCCCCGAAGAAGTGACGGCCTCGCCGCACGACTTCCACGCTTTGCTGGTCGCCGAGCATGTCAATGTGCTCACCCAAACCCCCTCCGCCGCAGCGGCATTAACCCCGGACGGGCTGGACTCCGTGTCGCTGCTCCTCGGTGGGGAGGCCTGCCCGGCCGAGGTGGTGGATCAGTGGGCCGCCGGGCGCATGGTGATCAACGCATACGGCCCCACCGAAGCCACCGTCTACGCCTCGATGAGCAACCCGCTGGCGCCAGGATCGGGCGCCGCACCCATCGGCGTGCCCGTGGCCACCGCGGCGCTGTTCGTATTGGACCCCTGGTTGCGCCCGGTACCGGCCGGAGTGGTCGGCGAGCTGTACGTCGCCGGCACCGGGGTGGCGTGCGGATACCTCGGCCGGCCCGAGTTGACGGCCGCGCGATTCATCGCCTGCCCGTACGGCGAGCCCGGCACCCGGATGTACCGCACCGGCGACCTGGTGCGCTGGCGCGCTGACGGGCAACTCGACTACCTCGGTCGCGCCGACGAGCAGGTCAAAATTCGTGGCTACCGAATCGAACTCGGCGAGATCCAAACCGCCCTCGCCGGCCTTGGCGGCGTCGATCAGGCCGTCGTCGTCACCCGCGACGAGCGCACCGCCACCCGGCTCGTCGCCTATGTCACGGGCACGGCCGACCCGGCCGGGCTGCGCGCCGCACTGGCCGAGCAGCTTCCGGCCTACATGGTCCCGTCGGCGATCGTCGTGCTGGACGCACTGCCGCTGACCGTCAACGGGAAACTCGACACCCGCGCGCTGCCCGCACCCGATTACGAGGACGCCGGTCACTATCGCGCCCCCACCGACGCTATCGAAGAAATCCTGGCCGGTATCTACGCCCAAGTCCTCGGCCTCGAACGCGTCGGCATCGATGACTCGTTCTTCGACCTGGGCGGCGACAGCATCTTGTCGATGCAAGTGGTTGCCCGATCGCGCGCGGCCGGTGTGTTGTGCCGTCCGCGTGACATTTTCGTTGAGCAGACCGTGGCTCGGCTGGCCCGGGTGGCCAGCGTGGTCGACGATGACGCTGCCGGCGACGATGAGGGCATCGGACCAGTGGTGGCCACCCCGATCATGCGATGGCTGCGCGATGTCGACGGCCCGGTCGAGCAGTTCAACCAGACGGTCGTCGTGCAGGCACCTGCCGGCGTGACCGAGAACGACGTGGCAACGGTGTTGCAAGCCCTGCTGAACCGGCACGCGATGCTGCGGCTGCGGGTCGACGATGCATGGTCGTTGCAGGTGCGCGAGGCCGGGGCGGTCGATGCGCGGAGCTGTCTGCAATCGGTGGAAGCGCTCTCCGATCAGGTGCTGGTGGGGGCGCGGGCACGATTGGATCCGGGCAGCGCGACGATGGTGAGCGCGCTGTGGATTACCTCGACGTCCCAGTTGGTACTGATCGCGCACCATCTGGTCGTCGACGGGGTGTCGTGGCGAATCCTGTTGGAGGACCTCAATATCGCGTGGGCCCAGCACCGCAGCGGGCAGCCGGTAGCACTGCCCGCGCCGCGGACCTCGTTCGCCCGATGGGCTTCGCTGCTCGATGAGCACGCTCACTCCGCGGCGGTGCTTCGACACGCTGACGCGTGGCGGCAGGTCGCGGCCGTGCCGAACGCATTGCCGGCACCTCGGCCCGAGCTGGACACCTACGCCAGCGCGGGACAGTTGTCGGCCGAACTCGATGCCGAGACGACCCGCATGCTGCTCACCGAGGTCCCGGCGGCGTTTCACGCAGGCGTACAGGACATTCTGCTGATCGCGTTCGGCTTGGCCTGGTCGGAATTCTTGGGCACCCCCGCGGTAATCGGTATCGATGTCGAAGGCCACGGCCGCCACGACGAATTGGCCCCCGGTGTCGACTTGTCCCGCACAGTGGGATGGTTCACCACGAAATACCCGGTGGCGCTGCGCATCGGCGATCTGGTTTGGGCGCAGCTACTCGCCGGTGACTCCACGCTGGGTGCGGCGGTCAAGGACACCAAGGAACAACTGCGGGCGCTGCCCGATCCGCTCAGCTACGGGCTGCTGCGCTATCTCAATCCTGCCGCCGAGCTGACCGGGGCCGACCCTGTGATCGCGTTCAACTACCTCGGACGACTCGGCGCTGGCGCCACCGAGCTGTCCGACGATCTGTGGCGGGTCAGCCGGGACGGCGCAGCGGTGGCGACCACCGCCTCGGCGATCCCAATGCCGTTGGGACACAGCGTAGAACTCAACGCCGTCACCGTCGATACCGACACCGGTCCACGCCTGCAGGCGAGGTGGACATGGGCGCCGTCGGTGCTCGGCGGCGAGCAAGTCGACCGCCTCAGCGAGTTGTGGTTCGAAGCGTTGACGGGGATCTGCGCACACGTTCGCCGAGGCGGCGGCGGGCTGACACCGTCGGACATCGTCCCGGCCCGCCTTACCCAGCAGCAGCTTGACGAGCTGTGCCGGCAAGACGACGTCGCCGATATCCTCCCGCTCACCCCGCTGCAGCAGGGACTGCTCTTCCACGCCAGCGCCGCGAACGGCAACGCCGACGACCTGTACGCGATGCAGCTGGATCTCACGATCGCGGGCCCGCTCGATGCGGACCGGCTGCACGAAGCCGTGCGTACGGTGGTTAACCGGCACCCCAACCTGGCCGCCCGATTCTGTCGGCAGTTCGACGAGCCGGTGCAGGTCATGCTCGTCAATCCCGTTGTGTCGTGGCGGTATTACGTGTTGAGCTCCGAGGAGCGAATCCAGCAGGTCTGTGCCGCCGAACGCACCGCGGTCTGCGATCTGACCGAACCGCCGGCATTCCGGGTCGCGTTGATCCGCACCGGCGACGACGTGCACCGCTGTGTGCTGACGAATCACCACATAGTGCTGGATGGCTGGTCATTGCCGATCCTGGCGCAGGAGATCTTCGCCAGCTACCACGGGCAGCGACTACCCGCGGCCGGGTCGTATCGCAGGTTCGTCGCTTGGCTGGCCGAACGAGACGTCGGGGCCGCGGAGCTGGCCTGGCGAGAAGTGTTGGCCGGCTTGGATTCCCCCACCCTGGTGGGCCCACCGGGTCGGGTGCGGCCCGGACGCCGCGGCACCGCCGGTTCGGCCTTGTCGGAGCAGAGTACCCGCGCCCTGAGCGCGCTGGCCCGCGCGCATCACACCACCGTCAACGCCGTGTTGCAGGCCGGCTGGGCGCAGGTGCTGATGTGGCTGACCGGCCAGCGCGATGTCGTCTTCGGCACCGCTGTCTCGGGCCGCCCGCCCGAGCTGGCCGGCTCCGATTCAATGGTCGGCCTGCTGATCAACACCGTGCCGGTGCGGGCTACCAGCACCGCGGCCACTACGACGGCCGACCTGCTGGACCAGCTGCACCGCGCCAACAACCACACCTTCGACCACCAGCATCTGGCGCTCACCGAAATCCAGCGCGCCGCAGGCCATGACCAACTCTTCGACACCCTGTTCGTCTACGAGAACTACCCTATTGACACGTCGACCGCACTCGGTAACGGGTTGGCCATCACCGCGATGACCGCACGCGAATTCAACCACTACCCGCTAACCCTGCAGGCGATGCCCGCCGACGAGCTCGGCCTTCGCGTGGAATACGACACGGAGCTTTTCGACGCGAAAACCATTGAGACGCTGATCGGGCGGTTGCACCGGGTACTGACGGCGATGACGGCCGATGCGGAACAACGGCTGTCCTCGATCCAGCTGCTGGACGACGCCGAACATGCCCGACTCGACGAGTTCGGCAACCGAGCTGTGCTGACGCGACGCGGTCCTGCTCCCACGTCGATTCCGCAGCTGTTCACCGCGCAAGCCGTACGTACCCCGGAAGCGATCGCGATCAGCTGCGACGGCCACTCGATCACCTACCGCGAATTGGACGAGTCCGCCAACCGGATGGCGCATCTGCTCGCCGACCAGGGTGCTCGCCCGGGACATTCGGTGGCACTGCTTTTTTCACGCTCTACCGAAGCCGTCGTAGCGATGCTGGCGGTGCTCAAGACCGGAGCGGCGTACCTGGCGATCGACCCCGCGCATCCCGACAGCCGCATCGAGTTCATGCTCACCGATGCCGCGCCCGTCGCCGCGCTCACCACCGCGGGCCTGCGGCCACGGCTGCGTGGGCACGACCTACCGATCATCGACGTCGACGACCCCGCCGTCGATCTGCAACCCGCCAGTGCGCCAGAAGCGACACCGTCACCAGACGATGTCGCTTACCTGATCTATACCTCCGGCACCACCGGTGTCCCGAAAGGTGTTGCGGTCACGCATCGCAACCTGGCCCACCTGGCCGAGTCGACGCCCGCTGCGCTGCCCGTGCCACAGGTGTGGACGCAATGCCATTCCTATGGCTTCGACTTCTCGGCATGGGAGATCTGGGCGGCGCTGCTCGGGGGCGGCCGCCTGGTGGTGGTACCCGAGGCGGTGACCAGCTCGCCACCAGACTTCCACGCCCTGCTGGTGCGCGAACGGGTCAACGTTCTCACCCAAACCCCCTCGGCCGCAGCGGCATTGACCTCGCGTGGCCTTGAGTCGGTGGCGGTGCTGCTAGGAGGGGAGGCATGCCCCGCGGAGGTGGTGGATCAGTGGGCGCCCGGTCGGGTGGTGATCAATGCCTACGGCCCCACCGAAGCCACCGTGTACGCCGCGATGAGCGCCCCGTTGACACCGGGCACCGCCGTCGTGCCGATCGGAGCGCCGGTATCGACCGCAGCGCTGTTCGTCCTCGACGGCTGGTTGCGCCGGGTATCACCCGGAGTGGTCGGCGAGTTGTATGTGGCCGGAGCGGGCGTGGCAGCTGGATATCTCGGCCGCACCGAGTTGACCGCATCCCGTTTTGTCGCGTGCCCTTACGGACAACCGGGCGATCGGATGTATCGCACCGGGGACATGGTGCGCTGGCGCGACGACGGGCAACTCGACTACCTGGGCCGCGCCGACGATCAGGTCAAGATCCGCGGTTATCGTGTCGAACTCGGCGAAATTCAAACGGCCCTGGTCAACCTCGACGGCGTCGAACAGGCCGTGGTGATCACCCGCGATGACCGCCTCGGCGCCAAACGGCTCGTCGGCTACATCATCGGATCCGCGGACACCGCCGCGCTGCGCAGCGCACTGGTCGAGCGGCTGCCGTCCTACATGGTGCCATCCGCGTTGGTCGCCCTGAAGACACTGCCGCGCACGCCCAACGGCAAGCTCGACGTCCGTGCCCTGCCCGCACCCGAATATCAAGGTATCGGTGGCGATCACCGCGCCCCAGCTACGGCCATCGAGGAAATCCTCGCCGGCATTTACGCGCAAGTCCTTGGTGTCGAACAGGTCGGTGTCGACGATTCCTTCTTCGACCTCGGCGGCGACTCGCTGCTGGCGATGCGCCTGATTGCCACGATCAACTCCGGCCTCGACGCAGGCCTGCAGGTGCACACCCTGTTCGACGCTCCGACGATCTCCCGGCTGGCACCGCGTGTCGGGACCGGCCGAGGTTGGCTGGAGCCATTGGCGGCCTGGCCGCGACCCGCGGTGGTGCCGCTGTCCTTCGCCCAATCCCGATTGTGGTTCCTGGATCAGTTGCAGGGGCCGTCCCCGGTCTACAACATGGCGGTCGCGTTGCGGTTGTCCGGTCGCCTCGATGTCGACGCGCTGGCAGCCGCGCTCGGCGATGTGCTCACCCGGCACGAGAGCTTGCGGACGCTGTATGTGGCGCCCGACGGCGTCCCCCAGCAAGTGGTGGTGCCCACCGAGCGCGCCGAGTTCGCCTGGCAGGTGGTCGATGCCCGCGATTGGACCACGTCGAAGCAGGACGCGGCGTTCGAGGCCGCGGCGGGATACACGTTCGATTTGACGAACGAGATCCCGTTACGCGCAACGCTTTTCCACCTCGCCCCCAACGAGCACGTACTGGTCGGCGTGGTGCACCACATCGCCGCCGACGGCTCCTCGGTCGCCCCGCTGGTACGTGACCTGGGCGCGGCGTACGCCGCTCGGTGTGCCGGACAACAACCGGCCTGGACGCAATTGCCGGTGCAATACGCCGATTACACACTGTGGCAGCACGCGCAATTCGGTAGTCTTGACGATCCCGGCAGCCCCATCGCCACCCAGCTGTCCTACTGGCAAGACGCGCTGGCCGGAATACCCGAACGCTTGACGCTTCCCACCGATCGCCCCTACCCGGCGGTGGCCGACCAGCGCGGCGCGACCGTGGACATCGAGTGGCCGGCCGAACTGCAGCAGCGGATACGCACGCTGGCCCGCGAGCACAACGCGACCAGCTTCATGGTGGTGCAAGCCGCCCTCGCCGTACTGCTGGCATCCGTCAGCGCGAGTTCCGATGTCGCCGTGGGCTTCCCGATCGCGGGACGCCGCGAGGCGGCACTCGATGAGCTGGTGGGCTTCTTCGTCAACACCCTGGTGCTGCGCGTCGAGGTCGACGGCGATCCCACCATCATCGAGCTGCTGGCCCAGGTCCGCCAGCGCAGCCTGAGCGCCTACGAACACCAAGACGTACCCTTCGAAGTTCTCGTCGAACGCCTCAACCCGTCCCGCAGCCTCACGCATCACCCGCTGGTCCAGGTGATGTTGGGCTGGCAGAACCTCTACGGCGACGACCCCGCCGCCGCGCTGGCTCTCGGTGATGTCCGGGCCACCCCGCTGCCGATTGAAACCCACACCGCACGAATGGATTTGGCGTTCTCGCTGGTGGAGCGTTGGACCCGCGCCGGTGCGCCCGCTGGTATCCGCGGGACGGTGGAGTATCGCACCGACGTATTCGACGCCGACAGTATCCACACCCTGATCCGGCGATTCGAGCGGGTGCTGGAAGCCGTCACCGCCGACCCCACCCGGCGGTTCTCCTCGATCCGATTACTGGACGCCGGCGAGCGCGTCCGCCTCGACGAGATCGGCAACCGCGCCGTATTGACCCGGCCTGCCGCGGCCGCGAAGTCGGTCCCGGCACTGTTCGCCGCACATGTGGCCCGTGCACCCGAAGCGGTGGCGATAACCTTCCAGGGCGACTCGTTGACGTATCGCGATCTCGATGAGGCCTCGAACCGGTTGGGGCACTTGCTGATTGCTAATGGCGTTCGGGCTGGACAGTGTGTGGCGCTCGTGATGGAGCGCTCGGCCGAGGCGATCGTCGCGATGCTCGCGGTGCTGAAGACGGGTGCTGCCTACCTGGCGATCGACCCGGCGCTGCCCGATGCTCGCATCGGCTTCATGCTCACCGATGCCGCGCCGTCCGCCGCGATCACCACCCGGCAGCTGCTGCACCGGGTCGATGGTCACGACCTCGCGTTGATCAGCATCGACGACCCCGCGGTGGGCATTGCGCCGGGCACGGCGCTGCCGGCGCCGTCGGCCGACGAGATCGCCTATCTCGTCTACACCTCGGGTACCACCGGGACTCCGAAGGGGGTGGCGGTCACGCACCGCAACCTGGCGCACTTGGCGGAGTCGACGCCGCGAGAGCTGCCGGGCGACCAGGTGTGGACGCAGTGCCACTCCTATGCGTTCGACTTCTCGGTGTGGGAGATCTGGGCCGCCCTGCTCGGCGGAGCCCGGCTGGTGGTGGTGCCCGAGGCGGTGACGACCTCTCCAGACGACTTCCACGCCCTGCTCGTCACCGAGGGTGTCAACGTGCTGACCCAAACTCCCTCTGCGGTAACGGCGTTGGCGCCGCAGCAATTGGAGTCGACGGCGGTGCTGCTCGGCGGCGAGCCCTGCCCGGCCGAGGTGGTGAGGCAATGGGCGCACCGTCGCGTAGTGATCAACGCCTACGGTCCTAGCGAGGCCACCGTGTACGCGTCGATGAGCGCCCCGTTGGCGCCGGACACGGCGGTGGTGCCGATCGGTGCGCCGGTGTCGACGGCTGCGCTGTTCGTCCTCGATGGCTGGTTGCGCCCGGTGCCCATTGGCGTGGTCGGCGAGTTGTACATCGCCGGTGACGGCGTGGCGTGCGGGTATGTCGGACGAGCCGGCCTGACGGCAGCACGGTTCATTGCCTGCCCCTTCGGGGGACCGGGATCGCCCGGAGCAAGGATGTATCGCACCGGAGACCTGGTGCGGTGGCGGACGGACGGACAGCTCGACTACCTCGGGCGTGCCGACGAACAGGTCAAAATCCGCGGCTACCGCATCGAGCTCGGCGAGATCCGTTCGGCACTGGCCAGTTTGGACGGCGTGGACCAGGCGGTGGTGGTCACCCGCGAAGACCGCCCCGGCGTTGCCCGCCTGGTCGGCTACATCACCGGCACCGCCGACCCCGCTCAGATACGCGCGGCGCTGGCCGATCGGCTGCCGCCGTACATGATCCCGTCGGCGGTCGTGGCGATCGGCGCGCTGCCGTTGACGGTCAACGGGAAACTCGACACCCGCGCCCTGCCCGCTCCGGAATATCGCGATGTGGATCGCTACCGCGCTCCGGACAGCGCCACCGAGGAAATCCTGGCCACGATCTACGCCCAGGTCCTCGGCCTGGAGCGGGTAGGGGTCGACGATTCCTTCTTCGATCTGGGCGGCGACAGCATCTTGTCGATGCAAGTGGTCGCGCGGGCCCGGGCGGCCGGTGTGGTGTGCCGCCCGCGCGACATTTTCGTCGAGCAGACGGTCGCGCGGCTGGCCCAGGTCGCCACGGTGGCCGGCGATGGTGTGACCGTCGATGACGGCGTCGGGCCCGCGGTGGCCACCCCGATCATGCGCTGGCTGCTGAACATCGACGGCCCGGTCGAGGATTTCAACCAGGCATTGGTGGTGCAGGCGCCCGCCGCTGTGACCGACGATGACGTGGTTCTCGTTCTCCAGGCGTTGCTCGATCGGCACGCCATGTTGCGGTTGCGCGTCGCCGCCGACGGCTCCCTGGAAGTACCCGAGGTCGGTTCGGCGGATGCCCGCGGTTGCCTGGACATCGTCGACGAACTGTCCGAAACGACGCTGATCGCGGCCCGGGCGCGGCTGAACCCGGCCGCCGGGACAATGTTGAGCGCCGTGTGGGCGACCTCCACCGGTCAGCTGATGCTGATCATCCATCACCTGGCCGTCGATGCGGTCTCGTGGCGAATCCTGTTGGAGGACATCAATATCGCGTGGGGTCAGCAGCACAACGGGCAGCCGATCGCGCTACCCGCGGGCGGAACGTCGTTCGCCCGGTGGTCGTCACTGCTGTCCGAATACGCGCACACCGCGGCGGTCGTCGAGCAGGCCGACGCCTGGACGCGCACGCTGGCTACTCCGGCCGCGATTGCCGCACCCAACCCCGACATCGACACCTACGCGAGTGCCGACCAGATGGCGGTGGAGCTGGACACCGAGACCACCCGAATGCTGCTGGGGGAGGTGCCCGCGGCGTTTCACGCTGGCGTGCAAGACATTCTGTTGATCGCGTTCGCAATGGCCTGGGCAGAGTTTCTGAACAGCGACTCGCCGATCGGCATCGAAGTCGAAGGCCACGGCCGGCACGAAGAGCTGGCCGACGATGTGGACCTGTCGCGCATCGTGGGCTGGTTTACCACCAAATACCCGGTGGCACTGCGTGTTGACGGCCCGAACTGGGCGCAGGTGCGCGCCGGCGACGCGGCGTTGGGTGCGCTGATCAAGGATGCAAAAGAACAACTGCGCGCACTGCCGGACGGACTCACCTACGGGCTGTTGCGCTATCTCAACCCCGACGTCGACCTGACCGGGGCCGACCCGGCGATCGGGTTCAACTATCTCGGGCGACTCGGCGGCGCGACCGAACTCTCCGACGACCTGTGGCAGATCAGCCAAGACGGACTCTCGATGGCCGCGGCGTCCGCCGCGGTTCCAATGCCGTTGGGGCACACCGTCGAACTCAACGCGAGCACGCTGGACACCGACACCGGGCCTGCGCTGCACGCCAGCTGGACCTGGGCGCCCTCGGCAATCGATGAGGCGCAGATCAGCCGGCTCAGCCAGCTGTGGTTCGAGGCCCTGGCGGGAATCTGCGTTCACGTCCAGCGCGGCGGCGGCGGACTGACCCCCTCCGATATCGTCCCGGCGCGACTGAATCAGCAGCAGATCGACGAGGTGTGCCGGCAGCATGCCACCGCCGATATCCTGCCGCTCACCCCGCTGCAGCAGGGACTGCTGTTCCACGCCAACACAATCCACGGCAACGCCGACGACGTCTACGCCATGCAACTCGGCATCACCATCACCGGGCCGCTGGACCCCGACCGGCTACGCCGGGCCGTACACACCGTGGTCGGCCGCCACCCCAACCTGGCCGCCCGCTTCTGCCGTCAATTCGACGAACCGGTCCAGGTCATCCCGGCCGATCCGGTGCCGGCGTGGCAATACATCGAACTCGGCAACGATGCGCAGTCCGTCGAGCAAGTGTCCGCGGCCGAACGTAGCGCGGTCTGCAATCTTGATGAGCCGCCGGCATTCCGGGTCGCATTGATCCACACCGCCAGGGATCGCCATCGACTGGTGCTGACCAACCACCACATCGTGCTGGATGGCTGGTCGTTACCGATCCTGGCCCAGGAGATCTTCGCCGGCTATTTGGGGCATCGACTCCCCGCACCCACGCCCTACCGCCGGTTCGTCACGTGGCTGGCCGAACGTGACATCGGTGCCGCCCAGGCGGCCTGGCGACAGGCGTTCGCGGGGTTCGAGATTCCCACCCTGGTGGGCCCACCAGCGCGAATCGGGCTGGGGCGCCGAGGGGTACGGACATCTCAGGTCGGCGAACAGATGACTCAGTCGCTGAGTGACCTGGCTCGGGCACATCACACCACGCTCAATACGGTGTTGCAGGTCGGCTGGGCACAGCTGTTGATGTGGCTGACCGGTCAACACGACGTCGCCTTCGGCACCGCGGTCTCCGGCCGTCCCACCGAGCTCCCCGGCGCGGATTCGATGGTGGGCCTGCTGATCAACACGGTCCCGGTGCGGGCCAACTGCACGCCGCTGACCACCACCGCCGACCTTCTCAACCAACTGCATCGCGCCAACAACGACACCCTCGAGCACCAGCACCTGGCGCTGTCCGAGATCCACCGGGTGACGGGTCACGACCAACTCTTCGACACGCTGTTCGTGTTCGAGAACTACCCCGTCGACGCCGCCGGCCTCGCCGGTGTCGACGGGCTGGCCATCACCGAGATAACCGCGCGCGAATACAATCACTACCCCCTGACGCTGCAAGCCATGCCCGGTAAGGAACTCGGGCTGCGCGTCGAGTACAACACCGACATCTTCGCGGCGGACAGCATCGACACCCTCATCCTGCAGCTGCACGACGTACTCCTGGCCATGACCACCGCACCCACCCGCAGGCTGTCGTCGGTTGAGCTGTTGGACGCTGACGAGCAGGCGCTGATGGATGAGGTCGGTAACCGGGCGATGTTGTCGCGGCGCGCGGCCACGCCGGTGTCGATCCCCGAATTGTTCGCCGAGCACGTACAACGCGACCCGGATGCGGTGGCGGTGAGCTTCCGGGGACGCTCGCACAGCTATCGCGAGCTGGATGAGGCGGCCAACCGGCTGGCGCACCTGGTGGCCGGCCACGGTGCCGGCCCGGGACAGTTTGTGGCACTGCTGTTTACTCGCTCGCCGGAAGCCATTGTCGCGATGCTCGCGGTACTCAAGACCGGAGCGGCCTATCTGGCGATCGACCCGGCCCTCCCCGACGCACGGATCGGGTTCATGCTCGCCGACGCCACCCCAATCGCGGCGCTCACCACCGACGACCTGCTCCCGCGACTGGACGGCTACGACGTATCGATCGTCGACGTCAACGACCCCGTCGTGCATACCCAGCCCGCCACCGCGCCGGTGGCACCGTCGCCCGACAACATCGCGTACCTGATCTACACCTCCGGCACCACCGGTGTTCCCAAAGGCGTTGCGGTCACCCATCGCAACCTGGCCCACCTGGTCAGCTCAACCCCCGCACACCTGCCGCTGGCACAGGTGTGGACGCAATGTCACTCCTACGGTTTCGACTTCTCGGTGTGGGAGATCTGGGCCGCCCTGCTCGGCGGCGGACGCCTCGTCGTGGTGCCGGAGTCGGTAGCCGCCTCACCCGAGGACTTCCACGATCTACTCGTCAATGAGCGCGTCACCGTCCTCACCCAAACCCCGTCAGCCGCGGCATCATTGACGCCCAGCAGGTTGGGTTCGGTGGCGGTGCTGCTGGGCGGAGAGGCCTGCCCCGCCGACGTCGTGGACCAATGGGCGGACGGCCGCGTGGTGATCAACGCCTACGGCCCCACCGAAGTCACCGTCTACGCCTCGATGAGTGCGCCCCTGACGGCGGGGTCGGGGACGGCGCCCATCGGCGGCCCGGTTTCGACCGCTGCGCTGTTCGTGCTTGACGACTGGCTGCGCCCGGTCCCCATCGGCGTGGTCGGTGAGTTGTATGTCGCCGGCGACGGCGTGGCATGCGGATACCTGAACCGGCCGGGATTGACGGCATCACGATTTGTGCCCTGTCCCTTCGGTGCGCGCGGGGCACGGATGTATCGCACCGGAGATCTGGTCCGTTGGCATCCCGACGGGCAGCTGGACTACGTCGGGCGCGCCGACGAGCAGGTCAAGATCCGCGGCTACCGTATCGAGCTGGGTGAAATCCAAACTGCGCTGGTCAATTTGGACGGCGTCGAACAAGCCGCCGCGATCGCCCGGGAGGACGCACCAGGCACCACCCGCGTGGTTGGGTATGTCACCGGAACCGCAGACCCTGTCGCACTGCGAAATGCGTTGGCGAACAAGCTTCCTGCCTACATGATCCCGGCTGCCATCGTGGCACTCGAGGCATTACCGCTGACCACAAACGGCAAGCTCGATGTCCGCGCCTTGCCGGCGCCGGACTACCACGACCGGGGCAACTACCGCGCCCCGACGAATGCCGTCGAGGAAATCCTGACCGGCATCTACGCCCAAGTTCTGGGGCTCGAGCACGTCGGCACCGATGACTCGTTCTTCGACCTCGGCGGCGACTCGCTCTCGGCGATGCGCCTGATCACCGCCATCAACTCCGCTCTCGATGCCGATCTCGAAGTCCACACCTTGTTCGACGCACCCACCATCGCGCGGTTGGCACCCCGCGTCGGCAGCGACCGAGCCGGCCGGCGTCAGCCGCTGGTCGCAGGCCAGCGGCCGGCTCTGATTCCGCTGTCCTTCGCGCAATCCCGGTTGTGGTTCCTCTATCAGTTCGAGGGCGGGGTCGCGACCTACAACATGCCGACCGCGTTCCGGATCAACGGTTCACTGGACGTCGCGGCACTGGACGCGGCCCTCGACGACGTGATCGCCCGTCACGAATCGCTGCGCACCATCTTCGTCGAGATCGACGGCGTCCCCTACCAGGAGGTGCTATCGGCTGCGTCGGGAATGTGGCGACGCGGCCGTGATGCGGTGGTACCGCTGGCGCGACACCACATGGTCTCCGAAATGGTGGCATTGGCCAAGTACCGGTTCGATTTGTCGACCGAGATCCCGATTCGTGCCCAGATCTACTCGGTGACAGCCGAGGAACACTACGTCGGGATTGTGGTGCACCACATTGCCTTTGACGGATGGTCGCTGGCGCCGATGGTCAGAGACATCGGCGAAGCCTACCGGGCTCGACGGCAGCACCGGAACCCGCAACGAGCGCCGTTGGCGGTGCAGTACGTCGACTACACACTGTGGCAGCGCAAGCAGTTCGGTGATCTGGCCGACGCCGACAGCCCGATCGCCGCGCAGCTGGCCTACTGGGAACACGCGCTGGCCGGAATGCCCGAGCAGTTGCAGTTGCCCACCGATCGGCCTTACCCGCTGGTCGCCGACTACCGCGGCTCCCACGTGGCGTTGCAGTGGCCGGCCGAGCTGCAACAGCGCATCCGCGAGACCGCCCGCGAGCACAACGCGACCAGCTTCATGGTGATCCAGGCCGCCCTGGCGGTACTGCTCTCGGCGGTCAGCGCCAGTTCCGATGTGGCGGTGGGCTTCCCGATCGCCGGGCGGCGTGACCCCGCGCTCGACGAACTGGTCGGCTTCTTCGTCAACACCCTGGTGTTGCGCGTCGAGGTGGCCGGTGACCCCACCTATGCCGAGCTGCTGGCGCAGGT
This sequence comes from Mycobacterium sp. 050272, assembly GCF_039023525.1. Lineage (NCBI taxonomy): Bacteria > Bacillati > Actinomycetota > Actinomycetes > Mycobacteriales > Mycobacteriaceae > Mycobacterium > Mycobacterium sp. 050272. The sequence continues at coordinate 108,599 of NZ_JBCHKV010000003.1, read as the reverse complement.
CCGCCGACGCAGCCTTTCCGCCTACGAGCACCAAGACGTCCCCTTCGAGGTGCTGGTCGAGCGCATCAATCCCACCCGCTCCCTGACTCATCATCCGCTGATCCAGGTGATGCTGGCCTGGCAGAGCGCCCCGGGACACCAGGTCGACTCCGCGACCGGATTGACCCTCGATGATCTGCAGGTCGCTCAGCTGCCGATGGACACCCAAACCGCGCGAATGGACTTGGTGTTTCACCTCGCCGAGCACTGGGACGACGCCGGTGACCCGGCCGGGATCGGCGGGACGGTCGAATATCGCACCGACGTGTTCGACGCGGGGACCATCAGTGCGCTGATCGAGCGACTGCAACGGGTGTTGGTGGCCATCACCACCGATCCGGCCCAGCGGCTGTCGTCGGCGGATCTCCTTGAGCCCGAAGAGTATGCGCGCCTGGACCAATGGGGCAACCGGGCAGTGCTGAGCGGCCCCACTTCCGAAGTCGCGTCGATCCCGCTGCGCTGGGCCGAGCAAGTCGCACGCACGCCCGGTGCGCTCGCCGTCACCTTCGCCGGTCTGTCGATGACCTATCGGGAGCTCGAGGAGGACGCGAACCGGTTGGCGCATCTGCTCACGGCGCACGGAGCCGCCCCGGGACAGACTGTGGCACTGCTGTTTACCCGTTCGGCCGAGGCGATCATCGCGATCCTGGCGGTGCTGAAAACCGGGGCGGCTTACCTGGCGATCGATCCGGCTCACCCCGACGCGCGGATCGGATTCATGGTCACCGACGCCAAGCCGGTCGCCGCGATCACCACGGCCGCGCTGTCCGGCCGTCTGGACGGGCACGACCTGGCGGTCATTTCGGTCGACGATCCCCGCATCTGCGGCTACTCGAGCACCGCTCTGCCGATGCCGGACCCCGATGACACCGCCTACATCATCTACACGTCGGGCACCACCGGCACTCCCAAGGGTGTCGCCGTCGCGCACCGCAACGTGACCCGCCTACTGCACTCGCTGGAAGGCGAGCTGGAGATGAAACAGGCATGGACACAATGCCATTCGTTGGCGTTCGACTTCTCGGTGTGGGAGATCTGGGGTGCGCTGCTTTATGGCGGGAGGCTGGTGGTGGTGCCCGAATCGGTGGCCCGTTCACCCGAGGACTTCCACGCGCTGCTGGTCGCCGAACGTGTCGGCGTGCTGAGCCGAACCCCGACGGCGTTCTACGCGCTGCAAACCGCCGATAAGCTTTCGGCCGAGCTCGCCAAACAGCTGGAGCTTGAGACCGTGGTCTTCGGCGGTGAAGCCCTTGAGCCACAACGTCTTCGGACGTGGTTGCAGAGGCATCCGCGCTCGCCACGCCTGATCAACATGTACGGCATCACCGAGACGACGGTGCACGCCTCGTTCCGGGAGCTCGTCGACGGCGACGTCGACAGCCCGGTCAGCCCCATCGGCGGGCCGCTGGCACATCTGGCGTTTTTCGTGCTGGACAACTGGTTACGCCGCGTTCCGGCCGGGGTGGTCGGGGAACTGTACGTGGCCGGTGCCGGGCTGGCCGACGGATACGTGCGCCGGCCCGACTTGACGGCGTCGCGGTTTTTGGCGTGCCCCTTCGGTGGGCCGGGAACACGAATGTATCGCACCGGCGACCTGGTGTCCTGGAGCGCCGAGGGGCAGTTGCGGTATGTCGGGCGCGCCGACGAGCAGGTCAAGATCCGCGGCTATCGCATCGAGTTGGGCGAGATCGAAAATGCCCTGCTGGACTGCCCACAGGTCACGCAGGCCGTCACCATGGTGCACCACGGCAACGCGGGCGAAAACCTGGTCGCGTACCTCACCCTGCGGCGCGCCAGCACCGCCGACCACGACGCCGAAATAGTCGGCCAGTGGCAGGACGTGTATGACGACCTGTACGACGGCCAAGACGCGGTGCCGCAGTTCGGCATGGATTTCCGGGGCTGGAACAGCAGCTACACCGGTGAACCGATTCCGCTCGAACAGATGCACGAGTGGCGAGCGGCCACGGTGCACCGGATCATGGGCCTGCGGCCCAGACGGGTGCTGGAGATCGGCGCCGGTTCCGGGCTGCTGCTGTCGCAGATCGCCCCGCACTGTGAGCGCTATGTCGCGACCGACATGTCGGCGGTGGCCATCGAGAACCTCGCCCGTTCGCTGGAGCGGCTGCAGATCCCGTGGCGTGATCGGGTCCAGCTGCTGGCCCGGCCCGCCCACGTGACCGAGGGATTGCCGGCCGGCGACTTCGACACGATCATCGTCAACTCGGTCATCCAGTACTTCCCGAACGCGGCGTACCTGGCCGACGTGATCGGCAACGCCATGGAGCTGCTCGCGCCAGGCGGCGCACTGTTTCTCGGCGACATCCGCAACCACGCTTTGCAGGACGCCTTCCAAACCGGGGTCGCGCTGGCACGCACCACCACTGCCGACGTCGCCGAGATCCGCCAGCGGGTCCACCGCGCAGTCGTCAGCGAACCTGAATTACTCTTGGCCCCAGAGTTTTTCACCACCTGGACCGCCGACCACCCGGGCGCTGCCGGACTCGACATCCAGGTCAAGCGCGGGATGGCCGACAACGAACTCAACCGGTACCGCTACGACGTCGTCATCCGCAAGACCCCGGGACCCCTACGTTCCGTGGCGTCGGCGCCCAGTTGGACGTGGAGCGAATGCGCCGGCCTGCTGGGTCTGCACACCCGCCTGGCCTCGCAACGTCCCGCCGCGGTGCGCGTCACCGGGATCCCGCGAGCCGGACTGGCCGGCGACGTGCGCATCGAACGCGCCCTTGCCGACGGGCTGCCGTTGGCCGATGCGCTCACCCCACCACCGCCGGGCCCCGACAGCGTCACTCCCGAACAACTGCACCGCCTCGGCGAAAACGCCGGCTACCAGGTCGCGGTGACCTGGGGCGCCGAGCCGGGCAGTCTTGACGCCGTTTTCCTCGTGTCCCCCGGTCTTCCGTTGACCGACCTCTACCTGCCCCGCCCCGAGGCCGACCAGCGCAGCGCGCACGCCAACAACCCGAACACCAACATGGAGATCAGCGCGGTGCGCCAGCGGCTGAGTGCGCGGTTACCCGAGTACATGGTGCCGGCGCAGATCGTGGTGATCGACGAGTTCCCATTGACTTCGTCGGGCAAGATCGACACCAAGGCGCTTCCGGCGCCGGTGTTCGCCGCCACGCCATTCCAGGCCCCGCGAACCGAGACGGAGCAGATCATCGCGGGGATCTATGCGCAGGTCCTGGGGATCGAGCGGGTCGGAGTCGACGACTCGTTCTTCGATCTCGGCGGCGATTCGCTGTCCGCGATGCGCGTGATCGCCGCGATCAACGCCGCTCTCGATGTCCACCTTCCGGTACGCACCATGTTCTACGCCCCGTCGGTCCGAAATCTCAGTGAGCAACTCGGCGCCCAGGACAGCGCCGCGGAGGTGGTCGGAGTCGAGGTCTTCCGGGACGGCTCCGGCGCACCGCTGTGCTGCATTCACGACGGGCTCGGACTGAGCTGGGCGTATCGCGCGCTGGGCGAGTACGTGGATTGCCCGATCATCGGGATCAACCAGATCTCGCACGACGGCGAGGTCGAGCCGGCGTCGATTCGTGGCCTCGCGGCCAACTACGCGGACCGTATCCAAGCCCGCTATCCCGACGGGCCCTACAAGCTGCTCGGCTGGTCGTTCGGCGGTGTCGTCGCCCACGAACTCGCGATCGAACTGCAACGGCGCGGACGCGTCGTCGAGAGCCTGGTGCTGATCGACCCGGTGTTCAGCGCCAACAAGTTCGTCGCGCGACTCACCGCCAACCGGGCCATCGCAAAGAATCAGGCGCTGGATGAAAGCCACATCCTGGAACACATCTTGCGGACCAATCGGATCGACATTCCCGCGCAGTCCGGACCGCTGGGATACCGCCAGGCCGAAGAACTGGTGCACCAGCACGGAGCCGGGATCCCGCTGCCGCCCCAGCAGCTGCTGGAGTTCATGGTGCACAGCGTCCAGACCAACCAGCGACACCTGCTGGACCACGTGCCCGGCGTGTTCGACGGTGACATGGTCATCTTCTCCGCCGCCCGCGGCAGAACCGACGACAAGCGGGGAAGGTCACGGTGGCGAGGCCTGCGAACCGGGCGAGCGGCCCGGTCCCAGCAGCGGCTTTGGCGACCGTACGTCGCCGGAGAGATCGCGATCTACTCGGTCGACAGTACGCATCTCGAGATGCTGACCGCCGATGCGCTGAGCACCTACGGCGAACAGCTCGGGCTCTACCTGCACACCAGGGTGACGCAGCGCTGAGGCCTAGCCTTCGAGCTCCTTCTTCAGGTTGGCCAGCACCTCACCCTGAATCTTCCTCAGTCCCAACGGGGCAAACGTCTTTTCGAAAAACCCCTTGACGCCGCCGGCTCCATTCCAGCTGGTTTTGACGGTCACGCTAGATCCGGGGCCGGCCGGAGCCACCGTCCAGTTGGTGATCATCGACGAGTTCGCGTCCTTCTCGATGACGCTGTGACCAGCCACATCGACGGTCGCCTGCACGTCGCGGCTCCGGGATTTGGTGGCCTGAAGCTTCCACTTCGCAACGGTGCCCTGGCCCTGACCGCCCTGCAGCACTTGGTATTCGCTGTAGTGCGGGGACAGGATCTTCGGGCGGACGGTCTGGTAGTCCGCCACCGCGGCGAGCGTGGCCCCGGGCTCGACGTTGATCAAAATGGTGCTAGCTGCGCTGACCTGTGCCATCAGGCGCGACTCCTCTGTTGTGATGCCGCTCGCGAGCGGGTGCACGGGGTGTGGTCGAAGACTAGGGTATATGTGGTGCCAGGCTCTGGATCTGCACTCTCGGCTCACACGTCGGGCGTCGATCGGTTGATGGCGAGTTATCGCTGCATCCCCGTAACGTCCGCGGTCCGGCTCGCCAAGCCCACGTCAAACCTGTTCCGCGCCCGCACTAAACGCGATGCCCGCGGCCTGGACACCTCGGGACTGACCGGCGTCCTAAGTGTCGATCCCGATACCCGCACCGCCGATGTGGCCGGCATGTGCACCTATCAGGATTTGGTGGCCGCGACCCTGCCCTACGGCCTGTCGCCGCTGGTCGTTCCCCAGCTCAAGACCATCACGCTCGGCGGCGCGGTCAGTGGACTGGGCATCGAATCGGCGTCGTTCCGTAACGGTTTGCCACACGAATCGGTGCTGGAAATGGATATCCTGACCGGCGCGGGCGAATTACTCACCGCTTCGCGCGATCAGCACTGCGATCTGTTCCGGGCTTTTCCCAATTCCTATGGGACACTCGGTTATTCGACGAGGCTGCGGATCGAGCTGGAACCGATCGCGCCGTTTGTGGCCTTACGGCACATCCGATTTCACTCGTTGCCCGAACTGATCGCGGCCGCCGAACGCATCATCGACACCGGTGGGCAAGGTGGAATCCCGGTCGACTATCTGGACGGGGTGGTCTTCGGTCCCGACGAGAGCTACCTGTGCGTGGGCCGACGCACCACCACCCCCGGGCCGGTCAGCGACTACACCGGCAAAAACATCTACTACCAGTCGATGCGGCACGACCCCGCAGGCCCGACGGACAGCAAAGACGACCGGCTGACGGTGCACGACTATTTCTGGCGCTGGGACACCGACTGGTTTTGGTGCTCACGCGCATTCGGCGTGCAGAACCCGCGGCTGCGCCGCTGGTGGCCGCGCCGCTACCGGCGCAGCAGCGTCTACTCCAAGCTCGTGGCGTTGGATCGCCGTTTCGGGGTTTCCGACCGGATTGAGGCCCACCATGGGCGTCCGGGCCGGGAGCGGGTGGTCCAGGACGTCGAGGTGCCGATCGGGCGCGCCTGCGAATTTCTGGAGTGGTTTCTGGACAACGTGCCGATCACGCCGATCTGGTTGTGCCCGTTGCGACTTCGCGACCACGAGGGCTGGCCGCTGTATCCGATACCGGCGGAGGTCAGCTACGTCAACATCGGGTTCTGGTCTTCGGTGCCCGCCGGCGACGGTGTGGGAGCTACCAACCGGGCGATCGAGGCGAAGGTCGGTGAGCTCGACGGGCACAAGTCGTTGTACTCCGACTCCTTTTACAGCCGTGAGGAATTCGACCAGCTGTACGGCGGTGAGGCGTACAAGACGGTCAAGAAGTCTTACGATCCCGACTCTCGTCTGCTCGATCTCTATGCAAAGGCGGTGCAACGGCGATGACGACAACCAAAGAGCCCGACCACTCCATTACGGGCAAGCTGAACATGGCCGAGGTGCTGGCCATCTTCACCGCGAGCGGTGGGCACCCACTCAAGTTCACCGCGTACGACGGCAGCACAGCCGGAAGCGCGGACGCCGAGCTGGGACTGGACCTTTGCTCGCCGCGCGGCACGACCTACCTGGCGACGGCGCCCGGCGAGCTCGGCATCGCCCGCGCCTACATCTCGGGAGACCTGCAGCCCATCGGCGTGCATCCCGGCGATCCCTACGAGCTGCTCCGAATGCTGGCCGACCGCGTGGATTTCAAGCGGCCGTCGGCGTGGACCCTGGCTCAGGTGGTCCGCTCGATCGGTATCGAGCACCTGCTGCCGATTGCCCCGCCGGCGCTGGAAACCCCGCCGCGGTGGCGCCGATTCGCAGAAGGCTTGCTGCACAGCAAGTCCCGCGATGCGGGAGCCATCCATCACCACTACGACGTGTCCAACACGTTCTACGAATGGGTACTGGGGCCGTCGATGACCTACACCTGCGCGGTGTATCCGGACGCCGACGCGACTCTGGAAGAGGCGCAAGACAACAAGTACCGGCTGGTCTTCGACAAGCTCAAGCTGCAACCGGGCGACCGGCTGCTGGACGTGGGATGCGGCTGGGGCGGCATGGTGCGCTACGCCGCTCGCCACGGCGTCCGGGCCATCGGCGCGACGTTGTCGGCCGAACAGGCGAAGTGGGCCCAACGGGCGATCGAGAACGAGGGCCTGGCCGACCTGGCCGAGGTGCGCCACTCCGACTACCGCGACGTGCGGGAGTCGGGCTTTGACGCCGTCTCGTCGATCGGGCTGACCGAGCACGTCGGGGTGAAGAACTACCCCACGTATTTCAGTTTCCTCAAGTCGAAGCTGCGCACCGGCGGGCTGCTGCTCAACCACTGCATCACCCGTCACGACAACGAGCAGCACACGTTTGCCGGCGGTTTCACCGACCGCTACGTCTTCCCCGACGGTGAGCTGACCGGTTCGGGACGCATCATGATCGACATTCAGGACTCGGGTTTCGAGGTGTTGCACACCGAGAACTTCCGCCACCACTACGCGATGACGTTGCGCGACTGGTGCCGCAACCTCGTCGAGCACTGGGACGAGGCGGTTGAGGAAGTGGGTCTTCCCGTCGCCAAGGTGTGGGGCCTGTACATGGCGGCGTCCCGAGTTGCGTTCGACGAGAACAACCTTCAGCTTCATCACGTGCTGGCCGCCAACGTGGAGCGGCGCGGCGCCGACGATCTGCCGCTGCGCCCGTGGTGGCAGCCTTAACGAGGCTCAGACCCCGTCGATCCGGCGTGCCCCCAACTCGCTCTGCAGCAGTTCGAGTGCGGCCTCTTCCGGGTCACGGCGTGGTGCCGACGGGTCGCTGCGACCGGCTTCGGCAAGCATGTGTTCTTCTTCGTCACGCTGAGCGGATTCCGCAGCGGCCGCATCGTTTACGGGGGCTTCGTCCTCGGCGGGTGGCGGCACGACTCTGCGGCGAGGCGGCGGCGGCGCGACCGCGTTGACGGGCGGCGGCGGCGCAGCCGGTGCCGCCGCCGGGGAGCCGGCCACGCAGCGGACCCGCCAATTCACGCCCAGCGCGTCCTTGAGCGCCTCGGCGATGACGTCGGCGTTGCGCTGTTCGGAGAGCCGCTTGGCCAACGGCGCCGACTCATGGGTGAGCACCAGGGTGTCGCCCTCCACGGCGCGTACGGTGGCGCCGGCCAGCATCACCTCGGTGGTGCGGCTGCGCTCACGCACCTTGTCGCGCACCGTCGGCCACATCGTTCGCACCGCTGCGGCATTGAGTTCGCCTGGGGCAGAAGATGGTTCGGATATGTTGGCGGAAGTGTGCTCCGGGTTCGGCACCGGATCGGGCGGCGGCGCCACCACCGGTTCCGGGGCCGGCTCGCGCTCGGGTTCGGCGGGCGTGGCCGCGACCGGTGGGCGCGCGGCCGGGCGGGAAACCGGCTCGGCCGGCGTCGAGGCCGGCGGTGGTGCGGCCGCGGGTGCGGCGGCCGGCGCCGCTTCCGAGGCGGGGATGGACATCGCCAGCCGGGTCTCGATGCGCTCGACGCGTTGCAGCAGAGCCGATTCGGCGTCGCTGGCCGACGGCAACAGCAAACGGGCACAGACCACTTCGAGCAGCAGCCGCGGTGCGGTCGCACCGCGCATCTCCCCCAGGCCCGCCTGCACCACTTCGGCATAGCGCGTCAGCGTTCCCGCACCGATTCGGGCCGCTTGATCGCGCATGCGGTCCAGCACATCTTCCGGAGCGTCCACCACGCCGCGGCTGATCGCATCCGGAACCGCTTGCAGCACAATGAGATCGCGGAACCGCTCCAGTAGGTCGGTGGCAAAGCGGCGCGGGTCGTGGCCGGCGTCGATCACCGATTCGACCGCGCCGAACAGCGCGGCGGCGTCCCCGGCGGCCAGCGCGTCGACGGCGTCGTCGATCAGTGCGACGTCGGTGGCGCCCAGCAGGCCCAGTGCTCGCGGGTAGGTGACGTGGTTGTCGTCGGCGCCGGCCACCAGCTGATCGAGCACCGACAGCGTGTCGCGGGGCGAACCACCGCCGGCCCGGATCACCAGCGGGTACACCGCGTCGTCGACGGCGACACCTTCTTGTTCGCAGATCCGCCCGATCAGTGAGCGCATGGTCTTGGGGGGTAACAACCGGAACGGGTAGTGATGGGTGCGCGACCGGATCGTCGGGAGCACCTTCTCCGGTTCGGTGGTGGCGAAGATGAAGATGAGGTGCTCGGGTGGTTCCTCGACGATCTTGAGCAGCGCGTTGAACCCCGCGGTCGTCACCATGTGCGCCTCGTCGACGATGAACACCCGGTAGCGCGACTGGGCCGGCGCGTAGAAGGCGCGGTCGCGCAGTTCGCGGGTGTCGTCCACGCCGCCGTGGCTGGCCGCGTCGAGTTCCACCACGTCGATGCTGCCGGGGGCGTTGGGCGCCAGCGCCTGACACGAGTCGCACACCCCGCACGGGGTGGCCGTCGGCCCCTGCGCGCAGTTCAGCGATCGGGCCAGGATGCGGGCGGACGACGTCTTTCCGCAGCCGCGCGGCCCGGAGAACAGGTACGCGTGGTTGATCCGGCCGGCTTCCAGCGCGATGGACAGCGGCTCGGTGACATGCTCCTGCCCCACCACTTCGGCGAAGGTTGCCGGTCGATATTTGCGGTAGAGAGCCACGGTCAGCAGGCTACCGGCGCCGTGCGACGACGATGCGGGCACCGCAGGTCCCGCTGAGGAGTCGCACCATCAACGCGGGTGACTACAGCCCGGGCCGGGCGTCGAGTGTGCGTCAGCGGCGTCGCGTGTGAACGTAGGGCGCGATTTCGCCGTGTTTCCCGCCATCAGCGCACACGCAACGCCATCAACGCACACGCAGGGGCATCGGCAGCCCTATGGCGACAGGCAGTGGCGCCGTCAGCTGCAGTCGGTTCAGTTGACACTCGGCGCCGGGGCGCCCAGCCGGGCCTCGGACGCGGCCAGCAGCGCGCAGGTCGCCAGCCCGTCGACAGCGTCGCGCAGGTCCGGCAGTGACGGGAAGGTGGGGGCGATGCGGATGTTCTTGTCCTCGGGGTCCTTGCGGTACGGGAACGTCGCACCCGCCTCGGTGACGGCGATACCGGCGTCCTTGGCCAGCGCGACGGTCCGGCGCGCGGTCCCGGGCCACACGTCGAGGCTGATGAAGTAGCCGCCCTTAGGCTCGGTCCAGGACGCGATCTTGGAGTCGCCAAGCCGCTGCTCGAGGATCTCGAGCGTCAGGGCGAACTTCGGCGCCAGGATCTGCTGGTGACGCTGCATCTGCAGGCGGACCCCGTCGGCGTCGCCGAAGAAGCGTAGGTGCCGCAGCTGATTGATCTTGTCCGGGCCGATCGACTTCTTCCCCGCGTACTGCAGATACCAGGCAATGTTGCCCAGCGATCCGCCCAGGAAGCTGACGCCCGCGCCGGCGAAGGTGATCTTCGAGGTGGACGCGAAGACGTACGGCCGGTTCGGGTTGCCGGCCGCGGCGGCCAGCCCGAGGATGTCGATCTGGCTCAGAAAGTCGTGCGTCAGGGTGTGCACCGCGTAGGCGTTGTCCCAGAAGATCCGGAAGTCGGGCGCCGCCGTGCGCATCTGCACCAGCCGCAGAACGGTCTCCCAGGAGTACGTCACGCCGGTGGGGTTGCCGAACACCGGCACCGTCCACATCCCTTTGATCGCCGGGTCGACGGCCACCAGCTCCTCGATCATGTCGACGTCCGGGCCGTCGTCGCGCATCGGGATCAGGATCATCTCGATGCCCATGGTCTCGGTGATGGCGAAGTGCCGGTCGTAGCCGGGCGCCGGGCACAGAAACTTGATGGCCGGCTCGTCCTTCCAGGGCCGCTGCGAGTCCACGCCTCCGTAGAGCATCGAGAAGGCGACGAGATCGTGCATCAGCTCCAGGCTGGAGTTGTTCCCGGCGATCAGGTTGGGCACCGGGATGCCCAGCAACTCGCCGAAGATGGACCGCAGTCCGGGCAGGCCGTGCAGGCCGCCGTAGTTACGCGTGTCGGTCCCCTCGGCATCGCGGAAGTCGTCGCCGGGCAGGCTCAGCAGCTGATTGGACAGATCCAGCTGCTCGGGGGCGGGCTTCCCACGGGTCAGGTCCAGGTGCAGCTTCTTGGCCTGCAATTCCGCATAACCCTGCTGGTTGCGGGAGTGCAGCGCGGTGAGCTCGTCGGGGCTGAGGGAATCGAACGCCGCCATGTTTTTGGAGGCCCCTTCACTGTCGAACGCCGGAGGGTGACGGGCCGGCTCGCGGCGTAAGCGCTGGTTGCCTGGCCCCGCACATAGGGGACCCCGCGCACCCGACAGAGCCCATTGACCCTTGCTGCCTTCCGGCCCTGGGGGAGTTCACAGGATAGACGCCGCGCGGGGTCCATGGCGAGTGTAATACCTGGCTCGGGGCAGCCGATGACGGCCGACCGACATTCCACGTTGACCCAGCCGCTACCATTGCCACGGAGGATTCGCCTAGTGGCCTATGGCGCTCGCCTGGAACGCGGGTTGGGTTAACAGCCCTCGCGGGTTCAAATCCCGCATCCTCCGCAAATCGGGTCCACTCGGTTGGCAGACGCGGCCAAACGGTTGTTTGGAATCTGTTTGGCTGCCTTTAGGCTGACGTGGGCTCACCAGGATGAGGGAGGCGTATGGGGCGCAAGGTCGCCATACCGTGGCACTTGGTGTTTTCGATCGGTGCCGGCGTCCTCTATTTCCTCTGCGTGTTGCCCCGCTGGTCCGAGCTGATGGGCGACACCTCGCGCGGACTGGGGATGGCGGGCCGCATTGGCGCGGGCGCGCTGATCGCCCTGGCCGCGCTGCCCGTGGTGTTCACCCAGCTGCGGACCCGCAAGCCGGAGCTGGGCGTCCCGCAAATGGCCCTGACGTTGCGGGTCTGGTCGATCGTGGGGCATGTGCTGGCCGGGGTGCTGATCATCGGCACCGCTATCAGCGAGATCTGGCTCAGCCTGGATGCTGCCGGACAGTATCTTTTCGGGATCTACGGCGCGGCCGCGGCGATCGCCCTGCTCGGATTTTTCGCGTTCTATCTGTCGTTTGTCGCCGAGCTGCCGCCACCTCCGCCGAAGCCGATCAAGGCGAAGAAGCCCAAGAAGCGTCGTCTGCGCCGTAAGAAGGGCGACGAGGCGGACGCCGAGGACGCCACCGAAGCCGATGAGGCGGAAACCGGCGAAGTCGAGGACACCGAGGCCAGCGAAGTCGAGGACACCGAGGCCGCCGACGTCGAGGAAGCCGAGACCGTCACGGCCGAAGAGGCCGAACCGGAACCAGCCGAAGAGCCCGCAGCAGAGTCCGTCGAGCCCACCGCCAAGGCTGTCGACGCCGTCAAAGCCGAGAAGCCGCTGACCGACGACGCCGCGGAGCCGTCCGACGAGGCCGGCGACGACGCCGAGGAATCCCGCTCCGGGCTGCGCAACCGTCGCCCGGAGGGCAAGGGCTCGCATCGCATGCGGCGCAGGCGCACCCGCGGCGGTGTCGCGCTCGACGAGTGATCAGTCGCGGCGTTTAAGGCTTTCCACGTAGGCGGCCAGGCGCCGTTGCGTGTCGTCTGAACCCCACAGCTGGCGCACGTCGGCGTCGGTCGCAGCGCCGTGCCGAATCCGCGCCACGGCCGGGGCGCGCAGCTGAGCCTTCGTATCGCTGTACGCCTCGACCGGCAGCTCGCCCAGCTCCGCGGCTTCGGCGACCGCCGCCTCGATCAGATCGTCGGTGACGACGCGGTGAGCCAGCCCACGGGCGATCGCCTCGGCCCCCTTATAGGTGCCGGCGCCGAGCAGCACTTCCTCGGCGCGATCACCGCAGGCGTAGCGCATCACTTCCAGCGCGGCGACCGGGAAAGAGACGCCGACGCGAACCTCGGCCGCACCGATACCGGCTTCGGGTCCGATCAGCCGGCGATCGCAGGCACACGCCAGCACACACCCGCCGGCGATCGCGGCACCGTTGACGGCGGCCACGGTCGGCCACGGAAAGTTGAACAGCGCGTCGAAGGTGTCGGACAGCGCCGGAACCAGCCGATCGGTGTAGTCACGGCCGCCCTCGACCACCCGGTTGAGATCGACCCCCGCGGAAAACACCCGGCCCGCCCCGGTGACGACCAGCGGACCGTTGCCCGACTCCTGCAGTTCACGAAAGGTTCGGGTCAGCTCCTCGAGCACTTCCACATCGAGGGCGTTGACGCGCCCCGACGACAGGGTCAACACCCGCACCGAACCGACAGTCTGGATCTCTATCACAAGGACACTCAAGCACTCACGGGAATCGCTACTGCTGGTGGGTCAGTCTGGCCAGGATCACCGGAATATCGGTGTTCTCGTCGGAGTGATAGCTCGCGCAGACGCGGTGATAGCCGTCGGCGATCTGCAGCGGAACGCCGGTCACGATGTCACCGCGCACCAGCAGGATCGGCGACAGCGCAATGCCTTTCTCGATCTTGGTGAGATCGGCGGCGACGTGTGGATTATCGACGGGTAACAGGCTCAGCTGAGCGGCCCGCAGGATGTCCTTGGCCTTCTTATGTGTCACCGATCCGCTCTGCAGCCGTTTGGCGAGCTTCTTGACGGTCGGCGGGTCGGCGAGTAGGTCCAGGTAATCGGATGCTGCCGGAAAGTCATGTGCGTCAGGCGATTCCAACCACTTCACGCTGGCCACCGGATCTCTCCCTTCGTCGGGTCCCCGCCGACGTAGCCTACCGGCTGCACCTGAAAATTGGGATCGGTAGCACGGCCGGAGTTCTGTACTTGCTTCATGACGACGCCAACGGGGCGACGCATGAAGGAAGGAACGACAAGTGAAACGTCTTCTCGTGGGCGCAATCGGAACGCTCGGCGTGGCCGCGACCGTGGTGGGCTGCTCGAGCGGCGGCCACACGGCCAGCCCGGCGTCGAGCACAGCCGCCAGCGTCGCCTCCGGGAGCGGTGCTCAGGTCAAGGTCGGCGGGGCCGACCTGGCGGGCGTCAACCCGGCGTCGGTGACCTGCGTGAAGCAGGGCGGCAAGATCGACATCGGTAGCGGCTCCACCGGCGGTGCGCAGCAGGCGCTGGCCGTCGTGATGACCGACGAAGCGACCCCGAAGGTCGAATCGTTGGCCCTGGTCGTGGACGGCAACGCGCTGTCGGTCGCCAACAACATGGGCGCCAAGGTCGGGTCGGCCAACGTGGCGGTCGACGGCAAGACCTACACCATCACCGGGCAGGCGCAGGGCGCCGACCTGAAAAACCCGATGGCCGGAATGATCACCAAGGACTTCAGCATCAAGGTGACGTGCGGTTAGTCGGTTCTACTCCGGGCGGCGGACGTGCCTCACTCACACGTCCGCCGCACCGGGCTGTCCCGAGACTTATGATGCAGCCGTGTCGATCTCCGGCGATTTAGAGCGAGCACGCCGCCTGACACTGGTCGCCGACGAGACCGGCGCCCGGGACCTGTTGCTGTCCCTGGTTCCCGCGATCGAGCGCGAAGACCGTGACGACTTGGCCCTGGAGGTCTTCGCTCAGCTGGGCGGTATCTACCTGGCACGGGGTGCGAATGACGGAGTGCAGGAGTGCATCCGGCGCATCCGCGACTGCCTGGCGATCTACTCCGCAATCTTGGCCGGCACGATGCCGCCGCAAGCCGCCGCTTCGGTGACGATGCCGGCAGCCGACATTGCGCGGATGATCCGTCGCTATTCGCGACGAGCGCAGTTCCTGCAGACCGGGCTGACCGCCGCGCTGGGCGATCACGAAGGCGCCGAGACGGCGCTGGCCGAGTTGAGCCGGTCCGACGAAACGTTTCCCGAGCTGGCCGACGAGCACGCCCGCCTGATTGTGCACGCGCAGCTGTTGTGCGCGACGGCGTTGTGTGACGATGACCTACATGTGCGTTCGGTTCCGTTGTGGGAGAACGTAGTTGATGCGATCGATCGCTTGGGCGACGACGAATTCGACGACCAGCTGCGGGTGGACGCGTCCACCGCATACGGCAGGTTCTGCGTCGAGACCGGCCGGCTGAGCGAAGCCGAACCCTGGCTGCGTCGAGCGGGAGCGCGGGCGAAGTCGCGCGGGTGGGAATTGGCAGAGGCCAGAACGCAATTGGAGCGCGCGTCGGCGCGTTGGCTGGTCAGCGATCACGCGGGGACCGAGCAGCTCGTGTCGGCGGCGTATCCCGTCATCGCACGATATGAGCGGGCTCACGACGTCGCACGGTGCTGGCTGTACATGGGTCTCACCCGGTTGGCTTCCGGCGCGCTGGAAGGCGCCGACGAATGCTGGGAGCATGCCGAGCGGCACTGGCGCGAGCTGGGCAAGCCATTGCATCTGCACCGTATCCTGCTGCAGCGCAGCTGGATAGCGATCTTCTGGAGCAAATTCGCCGACGCTGTCGAGCTGATTGCCCAGGCCCGGGAACTGCTCGACTCCACACCACGCAGCAGTTGGCTGCAGTACGCCCAGCTGGACAGCCATCTCGGCACGGTGTGGCGCGCGGATGCGTTGGCGGACCTAGGCTTCGACAGTTCGGGCGATCCCGACGAAACACTGGCGGAAACCGAGGCGCGGCAGGCCGAGGGACTCGGCATCCTGAAGGGCGAGGTCGGAACTCCCGAGTACCGGCGCGGCATGACAAAACTCGAACAGGCCGCCGAGCTCAAGGTCCCGGCCGCGCTCGCGGTCGACTCGGTGCGGTTTTCGATCGCCGACCCCGACGCGCGAGCGCGCTGGGCAACCAGCATTTCGGCACCCATCCTGGCCGGGGCCTTCGCCGTCGCGTACGAGTGGGAGAACACTCAACTGATCAGTGAGCTTGTCGAATACCACAGCGCGCGCGGCACTTTCGACACCGACCCGCAGCGCCCGGCCATCGGCGAATGGGCGTCGACGGGCACGGCCACGGTGCTGGTCGACGCCGACCTGGAACCGGCGCTGGCCGCGGCCGGACCGCCGGCGGCCGGACGTTCACTCACCAGACTCGGCCCGCTGCCGCCGCTACAGATGCAGCCGGATAGCCCGCCGATCATGAGCCACTACCGCGCCCTGGCGCTGCAGCGCTACGGCCGCGATGTCACCGCCGCCGAACCGCCCTGGTCGACCTGGCCATGAGCGACCGGGTCACTGCGGTCCTGCGCTTCGCCGACGTGGGGATCGCCACCTACGGCAGCCTGCGGATCATCGGACAGCCGTCGCGGACCGTCACCTGGGTGGTGGAGGAGCCGCTGCTGCTGGCGGCCATCGAAGAGCTGACCGACGCCATCCCCGAGCCGCATGGCAGCGAGAGCCGTCGCGATGCCATCGAGCGTGCTTTGGCCACTGGCCCTTTCGCGAATCCGGACACCGAGCTCACCGTCGCCTACATCCTGGGTGTGCTGCTGATTTCGACGCAGGGCTGGCAACTGCTGAACGAGTGTGTGTCCGCGCCGCGCGCCACGTTGTTCGTGGCCCCCAGTGCGCGGTTGGCCCGCGTCCCCTGGGGGCTGCTCGCGGTACCGAAATCGGGCCCCAGCAAGGAGGAACTGGTGCGTGCCCGCCAGGACGCCATCACGTCCAGCGGTCGGGTGGCCGCCCGGATCCCTTGGCAGCTCGCGAATATCGGCGACCATACCGACGGCCATCGACTGATGGAGTTGGTCGATGTGCTGATGGCGGTGCCGCCGAACATCGTGCACGCGCCACGCACCCCGGCGCGATGGGAAGTCCGCCAGAATGCTCCGCCGGTGCTTGTCCTCGATCCGCGGGTACCGGGGCAACGGCCCGACTCCGCACTCGGTTCGGTGCTCGGCAGGCCGTCTGCGGAAACGCCGTTGGCCCGCCACTTCGCCGAACTGATGGGCAACCGCGCGGTCCTGCCCGGCGTCGACGGGGCCGTCGAACTGTTCCGCCGTCAGGACGCCGACCGCGGCTGGCTGGCCGGCCTGCTGGCGCGGGCCCCGAGCAGGCTGCTCTACGTCGGCCACGCGAGTTCTGCTGACGCACAACATGATCACGCCGCCCAGGCCGACCGCGCGGCGCTGCATCTGGCGTGTACGGCGGCGGCGCGGGGCGACGCCGACACCATCGGGGACCACCGCCCGCTCACCGCGTCGGACCTGATGGCGCTGCGGCTGCCGATGCCGCCGCGGGTGGCCCTGCTGGCCTGCGGGTCCGGCGGGGACTACCGGTTCGACGAGGCGACCGGTCTGGTCGCGGCGATGATCCTGGGCGGCGCACAGTTGGTGACCGCCACGCTGTGGTCGCTACCCACCACCGCCGCGTACCGTCAGTTCGCCGCTGACGACGGCGATGCGACCGATCCGATGTCCGATGTGGTCGTCGCCGTGGACCGCGCACATGAGGCCGAGGAGGCGGGGTGCGCGGTCAATCGATGGCAGCGCGAACAGATGCGGCGCTGGCGCGACGGCGACCTGTCCGCCAATCCGCTGTACTGGGCCGCGCTGGTCACCTTCGCGGTCGACGGCGCACGCTAGCGCTCAGACCGCGGCCAGCCACGACGCATGAACGGCCAATACGTCGTCGGGCAGCGAAAGCTCCTCGCGGGCAGCGGGATCGAACGCGACCAGAACCACGAGGCCGGGCCGCAGTGCCGACACGTCCAGGTCGTCCTCGCAGCGCGCCAGTCGGCCGATGAACGTCTCACCCGACACGGCGACCACTTCGATGAAAACCTGCCGCTGGCCGGCCACCGTGCGCACGGTGCCGACGCCGACGGTGCGGCCCTCGGCGTTGCCGTGCCGCCAGAACGCCAATCGGTAAAGCGATGTCATCAGCTTCTTCATGCATCCAGGGTCCGGGTGCCGGGCGGCTACCGAACCCAACTTTTTGGCTAGGGGTATCTGTGAAATGCCCCTATCCTGTGCTGATGAGCGCGGACCCGCAGCTGGCCACCACCGTGGCCGCAGGCCACCCACGCCGGTCGGTGATCGACCAGGCGTGGCGGGCGATCGGGCTCGGCGTCGAGGTGCTCAGCAGCGACGACGGCGGACCATTGACCCGAACCGTCAAACGCATCATCGATCCGCTGGTGCTGCGGCTGCGGTCCAATCCGCAGTATTCCGCCCCGGTGGTCGCCCCCGACACCGCTGCGGCCATGCACGAACTGATCGTGGGCAGCGCATCCGAATTGCGCTCCGCCGCAGCGTGGTTCGAGGTCCTCAAACTCGAGCGCCGCAGGCAGCGAATCCGTTCCGGGAACGCCCAGGAGCTCTACTTCCCGGTCTGCTACGAGCTGGCGGTCACCAAAGGCGCACCGGCGCCGCAGGACCGCGAAACCGCGGCCACCGTGCTCGGCGAGATTCACCAGGGCCGCGACCGCACGGCGATCGAAGTCTTGCACCAGTACGTGGCCGGCCAGGATGTCGTTGCCACGCTTACCGATCAGCTCGAACACAGCTGGCATGACGTGCGGGCGTCCGAAACATCAACGGCCCCGTTCCTGGCCGAGCTGGGTACGGTGCTCGGGCCGGCCCACGGCCACCGCGCCGAGACCGCACGTCAGCGGGTCTGGTCGGCCATGATCAGCGACACCACCCCGTACAACCTGGGCGCTCTGGTCCGGGTCGAATCGTCCGACGTACCCTGGTCGATCGTGCAGCTGGGCTTGAGTTCGGTTGCGCCGCAACGGCCCCCGCGCATCGCGGGCGGCGCCGACGGCGATCGTCCACTGGATCGCAGCGTGGTGGATCGAGTGCGCGCGACGCTGCGCCGCGCCCTGGACCGCGACGCCCTGCCCGACATCCCGTTGCTGTGCGAAGAGGAGGTCGACCGCGCCTGCGCTCCGTGGGGGCTGCTCTCGGAGGACAAGCAGGCCACCCTGGTGGCCGGCATCGAGGTCGCGGTCGAGCTGGCGCCGTTGGACCGATCCGTCACGAGCCGTTATGCGCTGGCGGCACAGATCCAGGCGCGGCTGCGTAAGGAGGCGTACGTCCTGCACGCCCGTCGCTACCTCGCCGAGGGCGGCCCGATGCATCCGCGACAACGCCAGGTGGTGGACGACCTCGCCGCGTATGCGCCGCCCTATCTGAGCCGCTTGTGGGCTCGACTGCACGGCCGTGACGTCTGGCAGGAGTCGTGCGAGGACGTCGACGAGATGCGGTCGCTGCTGGAGGGCGTCGCGCGATCGGTGAGCCTGGATCACCGCCAGCGGATCAAGTCAATGCTGGAATTGCAGGTGGCCGGATGAAATTGGTTGCCGAGTCCGGCCTTTGGACCGTCGGGCCCGCCAGCGCCCCGACGCCGCTGGCAGCGGTGCTGGAAGTCAGCGGCGCCGTGCTGTCCTGGACCATCGACGATCCACCCGGCGACGAGCGAACCCAGATCACCTTCACCGATCTGTCGCGCGCGGACTGGCTGTGGCGCGTGTTCGGCGAGGCCGGCCATGTCGCGCTGGCCGGTGCCGCGGGAGCGACGGACGGCATGGCCGAGCTCGCCGGCATCGACATCGTGCCGGGTTCGGTCGACCCGCTGCGCCGGCTGGCCGTCGGGCATTGGCTGCGGCGCTGGTGGCCGGCGAGTCAGCGTGACGGCATCGCGAGCCTGGACCGCGCCCTGCTGGACCTCGAGATCGCCCTGCTGACCACCGACGCGCAGGACTTCTTCGCCGACGACACGCTGGATTCGGATGTCGTCGGGCTGCTGATGCCGCACGCAGCGGCGTTGTTCACCCATATCCGCAGTGACGATGCCCGGATCGTGGACCTGGTACGCGCGGGCGCCGAGCTGGCCGAAGAGGTCGGAGTGGACGACGATGCGTGGGCGGAACTGATTGCCGCCCTTGACGATTCGAATGTGGTGTTAGCGATCCCGAGCGGGCGTCGCGACGACTACGCCTTGGCCGCGGGCGCCGACGCACGCACCCGTGGCACATCGATCGCCCGAGGCGTCGCCTCCATCAACTGGACCGCGGTACCCCCGGCCATCTTCGACGCCGGCGAGAACACCGTCGACTGGAGCGTCGAGACGGCGGGGGCAGTGGTGCGCGCGGCGATCATCGGTCCGGACTTGCCGTCGGGCGTCGCGGTGCGATTGCAGTCCGGCGCGATCAGCGGCGCCGGTGCCCTGGACGGCGACGGCCGCGCGATCCTCCCCCTGCTCGATGCGCGGGGCCAGCCGATCAGCGAGTCCGCCGCCTGGGATCACGACTGGACGGCGACCGCGGTGATCGTCGGGGCCGACACGAACGAGACCCGCGAGACCCGGGACCGGATCCGCCGTTGGGCGAGCACCCGGCTGGACCGGCCGCCGGCGGACGCGTTTCTGGCCGAGATTTTGGCTTCGGAGTCCGCCTATTAAGCGTGCGAACACTTCCCTATGCTGAGCGAGTGCCAAACAACTATCGAGTCGTTCAGTGGAACACCGGAAACGTGGGCAAGAGTTCGCTCAAGTCGATCGCCGACAATCCCATCCTGGAACTGGTCGGGTGCTTTGCCTGGTCACCGGAGAAGGTGGGCAAGGACGCCGGCGAACTGGTCGGCATCCCCACGCTGGGGGTCGCGGCGACCAACGACATCGACGCGCTGCTCGCCCTGAAACCCGACTGCGTGGTCTACAACCCGATGTGGATCAACGTCGACGAGCTGGTCGCGATCCTGTCCGCCGGCGTCAACGTGGTGACCACGGCGTCGTTCATCACCGGGCACAACCTGGGCGAGGGCCGCGACCGGCTCCTCGAGGCCTGCGAGAAGGGCGGGTCGACGATCTTCGGGTCGGGAGTCAGCCCAGGCTTCGCCGAGTTGCTCGCGATCGTTTCGTCCATGGTGTGCAACCGGATCGACAAGGTCACCGTCAACGAGGCCGCCGACACCACGTTCTACGACTCCCCGGAGACCGAGAAGCCGGTGGGCTTCGGGCAGCCGATCGACCACCCGGACCTGCCGGCGATGGCCGCCAAAGGCACCGCCATCTTCGGCGAGGCCGTCCGGCTGGTGGCCGACGCGCTCGGTGTCGAGCTCGACGAGATCAAGTGCGTGGCCGAATTCGCCCAAACCACAGCCGACCTCGAGATGGCGTCGTGGACCATCCCGGCCGGACACGTCGCCGGCACATACATCAGCTGGCAGGGCATCGTCAACGGCAAGACGCTGATCGACCTGAACGTCCGGTGGCGCAAGGGCCAGACACTGGAACCCGACTGGAAGATCGAGCAGGACGGCTGGGTGATCCAGATCGACGGTCAACCGACGGTGACCACCAAGGTCGGCTTCCTGCCGCCGCCGTACTTCGAGGCGACGACGCTCGAGGAGTTCATGGACCTCGGCCACATCATGACCGCGGTGCCCGCGATCAACGCGATTCCCGCCGTCGTCGCCGCGACACCCGGCATCGCGACCTACGCCGACCTTCCGCTGACGCTGCCGCGCGGCTTCGCGAAGGTCTAGTCCCCCGACGCAGCCCGGGCCGGCGCGGCCGTCCGCCGCCGGCCGGGTTTGGGGTAGGTCGCGCCGAGTTGTGGCACCTCGTGCGGCCCTTGGTGCCGGGCGGCCTCCATCGCGGAGCGCAGCGGACCGGCCAACCCGGCGAACGATCCCATGTCGAACACCCGTGACGTCAACAACCGGTTGTGGACGTAACCGAACGCGCCGCCTACCTCGGGGTCGGCCCAGCCGAGCGTCCCGCCCAGACCCACGTGCCCGAACCCGTGCAACAGGCCCGGCACCGGCGACTCGTGATAACCGAGGTGAAAAGGCATGGGCACCACCATGTTTGCGTCCGGCCACTTGATGCGCGCTCGCCCGGTCAGCCCGCGTGCCAATTCCTTGGACAAATACTTCTTGCCGTCGATGCGGCCGTCGTTGGCCAGCACGGCGTACACCTTGGCCAGCGCGCGGCCGGTCACCACGCCGTTGGCCGCGGGGATCTCGCCGTCCAGGAACGGGGTGTCGCCCTGCATCAGCGACATGATGCCGGGGAAGTACATCGCGCCCAGCGCTCCGGAGTAGCGCATATTGGCCACCCGAGGGGCGATGAAGTTGAGCACCGGGGTCCGCACGACGAGTTTTTGTGGCATCAGGATCTGCGCCGGCTGCGTCGGCGAGCCCTGCGGCGGCCGGCCCAGATGCAGGCCGTCGGTGTTCAGCGGGCGCGCCACCTCCTGACGGATCAGCTCTCGCATGCCTTTGCCCGTGACCGCACGGGCCAGCCCGGACAACAGCCAGCCGTAGGTCAGCGCGTGATAAGCCTGCACCCCCCGCAGGTGATCGACCGGCGCGGCGGCCAGCCGAGCCTCCATGGCCAAGTGGTCCATCAACTCCACTTTGGTGACACCCCGCAGATGCGACAGCCCGGCGCGATGGCGCAAGACGTCACGCACCGTGATGTCGGCCTTTCCGTTGGCGCCGAACTCCGGCCAGTGCTCGGCGACGTGGTCGTCGTAGGACAGCAAGCCCCGATCGGCCAGCCGATGGATCACCGTCGACGCGACGCCCTTGGTCGCCGAGAACACCATCGCGCCGGTGTCGGCGGTCCAGGGCTGGGTACCGGCGCGGTCCGACCAACCCGTCCAGATGTCGACGACGGGAACGCCGTCGACATACACCGACAGTGCTCCGCCGCCGAGCCGCCGTCCCGGAAATTGCTGCGCAAACTTCTTGATGACGTTCGCGAAATGCGGATCGGCGGCCCCGGACACGCCACGGGGCAGACCGTCGTCCGTTACCAGCAGAGTCATGGCGCCCCCGAGCCTGATGCGCATCGGGCAGCTACCGCCGCGGCGGCCCCTCCCCGATGAGGTGCGATTACGGGATTGAAGCTATCAGTCGAGCAGAGGCCTGGAAATCACCCGGGCAGCTCGCGCTCCGGGGGCTCGCGGCCGTCCGCATCGGGCAAATGGCCGGGCGGCGATTCCCCCAAGTACTTCCGCAGCCGCAACAGCTGATTGATCACGATGCCAAGGCCTAACAGCATCAGCACGACGACTATCGCTATCACCGCTGCGGTGCTCATCGATCCATTGTGATCCATGCCATGCCGCTCGGATGATCGGGTTGTTTGCCAGCTTGACCACGGAATCTCGCGAAACAATCCTGGCCGCATCGTCAGCCGAGCCGGCGCCGGGGTTTCGGAACCACTACTTCGGGGGTAGCCGAAGCGAGAACAACGTCGTCTTAGGAGGGAGCAAAGCACATGAGCACCGAAGACAAGATCAAGAACAAAATCGAGGACCTCGGCGGCCAGGCCAAGGAAGCCCTCGGCAAGGTCACCGGGGACGACAGCACCAAGAACGAGGGCCGTGCGGATCAGGCTAAGTCGAGCCTGAAGGACGCCGGCGAGAAGGTCAAGGACGCCTTCAAGAAGTAGCCATCGCTCTCGACCAGCAGGTTTACTGAAGAATCCGGTAAACCTGCTGGTCACTTTTCTGGCGGCAATGGCCCGCGCATGCCGCCGCCTGAACCGCGGCTTGTACGCAACGCCGGAGATCGGATTATCGTCGATTCATGCCGCTCCCAATTGTCGACCCGCAGCGCCACGTTTCGTGGTTCAACCGCATCATGACAACGTTTGCCCGCAGCGGTGCGGGAAAGTTTCTGGCACAACGGATCGCGGCGAAGACAGATCCGTGGCTGATGCGGGTGTCCCACGACAAAGTGTCCTGGGGAATGTTTGCTGTGCCGTCGGCGACGCTGCACATGACGGGTGCTAAATCCGGGCAGCCGCGGCAAGCTCAAATCTCTTACTTCCACGACGGTCGCGACGTAATCGCGGTCGCCTCCAACTTCGGCGGGACCACCCACCCGAATTGGTACTACAACCTCAACGCCCATCCCGAGTGCGAACTGGGCGGGGAGCGCTTCCTGGCCACCGAGGTCACCGATCCGGCGGAGTACGAGCGGCTCTACGGCCTCGCCGAACGCTCCTACCCGGGTTACCGCGACTACCGCGCGGCGACCGCGGCCATCGGCCGCCACATCCCGGTATTGCGCCTGCGTCCAGGTAGCGATTGAGAAATGGCGCTTTGGGCAATCCTTACCGCTACCTGCATCGAATACGGGTAAAGCAAAGTCAGGACAAACACGGTGGGATACGCATGAATTTCTGGAAGGTGATCGATGGCCGGCTACGCAGGCTCGCGGGGGCCGGCGCCGCGGCCGCGCTGACGGCGGCGGCCGTGCTGGTCAGCGGCTACGCCCCGGCGGCCAACGCCGACTGTCCTGACGTCGAATTGGTCTTTGCCCGCGGTACCAGCGAGCCGCCCGGTGTCGGCGGCATCGGTTCCGGCTTCGTCGACGCGCTGCGCGGGCAACTCGGCGGACGGAGTTTGACGGTGTACCCGGTGAATTATCCCGCCAGCAGCGACTTCGGCAGCCCCAACTTCCCGACGACGTTCATCGACGGCATTCGTGACGCTAGCTCGCACATCGAGTCGATGGCGGCCAGCTGCCCGAAGACCAAGGAAGTGCTCGGCGGTTTCTCGCAGGGCGCGGCCGTGGCCGGGTTCGTCACCTCGTCGGCTGTGCCGAAGGGCATCTCTCCCGCTGACGTCCCGAGCCCGATGCCGGCGGACATCGCCAACCACGTCGCCGCCGTCACGCTTTTCGGCACGCCGTCCAATCAATTCCTGGAGCACTACGGCGCGCCGGACATCGCGATCGGCCCGCTGTACCAGGCCAAGACACTGCAGCTGTGCGCTCCCGGCGACCCGATCTGCGGCGGCGGCAGCGACGGCGCGGCGCACGCGTCGTATGTCGTGAACGGCATGACGGGCCAAGCCGCGAGCTTCGTGGCCAGCCACCTGTAGTTAACGCACTGCCGGTTGCCCCGCGGCCGGCCAGCCTTGCAGAATCGCTGCGTGCGAATTCTGATAACGGGCGGTACTGGATTTGTGGGTGGGTGGACCGCCAAGGCCATCGCGGACGCGGGGCACTCGGTGCGGTTCCTGGTACGCAACCCGGATCGGCTGCACACCTCGGTCGCCAAGCTCGGCGTCGATGTGTCGGACTTTGCCGTCGGGGACATCACCGATCGCGTCTCGGTGCGCGAAGCGTTTCAGGGGTGCGACGCCGTCGTGCACAGCGCGGCCCTGGTGGCAACCGATCCCCGCCAGACCAACGAGATGCTGACCACCAACATGCAGGGCGCCCAGAACGTGCTCGGCCAGGCGGTCGAACTCGGCCTGGACCCGATCGTGCACGTGTCCAGCTTCACCGCGCTGTTTCATCCCAACCTGGAGACGCTGTCCGCGGACTTGCCGGTGGTCGGCGGGGCCGACGGCTACGGAAAGTCCAAGGCCCAGGTCGAGATCTACGCCCGCGGCCTGCAGGACGCCGGCGCACCGGTGAACATCACCTATCCCGGCATGGTCCTGGGACCACCGGTCGGCGATCAGTACGGTGAAGCCGGTCAAGGCGTGAAGTCGCTGCTGGACCTGCATGTAGTACCCGGGCGGGGTGCGGCTTGGTTGATCGTCGATGCCCGCGACGTGGCGGCGCTGCACGTGGCGCTGCTGGAACCCGGGCGCGGGCCGCGACGCTACATGGCCGGTGGTCACCGTGTCTCTGTCAGCGAGCTGGCGAGCATGTTCGGTGAGGTGGCTGACACTCCCATGGTCGCGGTGCCGGTTCCCGACACCATAATCCGCGCGGCGGGAGCCGTTCTCGATATCGCGACGCCCTACCTGCCGTTCAACACGCCGTTCACCGCGGCGGGGATGCAGTACTACACGCAGATGCCGGCGTCGGATGATTCGCCCAGCGAAAAAGAGCTCGGCATCACCTACCGGGATCCGCGCGAAACGGTGGCCGACACCATCGATGCGCTGCGCCGCGCCGACAGCTAAGGCTGCCGGCCCTTCCCGAAGCTGCGGACGAAGCCGCGCACACCGGCGCCGACGAACGGCACGGGTGCCAGCGTGGCGATCATCGCGCTCTTGGTTCCGACGATGTGCCGGCTGCGCAGCCCGAGCAGCAGGTCGGCGCTGTCGCTGATCAAGCCGAAGGCCGCCCAGCGCCGGAAGTCACCGTCGCCACCGCGCAACAACGCGGCGCAGGCACCCGACCCGATGACCAGGTCCCGAATCCCGATCGTTTGCATCAGCAGCGTCTCGGTCCCCGAATCCGGTTTGAAGAATCGATCGGGCGCCAGCAACATCGCGGCTCCCACACCGACGCGGGCCGCCGCGACCAGTGCCAGAACCGGCGACGACGTTCGGGTCGAATCCGGTGCCACCGGTCAACCCTAACCGCGGCGCTGCACGCCGGGAAGTGTTGCTATTCGGCGGGTTTGATCTCGAGGCCGACGTGGACCTTATCGATGCCGCCGCGCACAATCGAGTGCACGTAGAACCACGGGGCGTGATACCAGTACCGCTTCAGCACGGCGTTGTAGACCCGCTGCGTCTCGGACTTCGGCAGCACGCGGGCGACCCCCTCGACCTCTTCGCTCTTGGGTTTGCCCAGCGCCCCACTCTTGGCGACCGTCACACGTGGCGTGTTGTTGATCCGCTTGGTCTTCCAGGAGCCGTCGTCGGTGATGACGAGAAGCTTGTCGCCGTCGGGCACACCCCAGATCGCCGTGGGCTTCGGACGACCATCCTTGGTGAACGTCGTCAACAGAAGGTACTTGGACTGAATGACGTCCTGAAAGCTCAGAGCCACGGGTGTTCCTTAAGTAAGTGAATGGTTTTTCACACCATTCCCCGATCCCTAATTCCCTAATCATGACGATCATCAGGGTGGCTGGCCGTATTCATCGAGCAAATGCCACCGATTCAGGCGATACTCCAATCGTCTTCGACGACGTTGCCGGAAGGGCCGACGATGACTGGATTTCGTGTGGGTGTTGGGGACCCGATCCTCGCGGCCAGGTCGGCGGCAGCCGCCTTCACCCGGGCCAATTACCTCGGCGCAGTCGCCGACCGGGTCGACTCTTTCTGGGTACCTGATCACCTCAATCAGTTGTTTCCGCGCTCGCTCTGGCAGCAAAAGTATTGCGGTGCAACCAGACTCATACCCAAGATCGATGCGGCCATGGAGCCGTGGACGATGCTCGGGCACATCGCGGCGCGCAACCGGATCGGCCGCCTCCGCTTAGGCGTAGGAGTGACCGACAGCGGCCGGCGCAACCCCGCGGTGACCGCGCAGGCCGCTGCGACGCTGCACCTGATCAGCCGGGGCAGGGCAATCCTGGGTATCGGCCCGGGCGAGCGCGAGGGAAACGAACCGTACGGTGTCGACTGGTCTAAGCCGGTCGCCCGGTTCGAGGAGGCGATGGCCACCATCCGCGCGCTGTGGAATTCGGGCGGTGAACTCGTGAACCGCGACTCACCCTTTTTCCCGCTGCGGGATGCGCTCTTCGAGCTGCCGCCCTATCGCGGCAAGTGGCCCGAGATCTGGATCGGTGCGCATGGTCCGCGGATGCTGCGTGCCGCCGGACGCTACGCCGATGCCTACTATCCGAGCTTTGCGCACCTGCCGGAGGACTACGCGCAACGACTTGACGTGGTCCGCTCGGCCGCGTCCGACGCCGGTCGCGATCCCCTGTCGATCCTCCCGGCGCTTCAGGTGTTCGTCGTGACCGGCCGCAGCCGCGACGACGTCGACGAGGCCCTCGATTCCGAAGTAGTGCGGGCATTCGGGCTCAACGCACCGGACGACGTCTTCGTTCGCCACAGCGCGCAGCACCCGCTCGGGGCGGGTTTCGCCGGCGCTCAGGATCTGGTGCCGCACGGCTGGGACGAGCAAACCGCCCTGTCCCATCAAGCCAAGATTCCACCGCCGGTGCTGCGGGAGTTCCTGCTCAACGGAACGCCCGACGAGATCATCGAGACGGTCGCGCACTGGCGTGACGCAGGAGTGCGCTACCTCGTGATGAGCAATGTGAGCCTGCTGCAGCGCAGTTTGCGCAAAGGCCTGGCATCGGTCATGCCGTTCAGGAAGGTCGTCAGCGGCCTCAAAAAGCTTTGATCAGCCGGCCGTCGAAATCGACTGGCTCACCGTGTAACTGTCGATTCCCTCGGTGCCGAGCTCGCGGCCGTATCCGCTGTTCTTTACGCCCCCGAACGGGGCGGCCGGATCCATGATGTAACCCTCGTTGACGCCGAAGGTTCCGGACCTGACCCGGGCCGCGACGCCGTACCCGCGTTCGACGTCACCGGTGAACACCGCTCCGGCCAGCCCGTATTCAGAGTCGTTGGCGATGCTGATCGCCTCATCCTCGTCTCGGTAGGAGATGACCGTCAGCACCGGGCCGAAGATCTCCTCGCGCGCAATCCGCATGTCGTTGGTCGCGTCGCTGAACAGCGTCGGGCGCACATACCAACCGGCGTCGAGACCGTCGGGCATCTGGCTGCCGCCGATAACCACCCGTGCCCCTTCGCTTTTGCCCGCCTCGATGTAGCCGCGGACCCGCTCCTGCTGGCGCTGGGCCGCCAGCGGACCGATCTGGGTGGCCGGATCGGCCGGGTCACCGACGGTCATCGAGGCCATTCCGGCGGCCAGCGCGTCGACGAATTCGTCCTTGCGCTGGTGCGGCACCAGGATCCGGCTCAGCGCGTTGCAGACCTGCCCGCTGTTGGCCAGGCTGGCCATTTGGATGCCGGTCGCGACGGCCGAAGGGTCGGCGTCGTCGAGCACGACGGCTGCCGACTTGCCGCCCAATTCGAGGCTGACCTGTTTGAGGCCTTCGGCGCACGCCAGGGCCACTTGCCGGCCGGCCGCGGTGGAGCCGGTGAACGACACCTTGTCGACGCCCGGATGCCGCACCAGCAGCTCGCCGACGTCACGCCCCCCGGGCACAACGTTGAACACACCGGGCGGAAGATCAGCTGCCGCAACAAGATCCGCGAGCAGCTGCGCATCGAGCACCGACTCGGGCGCGGGCTTGAGCACCACCGTGCAGCCGGCCAGCAACGCCGGCACCACCTTCGTGACAGTAAGGAACTGCGGCATGTTCCACGGCACCACCGCGGCGACGACGCCCACCGGCTGCTTGCGGATCCGGATGTTCTTCCCGTACAGCCCAGGACGATCTTGGCACCACTGGTAGCCGGCCGCGAAATTGCAGAACGCCGACATCATGGTGAGCGGCAGCCGAACCTGGGCCATCTTGGCGAAGGTGATTGGGGCACCGATCTCGGCCGAGATCAACGTGGCCATATCGGCTCGCCGTTCCTTATAGATGCCGGCCAGCCGGGTGATTGCCTCGGCGCGCTCGGCCGGTTGCATGCGCGGCCACGGTCCGGCATCGAAGGCCGCCCGGGCGGCGTCGACCGCGCGGTTTACGTCGGCAGGTCCGGCACTGACCGCGTGGCCGATGACCGCCTCACTGTGCGGGGACACCACCGAGATGGAGTCATGGCCGTCGGCTGGCGCCGCCCACTTCCCGTCGATGAAGAGTTGGTCCCTGTCGTACATGAAACTCCTTGGATGTCTTGGGATCTGGCCCGTCAGGTATTGCGGCCGCCATTGACGCCGAGGATCTGACCGGTGATGTAGCCGGCTTCCTCGGAAGCGAAGAAGGCGCACGCGGCGGCGATATCTTCGGGTCTGCCCACTCGTCGAACCGGGGTGCGGGCGATGTGGTCCTCCACGGTTCCGCCGAGTAGCTGCCGGCTCTCGGCGCTGCGCAGCATCGGAGTGTCCACGAATCCCGGTGGCACCGCGTTGACGGTGATGCCGCTCGGCCCGTACTCGAGGGCCAGCGACTTGGTCAGCCCGTTGACCGCGGACTTCGCCGCCACGTAGTGGGCCATGAACGGTTGACCGGAATGCGTGCTGGACGACGAGATGTTGATGATGCGCCCCCAGCCCGCCTCGACCATGTCGGGCAGCACGGACTGGATGGTGTGGAAAACGCCGTTGAGGTTGACGTCGATCACCTTCGACCATTCCTCGAACGACATGCTCAAGAACTTTTTGAAGCCCTCCACCCCGGCGGCGTTGACCAGCACCTGGATCGGGCCGAGCGCGTCGCGGACGGCCGACATCGCGGCGTCGACCTGCGTCCGATCCGTGACGTCGGCGACGTGGCCGAACCCGTCGTCGGTGGCAGAGAGATCGATGACGGCCACCTGAAATCCGTCTTTGCGCAACCTTTCGGCGCAGGCCTGGCCAATCCCCGAGGCACCGCCGGTCACAACCGCTGTCTTCGCGCTCAAGCCGTCGTCCACCTTTCCTGAGCGATCGCTCAACGGTCAGCTTCACATGCCTATCACCCGGTATCGATTACGGTCAAGCCGATGAACCGGCCTCCCTCTCGCTTCGGGGTGCACGCGACCAACACCGCGGGCGGGCCCGAATGGTGCGGCACCGTGCCGCATTCTTCGACATGGTCGCCAAACCTGCGGTGTGATATGACCGGACTGTGACTGCATCCGAGCGACCGAGGGCGCGCGACTCCACGACGCGCGACATGCTGGTGGCCGCGACGAGTCAGATCATGGTCGAGGAGGGTTACGCCGCGGCGACGTCGCGTCGGGTGGCCGCCAAGGCCGGCGTCAAACCGGCCTTGGTGCACTACTACTTCCCCACAATGGACGAGCTGTATCTAGCCGTCTTCCGCTGCGGCGCCGCCGTCTACCTGGAGCGGCAGCAGACGGCATTGTCATCCGATCGCCCACTGCACGCCTTCTGGGAAACGCTGATCGCACCCAAGGACACCCGACTGCTGCTGGAGTTCATGGGACTTGCTAACCACCGCAAGGAGATTCGCGCGGAGATCGCGGCATGGTCGGAGCGGTGGCGCGAGCAACAGATCACCGCGCTGAACTTCATCATCCGCCAGCACGGCATCGACACCGACGAGTTCCCGCCGGCGGCCATCGCGGTCTTCATCACCTCAATCGGCCGCACCCTGATCCTGGAGCAAGGACTGGGTACCTCCGGGGGTCACGACGCGGCCATCGCACTGGTGAACCGGCTGCTGGACCGATTCGAGATGCCGGAGCCGAAAACCCGCCGCAATCGCGACATACAGGCCTGAGTCACACCTCACGCAGGTTACGGCAGCACGACCCGCAGTCTCTCCCAGCCGCGCACGGTCGAGGTCGGGGCGAGTTGTGCTGTGTCGTAGTCGATATCCCATTCCGGCCAGCGGTTGAGAATCTCATCGAGCGCGACACGGCCCTCCAGCCGGGCCAGGTTCGCCCCCAGGCAGTAGTGCACACCTTTTCCGAAGGTGATGTGCGAGATGTTGTCGCGATGGATGTTGAAGGTGTCCGGGTCGGTGTAACGGCGGGGGTCACGGTTAGCGGCGCCGAACAGCAGCAACATCGCGCTGCCCGCCGGAACGGTCCTCCCGTAACACTCGAATTCCTTTGCCATCCAGCGAGCTACGTGCGGCCCCGTGGGTTCGAAGCGCAATGTCTCATCGACAGTGCGGTTCAGCAGTGAGCGGTCCTGGTGGATTTCCCGACGCTGGTCCGGGTTTTCGGCGAGCACCTTGGCCAGCCATCCGATCAGGCGTCCCGTGGTCTCGTTGCCCGCACCGGCCACCACTTGCGTGTAGTGCAGAACCTCCTTGCGAGTCAGTTTTCGATGCACCCCGTCTTCGTCGTCGAATTCGACGTTGAGCAGCGTGGTCATCAGGTCGTCGGACGGGTTCTTCGACCGCCATTCGACATAGTCGGCGTAGATGCGGCCATCGGCGATGGAGTCGGCGTTGGCGACCTTCAGCGGCGCGCCCGGCTTGGTGCGCAGGTTGGCGTCGTTGGCGTCGCGAACCGAAACCTGTTCGGATTCAGGAATTCCCAACAGCATGCCGATCACTCGCATGGGCATCATCGACGCCAGCTCGGCAATGATGTCGAATCCCGATGACCCGACGAGCGGATCCAGGCAGCGCACGCAATAACGCCGGATTTGGCCTTCGATTTCGGCCATCCGGCGCGGGGTGAACACCCGCGACATCAGTCCGCGCAGCATCGTGTGTTCGGGTGGGTCTTGGAACATCATCACGCCGCGGGGCATATCGAACTTCGATTGCACCAGCTCGAGAATGTCGCTGCGACGGTTCGAAAACGTCTGCCAGTTGGCCAACCCGTGCTCGACGTCGGAATGCCTTGACACCGCCCAGAAATCGTATTGCTCGTTGTAGTAGAGCGGAGCCTCTTCGCGCAGCCGCGCGTACGTCGGGTAGGGGTCGGAGTTGATAGCGACGTCATAGGGGTCGTAGTAGACCTCGGTGCCCTCCGCGACAGTCATCGATGCTTTCCCCTACCCACGGTAGCCTCCACCGGGTCGTGTTTGAGCGATCGCCCAAATCGGTCACGCAGGCCATATCTAACAGCCGCGGGAGGACGACGTCAAGGATTCGACGAAGCCCTGTCTGCGTGGCCAAAGTGCGCTGGGCATGCTCGCAGGGCGGCCGGCCCAGCCGGTCTTCCGGCGCATCGTTGCCGCAACCGTGAAGATTGAGCACCCGGGTGTGAAGAATCCGTTAAGAACGTGGCACGCCGACGCCGCAGACCTCAATTTAGAAGCATGACGCGCTTCGAGCTGCATCCGTCGCTTTGGCACGGATTGAGCCCGCACCTCGATCGCGCCATCTCGCCGTTGACCGAAAAAACCATTGCTGACGTGTTGGCCTGCGACTGTGATTGGTCTCACCGGCCGCACCGCCCCGGTTCCGTCACAATGGTTGTCAACGCTGTGAGGGGGAATAGGCATGTCGGACATGGCTGTTGACCCAGGCGGTGACCACTGGCCGCCAATAGTCGACCGGACTCACGAAGGTGTAACCGCCGTGCTTCGTATTGAGAACCGCCGGACAGCGTGGAGCTCGCGGGTGCTGTCGGTGGCGGCGTGGTTGCCGGCCACCATCGTGTACGCCACCATGCTGCTCGTTGTGTCGTTCCTGCTGACGGCGCTCGGTCCGCATGTGCACGACGTCGCGGTGCGGGAGATGAGCACCAATTTGCACAATCTGGCGCACGGTCAAATTGTCACGTTGGTCGGTAGCGCGTTCGTCAGCGACGGCGGCCACGTGCTGCTTTGGCTACCGGGCCTGGTGTGTCTGCTAGCGCTGGGCGAACTGATTTGGCGCAGTAAGGGTTTGGTCATCGCATTCGCACTCGGCCATATTGGTGCCACGCTGGTCGTAGCCGTCTGGCTCACCACAGCGCTGACCGCAGGCTGGCTGCCGATGTCCTTGGCGCGCGCCACCGATGTGGGGATGAGCTACGGCGCCGTGTGCGTTCTGGGGGCGCTCACGGCATCGATACCGTCGCGCTGGCGGCCGGTGTGGGTCGGGTGGTGGATGGGCAACGCCGTCGCGGCGGCGTTGAGCGCAGATTTCACCGCGGTTGGTCACGTCGTTGCGCTGTTGCTGGGTATCGCTGTGTCCTTCCGACTGCGCTCCATCATCAGCTGGACTTTTGTGCACTCGGCTTTGCTCGTGGTCGGCTCCGCGTTCGGCTACATGGTGCTCTGTGGACCGGCCGGGCCGGCACCGACAGCCGGCGTCGCGGGTGCCCTGATCGCATTCGTCGCATCCTGGATGTTGCGGTCACGCGACGGCGCACCGCGCGCATTTTCGGGCCAGCCGGGATTGCTGCCCCAGCCGGCACAGCCCTAGTCAATTGGCCGGCAAAGACTCGAAAATTATGGAAACCCGGCCGATAGCCCAGCTGCCGCTGGAGATGGAAATCGTCTACTGCACGATCTCCGGTGGCGGCGCAGCGCTGAAATTCCCGCTGACGATGCTGTTCCTGCCGACAGGAGCCTCGCCCGTCAGGAATCAGGCAGAACAGGTGTAGGGACTGCAGTCGATCGTGAGCGGCGTTGTGCATCCGGCCGTCGCGGTGGCGGCGGCCGCGAGAATCGCCGCGACAATGAGCTTGCTCCTCAGGCCAGGCATGGCCACTCCGTCCTTCAGGCCCCCAGCCGTTGTCGGCCCGCGCGCAGCAATTCCCCTCCGCGGCGAAACGCGATGATCTAGCTGTCAGAATGCCAGAATATGCCCCGCACAGGGCTGCTGAATGCAGAAATTGATCGCCTTCCGAATGTGCGAGCAGCAAAAACTGTCCTTCAATTCGGCCTGTTTTTCCTGGTCAGGTCCGTATCCCGACTCGGCTGCACTCGTTTCGGCTCACCGGGCATTTTGGGGTAATTCGGCGGATAGGGCATATCACCCATTCCCCGCTCCTCGTCCGCCTCGACCATGTCCAATAACCGGGTCAACGATTGAGCGTCCCCGTCCATGCCGGCCCACGGGTCGTCGCGGTTCCGCATCAGGTCCGGCACGGTCGCCATCGTGTAATCGTCCGGCTCCGCGCCCGCCAACTCCCCCCAGCTCAACGGCATCGACACCGTCGCGATCGGCGTGGGTCGCACCGAATACGGCGAGGCCATTGTGCGATCGCGCGCGTTTTGGTTGAA
The DNA here is from genome assembly GCF_039023525.1 of Mycobacterium sp. 050272. Classification (NCBI taxonomy): domain Bacteria; kingdom Bacillati; phylum Actinomycetota; class Actinomycetes; order Mycobacteriales; family Mycobacteriaceae; genus Mycobacterium; species Mycobacterium sp. 050272. Next base: position 74,545 of record NZ_JBCHKV010000003.1, on the reverse strand, counting down.
GTCGATGAAGATGCGCTGACCGCGTTCCTCCTTCCACCAGGACGTGGTCACCGCGGCCGGCGCGCGGCGTTCGACTTCGCGCGCCAGTGCGATGCCGGCGCGGCGCACCGCGATGAAATCCCAGTCGGTGGCGATCCGGAGAAAAACGTGGATCCCGCGGCCCCCGGAGGTCTTGGGATAGCCGACGAGGCCAAGCTCGTCGAGCAACGGACGCAGCACGTCCACCGCGACCGAACGGGCCTGCTCGAACCCGACGCCGGGCTGGGGATCAAGATCGATGCGCAGCTCGTCGGGGTGCTCGGTGTCGGGGCAGCGCACCTGCCAGGGATGTAGCGTGATCGTGCCCATCTGCGCCGCCCACACGATCGCGGCGGGATGCGTCACCATCAGCGCATCGGCGGTCCGCCCGGACGGAAAAGTGACCCGGCAGGTCTCCAAATAGTCGGGATGATGCTGCGGTATCCGCTTCTGGTAGATCTCCTCGCCGTCGATGCCGTCCGGAAAGCGCTGCAGATGCGTCGGTCGGTTGCGCAGCGCGTCCAGCATCGGGCCGCCCGCCACGGCACGGTAGTACTCGACGAGCCGCCGCTTGGTGCCGTTGGACCCGAGCTTCGGGAAGTACACCTTGTCCGGGTTGGACAGACGTACCGAGACGCCGTCGACGTCGAGCTCTTCGGATGCCGCAGCCATCTCTCGATTCCAGCACGCCCCGCGTCAGAATGGACCAATGGACTTGCCCGTCATGCCGCCGGTTTCGCCGATGCTGGCCAAGTCGGTCAAAGCGATACCCCCGGAAGCCTCCTACGAGCCCAAATGGGACGGCTTCCGATCGATCTGCTTCCGGGACGGCGAGCAGGTCGAGCTGGGTAGCCGCAACGAGCGCCCGATGACCCGCTACTTCCCCGAGCTGATCGCCGCGGCCCAGGCCGAGCTGCCACGGCGCTGCGTGATCGATGGTGAGATCGTCATCGCCACCGACCATGGCCTGGACTTCGAGGCACTGCAACAGCGCATTCACCCGGCGGACTCGCGGGTGCGGATGCTGGCCGGGCAGACCCCGGCGGCCTTCATCGCATTCGATCTGCTGGCCTTAGGCGACGAGGATTTCACCCAACGCCCGTTCAGCGACCGGCGCGCCGCCCTGGTCGACGCGGTGCCTGTTTCCGCGGCCGGATCGGCCGCGGCGTTTCACGTCACGCCGGCGACCACCGATCTCGAGACGGCGCAGCGCTGGTTCGACGAGTTCGAGGGAGCCGGTCTCGACGGCGTCATCGCCAAGCCACTGACCATCACATACCAGCCGGACAAGCGCGTCATGTTCAAGATCAAGCACGAGCGGACCGCCGATTGTGTGGTCGCCGGCTATCGGGTCCACAAGTCCGGCGGCGACGCGATCGGGTCGCTGCTGCTCGGGCTCTATCAAGACGATGGACAGCTGGCGTCGGTCGGCGTCATCGGCGCGTTCCCGATGGCCGAACGACGGCGCCTCTTTACCGAATTACAGCCGCTGATAACCACTTTCGACGACCACCCATGGAGCTGGGCCGCGCACGAGGCCGGCGAGCGCACCCCGCGCAAGAACGAGACGTCGCGGTGGAACGCCGGTAAGGACCTGTCCTTCGTCCCGCTTCGACCCGAGCGGGTAGTCGAGGTCCGCTACGACCACATGGAAGGCCGGCGGTTTCGTCATACCGCCCAGTTCAGCCGGTGGCGTACCGATCGCGATCCCCGCTCGTGCACCTACCAGCAACTCGAACAGCCAGTCACTTTCAGCCTGGGCGACATCGTGCCCGGCCTTGGCTGAAAGAGCAGCGGCTGATTGCTTCCAGCGAATCCGGCGGCGTTCCGTGCGCGTTCGTAAAAAGTTCCGTTGCAGGACCGGCGGCGGAAGTGGATCCTTAGTGTGCAAACTTCGAAGGAAGGGACCGCATGAACGCAGCAGCGGCCGTGAAGAAGTCCATGGCCATGGGGATCCTGGCGACAATCGGACTCTTGTCGGCAGTGGCGGCGCCGGTAGCGCAGGCAACCCCGACGGATGACTTCCTCCGGCAGGTACGGGCCAATGGGATCGGCGTCAATGCACCGGACGGCGCCGTGATCGAGGATGCCAAGGAGATATGCGACATGCTCGACTATCAAGAGAGCGCATACCAGTACCTCAATCAGCACTCCGGTCTGGACCGGAATCAGTCCGCGTTCTTCATCGCCGCTTCTGTCACCTACTACTGCCCGCAGTTCGCCCCCAAGCTGGGCCCCCACTAGAGCGCCGAGCGGCTAGACCGCGACGGTCAGCTCGGATAACCCCCGCAGCGTAACGTTCGCCTTGTACTGCGGTTCGCTGTCCAGTCGCGCGTTCGGGAATCTCGCAGCCGCCTCCGACAGGGCGATACCGGCTTCCATTCGCGCCAGCGGTGCGCCCAGACAGTAGTGCAGGCCGCGACCGAAGCCCAAGTGCCGCAACGTTCCCCGATCGGGGTCGAACGTATCGGGGCGGTCGAATTCGGCGGGGTCGCGGTGTGCCGCGGCCAGCAACAGCATCATCACATCACCTTCGGGCACCTCGACGTGCCCGATCTTCATGTCTTCGAGGGCAATTCGGCCAACCATCTGCACGGGCGGGTCGTACCGCAGGGTCTCCTCGATCACCGCCGAAACACGGTTCGCGTCGGCGCGTAACGCCGCCCAGTGCGCCGGCTCTCGCAGCATGGCCAAGACGGCGTTGCCGATCAGGTTGACCGTGGTCTCGTGACCCGCGACCAGCAGCAGCAGGCAAGTCGAGACGATCTCCTCCTCCGTGAGCTGATCACCGGACTCCTCCACCGCGATCAGACCAGACATCAGGTCCTCGCCGGGCCGCGAACGACGCCGGTCGATCAGGCCGTGTAGGTACCCCCGCAGCCACGTTCCGGCGTCGAGGCGTTCCTGCAAACCATCGGAGGCCGAACCGGTGAACGTGACGAACGGATCCAGTGCTTGCGCAAGCAGTCCCGAGGCGTGGCTGAATTTCGGCTCGTCCTCCAGCGGTACGCCGAGCAGTCGGCAGATGACGGCGACCGGCAGCGGGTACGCGAAATCGTCGACGACGTCGAAGCTGCCCTTCTCGGCGATCACGTCGAGCAATCCGCCCACCAGGACGCTGATGTCGGGCCGCAGCGCATTGACCACCTTCGGCGCGAACGCCTTACTGACCAGTCTGCGCAGGCGCGTGTGGTCGGGAGGATCGAGGAACAGAAATCCCGGCGGGGGCTGCGCGGGTGGTGGCGCACCCGCCGCGGTGAGCTCCCGGATTTGCGCTTCGACCTGCTCTTGAGCGCGCGTCGACTTCATCCGGTCGCTGCTCGACGCCGGGTGCCGCAGGGCGTCGTCACAGTCCCGGTAGGTCGAGAAGACGGCGAGGTGCGCGTCGGGCAACAGGATCGGTCCGCGATCGCGAAATTCCGCGCACAGCGGATACGGGTTAGCTCGAGCAGCCGGGTCGAGGAATGCGAACAGCAGCTTCTGCGATTCGGCCTGGTCATCGCGTTCGGCGGGCGGCTGAATCGGCACAGTCGTCATGGCCACATTGTGCATTCCCGACCTTAAGTAGCCCTGAGAAGTGGGTGACCACGCGCTCGTCAGCAACTAGCATGTGCGGCATGAAGATACCCCGCACTTGCGGGTTGGGTCTGATCGCGGTTCTGCTGGCTACCCTGGCCAATGTGGCCATGGCTGCTCCGGGTTATGCCTGTGCGTGCGGCGCGATCGTCCCTCCCACCGGCGGCCAGGCCGTCATGAACCACGAAGTCGCGCTGCTGCATTGGAACGGATCCAGCGAAACCATCGTGATGCAGCTGGCCCTGAATGCCGACACGAACAACGTCGCCCTGGTGGTGCCTACGCCGGCCCCGGCGACCGTCACCGAGGGCGACAAGGAGACCTTCGCCGAGCTGGACACACTCACCGCCCCCCGGGTCGAGCAGCGCCGGCACTGGGTCCTGGGCGGGCTGGGTGCGAGCGCGCCCGCGCCACTCGACGCTGCGGCCCCCCGCGGACCGACCGTCGTCAACCAGGTTCAGCTCGGCCCGCTGGAGGCCACCACGCTGGCCGGCGGTGATCTGAGCGGATTGCAAAAGTGGTTGGCGGACAACGGTTATGCGGTCCGTCCGGCGGTGTCGGACGCGCTGGGTCCATATGTGCGTGACGGATGGTCGTTCGTCGCGATCCGGCTGACCAGTTCGGATCCCATCGTGGGTGGCCTGAACCCGGTGCGGATGACCTTCCCGTCGACGAAACTGGTGTATCCCATGCGATTGTCGGTCGCGGCAGCAGGTCCCCAACAAGTCACGGTCTTCACGCTGTCCGATCATCGCCAGCAGCGCACCGACGCCGATGCCGCACCGGCGGCCGGCCAGACGGTGCAAGTCCAATTCGCGGGCAATGTCGCGGCGGAGGTACGTAACCCACTGCTGCGCGAATTGTCCGCCGACCACGGCGGCTATCTGACCAAGCTACAGGTGAATATTCCTAAGCCGGAACAGATCTCGTCGGATTTCAGCTTCGCCAACGCGGCCAACGATGACCCGTACCGGCAGGTGATTTACGTCGACCGCAACACGGTCATCCCGATCGAGCTGATCGTCTTTGTGGTGTTCGTGTTCGCCGTGGTCGCGATCGCGGTGCCGGTGGTCTTCTTCGCCGTCCGCCGGCGAAAGCAGCGCACTAACACCCTTCGGTGAGGCCCGTCAGCTCCGGCTGCGCCATCAACAAGTCGAGATAAGGTCGTTGTCCCTTAAGCAATTTGACGCGTGCCTGTGCCACCGGGAACCATCCGACCCGATCGACTTCGGGGAACTCGCGGACGTTGCCCGAGCCCTTCGGCCACTCCAACTCGAAGGTGTTGCTGCGCGTGCTACGGGCGTCGAGGTCGCCCCGGACCGCGAAGGCGGTGACCACCTTGCCGCTGGGCTGCTTCAGCGCACCGAGGTCCAGGCGCGGTCCGGCCGGGACCGGTAGCCCGAGCTCCTCGGAAAACTCGCGCTGCGCGGCGGCCCAGGGATCCTCGCCGTCGCAATACTCGCCCTTCGGGATCGACCACGCCGCGTCATCTTTGCGGGCCCAAAACGGACCACCCGGGTGTGCGATCAAGACTTCCACAACACCGTCGCGGTCCCGGTACAGCAGCACTCCCGCACTGAATTTCGGCAACGGGCTCAGACTCCGACGGCGCGTTCCAGGTCTTTCAGCGACTCCTCCAGATGCGCGAGCAGCCGCTGCAAATGCGGGACGCTACGCCGGCACCCGACCAGCCCGAAATCGAGCTTGTCGGCGTTGCTCACCAGGGTGATGTTCAACGCTTGGCCGTCGAGAATCGCGGACAGCGGATAGCTGCCGTCCAGGCGGGCGCCGCCGTAGTACATCTGCTCACGGGGTCCCGGAACGTTGGAGATGATGATGTTGAACGGCGGTGACGTCGAATTCACCCATCCGGGAACCACCGACATCGCCAGCGCGCTCATGTTCACCGCGGAAAGCGCCAACGCCTGGGTCCGCGGCAGCTGGGAGAACACCGTCTTGTTCTTGTACATCGACTCGCTGATCGTCTCCAGCCGCTTGGCGGGGTCCTCGATGTCGGTGGCCAGGTTGCACAGGATGGCCCCGACCAGGTTTCCGCCGGCGTCGGCCTCGTCCTCGCGGCGCAGGCTCACCGGGACCATCGCCAACAGCGGCGTTTCCGGCAGCGCATCCCGCTCGAGTAGGTAGTAACGCAACGCACCCGAACACATCGCCAGGACGACGTCGTTGAGCGTGACCCCCGCCGCGCTCTTGACGTTCTTGATGCGGTCCACCGACCACGACTGCGCAGCACACCGGCGGGCGCCACCGATCTTGACGTTGAGCATCGTGCGCGGGGCGCCGAACGGCAACGTGAGTTGCTGTTCGAACAGCGCGGCACGGGCCAATGACAACGTCGACGGAGCAAGTGCGACAAGGGATCCCGCCGTATGCATCAACGAACTCAACCGCGACGCCGGCGCGGATTTGTGCTTGGGTTTACGTAGGCTCCAGGGTGCCCGGATCTCGGTGTCCCCGGGATCGGCGGACAGTGCACGCTGCATCAGCTTCAGCGCCGAGACGCCGTCGATCAGCGAGTGGTGCATCTTGGTGTAGATCGCGAACCGGCCGTCCTTGAGTCCCTCGATCACGTACGCCTCCCACAGCGGACGGTGGCGGTCGAGCAGGGCGCTGTGCAGCAGCGAGGTCAGCTCGAGCAGATCGCGGACCCGTCCCGGCGAGGGCAGCGCGGAGCGCCGGACGTGATAGTCGATATCGAGGTCCTTGTCGTAGGACCATCCGAGGTTGGCGATGCCACCCAAGAAGGTCGCCGGGCGCTTGAGAAAGGTGGGCTGGAAATCACGCTGGACCACCAGCCTGTCGTAGAACTCCCGCACGAACTCCAGGCCGGCGCCATCCGGGGGTTCGTACAGCTGCAGACCACCGACGTGCATGGGGTGTTCACGGGATTCGCCCAGCAGAAAGATCCCGTCGGTGGGGTTCATCAGTTCCATCACCCAATTAGACCGCGATCGAGGTGCGAAGCGAAGGTGCAATCCTGCGCAGCCATGTCGGCGCATCTCGCGCCCACCGGAGGCTGACCAGACGCCGGAGGTCACGCCTTTGCGTACATCGCCTCGATCTCGTTGGCGAAGCGCATCCTGACGATGTTTCTCTTCACCTTCAGAGTGGGAGTCAGTTCACCGGTGAGCACGGTGAAGTCGACCGGCAAGATCCGGAATTTGCGGATCGATTCGGCATGCGACACCGCGCGATTGGCTTGTTCGACCGCCCCGCCGATCTCGCCGACCAGATCCGGGTCCTGGGTCAGATCTGCGACAGAGTCGGTCGCAGCCTTGCCGTGGTGCTGCTTCCACACCTCGAAACCCTCAGGGTCAATCGCGATAAGGGCGGCGACGAAGGGCCTGTTGTCGCCGACCACCATCGCCTGACTGATCAGCGGATGCGCCCGCAGCTGATCCTCAAGGACGGCCGGAGCGACGTTTTTGCCGCCCGCGGTGACGATGATTTCCTTTTTGCGGCCGATGATCGACAAGTAGCCGTCGTCGTCCGTCGTGCCGAGATCGCCGGTGTGGAACCACCCGTTGGTGATCGCCTCTCGGGTCGCCTTCTCGTTGTGCCAGTACTCACTGAACACGACGCCGCCGCGCACCAGCACCTCGCCGTCGTTGGCGATTGCCATGCTGTTGCCGGGCAACAGCTTTCCCACCGTGCCGAGACGCTCTTCGCCGATCAGGTTCACCGTGATCGCGGCGCTGGTCTCGGTGAGGCCATAGCCCTCATAGATGGTCAGGCCCGCGCCCCGGTAGAAGTGGCACAAGCGCTTGCCCAGCGGGGCCCCACCGGAAACCGCGGCGTGGCACTCGCCGCCCAGCGCCGTGCGCAATTTGTGATAGACCAGCCGATCGAACAGAGCGTGCCTGGCTCGCAACAGCGGCCCCGGACCGCCGGCATCCAGGGCCATGCTCCACTCGATCGCCGCCCGCACGGCCGCCTCGAAGATCCCCCGCCTCCCGCTGTCGTGGGCTTTCAATTCGGCCGTGTTATAGACCTTTTCGAAGACACGGGGAACCGACACGACGACAGTGGGCTTGAATGCGGCCAGGGTTGGAATCAGGTGTTTGATGTCGCTGGTGTAGCCGATGGTGACTTTGGTGGCGAAGGCCGACATCGACAATGCGCGGGCCAATACGTGTGCCAGCGGCAAGAACACCAGCAGCCGTTGTCCCTTGCACAGCAGTGTCGGGAAATACATTGCCGCACCGCGTGTCTCGTAAAGCAGATTGGAGTGGGTCAACTGGCAGCCCTTGGGCCGGCCCGTTGTACCCGAGGTATAGATCAGCGTCGCGGGGTCCGCGGCCCGCAATGCCGCCAGCCGCTTGTTCAGTTCGCCCACGTCGACCGATGTCCCGGACGTGGCCAGCTCATCGAGCGCGGATAGCCCGCCCGTCTCGAGGTGCAGGATTTTGCGCAGTGCAGGCAGCTCGGTGCTCAGTTCCTTGACCAGTTGGCCGTGCGCATCGCTTTGGGTAATCACCAACACCGCACCCGAATCCTCCAACACCCAGCGGACCTGCTCGGCCGACGAGGTGTCGTAGATGGGGACGGTGACCGCTCCCACCGAGAGGATCGCGTAGTCGAGAATCACCCACTCGTAGCAGGTGGCCGCCAAGATCGCCACGCGGTCCCCGGCGTTCACCCCCTCGGCGATCAAACCGAGCGCGGTTTCCCGTATCTGCTGAGCAGCCTGGGCGCAGGTCACATCCCGCCATACGTCGTTGACCAGTCGCTGGAAGATCACATGATCGGGGTCGTCCCGCTCATGCGCATACACACTGGCGACGATGCTGTCGCGCTCGTCGATGCTGAAGTTCGCGGGAACGCTGAATTCACGCATGATCAGACGACCCTCGAAGACAGTGGGTATCCACGAGACCCACCTCCTGGCTGTAGCTATTCCTGGCCCGACGCTAACCGCACTGACCGCACGGTTCTAGTGGCCATAGGTCCCGGCCTCGAGGGCCGATGGACTCATAGGGGTCAGCTTTCGCCGATCGCCCACACCGAGGTGGCGATAAGGTCGCCGCGGTCCAGGGCGGCGGCGCGATGCTCGTGGACCTTGAGGTAGTCCTGATTGGTCACCATGTCGATGAAGGCCTGCGGCGAGGGATATTCGACGACGAGAATCGCATCCCACCAAGGCTTTTCACCCTCACCGATCACGACCGAAGGTGATCCGCCCATATAGCGGACGGCCGCACCGGCGCGTTCGAGGTGCGGTGTGACCTCGCGGCCGTATTGGGCGTAGCGCTCTAGGCCGCCCTCGGCCTTGAACTTCAGGAGGTTGATCATCACCACCGGCGCGTCGGCCGGCCGCGCGGCGAGCGCCGCGAATTGCTCGGGGGTGGGTTGCAGCTCGCTCATATGAATCTCCCTGCTGTCGTGCGTTCACATGCGAGACGAAAGTACCTCGACTCCCGCACCGCTGAGGCGCGAAAGCGCCCACGGCCTGCCCGCGAGCGCGGAGGCGAGGTGGGCGGCCTGCCCGGTGACGGCAGGCCCGTCGGCGCGATGAGACCAGGCAGCATCGGACGCAAGGAGGTTGAGACCACGGGCCCGCGCGGCTGCCGGGACGAACGGGTTGGGCACCCGTACCTGGGTGTTGAGCACCGCGACGACGGTCGATACGGGCACCGCCGACTCTCGGCCCAACGCATAGGTGATGTCGAGTTCGTGGATGACATGGTCACCCAGCAGCAGCGACTTGGGAAACAAGCGGCCAATTCCGCGTGGACGGCGGGCCAGCACGACAAGGTCGTCGAGCAACTGTCCTGGACCGCGTTGTGCGGCCAGCACACGAGCCAGTTCGGTGTTAGCGACGTCGAACGAGCCGCGATGTCGCAGCAGGCTGGTGGCTACTGCGGAGACCGCGACACCGTAGCCGATGACGAGATGGGCCAACACCTCGTGATTGGTCCACTCGGTGCACAGGCTCGGTTTGGACCACTGCGCCGCGCTGAGGCCCCGAGCCGACTCGATGAGCCGGGCGTCGTTGTCGCGCAACGTGTTAGCCGACCCTGACACCGAGGTGCTCCTGAAGAAAGGCTGTCTGATCGGCGAGCAGCTCGTTTAGCAGCGGTGCGTGATAGACCTCGAAGTGGTCGCTGTCGTAGTGCCGCGCGATCCCACGCGGTGCCGCGGCGGCGACATCTTCGGCGTGACGGGGGTCCATCAGGGTTTCCCGTCGCGATACACAAACGAGAAGTGGTGCTTTGATTTTCACTGCTCCGCGCTTGGCGCTGCTCGGCAGGATGCCGAGCATGTCCATCGCCGCCATCCGGTTGTCGAATGTGTACCCGGGCGAGACGGTGGAGTGCCAGCCCTGCAGCGCACCCGCGACGGTCACCGCGGCCAGATCCCCCGGTCTGCCGACGATGGGGACATACCTGCGGCCGGCCCCGCGCAACCGGCTGATGGCATCGGCGACGATCGCCGGCGTCAGCCGCAGTGCCGGCAGCAGGCCGCCTCGCCGCAAGGTTGCCGGCCCGTGCACGATCGGGCATTGCACCACGACCGCGGCGACGTCAACCCCGTGCGACGCCGCTTGCAGCACGTGCAGCGCGCCCAGGCTGGTCCCCCACAGTCCCACCCGGGCGGCGTCGATGCTGCCGTGGGTGCGCAGATAAGCGCAGGCCGCCTCGACGTCGTGGCGGTGCCCGCGCATGCTGAACCGCTGACGAGGCGCGCCGTCGGACTCCCCGATGTGGCGATACTCGAACGCCAGGGTCGCGACGCCGGATTTGGCGAAATGCTGCTCGTACTGGGACATCGACATGCCATGCGTGGCGCCCAGACCGTGCGCCAACACCAGCCCCGGATGCGGACCAGGCCCCGCAGGCAGCGTCAGCCAAGCGGCACAACGGGTACCACGGGACAGAAAGGACACCCTGGCGGTGTCCAAGGCAGCGGACATGTGAGATCCTTCCCCTAATACGTACACCGTACGTTTTAGCTTACGTACGGTGTACGTGTCAATGGATTCACCTGGTGAGGAGGTCGGCTGCAGGTGCGGGCACGATTCACTCTCGCCGAGGTGCGGGCGCAGGCGATTTCCATCGTCGACAAAGACGGGCTCGCGGCCCTGAGCATGCGCTCACTTGCTGCTGCTCTGGGCACCGGGCCGATGACGCTCTACAACTACGTCAAAGATCGCGAGGAGCTCGAGGGCCTCGTCGCCGAGGCGGTGCTCGCCGACATCCGCCTGCCCCGCCCGTCCGGCGATTGGCGTTGCGACGTCAAAGCCATCGCAACCGCCTTCTGGCGCGGAGTGCGTCAACACCCCAATGCCGCGCCGTTGGTGTTGACACGTCGCACCGTGTCGGCAGCCGGATACCTTCCCGCCGAGCGCCTCATCGAAGCGCTCCGGCGGGCAGGACTGAGCGACCTCGATCTGCTTGCCGCGTTTCGCGGAGTGCTCAGCCTCGTAATGGGTGCCGCCCAAGTCGAATTGGCCGGTCCACTCACCGGAGCAAACCGCGATCAATCCAATGCGTCGATCGCCAAGCGCATCGGCGATCTCGCCGGCACCGAGCACCCGCACCTGGCGGCACTGTCGGAGACCAGTCAGCGTTCGACAATGGCTGACGACTTCGACCGTGCGCTCGACATGCTGCTCGCCGGCATCCAAGCCCGAGCGCGCGACGACTCGAAGCCGGCCAAACGTAGGCGATAACCGTTGCGGGCGTGGCCCGTTCAATGCTTACTGCAGATCCGTGATCGTCTTCAGACCCGCCTCGTAGAGCACGCCGGGCATCATGCCGCCGTCGCATTCGATCGTAGTGCCGTTGACGAAGTCGGCCTGGCCGCCGGCGAGGAAAACACAAACCCGCCCAACCTCTTCGGGCTCGCCGGCACGGCGCATAGGAACGGCGGCGAAATACTTCTCCCCGGTTGGATCGTCCTTGGGTAACACGAACGCGCGGAAGTTCTCGGTCATCGTGGGGCCCAGGGCCACACAGTTGACGCGCACCTTCGGCCCCCACTCCTCGGCCAGTGATCGGGTGAGGTGGTTGAGGCCGCTCTTGGCCGCGCCGTAGGAGACCAGGGTGGGCGAGCCCGCCGGGTGTCCGGCGCCGCTGGAGATATTGATGATGCAGCCGACGCCGTCCTGGGCCGCCATCTGCCGGTAGGCGCGGATCGCGAACCAGAGCGGGCTGATCAGGTTCATCTGTACCGCGAACGCGTGGAACAGCGCGGTGCGTTCGTACTCGTCGTCGCTCGGTGGTGCGCCCTGAATCCGTTGCACGAGTTCGGGAATGCTCTCCACATGCGGCGCTGGGACGGTGCCGCCGGCGTTGTTGACCAGGATGTCGACCCGGCCGTGCGTGGCGACCACGTCGGTGACGAAGGAATCGATCGAGCCGCAGTCGCCCTGATCGCAGACGCGCTGCGAGGCTCGCGGCGCCCACTCGGAGTCAGCTGCGACGCCCGGCATGGTGTCCAATGGCCCGCGCGAACAACCGATGACTGTTGCGCCGGCACGTAGCAGTTCATGGGCGATGCCGACACCCACGCCCCGGCTGGTTCCGGTGACGATTGCGATCTTGCCCTCGAGGACGCTCATGAACAGACCTTCCTACCCGCAGCCATCATTGACAGTGACTGCCAGCGGGTCATACTGTGCCATTTCGGTCGTTGGCATGTAAAGGCGTGCAATCGAAAGGACACCGATGAGCAGTTCGGCCAAGCTTCGCGTCATTCAATGGGCGACGGGCGGTGTGGGCAAGGCCGCCATCGCGTGCGTGCTCAACCACCCGCAGCTCGAACTCGCCGGCTGTTGGGTGCACAGCGCCGAGAAGAACGGTGTCGATGTCGGCCGGATCATCGGGACCGAGGACCTTGGCGTGACCGCCACGTCGAGCATCGACGAGATTCTGGCGACGGACGCGGACTGCGTGATGTACAGCCCGTTGGTGCCTAACGACGACGAGGTCATCGCCATCCTGCGGTCCGGTAAGAACGTGGTCACCCCGGTTGGCTGGGTTTACCCGGATCCTGGCAACAAGCGTCACCAAGCCGTCGCCGATGCCGCAGTGGAAAGCGGTGTGACCCTGCATGGTTCGGGTATTCACCCCGGCGGCATCACGGAACGGTTCCCGCTGATGATTTCCTCGCTCTCGTCCGCGGTCACCCACGTGCGCGCCGAGGAATTCTCCGACATCCGCACCTACAACGCACCGGATGTGGTGCGCCACATCATGGGTTTCGGCGGTACACCCGAAGAGGCCATGGGGGGACCCATGGCCAGCCTGCTCGAGGCCGGATTCAAGCAGTCGGTGCGAATGATTGCCGATCACATGGGATTCCGCATCGATCCCAATATCAGGACCATCCAAGACGTCGCGGTGGCGACCGCCGAAATCGACTATGCCCCATTCCCGATCACCACGGGCTCGGTGGCCGCGCGCCGGTTCCGCTGGCAGGCTCTGGTCGACGGCGAACCTGTCATCACAGCCGCGGTCAACTGGCTGATGGGTGAGGAAAACCTGGACCCCGCATGGGATTTCGGGGGGATCGGCGAACGCTTCGAGGTCGAGATCACCGGAGACCCAGACGTAAAGCTGACTTTCAAAGGCCTGCAACCCGAGACGATCGAAGAGGGGCTGATCAAGAATCCGGGCGTGGTGGTCACCGCCAACCATTGCATCAACGCCATCCCGGATGTCTGCCTGGCGGAGCCGGGTATCAAGACCTACCTGGATCTGCCGTTGTTCGCCGGACGTCCGGCGCCCAATCTCGCGAAGCCATCGTGACCGGCGAAAGCGTGCTCGACGATGTGTCGTTCTGCCACCTCGTCATCGGTGTTACCGACATGGACCGCGCGCTGGCGTTCTACCGGGGCGTGCTCGGGATGGAGATCGTCTTCGAATCCCTGATATCCGGCGAGCCTTTCGACGCGGTGCTGCACGCTAGCCGCAAACAAGAGGGCCGCGTGGTCGGCGGCCTGCTGGGCGGGTTGATGATCGAGCTGCTGTCCCTGGGCAGCAAGCCGGCCACCGATCGCGCGGCTCGGCGGGGCATCACCGGCATCCACAACGTCTCGTTGTCCGTCACCGATCTCGACGACACCCACCGACGCGTCGTCGCCGCCGGTTACCCGCCCGATCAGGAGCCATTCGAGATCGGCGGAGTCCGAATGTTTTTCGTGAAAGACCCGGACGGCACACCGGTGGAGTTCATCGAACTGCCCGACGGGGTGCGTAGCACCTACGAGATGTACCGCGGTGTACGGCTACAGATGGGACCCGTTAGATGAGTTACACCCATCCCGATTCGATGCGCGGCCACGTCGCGATCATCACCGGCGCGGCTCAGGGCGTGGGCAAGGGCACCGCGACGGCACTGCTGGAACGCGGCGCGTCGGTGGTGCTGGCCGACATACAGGCCGAGGTCTTGGACGCGACGGTTAACGAGCTCAAGGAAATGGGTCCGGTCGCAAGCGTGGTCGCCGACCTGCGCGATCCCCAAAGCGCCCAACGCATCACCGCGGCCGCGCTCGACGCCTTCGGCACCGTGCACGGGCTGGTCAACAATGCCATCGCCACCAACGAGCCCAAGGCATTCGTCGACATAACCCTCGAGGACTTCGCGCTCGGCCATGACGTCGGCCCCCGCGCGACCTTCCTGCTGATGCAGGCCGTGCACCCGTTGATGGTCAAGGCCGGCGGCGGGTCGATCGTCAACCTCGGCTCGGGGACGGGAACCGGCGGCGAACCCAAGTGGGGCGGTTATGCCACCGCCAAAGAAGGCATCCGCGGGCTGTCCAAGGTCGCAGCGCTGGAATGGGGACGCGACAACATCCGCGTCAACGTCATCTGCCCGTTCGCCGAGTCCGACGGCGTGAAGTTCTGGAAGTCGTTTGCGCCCAAGGAATACGACAAGGCCGTAGGGCGTGTTCCGATGAAGCGCATCGGCGACGTCCGCACCGATGTGGGAGCGCTGGTGGCGTTCCTGCTGGGCAGTGACGCCACCTTCATCACCGGTCAGACCATTCACGTCGACGGTGGGATCGGCTGCTTCCGGTGACCGGCGAGTCGCTGCGGGATCGCCAGCGGGCTCAGATCCGCGCCGATATCCGGCGCGCGGCGTTCCGGCTGTTTGTCGAACGCGGATACGACGCGGTAACCACCGAGGAGATCGCCACTGCCGCAGGCGTTTCGCCACGAACGTTCTTCCGGCATGTGCCGACCAAGGAGGAACTGCTGCTGGCACCCGTCCGCCACGGCGGCGCCGCGATCGTCAATCACCTGGAAAAGCGTCCCGCCACCGAGGCACCCGACGTCGCCCTGATCAACGCCATCATCACGCGGACTCAGTCGTTCGACCAAGCCGACTGCGAGGAGTGGCGCGCCGCCCTGCTGGTCGCTCCGGGCCTGCTCGACAAGGCAACGATCCACACTCCCGCTGACAAGGAGCGGGCGATGAAACTCGTCGCCGAACGGATGGGCACCGACCCCGAGACCGATATGCGACCCGGGCTGCTGATCCAACTCGCCTTCGGTGCGGCCGATTTCGCGTTTCAGCAGTGGGTCCTGCGGTCGGCCAACCGACAACCGCTGGACCGCTATGTGATCGAGGCTCTCGAGGCGGTCAAGAGCAGCTACTGGCGAAAGAAGCGCTCCACGGACTAGTCGGCCGGTTCCGATCCCAGCTCGCCACTGGCGCTCTGATTCGATGTCTGTTTATATAGAAGAATGTCAAATCAATCGCCACCGCGGTGTTGCCCAAGTTTGGGTGCGACCGCGCTGGACGAGTCCCAGGCCGCAACCATGGCGACGATGTTCAAAGCGCTCAGCGACCCGGTCCGCCTACGGCTCTTAAGCCTGATCGCCAGCCATCCCGGCGGCGAGGCGTGTGTGTGCGAAATCTCGGCCACGTTCGACGTCTCCCAACCGACGATTTCTCACCACCTCAAACTGTTGCGCTCAGCGGGTCTGATCGATTGCGAGCGACGCGGCACCTGGGTGTACTACTGGGTGATTCCCGCAGCATTGCAGCAACTTTCGTCGGCTTTGCAGGTCGACGACATGGTTGCCACCACAGCGGAGCGCTGCCCGTGACACGGGCTCGGTCGGAACCTGTGGCCGCGGAGACAGTCGCGCGGCTTCCACTCTTGGACCGGATGCTTCCGGTGTGGATCGGGGTAGCCATGGCGGCCGGTCTGCTGCTCGGCCGGGTCGTGCCCGGTTTGGGATCGGCGCTGAGCGCGGTCGAGGTCGATGGCATTTCGCTGCCGATCGCGGCCGGTCTGCTGGTCATGATGTATCCGGTGCTGGCCAAGGTTCGTTATAACCGGCTCGGCGAGATCACCAGTGACCGCAAACTCATGGTCTCCTCGCTGGTACTCAACTGGCTGATCGGCCCGGCGGTGATGTTCGCGCTGGCCTGGCTACTACTCCCGGACCTTCCGGAGTACCGCACCGGCCTGATCATCGTCGGCCTGGCCCGCTGCATTGCGATGGTGATTATTTGGAACGACTTGGCTTGCGGCGACCGCGAAGCGGCTGCTGTGCTGGTCGCTCTCAATTCGATCTTCCAGGTGCTGATGTTCGCCGTGTTGGGCTGGTTCTACCTGTCGGTGTTGCCCGGCTGGCTGGGCCTGCCCCGGACGGGCATCGATGTCTCCCCATGGGGCATCGCCAAATCCGTCCTCGTCTTTCTCGGCATTCCGCTGCTCGCCGGGTACCTGTCACGCCGCCTAGGGGAACGAGCCAAGGGCCGGCAGTGGTACGAGACGCGCTTTGTTCCTCGCGTTGGACCGTGGGCCTTGTACGGGTTGCTGTTCACCATCGTCATCCTGTTCGCTCTACAGGGCCACCAAATCACCTCCCGCCCATGGGATGTCGCCCGCATCGCGATCCCTCTGCTGGGCTACTTCGCGATCATGTGGGCCGGCGGATATGCCCTTGGAACAGCACTGCGGCTCGGCTATGCCCGGACCACCACGTTGGCGTTCACCGCGGCCGGTAACAACTTCGAATTGGCCATTGCGGTAGCGATCGGCACCTACGGTGTCGCATCCGGGCAGGCTCTCGCCGGAGTGGTCGGACCGTTGATCGAGGTCCCCGTTCTTGTCGGCCTGGTGTACCTTTCCTTGGCACTTCGAGGTCGGCTCTTTCGTGCAACGTCAGACGCGGGTAGGAGCGCCGGTGATGACTGACAGCCCGAGTGTCTTGTTCGTGTGTGTGCACAATGCCGGCCGCTCCCAAATGGCGGCCGCGTTTCTCATGCATCTGGCCGGGGACCGGATCGAAGTCCGTTCCGCGGGAACCGAACCCGCTGACCATCTCAACCCCGCGGTGGTCACGGCCATGTCGGAACTCGGAATCGACATCACCGCACAGATTCCCAAGCTTCTGAGCGGCGAAGATGTACAGTCCAGCGACATCGTGATCACCATGGGTTGTGGTGACACGTGCCCGTATTTCCCCGGGGTCTCCTACCGCGACTGGAAGGTGGCTGACCCCGCCGACCAAACCCTGGAAACCGTCCGCACCATCCGCGACGACATCGCGCACCGCGTCAGGACTCTGATCGCCGAACTCCTGCCCACCACCTCGACCACATAACCTCACCCGAAGGAAGGAACCACCATGTCGCGCGTGCAGCTAGCCCTCAACGTCGACAATCTCGACGAGGCAATCGCCTTTTACTCCAAGCTTTTTGACACCAAGCCCGCCAAGGTCAAACCCGGCTACGCCAATTTCGCCATCACCTCGCCCCCACTCAAGCTGGTACTGATCGAAAACCCGGACCACGCCGGTACCCTCAACCACCTCGGCGTTGAAGTTGGCGACAGCGACACGGTGCGTGCCGAGATCGACCGGCTTACCAACGAAGGCCTGTTCACCGAGGAAGAGCTCAACAGCACCTGCTGCTTCGCAGCCCAGGACAAGGTTTGGGTCACCGGCCCCAACGGTGAGCGATGGGAGGTCTACACCGTCTTAGCCGACTCAGACACCTTCGGTCCCGGGACCGACGAGGCCTGCTGCACGGCGTCCTAGCGCGGCTAACGCTTACTCATCCTCAACGCCAAAAGCGTTGACCGCCACCGCTAGCAGGCAATTGCCCCCGCTGGTGAATACCAGGTCCATGCGTTCGGGGTCGGTGAAGTGACGGCCCAACTGGTCCCGGGTGGGTGCGGAGATGGTCCCGCGCCGTGTGGATCCCGAGGCTCAGGTTTGAATGGCGACCAGAGACTTGACCAGTCCCGCGAATCGTTCAAACCAGATGTCCGAGGACGGGAACAACCCGCGCATCTGTGAGATGCCGACCAGTTCGATCTCGTCGACCTGTTCCCGGGCTTCCTCGCGAGTGTGCGTGCGAATGTGGCCGCGATTCCATCGCAGCGACACCTGGATGCGCGCCTCGTAGGGCAGCCACTGCATGCCCGGGAACAGCCAATGCGGCTCGATCGGAAAGTAGCGGTAGGGAGTCTGGATCCAGTGCCGGTCGGCGAGTGCGTGAACATAGTCCGCGAGTCGCTGGCGCTGTACATGCCCACCGACGTGTTCGAGCAGTGAGTTTGAAAACACCAGGTCGAAATGATCATCCGTCACCGACCTCGGCAGATCACACGCGTTGGCCTGAATCGCGGTCACGCCCGGAGCCTGCGCTTGCGCGGGCATCAGGTTCACCGTGGTGACGGCGCGGGGTTGCACCGGCGCGAGCTGCCACGACTCGGGCGTCCCGCCCAGGTCCAGCACTCTCATTTCGGAGAATTCCGGGAAGCAGGTGACCAGGTGCCGCCAACGACGGCCGCGTGCCCGCCCGGACAGCGACCGCTCGGAATTGACATCTGTCGCGAAGTCGCGCAGCCAGTTCGACATCCGCCCTCACTCCTTGAGGCCGGCCCGTAAGCCCGACCCGCCGCCCGACATGTCACCCGAAGGTGCCCGGAAGGAAACGTACCGTATCGAGGCGTTGGACCTCAGCGGATGATGTATTTGCTTGGCTACTTCAGTACTTCGAGCAGCTTTTCGGCCAGCGGTCCGGCCGAGGCGGGGTTTTGCCCGGTGTAAAGATTGCGGTCCGTCACCGTAAACGGCTTCCACATTTCGCCTTTGACGAAGTCGATGCCCATCTTGACCAGTTCGTCTTCGACCGTCCACGGCGCCTTTTCGCGGAGTCCGACACCGTCCTCTTCGTCGTTGGTGAAGGCCGTGACGCGATAACCCGCGAAGGGCGAAGTGCCATCGCGGCGGGTGGCCAGGATTGCCGCCGGTGCGTGGCAGACGATTGCCAACGGCTTGCCTGAGGCAAGCGCCGCGATGAGCAGGCGACCGGAATCGGCGTCACGCCAGAGGTCTTCCATCGGGCCGTGCCCACCGGGGTAATAGATGGCGTCGTAATCGTCCAGGCGCGCGTTGGCCAGCTGGATCGGCGCACGCAGCTGTTCGGCGGAACGCAGAATTCCTTCCAGTTTCTCGGCGATCTCGACGCTGCCGGCCATCGACGGCCGCAAGCTCATCACGTCTACGTACGGGACGGTGCCGCCGGGCGTGGCCACCACGATCTGGTGGCCAGCCCGGCTGAGCGCCTCGTACGGGGCCGCGAATTCCTCGGCCCAATAACCGGTCGGATGGCGGGTGCCGTCGTTCAGTGTCCAGTAGCTCGATGCGGTGACGACGAACAGAACTTTTGCCATCAGACGGTCACTTCCCTTGTCAAAGCAGTCCCGCACGCCGGTATGCGGTGTGGGACCCACAAGCGGTCAAGCGAAGCTAACCCTAGAACCAGACTTTTCGGCCGGCAACCGGACGTCCGACCGCTCCCAGGATCCACAAGACCACACCGATCAGCACCAGGATGCCACCGATGGTTTCCAGAATCGGGATGGCGGCGAAATACCCGATGACAACAAGAATGATGCCGAGGATAATCACGTCGTGCCCCTTTCTATTGGGCGTCAGTCGAATTGATCCCCAACGGACTACCCCGGCACGAATACCTTCAATCAGACATTCGCCCATTCGTTTCCGAGCTGCACGCTTTGACCAGCTCGGCGCGGGCCAGAGTCTGCTGTGCCTGCTTCACGTGGGCGGCATCGACCAGCACCCCGTTGACTCCGACCGCCCCGCGGCCCGCGGCCTCGGCCTTGCGGTAGGCGGACACATTGGCTTCGGCGCGGGCGATCTCGTCGGCGGTCGGTGCGTAAACACCGTTGGCGACGGGCACCTGCTCGGGATGGATGGCCCACTTGCCGGTGTAACCGAGCAGCGACGCGCGCCGCGCATCACGCTCGTATCCGGCCAGGTCGCGGTAGTCGGGATAAGGCGCGTCGATGGCGTCTAGGCCGGCGATGCGCGCAGCGACGATGACCTTGTTACGCGCATAGGCCCAGAATTCGCCGGGGTATTCGCCGAGCGGGACGAAGTTGGTGTCCACCCGGGCACCCTGCGACAACGAGAAGTCACCGACCCCGAAGATCAGGGTATCCAGGCGAGGGCTGGCCGCGGCGATCTGCTCGGCGTTAGCCAGGCCCTGCACTTCCTCGATCAGAACCTCGAGCCGAATTCGGTTGCTCAGGCCAAGTTTCGACTCCAGCTGAGTGAGCAGGACGTCGACCCACCAGACATCCTGTGCGGTGCGGGCTTTCGGGATGATGATCGTGTCGAGGTTCTCGCCCGCCTGGGTGACGACGTCGATTACGTCGTCGTGGCACCACTGAGTGTCCAGACCGTTGATCCGGATGGCGCGTGCGGTGCGCCCCCAGTCGATATCGTTGAGCGCCGCAATGACTTTCGCACGGGACTGCACTTTGGCGCCGACCGGGGTGGCATCCTCGAGATCGAGGAACACCAAATCCGCCCCACACTTGGCGCCCTTCTCGAACATGTTGTCGTTGCACGCCGGCACCGCGAGTTCGGAACGACGGAGCAGACCAGTCATTGATTTCCTTCTGTCACAACACGCCGCGGGTACGCAGATCGTTGATCTCGTTGGGAGTCAAGCCGAGTAGCTCGCCATAGACTTCGTCATTGTGTTCACCGAGGCCAGGCCCGAGATGGCCCACCGTTGCGGACGCCGACGAGAAGCGCGGAACGGGGGCCTGCACCGTCATCGAACCGAGCTGCGGGTCGGAGACCGAGATGAACACCCCCCGATGGGTCAGCTGCTCGTCGGCGACGAGATCCCGTATGTCGTAGACCGGCGCCGCGGCGACGTCGTGGGTTTCGAAAGTATGCATGGCTTCCGAAAGAGTCTTGGTGGCAACCCAATCCGCTACCACGGTATCCACCTCGCGGGCCCGGGCCAGCCGCCGCTGGGGGTCGGCGAAGTCTGGGTCGGACAGCAGGTCGTCTCGGCCGATGGCGCGAAACACCCTTAACGCCAAGGCCGGTGAACTGCCGGACATGGCCAGCCACCGCCCGTCAGCGGTGCGGTAGGTATTGCGCGGAGCTGAAATGTCCCAGCGATTGCCGGCGCGCTCGGGCACCAGTCCCAATTGGTCGTAGCCCAGTAGCGTCTGCTCCAGCAGGCGCGCCAGCGGGTCGATCAGGTTGACGTCGATCAGCTGACCCGGCGCGCCATGCACGTCGCGGTGATACAACGCCATCATGACCGCGTAGGTGGCGTTCAGCGAGGCGACGCCGTCGGCCAGCATGAACGGCGGCAGCGTCGGCGGTCCGCCGGCTTGTCCGGTGATGTGCGCGAACCCGCTCATCGCCTCACCGAGCGTGCCGAAGCCCGGGCGCTCACTCTTCGGCCCGGTCAATCCGTACCCGGTGATGTGCAGCATCACGATCCGGTCGTTGACCGCGCGCAGGTTCTCGTAGTCCAGCCCCCACTTGCGCAACGTCTGCGGCCGGGTGTTGAAGATGGCGACGTCGGCATGCCCGACCAGCCTGCGCGCCATCGCCTGACCTTTGGCGCACCGCAGATCCAGGGTGATCGCTCGCTTGTTGCGCGACAAGGACTTCCACATCAGCCCGACATCCTCGCGCTGATTGCCCCAACCGCGGATCGGGTCGCCATGCCGCGGGTCTTCTACCTTGATCACTTCGGCACCGAATTCGCCCAGGTACGTCGCGACCAGCGGTGCGGCCGCCAACGTCGCGAGGTCGAGCACTCGCACACCCTCAAGCATCCGCACCGGCACCCACCCTGCTATTCGAAGGACGTTGCAGCCCAAGGTGTCCCCGCAATGTGGAGGACTCGTACTCGGTGCGGAACAGCCCGCGCCGCTGCAACTCCGGAACCACCATCCGCACCACGTCTTCGAATGCCCCGGGCAGATGCGTTGCGGCCAGAACGAAGCCGTCGCACGCCCCGCTTTCGAACCAGTCCGCCATCTGATCGGCGACCTGCTCGCCGGTGCCGACGAAGCGCGGTCCCTGCAGCAGCGTCGCGCGATGGCCGGCCAGATCGCGCACGGTCACCGTGTCACCACCGATATGGGAGCGCAGGTTCTGCACCAGTCCGCGAATTCCGGAGGACGACGCGATCAGTTCGTCGGTGACGGGATCGTCCAGATCGTGTTGCGCGAAGTCGTAATTCATCAACTCCGACAACAGTGTCAGTGATGCCGTCGGATGAACGAGATCGTTGAGGAACAGAGCCTCGCGATCCTTGGCGTGGGCCTCGGATTCGCCCACCACAGCGTAGGCCATCGGGCAGATTCGTACCGCGGCAGGATTGCGCCCCGCATCGGCGATGCGCTCCTTCTGGTCGGCGTAGTGACGGCGTGCGACCGCGATACCCGGATCTCCGGTGAAGATCAATTCCGCCCAGCGCGAAGCGAATTCGCGCCCGCGTCCCGATGATCCGGCCTGGATGATGACCGGTCGCCCCTGCGGAGTGCGCGGCACGGTCAGCGGTCCACGCGACGAGAAGTACTGCCCGACATGCCCAAGCTCGTGCACCTTGCCCGGATCGCCGTAGTGCCCGGACGCCCGGTCGTGCAGGATCGCGTCGTCCTCCCAGCTGTCCCATAGCCCGGCGACGACGTCCATGAACTCGTCGGCGCGGTCGTAGCGTTCGTCATGGCCGAGATGGGTATCGACACCGAAGTTCTGCGCCTCGCTGTCGTTGACGGAGGTGACCACGTTCCAGGCGGCCCGACCGCCGGACAGGTGATCCAGCGTGGCGAAGGTTCGCGCGACGTGGAACGGCTGGTAGTAGGTGGTCGAGTAGGTCGCGCCCAGTCCGATGCGCGACGTGGCCTGGGCCAGCACGCCAAGCACGATGCTGAGGTCCAGCTTCACTGGGCGCGCGCCGTAGGACACCGCCTCAGCGACCGAACCCCGGTAGACCCCCGGCATCGCCAGGCGGTCGTCGAAGAACATCAGATCGAAGCAGCCTTCTTCGAGCTGACGGGCGATCTTGGCGTAGTACGAAGCGTCGAGGTAACCGTGTTCGGTCGCCGGGTGCCGCCACGATCCGGCGTACACCGAGGTGTTGCCCGCCTGCATGAAAGCAACCAGCGCCATCTTGTCCTGTCGTCGGTCGACCATGCTCGAAACGTAGCATCTGATATTTTAGATATCAAATGTGAGATGTGTCATTTGGTAGCATTCCGGGATGGCTTCGATCTCGAGGATCGACATCTCCGGCACCGTGCGAGAACGGGCCGCCCGCGAACTCAGGGACCGGATCCTTACCGGCGCGTTGTCCGCCGGCACGCGAGTCGATCTCGACGCCATCACCGAGGAGTTCGCGACCAGCCGGACCCCGGTCCGCGAGGCGTTGCTGGAACTCTCCTTCGAAGGTCTGGTCCAGATCGCGCCGCGCAGCGGCATCACCGTGATCGGCATCAGCCCCACCGACGTCATGGACAGCTTCACCATCCTGGGCGTTCTCACCGGACAAGCCGCCGCGTGGGCTGCCCAGCGCATCGAACCGGGCGAGCTCGAGATGCTGCGCGAGCTCGCCGCGGATGTGGTGGCGCGCTCCGGTGACGACAGCATCGGGGAAGCCAACTGGCACTTTCACCAGAAAATCCACCGCGCCGCACACTCCGCGCGGCTAATGACGCAGATCAAGCAGGCCGCGCGGGTGGTGCCGAGCAACTTCCTCACCCTGTTTCCCGACCATGAGAAAAATTCGCTCGACGAGCACCAGGAATTACTCGACGCACTCGGCGATAAGGACGTCGAGCGGTCCCGCACGATCGCCGAACGCCATGTGCTGGACGCGGGGCGCTCGCTGGCCGACTGGCTCGAGCACCGCCGCACCGCGTGAGACCCGACCGGGGTGTCACACGCCGCGAGCGGTTGCCGGCGCGGCGCCGGGATTTGAGTATTTTCGTGGGGTGCCATCGACTTCTGGGCCTCCTGTCCCCGCACGAGTCCCAGCGCAATACACGCTGTCGCCCGCTGCTCCGAGCCCGCGCACGCTGATCGACATCCTGTATGCGACCGCCGCGCGTTACCCGGACGCGGCGGCCATCGACGACGGCGTCGTCCAGCTCACCTACAGCGAGCTGATCGGCGACATCGAGGCCAGCGTGCAATGGCTGGCCGCTCGGGGCATCGGACGCGGCGACCGTCTGGGAATCCGGATGCCGTCGGGCAGCTACGCCCTGTACGTGGCCATCCTTGCGACACTGGCCACCGGCGCGGCATACGTGCCCGTCGATGCCGACGATCCCGACGAACGCGCCGAGTTGGTGTTCGGTGAGGCCGGCGTCGTGGGCGTCATCACCGAGGCGGGCTTGCTCCGCGGCGTCGGCTTGTCTCGGGGCTGGCGGGCCACGGCGCCGCTGGCCCGCGACGACGCCTGGATCATCTTCACCTCCGGATCGACCGGCACGCCGAAGGGTGTCGCGGTAACGCACCGCAGCGCCGCGGCGTTCGTCGACGCGGAGGCGCAGATGTTCCTGCAGGACAACCCGATTGGGCCCGGTGACCGGGTACTGGCCGGGCTGTCGGTGGCATTCGACGCGTCGTGCGAGGAAATGTGGCTGGCCTGGCGCCACGGTGCCTGCCTGGTTCCCGCGCCGCGCTCGCTGGTGCGCAGCGGGATGGACCTGGGTCCGTGGCTGGTCACCCGGGACGTGACCGTGGTCTCGACGGTGCCGGCGCTGGCCGCGCTGTGGCCCAGCGAGGCGCTGGAGGCGGTGCGGTTGTTGATCTTTGGCGGCGAGGCTTGCCCACCGGAGCTGGTCGAGCGCCTCGCCGTCGACGGTCGCGAAGTATGGAACACCTATGGACCGACCGAGGCCACGGTGGTGGCGTGTGCGGCGAAACTTGGTGGCCCCGGGCCGATCAGCATCGGGCTGCCGCTGCCCGGCTGGGACCTGGCGGTCGTCGACGCCGACTGCCTGCCGGTCGCCTACGGCGACGTCGGCGAGCTGGTGATCGGTGGCGTCGGGCTGGCCCGCTACCTGGACAAAGACAAGGACGCCGAAAAATACGCGGCGATGCCGTCGCTGGGCTGGGCGCGCGCCTACCGCAGCGGCGACCTGGTTCGGCTGGAGCGCGACGGGCTGTACTTCTGTGGCCGCAGCGACGACCAGGTCAAGGTCGGGGGCCGGCGCATCGAGCTGGGCGAGGTCGACTCTGCGTTGGTGCACCTGCCCGGCGTCAGCGGCGGCGCGGCCGCGGTCCGCCACACCTCAACCGGCACACCGGTTTTGGTCGGCTACCTGGTCAGCGCGGATCCGGAGTTCGACCTGGGCGAGGCGCGCGCCCGGCTCGCCGCGCAGCTGCCCGCCTCGCTGGTGCCGCGGCTGGTCCGGGTCGACGAGCTGCCCACCCGCACGTCAGGCAAGGTCGACCGCGACGCGCTGCCGTGGCCGCCGCCGGGCGGCGAGTCGGACGAAGCGCTCGATCTGGGCGGCACGACGGGCTGGCTCGCCGGACTGTGGCGCGACTTGCTGGGTGCGGCGGTCGACACCGTCGAGGCGGACTTCTTCGCGCTCGGCGGCGGCTCGCTGTCCGCTGCACAACTCGTCGCCGTGCTGCGCCAGCAGTACCCGCAGGTGACCGTTGCCGATCTGTACGACCACCCGCGGCTGGGCTCACTCGCCGGGTTCCTCGACGAACTCGAGGCGCCGCCGCGGGTTGCCGAACGCGAGGTCCGGCCGACACCGTGGCTGACGCGACTCACGCAAACCGTGCTCGCCGTTCCGCTGGCGACGCTGGCGGCGCTGCCGTGGTTGACCTGGCTGGCGCTGGGCAACAACGTCGCCCGCGCCTGGCACGTGGTGCCATGGACGGTGCCGGTGAACTGGTGGCTGATCGCGGTGGCATTCGTCTTGTTCGTTACCCCGTTGGGCCGCATGGGCATCGCGGTGCTGTGTGCGCGGGTCCTGCTGTCGAAGGTGCGCCCGGGTACTTATCGTCGCGGCGGGTCGGTGCACCTGCGGATCTGGTTCACCGAACGGGTCGCCGAGGCCAGCGGCGCGCACAATCTCTCCGGGGCGCCGTGGCTGGTGTACTACGCCCGCGCCCTCGGGGCCGACATCGGCAAGGGTGTCGACCTGCATTCGCTGCCGCCGGTCACCGGGTTGCTCACCCTTGGCCACCGCAGCGCGGTCGAACCCGAAGTCGACTTGTGTGGTCACTGGATCGATGGTGACGCATTCCACGTCGGCGAGATCACGATCGGTGACGACGCGACGATCGGCGCCCGCAGCACGTTGCTGCCCGGTGCGGTCGTCGGCAAGAACGCCGACGTCGCACCGGGCGCGGGCGTGCTGGACAAGATCAAGAACGGCCAGTACTGGAAGGGCTCACCGGCGGTGAAATCCGGCCGGGTCAACCATCCGTGGCCAGACGAACGGCCGTCACGCCGCACGCATTGGGTCGCGATGTATGGGTTGACGTCGGTGCTGCTGGGGGCGCTGCCGCTGGTCGCGGTGGCGAGCGGGCTCGCGGTCATCGGGCTGGCCGTGCGCCACACCGGTCGACTGTCGCAGGCCGTGGTGCCGGCGCTGCTGTGGACACCGGTCGCGACGCTGACCGCGCTGGCGGTGTACGCGCTGTTGACGGTGCTCGGGGTGCGGGCGTTGTCGCTCGGACTGCGCGAGGGCTATCACCCGGTGCGCAGCCGCGCCGGATGGCAGCTGTGGGCCACCGAACGCCTGATGGACGCCGCGCGTAACTACCTGTTCCCGCTGTACGCCAGCCTGCTGACACCGATGTGGCTGCGGCTGCTGGGCGCGAAAGTCGGCCAGGGGACCGAGATCTCGACGGTGTTGCTGACGCCGAAGTTCACCGTGATCGAGGACGGCGCGTTTTTGGCCGACGACACGATGGTGGCCTCCTACGAGCTGGGCGGTGGCTGGATCTACGCGGCGACGACGACCGTCGGCCGGCGGGCATTCCTCGGAAATTCCGGCATCACCCAGCCCGGTCGCCGTGTTCCCGACGACGGCCTGGTAGCGGTGCTGTCCGCCGCACCGCCCAAGGCCAAGCGCGGGTCGTCCTGGCTGGGCAGCCCGCCGATGCGGTTGCGCCGTCGTCCGGCCGAGGCCGACGCGGCGACCACCTACGACCCGCCGCAGCGATTGAAGGCGATGCGAGCGTTGGTGGAGACGTTCCGGTTGCTGCCGGTGATCGTGTCGGTGGCGATCGGGCTGGCCGTGCTAGGCGGATTACAGGCGCTGGCAAGGCTATTCGGTATTTGGTGGGCGGCGCTGGGCTCCGGGTTGGTGTTACTGGCGGCGGGTGCGATCGCCGGTAGCATCACGATCGTCGCGAAATGGCTTCTGGTCGGCCGCATCAAGGCGAGCGAATACCCGCTGTGGTCGTCGTTCGTGTGGCGCAACGAAGTCGCCGATACGTTCGTCGAAACCGTGGCCGCGCCGTGGTTCGCCCGGGCGGCCAGCGGCACACCGGTTCTGAATCTGTGGCTGCGGGCGTTGGGCGCCCGAATCGGTCGCGGCGTCTGGTGTGAATCCTATTGGCTCCCTGAGGCGGATCTCGTCACGCTGGGGGACGGGGCCACCGTCAATCGCGGCTGCGTGGTGCAGACACATCTTTTCCACGACCGGATCATGCGGATGGACGGTGTGGTGCTCGAACCCGGTGCGACGTTGGGTCCGCATTGTGTGGCGTTGCCCGCCGCCCGGCTCGGCGCCGGCGCGACCGTCGGACCCGCGTCGCTGGTGGTGCGTGGTGACGAGGTGCCGGGATCGACACGCTGGCAAGGTAATCCGATCAGACCGTGGAATCCGGGCCGTAAGAAGGCGCGCAAGGCCGCCTCCGGGCGCGGCGCCCAGGACACCGCGGCGTGAAAGCTTCGGCGAAGAAGGCGCTGCCGCCCGATGCCATCGACGAGTACCTGCCGAACAACGGCAGCTCCGCGTACCAGGTGTCGCGCTATGAGCTGGATCTGGACTACAAGGTCGCGCTGAACCGGCTGTCCGGCTCGGCCACCATCACCGCCGTCACGCTGACCGAATTGCAGCAACTGACGCTCGACCTGTCAGCCGCTCTGACGGTGTCGAAGGTCTCGGTGAACGGCAAACGTGTTGACCAATTCTCTTGCCGTGCTGGCAAATTGCGTATCCGGCTGAGCTCAAAGCTGCCGACCGGTGCCGCGCTGTCGATCGTCGTGCGATACGGCGGCTCACCGCGCCCCATTCGTTCGCTGTGGGGCAACGTCGGATTCGAAGAGCTGACCGACGGCGTGCTCGTCGCATCCCAGCCGAACGGCGCCGCGTCGTGGTTCCCCTGCAACGACCACCCCAGCGCCAAAGCCGCGTTTCATCTCCAGATCAGCACCGAAAGCCGGTACCGGGTGATCGCCAACGGACAGCTGCTTTCGCGGCGGGCCCGCGCCTCGCGGACGGTGTGGACCTACGAGCAGCGTGAGCCGACATCGACCTACCTGATCACGTTGCAGATCGGCGACTACGAGGTCCGACGGCTGGCGCGCACGCCGGTGCCGATACAGGCCGCACTGCCCCAGCGGCTGAGCCGCGACTTCGATCACGACTTCGCGCGTCAGCCCGAGATGATGACGTTGTTCATCGAGCTGTTCGGACCATATCCGCTGGCCACTGGCTATACGGTCGTGGTGACCGACGACCCACTGGAGATACCCCTTGAAGCCCAGGGCATTTCGATCTTCGGTGCCAACCATTGCGATGGCACGCGGTCCAGCGAACGGTTGATCGCCCATGAACTGGCGCATCAGTGGTTCGGCAATTCGGTGACCGCGGGCCAGTGGCGCGACATCTGGCTGCACGAAGGATTCGCGTGTTATGCGGAATGGTTGTGGTCTGAACGCAGCGGCGGGCCCAGCGCCGACGAACTCGCTGGTCTGCACCACACGCAGCTGCGGACGAAGCCGCAGGACCTGCTTTTGGCCGATCCGGGAGCACGCGACATGTTCGACGACCGGGTATACAAGCGCGGCGCGTTGACCTTGCACGCGCTGCGCGAACGGCTGGGTAGCGACAATTTCTTTGCGCTGCTCAAGGATTGGGCATCGCGGCATCGCCACGGCACCGCCGTCACCGACGACTTCACTGGCCTGGCAGCCAACTACTCGGATGAGTCGCTGCGGCCGCTGTGGGAGGCGTGGCTGTATTCGACGGCAGTGCCGTGACGATTAGGCGCAAGAATTAGCCTCCGCCGCCGGCCGCGCCGCCGCCGCCCGTGCCACCGGCTTGTCCGCTACCGGTTCCCCCGCTACCGGGCATATTCTGGCCGCCGGAGCCCGTCCCCGGCTGGATCGGCGAGCCCGGGGCCACCGGTGCCGGCTGGTTGGACGACGTTGGCGACGGTGTCGGCGCCGCCGGCGCGGCGACCGACTGAGTCACGCCGTTACCGCAGGCGATCCCCAGACCGATCGCGGCAGCACCGCCAAGAAGCGCCAACCCCTTTTTCACTGCATGCGATGTCATGTAACCCTCCACTCGATTGTCGGATCTCGTGTCATACCTAGCTGGCGGTACCCGTTGATATCGAGCGCAACCATGATTTCACGCGGTATTTAGCCACCGTTGGGTCGTGCGGGCACGGATGTCGATGGAAGCACCGTCGGCCCCGCCGTCTCGGAGGACGTGGGTGGTGACGTCGTCGGCGGCGCGCCCACCCGGCCCGCGGTGCCACCTCCGCAGGCGACCGCCAGCACGAGCAAGGCCACACCACCCAGCAGAGCTGATCCCTTTTTCAGCGCACGAATATTGGTCATTGTGCGGCGATACCCGGTGGCGGCGAGCTCAATCACGGGTTAGCCGAGGGCCGGCAGCACGGTGTCGGTCAGCAACTGGACCGACTTCCACGCCTCGTCGACGGGCATGCCGCCGACAAGTGGATGCAACACCAACGGCCCGTAGTCGTCGCTGACGCGGATTTCGGCGATCAGCTGGTCGGGAGTCAGGAAGCGGTATCGCCCCGACGCCCGGACCTCGTCGAGCGTCCGGACGCCGGGCAGGTGCATCAGCGATCGTTGGTCAGTGGACCATTCCCCGTAAGTGACCGCCTCCCACAAGATGTGCTCGCCGAGTTCGGCCCACGCCCGGTCGGGATCCTCGTGCAGGTAGATCATTCCGCGGTTGATCGGCCCGGGCATCAGGATGAGCGGCTTGATGCCCGCTGTGGCGCACAGTTCGCGGTAGTAGGTGGCGATATCGGGCAGATGGTCGGCCAGGCTGAGCGGAAGCCCGAATCGCGCGGCCCGCCGCGCGGTGGCGCGGGCGCCGCCACCAACGTACAGCGGCGGATGCGGCCGGCTCCAGGTGCCGGTGCAAATCCCCGTCTCTGCTCCGGCGCCCGACCAGACCGCCAGCATCCGTTCGACCAGGCTGTCCATCAGCGCGCCCCGCTGGGTGAAATCCATTCCGAGTGAGTCGTATTCGACGGTGCGGTAGCCCAGGCCCACCGTGGTGTGCAGCCGGCCACGGCTCATGTTGTCCACGAGCGCGATGTCTTCGGCGAGCCGGACCGGGTTCCATAACGGCCCCAGCGCGCAGTCCACGCTGGCAATCATCGTCGAGGTGCGCGCCAGGAACATGGCGGCAGCCATAATCGGGTTGCAGCTCCAGCCGTGACCGGTGGCGTGGTGCTCATCGACGCTGACCGACGTGATGCCGTGCGACTCACCCCATTGCGCCAATTCGAGCGCGGCGGACAAGAGCTTACTCTGGGTGCGCGGATCCCCTTGTGGCGACGCGAAATTGAATCGCAACACCGTCAAAACCATGTCAGGCTCCGTCTGCGGCCGGCGCGGCGATGGACTCCACGAACGCGGCGAAGTCGGGGAACAACGCGCGGTCGACGATCTCGATGCGGGTGCCGACCGCATCGACGTAGTAGGCGAACATCCCGAACTCGGCGTCCGGTAATTCTCCGGTCATTTCGAAGGTAAAGCCGTTGCGCTCCAACGCGCGCGCGGTCTCGGTGAGGTTGTCGGTGAAATAGCCGACGTGGTGCACCGAGTTGCCCGCTGCGGCGGTCCACGCAGTTCCCGGAACCTCCTGGATCAGTTCGATGTGTGGGCTCTGCACGGAGTAGACGATCGTCGAGGTCAGCTCACGGACCCCGGCCGTGGTGCGAAACGGCAGCGTATAGCGCAGTGGGGTGATCCACCGGTAACCGGCCAGTGCGGTGAGGCGGGCCATGGCGGTGTCGAGGTCGGGCACCACGATGCCGGTGTGATAGAAGTCCTTGGGCTGCAACACAAATGTCATCGTGATGTCCCTTCCCGTGCCGTCACGAGTTACTCGCTATTTGCCGCGAGAGCCAGGCCCGTTCCCAGAAATTCGTTGTGCTGCCCAGCAGACTTTCATGCGCATCCCGCAGCACTTCGCGCGCCCCCGCATGGCCGGGCTCCGCGGTGGTGACGAGCTCGGCAAGGTGGATGGCGTGCAAGGGACGGTTTTCGGCGAGGTGTGCTCGCGCTCGGCCGATGAGCGCATCGGCGCCGGCGAGTTCCACCACGTCGGTGCCGACGGCGTCGAAGCCGACGGGATACAGCTCGGTGGTCGACCGGTGATGGAACCACCCGGAGTAGTTCTCCCACACCGCCCGCACATCCCACGAGACCTTCCCATAGCCTTGGCCCACTTCGCATTCCGGGGGCAATGTGATCTCACGCATCAGGGTCAGGACATCTTTCCCGGCGTTCATACCGGCCACCGTCTGGTCGTGGACGTACTCGATGGCATTGCGCAGCCGACTGAGCTCCTGGTGGATGCGGTCTGCTCCAGCGATCGGTTCGAAGTGGCCGGTCACCAGCAGTTCTGGCTGCAGGTCGCGCACCCGCTCGACCGACGCGATTGCCGTCAGAGCGTCCCGGTAGCGATCGCCGCGGATCGTGACTAGATTGGGAATGTGGCCGAAAATCGGGCCGAAGGTGTTTCCGCACAGACATATTCGCTCATCGGGCAGCCAGATGACCAAAGAGTCGGTGGTCTCGCCACCGGGGACGGAGATCAGCTCCAGTCGGCGTCCGCCGACGTCGAGGGTGAGCGTGTCTTCGAAGTCGAGGTCGACGGAGGGGACGCTCTGGGCGGGTAGCCGCGTGGTACCGAGACGGCGCTGGATGGCCTGGATTCCTGTCGCCAACGTATCGGAGAAGGCGAACGCGCTGCGGCTGGCGCGGTACCGGATGAGGCGCTCGTTGTCGTCTCGCCATTGGGTCCAGTTCGCCTGGGCGACAACGGTTGTGTCGGGGTCACGAACGCTGTCCAGGCCGCCGACGTGGTCCACGTGGCCCTGGGTGAGGATGATGTAGCGCACCGGTGAGGAGTCGACGGCGTCGAAGTTGGCCCGATGCACCGGCCCCTCGAAGCCCATGCCGGTGTTGACGATCACCCGACCGTCGCCGGTGGTCAGCAGGTACGCGTTGGACAGGCCGGGCGAGCACCACAGTCCCTCGGCGATCTGCTCGGCCTGTTCGGCGGACGCGGGCCGCAGCCCGTCGGCGCCTGGCCTGCTGCGGTAGACCGGTTCAAAGTCCTGGGCGCTCATCGATGCTCCTCATTCGGGACGGACGTCGAACCGGTCGAAGTAGAACTCGAACCGCCCACGCAGTTCGTCGGCCGAGACGCCGAAGTGCCGCTGTAGGTCGTAGCGGATTCGCCCGTGCTTGCCGCGCGGGTTGCCGTCGAGATACTGCTGAAATCGCTTGCGCACCTTCGGTGTCAGTTCCACCCCGCCACGGCGGTAAAGCTCGTCGAGCACCGGCAATTCATTGCCGTTGAGCTGGTGGAAGTTGACGTCGATGCTGCGGTCGGGCGGCACCAGGTCGCGGTCGCGGACACACGCGCTCAGCAGTCGGTGCACCCGATCCGTCCAGTACTCGAGAAGCCAGCCCGGATCGATACTCGTTCGGCGCAGCCGATCCGAGTAGGCCATCATCGTGATCGCGGACTGCACGACCGCGACCGGATCGCGGTGTGTGAACGCGACCGTCGCATCGGGAAAGGTCGCCATCAGCGGGCCGAGCTGCTCGCAATGCTGCGGGCTCTTGAGGATCCAGGTCTGCGGGCCGCGCAGAAACGTCAGCGCCTGCAGCACCTTCTTCAGGTACGCGTAATGCCGTGTTTGGTCGAGCGCGAGGTAGTAGTCTCGCCAATCCGGCACGCGGGCATGCCATTCCAGGACGTAGCCTGCCAGGTCCAGATCGAGGAGCTCGACCTCCTCCTCGATCGCCTCGGGGAACCGGTCGTGCATCGCGGCCACCACGGGAGCGCTGACCATCAGGGCGTCGTGTTCGGCCTTGGCGCGCGCATAGCGCGGGTCGACCCCGTAAATGTCGGGGCCTTCGCCGCGCGCGGGGATCGGCTCCTGACTTTCCCAATACGGCAAGGCGCGCCGGCGCGGGTCGGCGGCAATGAGATTCACCAGATGGGTGGTGCCGGACCGCGGCATTCCGACAACGACGAAGGGCCCCTCGATCGGTATGGACTCAATCTCGGGATACCGCTTGATGAGATCGTTGAGTGACAGGCGGTTTCGCAGCAGTCGAACCACGCGCTGCCGCAACGTCGACCGGGTGAGCTGTCGCAGTGCGTCGTCGGCTTCAATCGCCGCGACGTGAGCGGTCAGGCGGTTCCCGAATCCGTCCGTGTCGTCCAGATCGTCGACGCCAGCTTGTTCGACGGCCTCCCCGAGCATCCGGTCGACGTCGAAATCGATCCGTTTGGCCTCCGTGAATTCCAGAATCTGCCGCTGGACGTCGGTCAGCTGCGGCGAGGTCAGATCGTCGAAATCGATGTCAGCGATGTCGGAGCCCGCAGCGCCCATGCGACCGCCTCCTTGAGGTGTCGAATATTCGACGTATCATTCGACATGTGATACGGACGGTAGACGCGGGACTGACGCCTCGTCAACCCGCGTCGCCACCGACCGAGCGCGTGGTCGCGGTCATGCGGCTGCTGGGGTCCCGACCCACGCGAGCGTTCTCACTCGCGGAGATCACCCGCGAGCTCGGCATCAGCCGCGCTACTGGGCACGCGATCCTGACGACCCTGACCGCCCATCACTGGGTGGTGCGTGACATCGACACGGCCGCCTACTCCTGGGGGCCGGGCATCGCTGCGC
This sequence comes from Mycobacterium sp. 050272, assembly GCF_039023525.1. NCBI lineage: Bacteria > Bacillati > Actinomycetota > Actinomycetes > Mycobacteriales > Mycobacteriaceae > Mycobacterium > Mycobacterium sp. 050272. Next base: position 40,490 of record NZ_JBCHKV010000003.1, on the reverse strand, counting down.
TGGCGAAGCCGACCGGCGACCGGGTCTTTCGGGGAGTCTTGCAGCAGCTCGCCGAAACGTCGGCGGCACAAGCATTTCTGGCGCGCCGCGAGGGGAATGCCATTGTCGTGACCGATACCGCCGGCGAATCCTCGTCCGGGATGCGCATTGACCGTGGACTGCGCATGCCGTTGGTAGCGCCGTTCGGCCGCGACTACCTCGCCTGGAGCCAGGCGCCCGCGCAGCGTGCCTGGCTGCAGGGCATGGGAAGACCGTCCACCGCGCTGTCCCGGCGAATCACCGCGGTGCTCAGCGAGATTCGGCATCGTGGATACACCGTCGAACGGCTCAGCCGCGAATACCTTCAGGTGTATGCGGCACTGCGGGCACTGCGCGGTGACGGCGAGCCCGACGCGATCACCGCACACCTGGCGCGGGCCTTCGCGGACCTCACGGTGATCGACGTGCTCGACGCCGAGCTCACCGAGAACTCGGCGCACAGTATCGCCACCATTTCCGCCCCGATCTTCGACGACGACGCAGTGGTCGCGATGTCGGTCAGCGTCGCACCCTTCACCGACCTGAGAAGGTCGGACGTCGCGAGGCTCAGTGAGCAGGTGTGCGCCGCGGCCCGACGGATCGAAGCGCAGATCCCGAGCCCTACAAGTTAGCCAAATCGTCGGGAACGTCGACTTGATGCTCCAGCAGCGCCTCGAGGGGCACCACCTCGAGCGTGCGTTCGTGGGTGCTGGCCAACACGACCGGCGCGGCGCAACCATCGCGGTGAGCCCGCAACCAATTCAGGGCGGTCACACACCATCGGTCGCCGGGCAGCAGGCCGGGAAAACGGTACTCGGGAACCGGCGTCAGCAGATCATTGCCGATGGAACGTTGGTGCTCAAGGAAATCGGCGGTCATCACCGCGCAGATCGTGTGGCGACCGACATCCTCGGCTCCGCTCGAGCAGCAACCGTCGCGGTAGAAGCCGGTCAAGGGCTCGGTGCCACATGGCTGCAGCGGGCCGCCGAGCACGTTGCGATCGGACATCTGGTTAGTATCGCGCCGTCGGGGCCAAAGTTAGAAGAGACAGCACCGACTGTGCCCTGTGAATCTGCCGTGCCACTGGCCTCACCCAGCCAGCCGGAAGGCGACGTCAGTGCGGACCTGGTTCAGCCGGCGAGCCGCGACGGCATCAGTGTCTGCATAGATCCGGGCAATCTCGACCAGGGCGTTGCCCGTCCGCGCCAGTTCCGCGTGCGCCGCGTTGAGCAGAGCCAGCATATGGCTGGCCTCCGCCCCGAACGCCGCGGCCGCCTGAGCCGAGACCTCTTCGGCGCCGGCGGGAGCCGGCGCGGCCACGGCTGGCGCCGCCCCGGCACTGGTCGCAAGTGCCTGCGTCGCGCTGCCGACGATCTCAGTGCCCACGACGGCCACCGCAGGGTCGAAGGACATGGACCGCATCGGCGCACTCCCGGGTCAGCAAAACAATGTAGGATACGATAGTAGCAGTATGCAATTGTTTTGATCTACAAATATTGCCTTCTGCTAGACGGTCGGTCGCGGAGTGGTCGGGCAGTATCCAGGGCGAATGGACTCACCCGCCGCGGCGGGGTTAACTCAGGCGATGTCGACGCCCAACCCGCCCGGGTTTCCCGGCGGCCCGCCGCCCGAGAGCTGGCAGCCGCCCGGCTACGTGCCGCCGCCGGGCCCGCCGATGCCACCGCAGTCGGGGTACCCCGGTTACCCTCCGCAGCCCGGCTACGTGCCGCCGCACCCCGGTTACGTGCCGCCGCATCCCGGCTACCCACCTTTGCAGCCGTATCCCGGCTATGGCGGGTATCCGGGGGTTGATCCCCAAGCGCCGTTCGGGCGCGATCCCGCCACGGGCGTCGCGCTGTCCGACAAATCCGGTACCACGGCGGGTCTGTTGCAGCTCTTCTTCGGGGTGTTCGGCATTGGCCGCTTCTACATCGACTCGACCCAGATCGCGGTTGCGCAGCTGGTACTCGGTCTCGTCGGACTTGTCCTCAGCCTGTTCTGCTTTATCGCATTGCCGGTCTTACTCGGCAGCGCCGTGTGGGCCGTCGTCGATGCGATCATGATGTTCACCGGCAGCGTGAAAGACAGCTACGGCCGCAAGCTTCGCTAGTTCACAGATCACGATCAGGTCACAATTCCCATCTCAATACATTGCGATCGGCGCGTCGAACCGCCTGTGCGACAAGGGAAATCTAGTGTCACTTCGTGAACCGCCGAACGGCCCTGAAGTTGCCCATTATGCTGGCAGCGGGTGCGGCGCTGACCCAAGCGCCCCGCGCTTTTGCTGAGGCAACACGGTGGTCGCCGGACCGTGCCAACGCCTGGTATCGCGCACAAGGTTGGCTTGTCGGCGCGAACTACATCCCGTCGACCGCGATCAATCAGCTGGAGATGTTTCAGCCGGGAACGTTTGACCCACAACGCATTGACGGCGAGCTGGGCGTAGCCCGCACACTCGGTTTCAACACCATGCGGGTCTTCCTTCACGATCAGTTGTGGGCAACGGACCGCCAGGGTTTCCAAAGCCGTCTGAGCCAGTTTGTCGGAATCGCGTCGCGCCATGGCATCAAGCCGCTCTTCGTCTTGTTCGACTCCTGTTGGGACCCGCTGCCGAAGGCCGGCCCGCAGCACGCGCCAGTACCCGGGGTGCACAACTCCGGCTGGGTGCAGAGTCCGGGCGCCGAGCGCCTCGGCGATCCCCGCTACGTCCCAGTCATGCAGGACTACGTCACGGGAGTGTTGAGCCAGTTCCGCAATGACGACCGGGTTTTGGGGTGGGATCTGTGGAACGAACCCGACAATCCCGCCAAGGAGTACCGCAAGGTCGAGCGCGCAGACAAGCTGCAGCGGGTGGCCGACCTGCTTCCCCAGGTGTTCCGGTGGGCGCGAGCGGTCGACCCCGCGCAGCCGTTGACCAGCGGTGTGTGGCAGGGAGCCTGGGGAGACCCGGGAAGCCGCAGCGCGATCAGTGCCATCCAACTCGACAACGCCGACGTGATCACCTTCCATAACTACGGCAAACCGGCCGAGTTCGAGTCAAAGATCAACGAATTGGCTCCGCTGGGGCGACCGATCCTGTGCACCGAGTACATGGCTCGGTCCCAAGGCAGCACGCTGGAAACGATCCTGCCAATTGCCAAGCGACACAACGTCGGTGCGTTCAACTGGGGTTTGGTGGCGGGCAAAACCCAGACTTATTTTCCGTGGGACTCGTGGAATCACCCGTACCCGGCACCGCCCAAACTGTGGTTCCACGACCTGCTGCTACCCGATGGACGCCCATACCGGGCGACCGAAATGCAGGCGGCTCGGGGACTGACCGGCGGGCTGGGCTAGCCCGCCGTCACGATTACCGCACGGTTGCCGCGAGGTTCTCCGCAACCTCGCGCTGCCAAGAAGTGTTGGCGTGGTTGGTATCCACCTCGATTTCGAAGCGGTCGGTCATCGCCGGGGTGACGTCGGCGGCATCGACGTAGAACTGCTCGTACCAGCGCCGGTGCTGATACACCGCGCCGTCCTCCTCGGTGAGCAACGGATTCTCGATGCGTGTCTTGTGCTTCCAGATCTCGACGTCTTCGAGGAAACCCTCGCCGAACGATCGACTCATCGCGGCCGCGAGCTTGGCCGCCTTGTCGGCCGGCAGGCCGGGAAGTTCCTGGACGGCCACGCCCCACTGCAGCACGAATGAGTTGTGCGTGACCGGATAGTGGCAGTTGATCAGCGCGACTTCAATCGTGAAGTCCGGCGCCACGTCGTTGTGCAACCAGTTGATCATGTACGCGGGGCCGAAATACGTTGCCTCCGAGCGAAGCTTCGTTCCTTCCCAGAGCTTCTCGTAGTTCTTGGTGGTGTCGGGCCGGGCCTTGGATTCCATGATCTGGGTCGCCGTGTGGCCTTCGATGATGTTCTTGAAGAACGTCGGGTAAGCATGGTGAATGTAGAAGAAGTGGGCCATGTCGACGTTGTTGTCGACGATCTCGCGGCAGTGTGAGCCCTCGATGAGGATCGAGTTCCACGACCACGGGGACCACTGCCCCTCGGCGTACCCGTCGATCGTCGGCGGGAAGAGCTCCGGCGCCGGCGTCGACCCCTCGGGATCGTGCCAGACGAGCAATTGGCCGTTGACCTCTCCGGTCGGCCAGCGCCGTGTCCGTGCCAATCGGGGTGTGCGCTTGGCGTAGGGCACCAATGAGCAACGCCCAGTCGAGCCTTGCCAGCGCCAGTCGTGAAACGGGCAGGCCACCGAATCACCCTTGACGGTCCCCTGGGACAGGTCGCCGCCCATGTGGCGGCAGTACGCGTCGAGGACATGCACCTCGCCGGCCGCGTCGGCGAACACCACGAGACGGGTCCCGAATGCGTTGATCGCATGGGGTTTTCCGTCGCGGAAGTTTTCGGCCAGGCCGATGCAGTGCCAGCCGCGGGCGAAGCGCGTCATGGGTACGCCGGTGTCGATGTCCCGGACGTCGTCGTTGCTAACCACAGCGATTCCTCCTTAGCCGTCTTCTGCCAGTCGCCGGACCGTGGCCAGGTATTCCTCGACGATGTCGAGAACCACGTCGCGCGAGCGCCGTACCTTGTTGATCGACCCGACGATCTGCCCCGCCGGCGAGCCCGACAACGCACTCGAGCGCGCCCGCATGAACCGCGCGGATGCATCCGCATACACGATGCCCTGCAACGGCATTGGCAAGGGTTCGGGATTGTCGGGGCCTTCCCATGCCTCGGTCCATTCGGTACGGATCTGACGGGCCGGCTTGCCGGTCATCGCGCGCGAACGCACCGTGTCGGAGTAGCCGGCCTTCAACAAGTTCTCCACCACCCACGGCTCCGTCGACGCCTCGGCGACCGTCAGCCACAGCGATCCGGTCCAAGCCCCTTGTGCGCCAAGGGCCATCGCGGCCGCCATCTGCCTGCCGTTACCGATGCCGCCGGCGGCTAACACGGGGATGTCCGGCCCGACCTCATCGACTACCGCGGGCACCAACACCATCGTGGCGATCTCGCCGGTGTGTCCCCCGGCCTCGCCGCCCTGGGCGATGATCACGTCGACTCCCGCATCGACGTTACGCCGAGCGTGCCGCGGCGAACCACTCAAAGCGCCTACCAGGACCCCCTTTTCGTGTGCGGCGGCGATGGCGTAGGCCGGTGGCGGGCCAAGCGCGTTGACGATCATCGACACCGGGTGCCGCAGCGCGACCTCTACCTGGCCCGGCCCTTCGGCCTCGACCCCGAGACCGGCGGCGATTACCCGCCGCTCGGCGTCCTCCGGCAGCGGCGGCACGCCGTGATTGGCGAGCACCTTCTCCATGTGTTCGGTGTGGCTGGCCGGAATCAGCTCACGCAGCGCATCAAGACTGAAGGGCTCGCCCTTGCCGACGAACTTTTCCGGCATCGCGAAATCCACCCCGTAGGGCCGGCCACCGACGTGCTCGTCGATCCAGGACAGCTCGACCTCGAGGCGCTCGGCGTTGTAGGCCAGCGCGCCCAGCACCCCGTATCCGCCGGCCTTGCTGACCTCGGCGACCACGTCGCGGCAGTGCGAGAACGCGAATAGCGGGAACTCGATGCCGAGACGCTCACACAGGGAATTCGCCATACTTTCAGTCGCCTTTCTGAGTCACAGTGGGTTCCAACGAGCGGTGCCGTCGTCGCGGAAGGCGGCGAACGAGTTGGCCAGGTCTCCCGTGCCCGTGCACATCACCTGTGTTCGGTTCTCGAGGTCGAGCGCATGACGCAGGCTCGGCGAGTCGATGGTCTGCCACATCGTTTCCTTGGTCATCCAGACGGCCAATGGTGAATTCTGAGCTATCTCACGGGCTTTGACGATCGCCGTGTCGAGCAGGCTCGCCGCGTCGACCACCTCAAAAACCAGCCCGATGGCGGCCGCTTCGGCCGCGTCGAAAACCCTTCCGGTGAGCATCAATTCGGCCGCCCGCGCCGCTCCGACCAACCGCGGCAGGAAGTAGCTGGTGCCCATGTCGCATGCCGACACCCCGTGCCGGATGAAAACCGCACCAAAGGTCGCCGATTCCGCGGCATACCGAATATCGCAGGCCAACGCCAGCGCGAAGCCGCCGCCCAACGCGAATCCGTTGACCGCGGCGATGACCGGCACCCGCAGCCGGTGAATCTTTTCGAAGGCCGAGGCCATGAGTTCTTGTGCGGCCATCGTGACGGCGACGGTCGACGTGGCGGTCGAGCGTAGCTCGGCGTACGGGACGCCGGCACTGTCGGAAAGGTCATCCGGCCGCGACTTCAGGTCCGCTCCGGAGCAGAACGAGACACCCGCACCCGTCACCACGATCGCGCGCAGCGTGGGATCGCCGTTCATTCCGTCCAGCAGCCGATGCATGTCGACGAGAGTCTGTGAGTCCAAGGCATTTCGGCGCTGCGGTCGGTTGATCGTGACGATGGCGATCGCACCCTCGTCGAGGCGCTCGACGCTGATCGCGGCGCTCACGAGCCGGTCCCGGAGGAGTCGGCGGCGAAACCGGCGACCATCGCGGCCGACACCATGGGATTGTCGAACTCGCGCCAGAGCGTGATCTTACCGTCGCGAAACTCGAACACGCCGAGGTAGTCATTCTGGTAGACGACGGGCTTGTCCCGACCAAGGGCGTCGCCCCGATAGCGCGCCACCAACATGTTCGGGTCAAGCAGGTCATAGATGTCGGTCGGCGTGACCGTGAACTTGCCGAACATGACGAACATGGACCCGAGTAGTTCCCGGATGCCGTCTCGGCCGGAGTCGGGAACCGCTGCCTCGTAAGGTAATTCGAATCGGACATCGTCGTGGAGTTCAGCCAGGACCGCGTCGAGGTCGAGCGCACTGATGCCGTCCATCGCCCGCCGCAGGGTCTGCCTGTTGGCTTCGCGCGTCGCGCTGTGGGTGTCGGTCACGATCGCCTCCTACCTGGCCACCATGCCGCCGTCGGCGATGATGGTCTGCCCGGTGATGTAACTCCCCGCGTCGGAGAGCAATAGCAGTGCGGGAGGCACCATCTCGGTGGCGTCGGCGATCCGCTTCAGCAGGGCGGACGCCTTCATCACCTCGATGAACTCCGGCGGGTTGGCCCGGACCATGTCGGTGTCGACCGAACCGGGCGCCAAGGCGTTGACCCGAATGCCCTGCGACGCGAACTCCGCGGCCATAGACCGGGTGAACGACACCATCGCGGCTTTAGCCGCCGAATACATCGACGTCGCGGGCGAATAGATGAAGGCACCAGCGGAGACGACGTTGAGGATCGATGCGTGCTCACTTTGGCGCAGGTGCGGCAACGCCGCCTGGACCAGGAACACCGGGCCTTGCAGGTTGACCGAGAACGACTTCGACCACGCTTCCGGGGTGAACTCACCCAGTGGCAGCGCCAGGGCATTGGCGGCGTTGTTGACCACCATGTCGATTCCGCCGAACTTCGCGACGGTGGCGTCGACGAGACGGCCGATGGCGTCCAGGTCGCCCACGTGTGTCGGCACGCCGATGGCTCGACCAGGGCCGAGCGTCTGCAGCTTGTCGGCCGCCGCGGCACACGCGTCGGCCTTTCGGCTGGCGACCACCACATTGGCGCCGTACTCGACCAATCCCTCGGCGATGGCCAGGCCGATGCCGCGGGTGCCGCCGGTGACGATGGCGGTGCGGCCGGTGAGGTCGAAGAGTGCCTGCAGCGATTTCATGGCGCCATTACCTTACATCGTGTAAGAAAATCAGACGAGAGTCATTCGCGCACGCCGATCCCGTGCAGGATCAACGACTTCAGGTGCGCGATCAGTTCGGCCTCGCCGAGTGCCTTGTTCACCGAGGTGTGCAGCGTGACCGCACCGCGCATGGTGTCCATCAGCGCACTCCCGTCGACCTCCGATCGCACCAGACCTTCGGCCTTTCCGCGTTCGATCAGTCGGACCCACATCGCCCGGACCGGGGCCATGTAGCGCGCTTCGACCTGTTCGACCAAGTCGGGCCGGCTGTAGAGCACGGTCGCGACTCCCGGCATGCCCGCCAAATAGGCAGGGTCCGACTGGACGCGGACCATGCCGGTGATCAGGCTGGTCAATGCATCGGCGAACGAGAGGTGGTCGATAGCGGGATATTCGCCCGGGACGGAAAAGATGGCGTCCTCGACCAGCGCGAACTTGCTGCCCCAGTGTTCGTAGACGAACGGCCGCGACACTCCGGCATGACGCGCGACGCCGGCCAACGTGATTTCTTCATAGCCGTTGGCGATCAACAGTTCCCGGGTGGCCGAGATTACCGCGGCGCGGCGCTGCATGTCGCGCGGGCGCCCACGCGCCGCGTCGGATTCGTCAGCTCGGATGGCCGACGTGTCCCGCCGCTCTCGCGCTGCGCCGTTCGGCGTCATCGTCGAACCATACCCACGGTCGCCGAAGGATTTGAACCGTAGTACGACGCCCCTGCTTGATGGCCTACAGAATCGGCCCGGACTCGCTGCACACGGTCGCCGAACCAGTGGCCGGTCTGTCGCTGGAAGACGGTGAATTGGTCACGCGGGCAATCGAATTGGTCACCAAGCGATTTCCGCGCCGACTCAGACTGCAACCTCGTGGTGACGAGTTTGATTGCCCCCGCGACGTTTGGCTTCATACATGGCGTTGTCGGCACGGGCGACCACCTGGCGAAACGCTTCGTCGGCATAATCGGTGACCATGTCGCGCAACGGCAGGGCGGCGATTCCGACGCTCGCGGTCACGGGGTCGTCGATTGCGGCCACGGCGTCACAGAGGTAAAGACCCCACCCTGGTCGCTGTTCTGCCGTCACGATCTCGGCGATCAGGAATTCCTCCCCACCGACGCGACCGACGATGGCGGTCTCGCTGCAGGCGGTGTTCAATGCGCCGGCAACCGCGACCAGCGCCTGGTCACCAGCGGCGTGGCCGCGGGTGTCGTTGAGGGTTTTGAACCGGTCCAGGTCGATCATCGCCACCATCAAAAACATGTCGTCGGCGCCGACAAGCATCCGCCCCACAATGGCCCGATCGCAGGCGCGCCGATTCAGCAGGCCGGTCAACGGGTCGCGGTTGGCGCGCAATAGATCGACCCAGAGTGCGCGCACGACGATCTGAATCGCCAACGGGACGACCACGTTGAGTTCGAGGACCAGAAAGCAGCCGGTGAACGCCAGCATCACTTGCCCCGTGGCGGCCAGACGCGCCGCTTCCACGACGGCGATGGTGAAGGCCAGGCCGAAGTTCAGGGCCATGTACTTGGCGGTGTGGAAGAACGCGAGGTAACCGCCGGTGACCGCCATGGCCGAGCAGGCCATCAGCCCTATTAGTGGCTGGGGTTGCCAAATGCAGCCGAGGGCGATGATCACACTGCCGGTCAGAATGAAGAACAGAGATTGCCGCCGGGTGGGCCACCCGCGCAACCACAGCGAGGCCATGCCCAGCCCGATCGCAGCGGCCAAGGCCGAATAGGCCAGCGCCACGGGCCGCAGCGGCAAGGTCGGATCCAACCACACGTTGGCCGGCACGAGGATCAACGAGGCCGCCACCCCGGCCAACAGCCTGCGTGTGTTGGAACCCAGCCCGTGCGACTGCAAATAGCCTGTCAGCCAATCGAAATGGTGATCCTGCTCCCACCACGTCGCCAGCCACGTCATCGTCCAGCCCCTCCCGCACTCACTAGCCCCACGAACTACGCGGCCGGTTGCCACCGAGTGAGTTGGGTCACAGTAAATAGGATCGCGGGTTACAAATGCCGCGAATCGCCGAGAAAGCCGGGGTGGATGGCCGCACCGGCAACGCGCCAACCGGGCCCGGCGGGTCGAGGCTTCCTGGCGCTGGCAATCACCCGCGATTCTTCGCGGGAAGCTATTGGCGGTGGCGGAGGGATTTGAACCCTCGGACGGTTTTAGCCGTCACACGCTTTCGAGGCGTGCTCCTTAGGCCGCTCGGACACGCCACCGCCGAGCAGCTTACAGAACCAGGAGCCACTCACCCCAATCGCTGGCGGGCGAAGAACGCCTCCAGTGGTGCGGCGCACTCCGCGGCGAGCACACCGCCCCGCACCTCGGGGCGGTGATTGAGCCGACGGTCGCGGACCACGTCCCACAACGATCCGACCGCACCGGTCTTGGGCTCCCACGCGCCGAACACCAGCCGCGCGACACGCGCCAGCACCAGCGCACCCGCGCACATCGTGCAGGGTTCGACGGTGACCGCCAGCGTGGCTCCCTCCAGCCGCCACCCATCGCCCAGCACGGCGGCCGCCGCGCGGATTGCCAAGACTTCCGCGTGCGCGGTCGGATCACCAAAAGCCTCACGGGCATTCACCGCGCGGGCGAGTTCGGTTCCGTCGGCGGCGACAATCACCGCACCGATCGGCACATCTCGGGGGCCTGCCGTTGCGGCGGCCGCCAGCGCGGCGCGGATCAGATCTTCGTCAGTCCTCACCGACCGAGTTTGATGGCGGCGACTCAAGCGGTCGATCACCGACCGAGGCGGTCGATCACCGCCGACAGCTGGTCGGCAAAGCCCATCTCGCGAGCGATGCGGCCCAATTGCTCATCGGCGTAGAGGTCGGCCTCGTCGAGGATGACACCCAGAACCGCCTCGGGCAGCCCGATATCGGACAGCAGCCCGAGATCGCCTTCTTCGAACGGCTCCGAGTCCTCGAGGTCCTCGGGATCGATGTCGGCGTCCAGGCTGTCCAGAACTTCGGCGGCAATGTCGTAATCCAATGCGGCCGTGGCATCCGACAACAGCAACCGGGTTCCCGACGGCGCCGGGCGCACGATGACGAAGAACTCGTCGTCGATGTCGAGAAGACCAAAGACCGCTCCCGCACTACGCAGTTCACGCAGTTCTGTCTCGGCCGCAGCCAGACTCGTCAGCGAATTGGGGGCCATCACCGAGCACCGCCATTGGCCCTCTTCGCGCACCACGGCGATGCCAAAGCCGTCCGGTGTATCCACGGACGGGCCTTGCGTTGCGGCCCGCTCTCGTCCCATGGGCGCCTACGCTAGTCGCTGACCAGGCGGCTTGACCAGACAGCGCAACCCAGCAAGGGGACCTCCAGCCGCGGTTGCCGACCCGACTGTGCCAACCTAGGTCTGTGTCGTGGACGGCGACTGGGACCGGGAACAAGCCCCCGGTGTGTGTCCTCGGGTTGGGACTTATCGGTGGTTCGCTCATGCGCGCGGCCGCGGCCGCCGGCCGGGACGTGTTCGGCTACAACCGCTCGGTGGAGGGCGCGCGCGGCGCATTGGCCGACGGCTTTGACGCATCGACCGAGCTCGCCGACACGTTGACGCGCGCCGCCGATAGCGGCGCCCTGATCGTTCTGGCGGTGCCGATGCCCGCCCTGCCGGCGATGCTCGCCCACATCAGCGATCTGGCTCCGAAATGCCCTCTCACCGACGTCACCAGCGTCAAAACAGCGGTCCTCGACGAGGTGGTCGCGGCCGGTCTGCAGGACCGCTTTGTCGGCGGTCACCCGATGACGGGCACCGAGAGCTCGGGTTGGGCGGCCGGCCATGCCGGATTGTTCACGGCGGCACCGTGGGTTGTCAGCGTGGACGACCATGTGGACCCGGTCGTCTGGTGGATGGTGATGACGCTGGCGCTGGATTGCGGTGCGGCCGTGGTGCCGGCCAGATCCGACGAGCATGACGCCGCGGCGGCCGCCATCTCACATCTGCCGCACCTGCTCGCCGAGGCGCTGGCGGTGACGGCCGCCGAGGTGCCGCTGGCCTTCGCGCTGGCCGCCGGGTCCTTCCGGGACGGCACCAGGGTGGCGGGCAGCGCCCCCGACCTGGTGCGCGCGATGTGCGAAGGCAACACCGCCCATCTGCTGACGGCCGTCGACCGGGTGCTGGACCTGCTCAGCCGTGCCCGCGACTCGCTGGATTGGGACAACTCGGTGGCCGAACTCGTCGAGGCGGGCCATGCCGCGCGAACGCGCTACGACCGCTTCCCGCGCTCCGACATCTTCACCGTCACGATCGGCGCGGACGGCTGGCGCCAAGAGCTGGCCGCCGCCGGCCGGGCGGGCGGGGTGATCAGATCCGCTCTGCCAATCCGGGATAGTCCACGATGAACCCATCGGCATCGACGCTCACCGTGGTGTCGGCGACCGGTGAGTGCAGCTTGATCCCCGCACCGCCACCGGAGCTGGCGTAACTCACCGTGGCCGCGGTGACGGTCATGTCCGGCACGTTGACGTAGACCACCGGCAGCGTGATGGTTTCGGCCCGCTCGTGTAGCCCCAGCCGCCGGATGGGCAGCGCGTTGAAGAACGGGCTGAACACGACGTCCACGTCGAGTGCGCCGTTGTACCCTTCGCGACGCTCGCCCTGGTGGTCGGTGACCATCCACATGTTCTCTTCGTCGCGGGAGATGGCAAGCTGGCGCTCCCGCTCGGCCAGGGTGATCGTCAGCCCGAACCTCTTGGTAGCTCCGGTTTCGTCGGTCTGCACTTCGTAGAAAGCCCCGAATGCCGGGTTCGTCGCGGTAGCCGCGGCCACGATGCGTCCGGCCGCCCTGATCCGCTTGCCGGACACCTGCACTCGCACCGATTCCATGCGCGAGATGTCCGGTGCACGCCAGGTCAGCATCGCGGGCCAGACGCTGCCGGTTGGGTCAGAGGGGCTGTTCACACTCCCTACCGTAAGACGTGCCCACCCGCTACGGCAGGCTGGTCGGCAACTGGGTCCGCCGTCACATCGATTCGCCGATGAGGCCTGCGCAATCGCCCGGTGCCGGGCACCGAAACCCAGACCGCCATTGCCAGCAGGCCGTCGAGGATCAGTGCGAGCCCGGCCACCATCAGCGCGCCGACCAAGGCGAGTTGAAATTCGCGTTCTTTGATCCCGTCGATCAGGTAGCGGCCGAGCCCACCGAGACTGGCATAAGCGGCCACCGTCGCGGTGGCGACGACCTGCAGCGTCGCGTTGCGCAACCCGCCGAGGATCAACGGCATCGCGTTGGGCGTCTCGACGCGCAGCAGCACCTGGGCCTCCGTCATGCCCATCGCGCGGGCTGCGTCGACCACCACCGGGTCGACGTTGGCGATGCCCGCGTAGGTGCCGGCCAGCAGCGACGGCACACCGAGCAGCATCAAGGCAACCAGCGGCGGCCCGAGGCCCAGGCCGAACATCAGCACACCCAGCAGCAGCACCCCGAGTGTCGGCAATGAGCGCAGCCCGTTGACCGCACCCACCACCAGCAGCGTGCCGCGGCCGGTGTGGCCGATGACCATCCCGATCGGGATCGCGATCACCGCCGATGCGCCCACCGCCAGGGCGGTGTATTCCAGATGCTCCAAGATGCGCGCCGCGAGGCCGACCGGACCGGTCCAGTTGTCGGCGGTCAGCAGATAAGACACCGCCTGCTGGGCGAAGTTCATCGCGCACCACCGACGACCGGGGCCACCACGGACCGTCGGCGCGTGACCGCACCCGCGTGGGACCAGGGGGTGGCGAATCGGCCTGCCAGCACGATCGACATGTCGATCACGACGGCCAGTACGAACAGCGCGATGATGCCGGCCAGGATCTGATCGCTCTTGTCGGTCTGATATCCCTCGGTGAACCAGGTGCCCAGGCCGCCGATGCCGATCACCGAACCGACCGACACCATTGCGATATTGGTCACCACGACCACCCGCAACCCCGCGATCATGACCGGGATTGACAGCGGCAGCTCAACTTTCAGGATCCGTTTGACGGAGGAGTAGCCGACAGCGGTGGCGGCGTCGCGGACCTGAGCGGGCACCGCGTCCAAGGCCTCGAGCACCGCGCGCACCATCAGCGCGGCGGTGTACGCGGCGAGAGCGACCAAGACGTTGGCCTCGTCCAGGATTCGGGTTCCGATAAGCACCGGCAGGGCCACGAACAACGCCAGCGACGGCACGGTGAACACCACACTGGCGGTCGCCGTCGTCAGCCGCCGCGCAATCGGAGCACGCTGTACCAGCACCCCCAGCGGCACCGCGATCAGCAGCCCGATCAGCACCGGTACCAAAGACAACCGCAGATGGATCACCGTCAGCGTCCAGGCGTCGCCGAGATGGGTGAACAGATAGTGCATGGTCAGATCCGCCGCTGGGATTCGACCGCGGCCAGCACGTCGGCAGCCAATACCCCGCCGATGACCTTGCCTTCCCCGTCGACGGCGATCCCCACCGTCGAGGGCGACGACAGCGCCGCGTCGAGCGCTTGGCTGAGATTGCCGCCGGGCCGGAACAACGCACTGATGCCGCTCATGCTGTCGATCAACGACGCGCCGCCACCGTGGCGCCGCAGGCCCTCGCCGTCGATCCAGCCCAGCGGGCGGCCGTCGTCGTCGACCACCACCGCCCACCCGGTCAGCGGACGATCGGTAAGGCCGCCGACCGGGAGCGTGTCGACGTCGTGCAGCGGCAGGCCATTCGCATCGATCAGCTGCAGCCACCGGTAGCCGCGGCCGAGGCCGATGAATCTGGACACGAAATCGTTGGCCGGTCGTGAAAGTAGTTGGGTGGGTTCGTCGTACTGCTGCAGCGCGCCGCCACGGCCGAAGATCGCGACCCGGTCGGCGAGTTTGAGCGCCTCGTCGATGTCGTGCGTGACAAACACGATCGTCTTGTGCAGTTCGTTTTGCAGACGCAGTATTTCGTTCTGCAGCTCAAGGCGAACCACGGGGTCGACGGCCGAGAATGGCTCGTCCATCAACAGGATTGGCGGATCGGCGGCCAGTGCGCGTGCCACGCCGACGCGTTGTTGTTCTCCGCCGGAGAGCTGCGCCGGGTAACGGTTGGCAAGTTTGGCGTCCAGCCCGACGCGTTCTAGCACCTCGTAGGCGGCCCTGCGGGCCTGTCGGCGGGATTGCCCCCGCAGCACGGGCACGGTCGCGACGTTGTCGATCACCCGCTGATGCGGCATCAGCCCGGCATGCTGGATCACGTAACCGATTCCGAGCCGCAGCTGCACCGGGTTGACGCCGCTGACGTCCCGACCGTCGACGGTGATGGTGCCCGACGTCGGCTCGACCATTCGGTTGATCATCCGCAGCGCGGTGGTTTTGCCGCTCCCGGAGGAACCCACGAACACCGTCAGCTTGCCGTTGGGGACCACCAGGCTGAGCCGATGGACGGCGGTGGTCCCGTCGGCGAATGTCTTGCAGACATCGTCGAAGACGATCACCGTCTTACCCCCAGACCGGTCGTCATTGCGTAATCGGATGGTTGAAGCCGTTGTCCCGCACCCAGTTTCGTGCGGCTTGGTCGGGGTCGATGCCAGAGTTGCCGGCCACTGCGGCGTTGAGACCGGCCAGACCCTCAGTGGTCAGCTTGGCCGAGACCGCATCCAGGACATTCTTGAGGCGATCGGACTTCTTCTGCGAATTCACCAGCGGCACGATGTTGCCGGCCACGAAGTTGTGTTCGGGGTCAGCCAGCACGGCCAGATGGTTCTGCGCGATCGCCGGCGAAGTAGTGAAGATGTTGGCCGCGTTCACCTTTCCCTCCACCAGTGCGCGTACTGTAACCGCACCGCCACCGTCGTTGATCGCGATGAAGTTGGCGGGACTGATGTTGAGCGAGTATTTCTGCCGGAGCCCGGGCAGGCCGGACGACCGGTTCACGAAGGCCGACGGCGCCCCGAATTTCACCTCCGCCGAGTGCGCGGCCAGATCGCCGATGGTTTTGAGGTTCCACGCGGCGGCCGTTGCGCCCGTGACGGTCACCGTGTCGGTATCCGACGCCGGTGACGGCGTCAGAACCGACAGGTCACCCGGCAATTTCTGATAGAGCTCCAATTCCACCGCGTCGAGCATGGTCGCGGTCGAGTCGGGCGCGAAGTAGCGCAGCAGATTGCCGACGTACTCCGGTACCAAATCGATGGAATGGTCTTTGAGCGCCGGAATATACGTCTCGCGGCTCCCGATGCCCATCCGTCGTCCCACGTCGAACCCATTGGCCTGCAACGTTTGTGCATAGATCTCGGCAATGATCTGAGATTCCGGGAAGTCGGCGGACCCGATAACGATGGATTTCATGCTGCGCGTCTCCGGCGCCAGCGGATCGGAATTGCTGCACGCCGCGACGAGGCAGCTGACCACGAGGCACGCCGCCGCGGGGATGATCACGCGGTGCGGGCGCCGCAGCATCCTCATGACGCTGACAGTAACGGCATAGCAGGCCGGGCGCTGTGGCCACGAAGCAGGCGGTTTGCCCGGTTTGGTTTCATTCTCGCCAGGATGGGACAAAGATGAATCTATGAGCAGCACCGACCCTGGCTTGCCGGGTAAGCCGCCGCATGAGCCGACTGCGGCGCATCCCGCCGAGCCCGCCCCTGTGCCTCCCCCAGCGCCTCCCGGCGGCGCGCAACCGCCCCATGCGGCCACGCGCCCCAAGGAACCGGCCATCGGGTTCACCCGCGCCGGCGCGCTGTGGTCCGCACTGATCGCGGGCTTCCTGATCCTGATCCTGTTGCTGATCTTCATCACGCAGAACACGACATCGACGCCGTTTCAGTTCTTGGTGTGGCATTGGAGCCTGCCGCTAGGCGTGGCCATCCTGCTGGCGGCGGTGGTTGGCGGCCTGCTCACGGTGGCCGTCGGCACCGCACGGATTCTGCAGCTGCGTCGCGCGGCCAAGAAACATCACGCGGCGGCGGTGCGCGCCTAACCGGGCAGCTTGCCCAATTCCGCGAGTCCACGAGAGATCAACGGCGCAACCACCTCGGGCGTGTGCTCGGAGTCTTTGCCGCTGGCCTGATCCGACATGCGCCGGCGGAAGTCGATGCCGGCGGCGATGATGGCGAGCTTGAAGTACGCCAGCGCCATGTAGAACTCCCAGTGCGCCAACGGCAAACCGGAGACAAGCGAATACCGGTCGGCCAGCTCGTCGGCTGTCGGCAGCAGCGGCGACGTCCAGGCGGCTTGCGCATTGACGATCAGATCCAGTGCCGGGTCACGGTACACACACATCAGGGCCGCATCAGAGAGCGGATCCCCCAACGTCGAGAGCTCCCAATCCACCACGGCACGCACCCGCGTCGGGTCGTCGGCGTCCAGGATGGTGTTGTCGATCCGGTAGTCACCGTGCACGATCGACGTACGGCTCTGCGGCGGAATCGCTTGCTGCAGACCGGAATGCAATCTTTCGACATCGGAGTCGCGGTGGTCGTCGGGCAGCCGCACCAGTTCCCATTGCGAGCCCCAGCGCCGCACTTGGCGCTCCAGATAACCGCTGGGCTTGCCGAAATCGGCCAGTCCCACCGCGTTCGGGTCGACGTTGTGCAAGTCGACGAGTACCCGGACCAACGAGTCGACGCATTTGTCGATCACGGTGTGATTGAAGGCCTCGAGCTGAGCGCGGCGGCGGACGACCTGCCCGGCGACGAACTCGACGATCTGGAACGGCGCACCCAGCACAGAGTCGTCCTCGCACAGCGCGATCGCGCGGGCCACCGGAACGGGCGTGTCCTGCAGTGCCGCCACCACTTTGTACTCGCGTGCCATGTCGTGCGCCGACGGGGTCAGCCCGTGTAGCGGTGGACGCCGCACCAGCCAGTTCGTTTTGTCGTCGTAGACCCGGAAGGTGAGATTGGAGCGGCCGCCGGAGATGAATTCTCCGCGCAACTCGCCGTCGCGCTCGATACCGAGCGAACGCAGATACCGGTCCAGGGCGGGCAGGTCCAGCCCGTCGAGTCGATCAGCCGAAGTCACCGAACTTGTCTACCATCGCTGATTGCGCGGCAACAGGTCCCACACGTGTTCGACACCGTTGACCCCCGCCACGGTCGCCTGACCGGTCCGCGAATACAACAATCGGGTCACCGATGCGTAGTCGACGGGGAACGACAACAGCCGCTTCGTGCCTAGGATTTCGTGCAGCAAGAGGTTGATCACCCCGCCGTGGCTGAACACGGCGACGGTGTCCTCGGGGTCCGCGGACGCGACGAGGTCGTCGATCGCCGCCCGGATCCGTGCGCGGAACGCGTCTTCGTCGACCGCACTGGGTAAGTGACCCTGCGCCAGCCGCTCCCACTCCTTCGGGTTTTCCGCACGGATCTGCTCGACCGGGATGTACACCGGAAGGTCGCGATCGTATTCGGCGAAGCGATCGTCGATCTCGACCGACAGCTGCCGGGCCGCTGCGACCGGTTCGGCGGTCTGGACGGCACGCCGCTGCGGGCTGCTGATCACCCGGGAGATCGGGAACCTGGCGAGCGCCTCGGGCAGCCGCGCGATCTGGGCTACCCCTTCTTCCGAAAGGTCCGGGTCCGAACCCTGGCCGTGTTCGCTGCGCAACGGCAGCGCATGCCGGACCAGAAGCACTTGCATGTCTCTCCCTGTCGTCGGAGTGGATTGTTCGCAGTTTCTCATCGCCCGCCGCCACGGGCGCGGCCGCCGCCTAATCTGCAAGGGAGGCCCCATCCCGAGGAGGACAGATGACCCAGCCGAGCATCGATTGGGACGCCGCCTACCGACAAGAATCACCACCGCCGTGGAGCATCGGCCGGCCGCAGCCCGAACTGGCGGTCCTCATCGGTCAAGGCAAGATCCGCAGCGACGTGCTGGACTCCGGGTGCGGCCACGCCGCCCTGTCGTTGGCCCTCGCCGCGCGCGGCTACACGGTCGTCGGGCTGGACGCCAGCGCGACGGCGATCGATGCCGCGGCCGCGGCTGCCGCCGAACAAGGGTTGACAACAGCGACTTTCGCGCAAGCCGACGTCACCAAATTCGGTGACTACCCACCCGATTCCGAAGGCCGCTTCTCCACCATCCTCGACAGCGGGCTGTTCCATGCCCTGCCGGCCGAGGGGCGTTCGGGCTATCTGCGGTCGATCTTTCGGGCAGCTGCGCCCGGTGCGGCGCTGTACATTCTGGCCTTCGCGGCCGGGGCGCTCGGTGAACCCGGCGACCGGCCCGGTCCGCAGGGCTTCACCGAAGGCGAATTGCGCGACGTCGTCTCGACGGTGTGGCAGGTCGACGAGGTCCACCCCGCGAAGCTCTACGGCAACGCGGCCGCCCTCGATGCCGACCTGCCGAACATCGAACGCGACGACGATGGGCACTTCATGGCACGCGGGTTCCTGCTCAGCGCGCACAAGCCGGACTAGCGGCGGGTGTGGAGAATGGTATTCTCCACACAGAGAGTGGGGTGTGCGGACAATGACGACTGCTGGAGAAACCCAACTGGACCCGGGCGTACTGGGTCGATGGCTCGACACCAAAGACGCTCCCGGAAGCGGCGAAAAGCCGCTCCTGGAGCAGCTCAAAGGCGGTTCGCAGAACACGCTGTATCTGATTCGGCGGGGCGGCGAGCGCATGGTGCTGCGCATGCCCGGGGCCCGCGCGGACGCCGCGCGCATCGACGGCCTGCTGCGCGAGATCCGGCTGGTGCGGGCGCTTTCCGGTACCGATGTGCCGCACGCCGCGCTGATCGCCGCCGACGACAGCGGCACCGTGCTGGGCATGCCGTTCTACGTGATGCAGGCGATCGACGGATGGAGCCCGATGGAGGGCGGCTGGCAGCCACCGTTCGACACCGACTTCGATGCGCGCCGCGGCCTCGCGTTCGAACTCGTCGAGGGCGCCGCGAAGCTGGGCCGGGTCGACTGGCGCGGCCAAGGACTCGAGGGCTTCGGGCGCCCGGACGGATTCCACGATCGGCAGGTCGATCGATGGCTGGCATTCCTCGACGCCTACCAGGTGCGCGAGCTGCCCGGCCTGAACGAGGCCGCCGATTGGTTGCGCCGCAACCGGCCCGCGCAGTACCAGCCGGGCATCATGCACGGCGACTACCAGTTCGCCAACGTGATGTTCGCGCACGGCAGTCAGCCTCAGCTCGCCGCGATCGTGGACTGGGAGATGACGACGGTCGGTGATCCGCTGCTCGATCTGGCCTGGTGCCTGTT
Source organism: Mycobacterium sp. 050272 (assembly GCF_039023525.1). Taxonomy (NCBI): domain Bacteria; kingdom Bacillati; phylum Actinomycetota; class Actinomycetes; order Mycobacteriales; family Mycobacteriaceae; genus Mycobacterium; species Mycobacterium sp. 050272. The sequence continues at coordinate 20,604 of NZ_JBCHKV010000003.1, read as the reverse complement.
GGGCTACGACGGCGAAAACCCCAAGGGCGACGGGTTTTATCTGGACATGAGCGGGATGCCCAAGCGCAGCGAGTTGCTGAGCCACTACGAGAAAGTCAGCGGGCTTTCCACCGAGAACATCGACTACTACCTGGTACTGGCCAACTGGAAGTTGGGCATCGTGCTGGAAAAGACGTATGCCGCCGGTGTGCGGACCGGAAAGGTCGACTCCAAGATCACCGACGCGTTCGGCCCGATGATTCTTCAGCTCATCGCGACGGCGGCCGAGATGGCTCGCGGCCTGCCGACCAGGCGCCGCTGAAATGGGTTACGCCGACGAACTTTTCGACCTCACCGATCGCGTAGTGCTGATCACCGGAGGCAGCCGTGGACTCGGGCGGGAGATGGCGTTCGCCGTCGCGCACTGCGGCGCCGACGTAGTGATCGCGAGCCGGAACTTGGAGAACTGCGAGGCGGTGGCCAGGGAGATCGCGGCCGAAACCGGACGATCCGCGCTGCCTTACGGCGTGCACGTTGGACGCTGGGACCAGCTCGACGGCCTGGTCGAGGCCACCTACGAGCGGTTCGGCAAGGTCGACACCCTGATCAACAACGCGGGCATGTCGCCGCTGTACGACAAGCTGAGCAACGTCACCGAGAAGCTGTTCGACGCGGTGGTGAACCTGAATCTCAAAGGGCCGTTTCGGTTGTCGGCGTTGGTGGGTGAACGAATGGTGGCCGCCGGTGGCGGGTCGATCATCAACGTCAGCTCGACTGGGTCGCTGCGGCCCAACGGCGGCATCATCCCCTACGCGGCCGCCAAGGCCGGGCTCAACGCGATGACCGAAGGGCTGGCACAGGCCTTCGGTCCGACGGTACGGGTCAACACGCTGATGGCCGGGCCCTACCTGACCGACGTCAGCAAGGCGTGGGATCTGTCCGGGAACGACAACTTCAGCCACCTGCACCTCAAGCGCGCCGGCGATCCGCGCGAGGTTGTCGGTGCGGCATTGTTCTTGGCGTCCGACGCGTCCAGTTTCACCACCGGTTCGATTCTGCGGACCGACGGCGGAATCCCTTAAAAGGCAGGAGTATTCACGTGTCATGGGACTTCTCTACCGAGCCGGAGTTCGAGAAAAAGCTGGCCTGGGTCCGCGAGTTCGTCCGCGAAGAGGTGGAACCGCTCGAGGTGCTGTTCCCGGGCTGCGAGTTCCTGCCGCTCAACGACGAACGCCGGCGCATCGTCGATCCGCTCAAGCAGCAGGTCCGCGACAATGGCTTGTGGGCACCGCATCTGGGACCGGAGCTGGGCGGGCAGGGCTTCGGCGCGGTCAAGCTGACGTTGATCAACGAGATCCTTGGCCGCAGCCCGTGGGCACCGATCGTCTTCGGAACCCAAGCACCCGATACCGGCAACGCGGAGATCATCGCGCGCTTCGGAACGCAGGAGCAAAAGGACCGGTATCTGTCGGGGTTGTTGTCCGGGGAGATCTTCTCCTGCTTCTCGATGACCGAGCCGCAAGGCGGTGCGGACCCGCGCGTGTTCACCACCCGCGCCGTGCGCGACGGTGAGGACTGGGTGATCACCGGGCGAAAGTATTTCTCCTCCAACGCTGCTGTCGCATCGTTCTTCATCGTCGTCGCGATCACCGATCCCGACGTGCCGGTCCACCGTGGCGCCTCGACCTTCCTGATCCCGGCCGGGACCGAGGGGCTGAATCTGGAAGCCAACCATCATCTGGTGGGCGCGGACCCGCACGAACCGGGACATTCGCTGGTGCACTACGACGGGGTGCGGGTGGGGGCGGATGCGTTGCTCGGTGAAGCCGGTCAGGGCTTCCTGATTCTGCAGACCCGGCTGGCCGGCGGGCGGCTGCATCACGCGATGCGATCGATTGGTATGGCGCAGCGCGCCGTCGACATGATGGCACGGCGCGCGAAAAGCCGTTTCACCCAAGGCAGCCCGCTGGCTGACAAGCAACTCGTGCAGGAGTTCGTCGCCGATTCCTACACCGAGCTGATCCCGTTTCGGCTGACCGTGCTGCACGCAGCCTGGCTGATCGACAACGGCGACGAGCATGGCGCCCGCGCCGAGATCGGCGCGTGCAAGATCCTGGCCTCGCAGGTGCTGAAATCGATTGCGCTGCGGGCGATTCAGGTGCATGGTGCGCTCGGCCTCACCGACCAGCTGCCGCTGGTGAACGCGCTGCTGGGTGGCATCGCGCTCGGGCTTGCCGACGGGCCGACGGAGGCGCACAAGGTGAACCTGGCTCGCATGCTGCTCAAAGGGTATGAGGCCGAGGAGGGCGAATGGCCGAGCGAAATGCTCGATGTGCGCCGCGACGCTGCCCGGCAGAAATACGGCGCTCTGGTCGGTAGCTTTCCGGCACAACCACATTCGCCGTGACCGACAGGGTCGCCGCAGCCGTCGAACGCGCCCTCGACGAGCGGCAACGGGGGGCGACCGCGGAGGTCGAGCGAATCCTGGCCGCCGCGGTGCGGGTGATGGAGCGCGTTGCGCCCGATGAGCCTCGGGTCAGCGACATCGTCGCCGAAGCCGGGTCGTCGAACAAGGCCTTCTACCGGTACTTTGCCGGCAAGGACGACCTCATTCTGGCGGTGATGGAGCGTGGCGTCGGCATCGTCGTGTCCTACCTTCGGCACCAGATGGCCAAGGAACCCCAACCGCGGGATAAGATCGCCCGCTGGATCGAGGGCACGCTGGCACAAGTCGCCGAACCCGACCTGATCAGGAAAAGCCGCGCCGCGGCCGGTCAGATGGCCGCCGCGACGAACTGGCGTACGGCCGATCACGCAATGATGTACCCCTTGCGCGATCTGTTGATCGAACCGGTTGCGGCACTGGGAAGTACCGATGTCGAGCGCGACGTCGAAGCGGTGTTCTGCTGCACCGCGGCGACGATGCGCCGATACATGGGCTCGGCCGGTCGGCCCGAGCCCGACGACATCGCACACGTGGTGCGGTTCTGTCTCAACGGGTTAGGAGCTAATTGATGCGCGCTGTCGTCTGTCGCAGCTACGGGCCACCGGAGAGCCTGGTGCTCGACGAGGTTGCGGACCCCGTCCCGGCACCCGGCCAGATGCTGGTGCGGGTGCACGCCGCGGCGGTCAATTTCCCCGACGTGCTGTTCATCGCCGGCAAGTATCAGGTCAAGATCCCACCGCCGTTCATCCCGGGCAATGAGATTGCCGGGGAGGTGCTCTCCGTCGGAGAGGGCGCGCCATTTCGCCCCGGTCAGCGGGTGGCCGGCACCACGTTCGGAGCGTTCGCCGAGCAGGCACTGCTCGACTCGACGCAGGCCTCGCTGGTGCCCGACGACGCCGACTTCGCGTCGGCCGCGGCGTTCGGGGTGACCTACCGCACCGCTTATCACGCGCTGCGCACGACTGCCGCTGTGCGGCAAGGTGATTGGGTCGTCGTGTTGGGTGCCGCAGGTGGAGTGGGTCTGGCCGCCGTTGATCTGGCGGTGGCGATGGGGGCGCGGGTGCTTGCCGCGGCGTCGAGCCCGGAGAAGCTGGAACTGTGTCGGCAGCGCGGCGCCGAGGCCGTCGTGGACTACGACCGCGAGGACCTCAAATTGCGGATCCGTGAACTCACCGGAGATGCCGCGCGGGTGGTCCTGGACCCGGTCGGAGGGTCGTATTCGGAGCCGGCGCTGCGCGCCCTGGCCCGCGGCGGCACCTTTGTCACCCTCGGTTATGCTGCGGGCAGCATTCCGGCTATCCCGCTCAATCTCGTTATGCTCAAGAATATCTGCGTGCGCGGGATGGAGATCCGCACGTTCATGGCCGACTATCCGAGGGAATTCGTCCGCGACATCGAAGAGCTGACGCAGATGTTCGCCGACGGTACGGTCCGCCCCTACATCGGCGCGCGATTCCCGTTGTCCGAGGCGCCGGCGGCATTGCGACACGTCGCCGACCGCAAGGTGCTGGGCAAGGTGGTCATCGACGTCGCGTGAGTTACGGCGTGACGATGTTGAACTTCGGGTTCGGCTCGTCGAGTATGTCGAGAAACGCCTGCAGTGCGTTCTTGTCGCCGGCGATTTCCAGACCAGGTGAGGTGAAGTCGCCCATCGCCGTTCTCAGGAGCCGAGATTTGCTGTCCAGCTTGGCCGTAACGGTCGCGGTCGCGGGGTCGGCGGCAACGTTGCGATAGACGAGCACGCCGTTGCGCAGGGCGAGCCGATAGTTCGTGGCCAGGTCGGCGAAAGAGATGTCGATGGTGAGATCCAGATCCCAGCTGCGGGGCCCGTTGACGCGAATCGCGAGGCCGTCGAAAATTTGCTCCGGCGTCAGTTGGGAAAGCATTGTCGACGACGTGACCTGGCCCGCTGTGCCGAAATTACCCTCGCGCAATTCGGTTGCCCCGCTCATGAAGAAGTTGCGCCACGTCGCGTTCTCGGCGCCGTAGCCCAGTTGCTCGAGGGTGTCGGCGTAGAGCGTGCGAGCCGCGGTGTGCTCACTATCGGTGAAAACCGCATGATCAAGCAACGTTGCGGCCCAACGGAAATCGCCGGCGTCGAACGCCGTTTGGGCCAGCTCGACGACACGATCGATCCCACCCATCGCGTCGACGTAGCGGGGCGCGAGGGCCTCGGGAGGATGCGGCCAGAGCCGACCCGGGTTGCCGTCGAACCAGCCCATGTAGCGCTGATAGACCGCCTTGACGTTGTGGCTTACCGATCCGTAGTAGCCGCGGGTGTGCCACACCTGATCCAAAGCCGGTGGCATCTGGAACATTTCGGCGATCTCGACTCCGGTGTAACCCTGATTGAGCAGGCGCAACGTCTGGTCGTGCAGGTAGGCGTAAAGGTCGCGCTGCAGCGACAAGAACGTGACGATGTTTTCCTGTCCCCAGGTCGGCCAGTGGTGCGAGGCGAATACCACCTCGGCGCGGCCGCCGAAGGCATCGATGGCCTCGGTCAGATATCCCGCCCAGGCGTGCGGATCGCGGACCAGCGCTCCGCGCAAGGTCAGCAGATTATGCAGGTTGTGGGTGGCGTTCTCGGCCATGCACAACGCACGGAAACGTGGGAAATAGAAATGCATCTCGGCGGGAGCCTCGGTGCCCGGCGCCATCTGGAACTCGATCTCCACGCCGTCGATGGTGTGCGTCTCACCGGTCTCCCGGATGTCGATGGTGGGCACGATGATCGCGACCTCGCCCGCCGACGGAATCTGGCCGAGCCCACAGCCCACCTGCTCCTGCGGTCCACGCTGCAGCAGGCTTCCGTACATGTAAGTCGCGCGTCGCAGCATGGCCGGACCCGCGTAGACGTTCTCCTGCACGGCATGCGCGGTGAACCCTTCGGGTGCCAGCACGGCCACCGTCCCGGCATCCACATCCGCCTGTGATGTCACGCCCAGCACACCGCCGAAATGATCGACGTGACTGTGGGTGTAGATCACCGCGACGACTGGGCGCTCGGCGTCGCGGTGGGTGCGGTAGAGGTCCAGCGCGGCGGCGGCCACCTCGGTGGAGACCAGCGGATCGATGACGATGATCCCGGTGTCGCCCTCGATGAAAGTGATGTTGGAGATGTCGAAGCCGCGGACCTGATAGATGCCCGGCACCACCTCGTACAGGCCTTGTTTCGCATTCAGCCCCGATTGGCGCCACAGGCTGGGGTGCACCGAGGTTGGCGCGGGACCGTCGAGGAAGGCGTAGACATCGTTGTCCCATACCACCCGTCCGTCGGCCGCCTTGATGACGCAGGGAGACAGGGAGGCGATGAATCCACGATCGGCGTTGTCGAAATCCGTCGTGTCATCCCAGGGCAAAACATGTTCACCATGCGCCGACTCGATGACCGCGGTGGGGGGTTTGTGGTCCACGGCAATACCTTGCCATTACGGCGCCCTGCGCGGCAGCGCTAATACGCGACTTGTCAAGTGACTTAGGGATACAGAATCACTTGCCGGAGGCTCTGGACCTTCGATCCAGTTAACCCGCATACTGCCTTGACGGCCCTCAATGTCGAGGACCGCAACGATCGGGCAAAGGAGAACAGGTGAAGCGTGAACTGACGGTCGCGGTAGCTGGAGCGGCGATTCTGGTCGCCGGCATTTCCGGCTGTTCGAGCGACAAGAATAGTTCGAGTGGTTCCTCATCGAGTGCCAGCACTTCGGCCAGTTCCGGCGGCGGTGGTGGCACCAAGGTGATCATCGATGGCAAGGACCAGAACGTCAGCGGCTCGGTCGTGTGCTCGAAAGTTGGCGGCAACGTCAACATCGCGATCGGCGGCGCCGCGACCGGCATCGCCGCGGTGCTGACCGACGCCGACCCGCCCCAGGTGACCTCCGTTGGGCTGGGCAATGTCAACGGCGTGACGCTCGCGTACGCCGCGGCCGGCGGTGGGGGCAATGCCTCGGCCACCAAGAGCGGCAACAGCTACAAGATCACCGGGACAGCCACTGGCGTCGACATGGCAAACCCGACCCAGCCGGTGAAGAAGCCCTTCGAGATCGACGTAACCTGCACTAGCTAATTCAGGCCGCGGGCGGTTGCCACCCGTTGAGTGGCAACCGCACCGTGAACTCCGTACGACCGGGCGCGCTGTCGACGGTGATCGTTCCGTTGTGCGCCTTGACGACGGCGGAGACGATCGCCAGCCCCAGCCCGGTGCTGCCACCCTTGCGGGAGCGTGAGGTATCACCGCGGGCAAACCGCTCGAACACCTCCGACTGCAAAGCCGCGGGTATGCCGGGGCCGTCGTCGATCACCTGCAGCACGCTGTGGGTCGGCTCGGTGCTCAATCGCGTCGTCACGACGGTCCCGGCGCCGGTGTGAATACGCGCGTTGGCAAGCAGATTCGTCAACACCTGGTGCAGCCGTGCCGCATCGCCGACGACAACCACCGGCTCCTCGGGCAGGTCGAGCTCCCACTGGTGATCCGGTCCCGCAACGTGGGCGTCACTGACCGCGTCGACCGCCACCCGCGACAAGTCAACCGGCTCGCGTTCCAGGGGCCGGCCCGAATCCAGTCGGGCCAATAGCAGCAAGTCCTCGACGAGGCGCGTTATCCGCTCGGTCTCCGACGCGACACGGCTCATCGCGTGGGCCACCGCCTCGCGATCGTCGCCCATCCGTTGGGTGAGTTCGGTGTAGCCGCGGATCGCGGCCAGCGGGGTGCGTAATTCATGACTCGCGTCGGCGACGAACTGCCGCACCCTCGTCTCGCTGGCCTGCCGGGCCGACAGCGCGGCCGCGATGTGGTCCAGCATCCGGTTCAGCGCCGACCCCAATTGGCCCACCTCGGTGGAGGGGTTGGCGTCGGATTCGGGAACGCGAACCGGCAGTTCGACCTCGCCCCGGTCCAGCGGCAGATTTGAAACCCTGCGCGCGGTTTGCGCGACGCGCCGCAGCGGCGCCAGGGCTCGCCTGATGATCACCATCCCGGCGATCGTCGCTGCGGCCAATGCGATTACGGTGACGATCCCGAAGATGGCCAGCATCTGGATCAGCGTGGCGTCGACGTCTTCCATGGACAGGCCGGTGACGATCAAGTCGCCACCGCGCCGGCTCGGGGCGGCCACGACGCGGTACCGCCCGAGGCCGTCGAGATCCAGCGTCACCGGCTTGCGGCTGCCGGCGATTGCCGCCAGTTGCTCCTGGGCCCTATCGGTCAGCGCGGCCCGCGAACCAATGCTGGTCAGGTAGCCGGCGTCGACCGTCTTGCCGTCGCTGACCACCGCCGCGACCATGCCCGCCGGCTGCCCGGGAGCGTCGAGGAACCGCGGGCCGGGACCGGGCCGCGGGTTGAAGCCGTGGTCGTGACGCCAGCCCGGACGATTCGGCTCCGGGTACATCAGCGCCGAGCGATGCGAGGTTCCGCCCAGCTGGCCGTCGAGTTGTCGCATCAAGTGGTGGTTCAGCGACAGTTCGGTCGCCGCGGTGATCCCGACACAGACCAGGGCGAGCACAATGACTTGGCCGACCAGCAGCCGTAGCCGAAGCGACCAGACTCGCCGCGCCCTAGACGGCGGGCTTGAGGACATAGCCCGCGCCGCGCAGCGTGTGGATCATCGGTTCGCGACCGTTGTCGATCTTCTTGCGCAAGTAAGAGATATAGAGCTCGACGATGTTGGAACGACCGCCGAAGTCGTAACTCCACACTCGATCGAGGATCTGCGCCTTGCTCAGCACTCGCTTGGAATTGCGCATCATGAAGCGCAGCAACTCAAACTCGGTGGAGGTCAACGAAACCGGCTCGCCGGCACGAGTCACCTCGTGGCTGTCCTCGTCCAACACCAGGTCGCCGACCACGAGCTGCGCGCCGCTGTCGATCGTCGTGACGCCGGTGCGCCGCAACAACGCGCGCAACCGCAGTACCACCTCTTCGATGCTGAACGGCTTGGTGACGTAGTCGTCGCCGCCCGCGGTCAATCCCGCGATGCGATCTTCCACCGCGTCCTTTGCGGTCAACAGCAGCACCGGCAGTTGTGGATTCTCTTCGCGCAGTTTGTGCAAGACGTCGAGCCCGCTCATGTCGGGCAGCATCACGTCGAGTACGACGACATCCGGCCGCTGGGCACGAGCGGAGGCTATCGCCGACGATCCGTCCCCGGCGGTCGCGATGTTCCAGCCCTCATACCGCAGCGCCATCGACACCATTTCGGCCAACACGGATTCGTCGTCCACGACCAGCACGTTGATCGGATTGCCGTCCGCGCGGCACATGACAACGCGCTCCACGGAGGCTCGAGACTGCGTCACAGATTCCAGTATCCGCGCCGGACTGGGCCGACGCTATGACGTTCCTTTGTGTGTCCTGTGAAACAGCAGGCAGGACCTAATACCAATAGCGCCTGCCGGCCACCGGGCGACCGACCGACCCGAGGATCCACAGCACCGCGCCGATGACGATCAGGACAATGCCGATCGTCCAGAGCAAAGGAATAGCGAACACATATCCGAGAATGAGTAGCACGATACCTAAGACGACCATGACATTTCCTTTACGTGAGCGACACTAGACTGCTGGGCATTGAACTGGGTTGCGGCACATGGCAATCCTTGACTTTGGGGTTCACACCCCCATAGTTCAACGGCCCTGCGACCACTGTCAGCGCGATGTTTCCCGCGGTGACACAATTCGTTTGGCTTGTTTCGAAGTACCCGCGTTGCCATGCTGCGAATACCCCTATGAGCAGCCACACCAGGACGATCGCGCCGATTATTCCGCGACCACGCATCGTGACCTCCGTTGTGTTCGAGAAAGAATTTCCCGTCGCCTAGCGATACCCATTGGACTCATGTCTAAACCTCGCCGTGGCTAACATATCGGCCGTGTCAGACAGCACTACGCGTGGGCGGCCAGCCAGTCCGCGGCGCGCTTGTTGGAAGCCCTGGACAGCCACGCGTCCTGAATCAGCTCGGTCAGTTCCGCTCTGGTGATTTCCGGCAGCCGACCGGCTCGCACCAGCACCGACGGATGCCCGTCGAAGTGGTCAGTGGTGAAGAACGGCGACCCGGGATCCTGGATCAACGCCAACTTGTCGCTCTCCGAGTCCACCCAGAGCATGATCACGTCGGTGTAGCGCTCCCCGGTGTCCGGGTCGGTCGCGTCGGGCTGCGGAGTACGGAAGAACACGAATGACTTTCCGCCGACCTGATAGATCGCGTTGCCCTTGGGCCCCTCCAGCCGTTTCACGTGCGGCATCGACGCGGCGATCCGATGCACGTCGCTTACTCGGGCGGCTCGATCGGGCATAGCGCGACCTTAACGCTCAAGCACTTTCGCCAACAGCGCGATGAGCCGCTTCTGGTCGGCGACGTTGAGCCTGCCGGTCATGGGCGCCAGCAGCTCACCGATCTGCGCGATGATGCGCACCTCGAGCCGCCGCGCCTCGGCGGTGAGGCTGACCCGCACCGAACGACCGTCGACGGCATCGGTGGTCTTGCGCACCAGTCCGCGCTGGACCGCGCGGTCGATGAGCCCGCTGACGGTCGAGCGCTCCAAGCCGAGATACGCCGCAAGTTCGGCCATCACGGGTTCGCGATCACGCAGTATCCCCAGCACCCGCAGCTGAGTCAGCGACAGATCATGTTCGGCGGCAACGCGGTTGAGTACCGCGATCACTGCGAATGACACCTGCACAAGGTTGTCCCTGAGGTCGTCCTCGGTCTCCATAGCGGCGAGCATACCTTGAAATAAGTTCGTACTACCATCTAATATAGTTCGCGTTACCAACTAACTCTCGAAGTCCAAGAGGAGAATCGTCATGCACGCGGCCGTCGTCACCACCTTCGACAAGCCCCCCTCCTATCGCGAATTTCCAAGTCCCACAACACAAAACCCCAACGAAATCGTCGTCGACGTGATCGCCGCCGGCCTGCATCCGCGGGTGCGGTCTCAGGCCGACGGCTCGCACTACACCAGCACTGGCGAGTTGCCCCTGGTCCCCGGCGTCGACGGAGTCGGCCGCGCGCCCGACGGCACGCTGCATTACTTCGTGCTGCCGGACACCACAATGGGCGCGATGGCCGAGCAGACCGTCATCGACCTGCGCCGCAGCATTGTTCTTCCGGACGGCACCGACCCCATCCTGGTGGCCGCGGCGATGAACCCCGTCATGTCATCGTGGTTGGCCCTGCGCCGCCGTATCGTCTTCGAGCCAGGTCAATCCGTGCTGATTCTCGGCGCCACCGGAAGCTCGGGCCGGATGGCCGTGCAGGTCGCCAAGCAGCTCGGCGCCGGGCACGTGGTCGGGGCCGGCCGCGACGCACGGCGGCTCGCCACGCTGGAAAAGCTGGGCGCCGATGCCGTCGTACAGATCGACAATGCTTCGGAGATCGACGATCTCGCGCACGCCGCACGTGACGTCGACGTCGTGATCGACTACCTGTGGGGACCGATCACCGCACGGGTGATGGCCGGTATCGCCACCCACCGATCCGATCGCGGCAAACCGCTCACCTGGATCGAGATCGGATCGGTGACCGGGCCGTCGGCCGAAATACTCTCTGCGGCACTGCGCGCCGTGCGGCTGCAGATCGTCGGTAGCGGACAGGGCTCGGTGCCGGCCCGCGATATCCTGGCCGCATTGCCCGAGATCACCGCCGAAATCGGCAGGGGTGCTTTCGAACTCGACACTCGTGCGGTGCCGCTTGCCGATGTCGAAGCCGCATGGAACGACACCGACGCCGATCAGCGGATCGTGATCACGCCTTGAGCTGTGCGGAGATGAATTGGGTGGGTGGCATCGAGTCCTCGGATCCCGGCGGGATGCTGCGGTGGTAGCGGCCCATCAACTCCGGGAAATTCAACGACAGCACGTCCCAGCCGCGATCGCGCAGCCAGCTGTCGACGGCCGTGCGCTGCTCCGGGTACCACAGTTCGTCGAAATCCGTTATCTCCGCGTCGATCAGCTTGGCGGCCGTGGCGCGGATGCGGTGCATGTCCTCCCGCTGCCGCCGCACCTTCTCGGGATCGGAGAAGCCCTCCCCCGGAACGTTGGAAGCCAGCCAGCTGCCGGGCGCGCTCAACGACACGATGCGCTCGAACAACAGGTCCTGGGCCTGCGCGGGTAGGTACCGCACCAATCCCTCGGCAGACCAGGCGCTCGGCTTCGATGCGTCAAAGCCCGCCTCCTGCAAGGCCTTCGGCCAATCCTGGCGCAGGTCGATGGCGATGTTGACCAGCTGAGCGGTCGGGTTCGCACCGTGCTCACGCAGCGTCGCGCCCTTGAACTCCAGGACCTTGGGCTGGTCCAACTCGTAGACCACGGTGCCCTCCGGCCAAGGCAGCCGCCAGCTGCGGGCATCCAGCCCGGACGCCAGGATCACCACCTGCCGGACACCGGAGTCGGCGGCACCCAGGAAGAACTCGTCGAAAAACGCGGTCCGGGTTGCCATGAAGTCGACCATCAGCTTCAGCCGGTTCTGCGCGTCCGGTTCGATCTCGAGCAGCTTGGCCCGCACGTCCGAATTTGCGTAGACGCTCCACATCCCCTCTCCCGCGGCGTTCACGAATACGCGGGCGAACGGGTCGTTGATCAGCGGGTTCTCACTCTCGGTCTCGGCGGCGCGGGCCGCCGCCACGCCGAGTGCCGTGGCACCCACACTCTGAGTGATGTCCCAAGAATCGTCGTCGGTACGTGGCATCGCCAGCCCTCTTTCACCCTGATAGTCGGTTGCGTTCACTATTCTTCCAGTTGCCAACGCCCCTTGGCACTCGCGGACGCTGACATGCGCTGTCTTCACAGAGGGTCCACAGCTTAGGGGTGCCGCGGCCGCGGAGTAGGTTCTGCGACGTGGAGCACGTGGACTTGAACGCGGTCGCGGAATGGATGTCCCAGCAGGGGCTGGGCGACGGGCCGCTGCAGGAGGTTTCGGCCGTCACGGGCGGAACCCAGAACGTGATGCTGCGGTTCACCAGATCCGGGCGGCCCTATGTGCTGCGGCGTGGGCCCCGACACCTGCGTCCGCGCAGCAACAGCGTGATCCTGCGGGAGACTAAAGTCCTTGCGGCCCTTGCCGGTTCCGACGTGCCGCATCCGCATCTGATCGCTGCGTGCGAGGACACCGGCGTGCTGGGCGACGCCGTTTTCTACTTGATGGACCCGGTCGACGGGTTCAACGCCGGCGAGGGACTGCCGCCACTGCATGCCGGCGATGCCGGCGTGCGGCACGGGATGGGGCTGTCGATGGCCGACTCGCTGGCGAAGCTGGGCGCCATCGACCACGTCGCGGTGGGCCTGGCCGATTTCGGTAAGCCGGAGGGCTTTCTGGAACGTCAGGTGCCGCGCTGGCTTTCGGAGCTGGACTCCTACCGCGAGTACGACGGCTACCCCGGTCCGGATATCCCCGGGATCGAGGACGTGTCGTCGTGGCTGCAACGCCACCGACCTGCGACCTGGAAGCCCGGGATTATGCACGGTGACTATCACGCGGCCAACGTGATGTTCTCCCATTCCGGGCCGGACGTGGTCGCGATCGTGGACTGGGAGATGTGCACGATCGGTGACCCGCTGCTGGACCTGGGCTGGCTGCTGGCCACTTGGCGTCAAGACGACGGAACCAGCGTGTTCAGCCACGCGCTGGGCGGTCAGGACGGGTTGGCCAGCACCGACGAGCTGTTCCAGCGATACGCCGCCAACACCACCCGCGACCTGTCGCACATCACCTGGTACACCGTGCTGGCCTGTTTCAAGCTGGGCATCGTCATCGAGGGCACGCTGGCCCGGGCGTGTGCCGGTAAGGCCGAGAAAGAAGTCGGCGATCAATTGCACACGGCCACGGTGCACCTGTTCGAGCGCGCGCTGACCCAGATCGGCAGCGGCTAGCATCTTTGGACGTGCCTCCCTATCCCGAGGAACCCGACTACTACTCCGAGTACGAGCCGACGCAGGCCGCGCGGTACGGCGGCGGTTATGACCAGGGCGGTTATGACCCCGAGCCGCCGCCCCCGACACCCTGGTACCGGCGCCCGGCTGCTCTGGTCGCTGCGGGCGCGCTGGGCGTGGTCGTGCTGGGCCTGGTGGCCTACGCGATCGTGACGCTGGTGAGCGGTTCGCCGGCGCCGAGTCCGACCACCACGACGACGCCCACCCCGTCGCCCACGACGACGGTGACGACCACCTCCGCGGAACCCACGCGGCACCACCCACCCGGAGGCGGCGGCGCGCCACCGCCGACCCAGACCGTGACCGAAACGGCGCCGCCGCCGAGCACGGACACCCCGACGACGACCGTCCCCACGACGACCGTTCCGCCGACGAGCACAGTCACGCTGTCACCAAGCACGGAGACCAGCACGGTCACCCAGACCGTCACCGTGCCGACACGTCGTCCGTTCGATCCGCGTCCGTAGCGGGCCGGTAGGGTCGAGGCCATGAGTCGGCTCGAACGCGGCCTGGCGCGGCTGCGGGACATGCGCTTTGACCTCTACGCCCAGCCCATGCGGCAGGTCAGCGTGGAGCTGAAGATCGTGTTCTTCGCGGTGCACCTGCCGATCGCCGGCGGCAAGACGCTGAGAATCCCGATGATCGCGACGGTCGGGCCGATGCCCGAACAGGATGGGGCGAGCGAGTCCGACGACGGCGACGCGTAGGGACACGCCGTTTCCCGGGGGCTTTCTAGCCACTCTGTGACGTCTTGCCGAACAACGGCTTACCGCAGTAGCCGGCGGTCTCGGCCGTGCGCGCCAAGGGTTATCGTCAAAATCCCGAAGCCACGGCTCGAGGAGCGGCTGATGAGCACGGAAGACGACCCCGGATTCCCGGCGGACGCACTCTCGTTCACGCCGATCGCGGCGGACGACGAGCCCGACCACGTGATGAGAACCTGCCAGGTCTGTAGCGCGTACTTTCCCACCCAACCGGGCAGTGTCCATGACCGCGCCGCGCGGTGCCGTACGCACCTGCTGGTGACGCATGCGCTGATGCGCCGCGAGGCCGCAGGCTGGGTGGAGTACGACCACGACCCGTATACCCACCGCGAACTGGACAGCCCGACGGAGTTGACGCAGGCGTGCCGGGGGTGGCTGGACACCAGTGGCATCACCGCCGGCGAGTGGAAGCTGGAAGCGCGCGACCCCGACACCGGCGATCGGTTGGCCCAGTCCGAAGTCGTCGACCTCACCGAGAAATCAGCCGAGAAACGGGACGAGGGACCGACCCAAGCTGGTAGCGAAGCGCGCCCGAAGGGATTCGAACCCCTAACCTTCTGATCCGTAGTCAGATGCTCTATCCGTTGAGCTACGGGCGCCGGTACTTCAGTTGTGTCCCCGAAAGGACTTCAGCGGAGGCGAGAGGATTTGAACCTCCGGTCCCCTTTAGGGGGGACAACTCATTAGCAGTGAGCCCCATTCGGCCGCTCTGGCACGCCTCCCTTGGACTTCATGAGGGTACCCGACTCGACGCGGGCGTCCCTGAACCGCCGGAGGCATAGCGTACACAGCGGGGACATATGCTGTCGAAGTGACTGCCCGCCTACGGCCTGAGCTGGCCGGGCTGCCAGTTTACGTTCCTGGTAAGACCGTGCCGGGTTCGATGAAACTGGCCAGCAACGAGACGGTGTTCGGCCCGCTGCCCAGTGTCCGCGCCGCCATCGAGCACGCGACCGACGTCGTCAACCGCTATCCAGACAACGGCTGCGTCCAACTCAAGGCGGCGCTGGCCAAGCATGTCGGTCCGGGTTTCGATCCCGAGCACATCGCCGTCGGCGCCGGTTCGGTCAGCCTGTGCCAGCAGCTGGTGCAGATCACCGCCTCGACCGGCGACGAGGTGATCTTCGGCTGGCGCAGCTTCGAGCTCTACCCGCCGCTGGTCCAGGTCGCCGGCGCGACCGCTGTCAAGGTGGCGCTGACCGACCACACCTTCGACCTCGACGCGATGCTGGCCGCGATCACCGAACGCACCCGGCTGATCTTCGTCTGCAATCCCAACAACCCGACCTCGACCGTCGTCGATCCCGACACGCTGATCCGCTTCGTCGAGGCGGTTCCACCGCGCATCGTGATCGCGATCGACGAGGCCTACGTCGAATACATCCGCGACGGCATGCTGCCCGACAGCCTGGGCCTGGTCCGCGCCCGCCGTAATGTCGTTGTGCTGCGTACCTTTTCGAAGGCCTATGGGCTGGCCGGCCTACGCGTCGGCTATGCGGTCGGCCATCCCGACCTGATCACGGCGTTGGACCAGGTATTCGTGCCGTTCTCGGTGACGAACGTCTCGCAGGCGGCCGCGATCGCTTCACTGGACGCCGCCGACGAATTGTTGGCCCGCACAGAAGCTTTGGTCGCCGACCGGGTTCGGGTGAGCGCCGGGCTGCGGGATGCCGGATTCACCCTGCCGCCGTCACAGGCGAATTTCGTCTGGTTGCCGTTGGGCCTGCGCACCCGGGACTTCGTCACGCGCGCGGCCGACACCGGCATTGTCGTCCGCCAGTACGGCGACGACGGGGTCCGCGTCTCGATCGGTGCCCCCAAGGAAAACGATGCACTGCTAGCGTTTGCCCGCGATTGGATCAGACACCCGGAGGTTGACGAATGAGTTTGGCCCGCAAGAACTTCAACGAATTGAAAGACCGGACCGACGTCACCGACGCCGAGCTCGACGATTTCTGGGCGACGCTGGAACCCGCGACGCTTGACGAGATGATCGGCGAATGGAAGGGCGGCGACTTTCCGACCGGACACCGCGCGAATGGCATGCTCGAAAAGCTCCGCTGGTTCGGCAAGAACTTCAAGTCGATCTCGGACTGCCAGCCGCTGGTGTGTCTCGACGACGACGGCAACAAGTACTCCAACGTGGAGCGGATGAACGGCGAGGCCAGCCTGTGGCTGGAAGACTTCCGCGGCGAGGTCACCGCCACGATGGTCTACGACGGGGCTCCCGTGCACGACCACTTCAAGAAGATCGACGACCAGGCTGTGATGGGCATCATGAACGGCAAGGGCGTGCTGGACAATGGCCGTCACTACTACTTCTACCTCGAACGCGTATAGCCCCCTTACCGTTTGAGTGTGCGCTCAGGGTGGTGAGTGTGCAGCTACGCCGTCCAGAGTGCAGACTCGAGACGTCGGTTCTCTGCTGCTATTTGTGAAATGAATCGTTAGCATGTCACCCATGCGCACTACGCATATCGATCAGGTCGATCTGAATCTGTTGCCGCCATTGGTGGCCCTGCTGGAGGAGCAACACGTCTCGCGTGCGGCCGACCGGGTCCGATTGAGCCAGCCCGCGATGAGTCGCGCGCTGCAGCGGCTGCGCCGGCACTTCGGCGACGAGCTGCTGGTGCGCGGACCGGATGGCTACTCGCTGACCCCGCGCGCCGAGCGCCTTCGTGACCAACTAACCACGGCCATAACGCATTTGGAGCAACTGTTTGCCGCCGAAGCGTTCGACCCGGCGACGGCGGCACAATCGTTTCGCCTCGCCGTCAGCGACTACACCGTCGCGACGTTCGGACCCGCGCTGGTGCGGACCGTCCTGGCTGAATCGCCCAATTCGACGGTGAGTTGCGATGTTCTGGACGAGCGCGCATTCGACAAGCTCGACGCGGGGACGATAGATCTGGCGATCTATGGCCGGGCTGCACCCGAAAGATATTGCAGCCAACACGTTTTCAGCGATCGCTTCGTCTGCGTCGTCGCCGCCGAGCACCCGCTGGCCGGCCAGGCATCGGTTTCGTTGCCAACGTATCTTCGGTGGCCGCACCTGACCATCGACATCGGTCAGCCCTGGATCGACCGGGCCCTCGAGCCGCTCGGAGTCACGCGTCGGGTGGCCGTCAGCGTGCCGTATTTCGCGCTGGCGCCCAGCATCCTGCCCGGCACTGAGCTCGTGTTGACCCTTCCGGAGCGGGTCGCCCGTAAGAACGCCGACCCCGCGCATACCCGCATCCTGGCGGCGCCTCGCGAGTTGATCGAGCTCGAGTTCTACGCGGTGTGGCACCCGCGCTTCGACCAGGACCCGTCCCACAGCTGGCTGCGCGAGAAGGTCCGCACCGCGTCCGAATCGACCGCGTGAATTATCTGGCCGGATCGCGGCCGGTGAACGCGACAAGCTTCTCCAAAGCCCCGGCATCCGCGGGCACGTCGACCGGGTCGTCGAACCCGGCCGCGCCACGCAATTCCGGCCTGATCGTCTGGTGCGCCAGGTCCAGCACGTACTCGGTCAACGGTTGAGGGGCGTCAAGTTCGTGGCCCACCGCGACGGCGTAATCCCAAGCGTGGACCAGGAATTCGATCGAGAAGATGCCACAGGCGGACTTAGCCGGCATCTCGCTCTTTCCGAACGGCACGGTGCCGTCCAGGCCGTGTCGGTGCCACGCGTCCAACGCCGGGCGAGCCGCGAGGATGATCTGTCGTTCCACCGAGTCGCTGGGTTGGCGCTCCGGAATTTCCGCGCCGACCATTCCGCCGATGCCGGCGATCGATTTCAGCAGATGTTCGGTCAACTGGTTCACGTCGTATTCCGTGCACGGCGTCTGCTTGGACAGATCGTCGGTGGCGATGGGATGCAGCACGCGCTGCAAGATCCCTAACGTGTCCTCGGCGCTGTGCAATTCGTCCGTGGGCCGGGAATGGGGGCCGGGTCGCAAATCACGAGACATAATTCCCACGCTACGGTCTCGATATGGGCGATACATACGAATCCGTCACCGTCGAGGTCAAAGATCACGTCGCGCAGGTGACGCTGGTCGGACCCGGCAAGGGCAACGCGATGGGGCCCGCGTTCTGGGCGGAGATGCCGGACGTGTTCGGCACCCTGGATGCCGACCGAGACGTGCGCGCCATCGTCATCACCGGATCGGGCAAGAACTTCAGCTACGGCCTGGACCTGCCCGCCATGGGCGGCACGTTCGCGCCGTTGTTGGCCGAAGGGGCGCTGGCCCGCCCCCGGACGGATTTTCACACCGAACTACGGCGCATGCAGGGTGCGATCACCGCGGTCGCCGACTGCCGCACGCCGACCATCGCCTCGGTGCACGGCTGGTGCATCGGCGGGGGCGTCGACCTGATCTCGGCGGTCGACATCCGCTATGCCAGCGCCGACGCCAAGTTCTCGGTGCGTGAAGTCAAACTCGCGATCGTCGCCGACGTCGGCAGCCTGGCCCGGCTGCCGCTGATCCTCAACGACGGCCAGCTGCGCGAGCTGGCGCTCACGGGCAAGGACATCGACGCGGCCCGCGCCGAAAAGATCGGCCTGGTCAACGATGTCTATGCCGACGCCGAGGCCGCGCTGGCCGCGGCCCACGCCACTGCCGCCGAAATCGCCGCCAACCCGCCGCTGGCCGTCTACGGCGTCAAGGACGTGCTCGACCAGCAACGCACCGCGGCGGTGTCGGAAAGCCTGCGCTACGTCGCCGCCTGGAATTCGGCCTTCCTGCCGTCCAAGGACCTCACCGAGGGCATCCAGGCGACGTTCGCCAAGCGTCCGCCGCAGTTCACCGGGGAGTAGCCGGGCGCCACGTACCCTCGCGGGAGTGGCAACGATGACTGCAGACGGCAAGATCCGTGTCCCGGCCGACCTGGACTCGGTCACCGCGCTCGGCGACGAGGACCACTCGGAGATCGACGGCGCCGCCGTTGAACGAATCTGGCAGGCCGCCCGCCACTGGTATCAGGCGGGCATGCACCCGGCGATCCAGTTGTGCATCCGGCACCGCGGTCGCGTGGTGCTCAACCGCGCCATCGGGCACGGCTGGGGCAATGCGCCGACCGACACCCCCGACGCCGAGAAGGTCCCCGTCACGACGGACACGCCGTTCTGCGTGTACTCGGCGGCCAAGGCCGTCGCCGCCACCGTGGTGCACCAGCTGGTCGAGCGGGGCGTCTTTTCCCTGGACGACCGGGTCTGCGAGTACATGCCCACTTTCACCAGCCACGGCAAGGACCGCATCACGATCCGGCACGTGCTGACGCACAGCGCCGGCCTGCCGTTTCCGACCGGGCCGCTGCCGGACCTCAGACGGACCGACGATCACGAGTACGTGCAGGAAATGCTGAGCAATCTTCGGCCGCTGTATCGGCCGGGGTTGATCCACCTGTATCACGCACTGACCTGGGGCCCATTGATCCGCGAGATCGTCTACACGGCCGCCGGCAAGGACATCCGCGAAATCCTGGCCGCCGAAATCCTTGACCCGCTTGGGTTTCGGTGGACCAACTTTGGCGTCGCCAAGCAAGACCTCGATCTGGTCGCCCCGAGCCATGCCACCGGTCGGCCCTTACCGCCGGTGATTGCGCAGATATTCCGGAAGGCCATCGGCGGCACCGTGCACGAAATGATTCCGGTGACGAACCAGCCCTTCTTCTTGACCACCGTGATCCCGTCGTCCAATACCGTCTCGACCGCCAACGAGATGTCACGCTTCGCCGAAATCTGGCGCCGCTATGGCGAACTCGACGGTGTGCGGGTACTGCAAGCGGAAACGCTGCGGGGCGCGGTCACCGAATCACGGCGGCTACGACCGGATTTCGCGGTGGGCCTGATGCCAGCGCGCTGGGGTACCGGTTTCATTCTCGGCACCAACCGGTGGGGTCCGTTCGGGCGCGATGCGCCGGAAGCGTTCGGCAGCCTGGGCTTGAGCAACATCGCAATTTGGGCCGACCCTCAGCGCAACCTGGCAGCCGGTCTGATCAGCAGCGGCAAACCCGGGCGCGATCCGGAACTGCGCCGCTACACGACTCTGATGAACACCATCGCCGCGGAGATTCCGGCCGATTGAGCACGCCGCCAGTGGGAACACTGCATCGATGGCCAACTATCGAGTGCTGAACCCGCAAGGAGAGGTCGTCGCGACCAAGGACATCGCCAGCGCCGAGGACGCGCACGCCTGGTTCGTCGACAGCAAGGCCGACAACACCGAACTGGGCTGGCGCATGGAAGTCGAGCACGACGGCGAGTGGTCGTTCTTCGACGACACCGAGGGTGGCGGCAGCTAAACCGACGACGCCGCGGTGGTCGCCGACGAAGGCATGACAACGGTCGCTGCCACCGCTGCCGGCCGCGATTGGACGCGATTGGCCGCGCCACTAAACGCTGCGGTGGCGGAGGTCTGTGATTCATTGACATAGAGGACGGATGTCTCCCGACATAGAGGACAGCCCAGTGATCGCGAGGTGTCCTCATGTCCAAGGCCCGTTTGGT
>NZ_JBCHKV010000002.1:0-610745 GCF_039023525.1 Mycobacterium sp. 050272 | reverse complement strand
ACGAGGGGTTTGGCGATTTCTCATCCTGCCGCCGAAGGACCCGTCCTCCTCACATCCCGACCATGTCGGCGTCTACAACGTCATGACCCGCAACAGCTAGTTGGGCGATTTGCGCCTCCTGTGGCGTCAGCTCGGCGCCGGCGGCCGCTCGCTTACTGACTTTCTGGCCGGTGACCAACAGCTCGCGGCGGGCTCGGGCGGCGAACGCCTCAGCTCCCATTCGCCCGAACATTTCGTGGGCGATCTGTAGCTGCGCACGGGCGTCGATGCGGCGGTTGCACCGGCGCAGCCACTCCCCGTAGACCAGGTGAGCACGCGCGAGTTGCACGGCGATCCGGGTGCGCTGGAGGCGCTCGATCGCCTCTCGGTAATGCTCCTCGGCGGTGCGGTCGTCGGCCAGTAGCGCCCGCGACCACGCCAAAACACCTGCGGCCCAATCGGTTTCGGTGGCGATTGCTCGCTCTTTGAGCTGTTGCAACGCCGCACGTCCCGCGTCGGGTTGGCCGCATCTGGCGGCGGCTTCGACGAGTTCGATCAGGCAAAAGCCAAACACGCCAAGATCCTCGTGTTCGCAGCACTGCTGCGCTGCGGCGAATGCGTCCTCGTAGCGGCCCAGACCGTTGTAGAGCACGGCTTTGGTATAGGCCGCCAGACCCACAACGCGTCCTTCGCCTCTGGACCTGCCGTCGGCCGCCGCGGCATCGATGAATGTCAGCGCGTCCGCCTCGGCGCCGCGCCATGCGGCCAGCAGCAGCGTTTGGTACTTCAACGGGGCATAGCCGGTGGCGGTGGCAATGGCGCTGGCCTCTTCGACCAGCGCGGTGGCCGCCGCGAGCTCACCGGCCTGCACGTGAACGGCGGCGCGGTAGACCAGGGCATGCGGCAACACGGCCAGCGCACCGGCATCGCGTGCCAATCGCACCGCTTCGGTGGCCAGGTGATGCCAGAGGTCGTCATCCCACACTTCGTGGGCCGCCGATTCCTGCACGATCGGGAAGGCCAGCCAGAACCACCGCATCACGTCGCCGTCGCCGCGTGCGGCCGCCGCGCGAACCAGGTTCAGCGCTTCGCGCAGCGTCGCCACACTTGCGGCGTGGCCCGCGGTGAGCCGGATGGCGACGCCGTCCAGCAGCAGGTCGACCGGGCGGGCGGGTTGCGGTCCCGGGGGCGCCGCGTGCGCGGCCTGCGCAGTGATCTGGATGCCGCCGTGCGGGCATAGCCGACCGCCGAAGAGCGCCGCTCCGAGGGCCTCCAGGTAGGTCTCGCGGGCCACCGCGTCGTCCAGCGTTTCCAGCTGGCGCGCGGCGTCGAGCAGGCCGATCGCGGCGTCGGAGACGGTGGGCGCGTCCGTCGCGCCGGTACGGCCGCGAGCGAAGGCGATCTGGGCGCGCAACCGCACCGCGCACGCTCGCTGCAGCTGATCCAGCGGCGCCGATTCCGCGATGCTCAGCAGCTCTTCGGCGGCATCGAAGGCGGCCACCTCCCGCTTGGCCTGAGCGGCAGCGAGCGCGCGAGTGCCGCGGCGTGCCGCCTCGGCGGTCAACTGGGTGGCCCGCTCCAGGAATGCGGCCGCGGCAGCGATGCCGCCTCTGGCCTGCGCGCGGTCGGCGGAGCGTTCCAGTGCCGCGGCGACGGACTCGTCGGGACCGGGCGCGGCGATCGCCAGGTGCCAGGCGCGCCGGTCCGGATCGGTGCTGGAATCGGTCACGTCCGCCAGTGCGCGATGCACCCGGCGCCGTTGCGTCAGATCCGCCGAGCGGTAGGCGGCCGATCGCACCAGCGGATGACGGAAGCGCACCCGGGTTCCGAGTTCGATCAGCCCCGCATCCTGCGCTCCCGCCAACGCGCCCGACGGCAGCCCCAGCTCCTCGGCGGCGCGAGTGAGCAATGCCGCGTCGCCGACCGGCTCGGCTGCGGCCACGAGTAACAGCTGCTGGGTCTGATCCGGCAGCGAACGGATGCGGCGGACAAAGGTGTGCTCGATCTGTCCGGCCAACGGCCGCAAGTCGGGTCGCTCGAAGCCGCCTGCCAGCTCCGCGGCCGTCAAGCCGCGGGGCAGTTCGAGCAGGGCCAGCGGGTTCCCCCGGGTTTCCGCGACGATGCGGTCGCGTACTTGATCGTCGAGGCGACCCACGATGACCGAATCCAACAACGCGCGGGCGTCACCGGAATTCAGTCCGCGCAGCGGCAACGCGGGTAGCGAGTCGAGCTCGTCGGCGCAGCCGTCGCGCACCGCGAACATCAGCGCGACCGGTTCGGCGATCAGACGGCGAGCGACGAACGCCAACGTCTGGGCCGAGATGCGGTCGATCCACTGGGCATCGTCGACCAGAAAAATCAACGGCTGGTTTTCGGCTGCCGCGCCGATCAGGCTGAGGACCGCCAAGCCGACCAGGAATCGATCCGGTGCCGGGCCGCCGCTACGCCCGAAGGCGATGTCCAACGCGTTGCGCTGTGGATCAGGCAAGCGATCGACGCAGTCGAGCAGCGGTGCGCAAAGTTGTTGCAAGCCTGCAAAAGCAAGTTCCATCTCGGATTCGACACCGGCCACGCGCGCGGTGCGAAAGCCTGCGGCGCGCTCGGCCGCGAAATCGAATAACACCGTTTTGCCTATGCCGGCTTCGCCGCGCAGCACCAGCACCTGGCTTTGGCCCGAGCGGGCCACGGAAATCAACCGCTCGACGGTGGCGCATTCGTCACGCCGACCACGCAAGGTTGGTGCCGGATGACTTGACACACACACCGCCGGATTCGAAAGAAATTGTCGCGCCAGAGATTACCGGGGTGCGCGAGGCCGCTAACGCACGCGTGGACGCAAACCCTCGTCGGTGCTCGCGACCGAATAGCAGGCCGCGGTCGAGATGATCGTCGGCACGATCAGCGCGAGCACGAAGACGAAGATGACGAACGCGCGGTTGGGGGTGGTCAGCCAGCCGACCGGAAGGCGCGCCAGGCTGACGGCAAGCCATGAGCCGGCGACGGCGAGGAACAGTGTTCCCACCGTGGCGACCTTGATCGAGCGCAATGCCAATTGAGTCGGCTCGGCGGTGTTGGCCAGCGAGCGGTTGAGGGCCTTGGTACGGAAGTAGACCACCACGAAATCGAGCAGGATGGCCAGCGCGCAGAACGTCACGATTGACCCCGTCAGCCACAGCGCGGGCGGGTGGCCGAGCACGAAATGCAGGTAGTCGATGCTGGTCTCGCTCATGATCAACGTCGTTGCCATCGCGGCGCCGAAGGTCAGCCAGCCGCCGAGGTCGGCGAGGAAGCAGTAGGCGCGGATGTCCGCTGGATCGTCGGCGGGCACCTTATTCACCGCGTGACTGGCCAGCATCCAGCCCAGGCCGGCGAACAGTCCGGTGGTGCCCGCCGCGAGCATCCCGGTCGCCAGATCACCCTGGGTCCAGGCGATCGCGCAGATGCCCTGCCGGTCGCCGTTGTCGGGCGGGTGAGTGCCGCTGATGAGGCTGAACAGGAAGCTGTCCAGCATCAGGATCAGCACCGCCGACGCGAACAGTGCCAGGGTGTGCACGCCTTCGCGGCTGTTGCGGTCGAACAGCAAAGCTATTGCGGTGATGAGGAATCCGCCGAGCACACCGGCGAGCTGTGACGTCGACGCTGCCGACGCGATCATGCTCCATTGGTCGGAGGTGCAGAAAGTATCGGGATTCATCGACGCCACAGTCCCGGGATCCGCTCGTTCACGCAGCAAACAGTAATACCGCAGCGGCGGGCCAATTCCGGGAAGCACTTAAATCAACTGCTTGACTTAATAGTCGCGTGCCCGATTAACTCGTCGGGTGGTCAACGAACTGGATGGCAAGGTCGCCATCGTCACCGGCGGGGCGTCGGGCATCGGTCGCGGCATCGTGGAAAGGTTTCTGGCCGAGGGTGCCCGGGTCGTCATCGCGGACGTCGAGGCCGAGATGGGCGAGCAACTGGCCGCCACCCTGGGCGCCGGCGCGCTGTTCAACCGGACCGACGTCTCGGATCCTGAACAGGTGCAGGCGCTGGTCGCGACCACCGTCGAGAAGTTCGGCGGGCTGCACGTCATGGTGAACAACGCCGCGGTGTCCAGCCCGTTGCGTCGATTACTCGACGACGACCTGTCGGACTTCCACCGGATCATGGGCGTGAACGTCCTCGGTGTGATGGCCGGTACCCGAGATGCCGCCCGGCACATGGCCGAAAGCGGCGGCGGATCGATCATCAACCTCACCTCGATCGGCGGGATCCAGGCCGGCGGCGGGGTGATGATCTATCGGGCGTCGAAAGCGGCAGTCATTCAATTCACCAAGTCCGCGGCAATTGAGCTGGCGCGCTACGAGATTCGCGTGAACGCGATCGCGCCGGGCAGCATTCCCACCCCGATCCTGGGGAAGTCGGCGGCGGGGATGGACCCTGAGCAACTGGCCCAGTTCGAGGCGAAGATCCGTCAGGGCATGCGCGACGACCGGCCGCTCAAACGTGAGGGAACGACCGACGACGTTGCCCAGGCCGCGTTGTATTTCGCGGGCGACCGATCGCCCTATGTCACCGGAACCGTGCTTCCGGTGGACGGGGGGACCTCGGCCGGCAAGGTGATCCCTTCGAAGAGGCGCGACGGATGAGGTCTCGGCTCGAGCGCGCCGGTGCCGTCACCTCCGGCACCGAGCACGACGGCAGCGTCCGGCCGAAGCCCTCCGGGCAGACCCTGGCTCATTTAAATCAAGCGCTTGACTTAAACCGAACCGCGAGGTTGACTAGGCCAATGACCACGGCAGGCAGGGCCGTCCGCACCGAACGGGCCAGCTCCACCCAAGAAGCGATCCTGGTGGCCGCCGAACGGCTGTATGCCGAGCACGGCATGTTCGCGGTGTCGAACCGCCAGGTCAGCGAGGCCGCGGGGCAGGGCAACAATGCCGCGGTGGGCTACCACTTCGGTACCAAGGCCGACCTGGTGCGTGCCATCGAGGAGAAGCACCGCGGACCCGTCGAGGAGCTGCGCGAGCAGATGGTGGCCGACCTGCGGGCGTCGGGCGACTCGGGCGAACTGCGCGCCTGGGTGGCGTGCCTGGTGCGCCCACTCACCGACCACCTCGAGGACCTCGGCAACCCGACCTGGTACGCGCGGTTCGCGGCGCAAGCGATGACCGATCCGGCCTACTACAACATCGTGGTTAAGGGTGCGCTCAGCTCTCCGTCGCTCGTCGAGGTGGTCGACGGTGTCAACCGCTGCTTGCCCAACCTGCCGGCCGATGTGCATTTCGAACGCAACGTCATGGCCCGAAACCTCTTGATGCACACCTGCGCCGATCGCGAACGTGCGCTGGCCGCAGGCGCTGCGATGGCTCAGTCCTCCTGGCGCGCAGCTGCGTTCGGCCTCATCGACGCGATCGTAGGGCTGTGGCTGGCGCCGGTCACTCCGTACGAATGAAGAGCAAGCCGATGAAAGTTACTGTCGACCAGAACATTTGCGCATCCTCGGGCAACTGTGTGATGAATGCACCCGAGGTGTTCGACCAGCGCGACGAAGACGGGGTGGTCATCCTGCTCAACGAGCACCCGTCCGCCGAGCAGACCGAAGGGGCCCGCCAAGCCGCCTCGGCGTGCCCAGCCCAGGCAATCTACATCGAGGAATGACATGTCAGACGCACTGACGAGCAGCACGGCCGAGGCCGTTTCCGAGATTCCCGACTACCCGATGGCCCGCGACGAGCGCTGCCCGTTCGCCCCACCCCCGGACGTCATGGCCCTGGCCCACGAGAGGCCGCTGTCGCGGGTCCGGATCTGGGACGGCAACACCCCGTGGCTCATCACGGGCTACGAGCAGGTGCGCGAGCTGTTCTCCGATTCCCGGGTCAGCGTTGACGACCGGGTGCCCGGCTTCCCGCATTGGAACGAAGGCATGCTGTCGACCGTGCACAAGCGGCCACGGTCGGTGTTCACCTCCGACGGCGAGGAGCACACCCGCTATCGGCGGATGCTGTCGAAACCGTTCACCTTCCGGCGCGTGGAAGGCCTGCGGCCCACGATCCAGCAGATCACCGATGACCACATCGACACGATGCTGGCCGGCCCGCAGCCCGCGGATGTCGTTGCCGCCATTGCACTTCCGGTCCCGTCCCTGGTGATCAGCCAGATGCTCGGCGTGCCCTACGAGGACGCCGAGATGTTCCAGGAGCACGCCTCGATGGGGCTGGCGCGCTATGCCACCGGTGCCGACACCGCCAAGGGCGCGATGAGCCTGCACAAGTACCTGGCCCAGCTGGTCGAAACCAAGATGGAGAAACCGGCGGAGGACGCGATCTCGGATCTGGCCGAACGCGTCAAAGCCGGCGAGCTCAGCGTCAAGGAGGCCGCGCAGCTCGGTACCGGATTGCTGATCGCCGGGCACGAGACGACCGCGAACATGATCGGGCTCGGAGTGCTTGCGCTGCTTGAGAATCCCGATCAACTTGCCGTGGTCCGCGATGCCGAAGACCCGAAGGTCCTGGCCAATGCGGTGGAGGAGCTGCTGCGCTACCTGAGCATCATCCAGAATGGGCAGCGGCGCGTCGCCGTCGACGACATCCACATTGCCGGCGAGACGATCCGCGCCGGCGAAGGCATCATCATCGACCTGGCTCCCGCGAACTGGGATCCCGACGTCTTCCCCGAGCCCGATCGGCTCTACGTGCACCGTGCCGGGGCTGACCGCAACGTCGCCTTCGGTTACGGCCGCCATCAGTGCGTGGGTCAGCAGCTCGCGCGGGCGGAACTGCAGATCGTGTTCCAGACGCTTTTGCGTCGCATCCCGACCATGAAACTGGCCGTGCCGTTCGACGAGATCCCGTTCAAGCACGACCGGCTCGCCTACGGCGTCTACGAACTCCCCGTTACCTGGTAATCGAGCAGCAGCCCGAAATGATCACTCTTCCAATGCAGATCCGAATGGAGGGTCAATAATGTCAACGCCGACAACCACCGCCTCGCTCTACCCGCCCGGAGGCTACGGCGCTCCCAAGGATCGGCGTGGCCACGCCGTGGGCAGCGATGTCGGGCTTCCCGAGGGGACCGTCGTCTTCTCGGCCGACAACCACATCTCGCTGGCCGACGACATCTTCTTCGATCGGTTCCCGGATGACCTGAAGGACAAGGCGCCG
This sequence comes from Mycobacterium sp. 050272, assembly GCF_039023525.1. Taxonomy (NCBI): domain Bacteria; kingdom Bacillati; phylum Actinomycetota; class Actinomycetes; order Mycobacteriales; family Mycobacteriaceae; genus Mycobacterium; species Mycobacterium sp. 050272. Next base: position 603,621 of record NZ_JBCHKV010000002.1, on the reverse strand, counting down.
CGGATCTGGTACGAGGACGGTGCCTACCAAGTCGGGCGCAAAGGACAGTCGTTCCTGCCGGGCGACTTCAGCGCCGTGCTGATGCAGTACGACGACCTGCCCGGCGCTGCGAGCACCAACATCGAGGCCCGGATCCAGGAGCTGCGCGAGGACGGCGTCGAGAAGGAACTCGCGTTCCCCAACGCGATTTTGGCGCTCTTCCACTACCCGGACAAGAAACTTCGTGAACTGGCATTCCGGATCTACAACGAGTACATCGCCGAGTTGCAGGAGAGTTCCCACGGACACTTCTACGGCGCCGGCCTGATCAACTGGTGGGAGCCGGAAGGCGCTAAACGAACGCTGGCCGAATTGAAGTCGTTGGGGCTCAAGACCTTCCTGCTGCCGCTGAACCCGGGCAAGGACGACGACGGCAACATCATCGACTATGGCTGCGACGCGATGCGGCCGGTCTGGGACGAGATCGAAGCCGCCGGCCTGCCGGTGACCCACCACATCGGCGAGACTCCGCCGAAAACCCCGTGCCAGTTCAACAGCGTGGTGGTCGGCATGATGATCAACATCGACGGCTTCCGCGAGCAATTCGCCAAGTATCTGTTCACCGGAATTCTCGACGACCACCCCGGGCTGCGGATCGGCTGGTTCGAAGGTGGAATTTCCTGGGTCCCTTGGGCTTTGCAAGACGCCGAGCACCTGATGGGGTCCTATCAACACATGCTCAACCGGCCGCTGGCGCACGATGTGCGGTACTACTGGGACACGCACATGAGCGCATCGTTCATGGTCGACCCCCTGGGCCTGCAGCTGATCGACCAGATCGGCGTCGACAAGGTGATGTGGTCCAGCGACTACCCGCACAACGAAAGCACCTACGGCTATTCCGAGAAGTCGCTGAAGTCTGTCGTCGAGGCCGTCGGCCCGGCGAATGCGAAGAAGATCGTCAGTGACAACATCACGAAGTTCTTGGGCCTGTAGTGACGACCTTCGCGCAACTGGGCACCAGCACCGGTAACGGACTGGTAATTCCCGAAACACCCGACCTTGCCCGCCTGCGTCGCGAGACCGGGGCCCGGCTGCGCTCGGCGATGGCCGAACGTGGCGTGGACGCGATGATCCTGCTGGGCAACAATGCCGTGGTCTACGCTACCGGCGCCAGTTGGCCACTCGGCGACGCGGGGCTGTCCTATGTCGAGCGACCGGTGGCCGTGGTGGTCGCCGGCGACGAGTGGCCGCACCTGTTCCTGCCGTTCCGCGAGGGAGCGTCGCACGAATCCGACCTGCCGCCCGATCACTTACATGGTCCGGTCTACCTCGAATTCGAGGAAGGCGTCGCCGATTTCGCGCGGACGATTGCCGACCTGATTCCACCCGGCGCGGTGATCGCCGTCGACGAGTGCACGGGCGCGATGTCGCGCGCGGCGAACCTGTTGTTCCGGGGCGGCGCGCCCGTGGACGCAGCGGCGATCGTCAGTGCGGCGAAGTCGGTCAAGACCCTGGACGAATTGTCGTGCCTGCGCACCGCGATCCGGATCACCGACGAAGCCATGGTGGAAGTCCAGAAACGGCTTGCCCCAGGGATCCGTCAGATCGACTTGTCGGCAAGCTTTTTGCGCCGCGCCTTCGAGTTGGGCGCCACGGCCAGCATGCTGGAGCCGATCTGGCAGGTGATGCCGCCGAGCAAGGCCGAGGGCGTGTGGACCACGCACGGAGACCTGGCGCTGCCACTGCTGAGCACCGAGCGCGAGCTGGTCGAAGGCGACGTGTTGTGGACCGACGTCAGCATCACCTACCAGGGTTACTGCTCCGACTTCGGACGCACCTGGCTCGTCGGCCGCGACCCGTCGCCGCGCCAGCAGGCGCAGTTCGACAAATGGTTCGAAATCATGAGCGCGGTGCTCGGTGTCGCCAAGGCCGGCGCCACCGCCGCCGATCTGGGACGGGCCGCTATCAAGGCCAATGGCGGCACCAAGCCGTGGCTGCCGCACTTCTATCTGGGTCATGGCATCGGCGTTAACGCCGCCGAAATGCCAATGATCGGAACGGATCTCGGCCAAGAGTTCGACGAGAATTTCGTGCTCAAGGCCGGGATGGTGCTGGTCCTGGAGCCCGTGGTGTGGGAAGACGGCACCGGCGGCTACCGCAGCGAGGAGGTCCTGGTGATTACCGAGGAAGGCTGGATTCGTTTGACCAACTACCCCTATGACCCTTATGGCAACTGAAGTCCTGCCCGACGAGCGCACGCTGCGCTCGGGCCGTCGCCAGCGGGCGCTGGAGCAAATGGCGGCCCATGATCTCGATGTCCTGGTCCTGGGCCGGCAGGCCAACGTTCGCTATGTAACCGGCGCGCCACAACTCTGGGTCGCCGGTACGCGACCGTTCGGCCCGAGCTGCGTGCTGGTGCGCGAGACCGGTGCGGTGCACCTACTGAGCACGTGGGACGAGGGCATCCCCGAGGACATCCCGCACGAGAACCTCTACGGGATCTCGTGGAATCCGATGAACACGATGTCGGCGTTACAGCGCATCCCGGGTGCGGCGACCGCTCGGCGGGTCGGGACCGACGCGCTCTCACCGGTTTTCGCGCGACTGTTGCCTACGGCGTTCCCTAACGCGCAACTGGTGGACGGCGAGCTGGCGATGCGCGCCGCGCGCCGGATCAAGACGGCCGAGGAGATTGCCGCGCTGCGGCGTTCCGTCGCGGTCGTCGAGTCGGCTCTTGCGGCCGCGGTATCGGAGTTGCGGCCGGGGGTTAGCGAGCAAGCACTGGCCGGAGTCCTGCTGGAGGCCTCGGCGGCCGGTGGAGTGAGTACGCCCTCGAATCAAGATGTCGCATGGGTGACTTCGCGCACTCACCCGTGGCGCCGGGCCGGCGGTCCGGATCGAGCTCAGGGCCGGATCCAGGACGGTGATCTGGTGGCATTCTCCGCCGGAGTGCTGGCCGGCGGCTATGTCGGCGAGGTCGGGCGGACCTGGCCGGCTGATCGCAAGCACGCGCCCAACGGCGCCGCCGCGTTGTACGCGCGCTGGGAAGGTCTGTGGGGCAGGCTGATTGCCGCCTGCCGGCCCGGTGCCGGAGCCGGCGAACTGCTGGCCGCTTACCAGGCCGCCGGAGAGCCCGAGCCGCCGATGCCGGTAGCCCGTGGTCTGGGCATGGGCTTCGACCCGCCCGTCGTCTCCAAGCACCTACCCTCGACCGCGGCCGAGGAGCGGTTGGAGCCGGGGATGGTGCTCGCGGTGACCGGCTACGTGTGGGCCGAAGGAGTCGGCGCGGTATTCGGGCGCGAGGCGGTCCTGATCACCGCCGACGGTCCCGAAGTGCTTACCGCGAGCCCGTCCTGGCAGCCGTAGCCATGCCCGAGCTCTCGGAGCCGGCGGCCGAAGAGATCATCCGGTACGACAAAGACGCGACGACGCGGATCGCGACGATCACGTTCGACCGGCCGGACTATCTCAACGCGCCGACGATCGCCGCGCGGCTGCGCTACGCGGAGTTGTTGCACCAGGCCAGCATTGACGACGACGTCAAGGTATTGGTGGTTCGCGGAGCCGGCGACGATCTCGGCTCGGGCGCGGACCTGACCGAGGTGATGCGGGTCCGCGATGCGGCCGACCAAGGCCCACGACTTGCCGAATACCGGGTCAGCCCCGACGACGTCAGATATCCGCCGCAGGGTTCGTTTCGCAACGGCGCCACCCTGGGCCAGTGGTACGCCAACCCGAACTCCGGCATCCGCGGCCTGCAGGACTTCAAGAAGATCAGCATTCTCGAGGCGAAGGGCTACTGCTACGGCTGGCACTTCTACCAGGCGGCCGATGCCGATCTGGTCATCTCCAGCGACGACGCGCTGTTCGGGCATCCGTCGTTTCGGTACTACGGCTGGGGTCCCCGCATGTGGTGGTGGGCGCAGACGATGGGCATCCGCAAGTTCCAGGAAATGGTGTTCACCGGACGGGCTTTCACCGCGGCTGAGATGTACGACTGCAACTTTCTCAATAGCGTGGTGCCCCGGGCCGAACTGGAGGCAGAAGTCGCGAAGTACGCGCTCGCGTGCGCCCGCAATCGCCCCACCGACACGGTCTTCATGCAGAAGGTCTTCTTCGAAATCATGAAGCAGTTCCAGGGCGAGTACCTGGGCAGCATGCTCAGTGGCGTCTTCGAATCGATGGGCGGCAGCGTCCGTCCGGACAGTGGCGACGAGCTGATGCTCGATGACGCGATGAAACAGGGGTTGGGCGAGGCGGTCAAAGGCAACGACAGCAAGTTCCCCGACGACTGGGCGCTGAGCAAGAAAGCGCGCAAGAAGGCCGGGGCCGGCAAAGCGAAGAAAAAGAAATAGTGGCGCCCGTCGAACCGCCACTGACCGGGTTTACGGTCGTCGATCTGTCCACCGGCATCGCCGGTGCCTACTGCACCAAGCTGCTCGCCGACGGCGGCGCCGACATCATCAAAGTCGAAGCACCAGAAGGTGATCCGCTGCGCAGGTGGTCGGCGTCCGGTGCCGCCATTGCGCCCGACGCTGACGGCGCCTTGTTCTGCTTCCTCGCCGGTGCGAAACACAGTGTGGTGGCCGACGCCGGCGAGGACGCCGACCTGGTGAACCGGCTGCTGGCGTCGGCGGACGCGGTGGTCTGGTCGGCTGGCTCGAAAGTCGCTGAGCACCCGGACTTTTCGCCGCAGGCCCTGCATCGCCGTCATCCGCATCTCACCGTCACGGCGATCACACCGTTCGGGCTGGAAGGCCCTTGGCGAGACCGCGCCGCGACCGAGTTCACACTGCAGGCATGGTCGGGCGGGATCGTCGGGCTCGGGCGTGGCGAGCAGGAGCGGCCGCCCGTCTTCGTCGGCGGGCAGGCCGGCGAGTACCTGGCCGGAGTCTATGCAAGTGCGGCCACCTTGACGTCGCGATGGCGCCGGATCGACGGCGGGGCCGGCGAATTGCTCGATCTGTCGATGCTGGAAACTCAGGTCCTGTGCCTGACCTACTACCCGGTGACCTACTTCGAACTGCTTGGCCGACCGTGGCGAGACGCGCGGCGGCCCACCATTCCGGGGGTGGCTCAGGCTAAGGACGGCCTGGTGGATCTCGGATGTGGCACGGCGCAGCAGTGGTTCGACTTGTGCGCGATGGTAGGTCATCCGGAGTGGATCGACGAGGAGTCGCCGCTGTCGATCACCGAGCTGGCCAACGTCTACGCCGACGAGATCTTTGAGTGGGTGGCCGCGACCCCAGTCGACGAAATCCGGGAACTGGCCTCGGCATTCCGGATTCCCAACGCGCCGGTCGCCAATGGCGCGAACGTCACCTCGTTCGATCAATTCGTGGAGCGCGGTTCGTTCGTGCGCAATCCGGGCGGCTTCCAGCAGCCGAGTCACCCGTACCGGATGCGGCCCGCCCAGTTACGCAGCCCGCAACCGGCGCCGCGGCTCGGGCAACACACCGAGCACTACCGCACCGCGAACCTGTCGCCGCGGCCCGAGCCGACCGGCACGGCAAAGCCGTTGCCGTTCATTGGACTTCGGGTGTTGGATATGACGACGTTTTGGGCGGGTCCCTGCGGCACCCACTTTCTGGCCATGCTCGGCGCCGAGGTCATCCACGTCGAGTCCACCCGTCGCCCGGATGGCACTCGGCTGATCGCCGGCATACCGACCACCGAGGAGCAGTGGTGGGAGAAGTCGCCGATCTTCGAGGCGCTGAACACCAACAAGAAGAGCCTGACGCTGGACCTGCAGAGCTCGCGGGGCCGGGAGCTGCTGCGGGATCTGATCGCTACCTGCGACGTAATCGTGGAAAACTTCACACCTCGGGTGCTGGACCAGATCGGTTTGGATTTTGCTGCCGTTCAATCGATTCGGCCGGAAGCGGTGATGGTGCGGATGCCCGGTTTCGGCCTCGACGGACCGTGGCGGGACAACCCGGCCTTCGCGTACGTGATCGAAGCCGCATCCGGTGTCAGTTGGCTCACCGGCTACCCGGACCGCACGCCATTTGACCCGTATTCGATCGGCGACGCATGCGCGGGTGTGCACGCGCTCAACGCGATATTGCTGGCGCTCGAACATCGCCGCCGCACCGGCGAGGGTGTGTTCGTGGAAGCGGCGATGGTCGATGCGGCGCTGAACATTGCCGCCGAGCAGGTCATCGAGTACTCGGCATACGGGGCGCTGCTGGAGCGCGACGGCAACCACGGACCGTCGGCGGTTCCCCAGAATCTCTACCGCAGTGCCGACATCGACGAGTTCGGTCGGCTCGACAGCTGGGTCGCCATTGCGGTGGCCACCGACGAGCAGTGGGAAAGGCTATCCCAGGCGCTCGGATCACCCTCCTGGGCAACCGATCCCGCCTTATCGACGGCGGCCGGCCGGCGGGCACACCAGGATTGCGTCGACGATCGCCTGGCCGCCTGGTGTGAGAACCGTACCCGCGACGACATCGTGGCAACGCTCTGGGACGCCGGTGTCCCGGTGGCCAAGGTCATGCAACCACATCGGCAGACCAAGCTGGAGCAGCTGACATTTCGCGGTTTCTTCGAAGAAGTCGATCATCCGGTGAACGGTCGGGCGCGGCTGAGCACCGTGCCGATGAGATTCTCCAACGGGCCGCGGGTGTTTCACGCTCGTCCCGCACCCACACTCGGGCAACACAACCATGAGGTGCTCGCTGAGTTGGGCTTGAACCCGACGGATATCGCGGACCTGGAAGCCGCCGGAGTCATCGGCGTAACGCCCGCGATGCGGTCGGGCTAGTGCTTCCAGCCTTCGGCGGCCTGGTCGTCGAAGGTGTGGTCGATGCGTTCGAACCGGCGCTTGACCGAGGCCCGAGCCGCCTCGTGCGGCAGGATGTACAACCGGTTCGCCAGAATCGCATCGGCGGTTAACCGCGCGACTTCGCCGACCGTCACGCCTTGATCCTGCGTCGGCGGCAGCGGCCCGAAGCTCTCCGTCAGATCAGGCGTCGAGGCGAGTCCATAGTCCGCGCCGCGAATGCGTTCGGAGTTGGAGACCAGCTTCGTTTCGATGACCATCGGGCACAGCACCGAAACGCCGATCCCGTTGTCCTTGACCTCGCGAGCCAGCGTTTCGGCCAGGCCGACAACGCCATACTTGGCGACACCGTACGCCCCGAGGCCGGCGTTGGGCACCAGCCCGGCAAACGATGCGGTGAAGGCGATGTGACCGCCCTTGCCCTGCTCGATCAGCCTCGGAACGAACGCCTCGACGGCGTGGATCGAACCCCACAAATCGATGTCGATCACCCAGCGCCAGTCCTCGTGGGTCATGGCGGCGAGCGGGCCCGCGACGACGATGCCGGCATTACTGAAGACGATGTCGACCTGGCCGAGCAGTCGGAACGCCTCGTCCGCGAGGTGAACCATCTCCTCGACGTGCCGCACGTCGCACTCCACGCCGTGCGCGTCGGCGCCCGCGCTCTTGAGGTGTCCCACGGCATGTTCCAGTGTGGACTTGTCGACATCGGCCAGCACGATGCGGGCGCCGCGACGGGCGAACTCGGTGGCGGTGGCCAAGCCGATTCCGCTTGCACCGCCGGTGATCACTGCCCCGCGTCCCTCGAATCCGTCCATGGAATCCGAGGGTATTCCTCCCGTTCCCGCGGCCTGACCGGGGTCTCATCCAGGGTGTGAGGGGCCTCATATAGATAGGGCACTAACTATTAGGCTACGATCCAAACATGGCCTTGCTGACCGCCCGCGAGATCGATCCGCTCGCCCTAGAACACCAGGTGTGCTTCGCGTTGGCGACCACAAATCGCGCGGTGCTGGCGGTGTACCGACCGCTATTGGAGCCGCTGGGTCTGACCCATCCGCAATATCTGGTGATGCTGGCGCTGTGGGATCATCGGAAGGCGGCGAACGAGTCCCCGCTGTCGGTCAAGCAGATCGCGACCGCCTTGCAGATGGAGTCGGCCACGCTGTCGCCGATGCTCAAACGGTTGGAGGGACTTGGCTTGATCACCCGCGCCAAGAACGTCGTCGACGAGCGCAGTACCGATGTCACGCTCACCGAGCGCGGAATCGCCCTGCGCGAGCGCGCACTTGAGATTCCGCCCGCCGTCGTCGAACGGCTGGGTGTCGAACTGACCGAACTCGAGAACCTGCACCAGGTCCTGACCCGAATCAACGCGGCCGCCGTGGCGGCGGGCGCATTGCAATCCTGAGGAGTCACCATGACCGCCACGAAACCCAATCTGTGGCAACGCATCGGCTATGCCTACGGCCGGCGCCTGCCGGATTCGATGCGCAGCTGGGTCGCCAACGATCTGGCCGGCCCGGGAGCCATCCGCCGGCACATGATCAGGTGGGCGATACCTCCCCTGCTCGTGCTCGCCCCCTTCTGGCTGCTGCCGGCCTCGCTCTATGTGCACACGGAGATGACCGTGCCCCTGTACGCGTGGGCGTTGGTGGTTAACTTTGCGCTGAACAAGGTTTGGCGCCGTCACCGGTTGGCGGTCCATGGTTTGGATCCGAACCTGGTCGACGTGATCAACCGTCAGAAACAGGCCCGGATGCATGAGGACTACGCCCGCCGTTACGGGCCGCGGCCAGCCGAGGCCGAATGGCAGGCCAACAGCAGCCCGTTCTAGCGGTGGCTGAATGTCGACTTATCGTGCTGATCAAGCTCTTTCGAGCACAACGAGTCGACGTTCGGCGCTAGGAACGGCTACTTGAGGCAGCTGCCACCGTCGACGGGCAGCGTGACGCCGGTGATGTACCGGGCCTCGTCGGATGCCAGGAACAGCACCGCGTTGGCGATGTCCTCGGGCTCGACCCAACCGATCGGCAAGGTGTGCATCAGCTGGCCGACAACCTTCATGTCCTCGGGGCCCGGGTTCTCCAGATCGGGACGGAACAGCTTCATGGTGCCCTCGTTCATGAACAGCGGGGTGTTCACGTTGGTCGGGTGCACGGAGTTGACGCGGATGTTCTGCGCGCCGAGCTCGACGGCGAAGGTGCGCATCAAACCCACCACACCGTGCTTGGCGGCGACGTAGTGACCGGTGTGCGGATAGGCCTTGAGGCCGCCGACCGAGCTGGTCAGGATGATCGAACCGCCGTTGCCGCCCGCGAGGATATGCGGCACACCGGCTTTCACCGTCTTCCACACGCCGGCGAGGTTGATGTCGATCATCGCGGTCCAGTCGGCTTCGCTGGTCTTGTCCAGCGTCTGGCCGCCGTTGCCGATGCCCGCGTTGGCGACGATGATGTCGAGCTTGCCGAGCTGCTCGACGCCGGTGTCCACAGCGGACTTCAGCGCGTCGTAATCCCGGACATCGACCTCGGCGGTGTAGATCCGCCGGTTCTGTGCCTTCACCAGGTCCGCGGTCTCGGCCAGATCTTCCGGTGTGGAGGCGGCGATCAGATCCACGGTGTCGATCTTCTTGCAGATGTCCACCGCGATGATGTCGGCGCCCTCCTGGGCCAACCGCACCGCATGTGCGCGGCCCTGGCCACGCGCCGCCCCGGTGACGAAAGCAACTTTGCCTTCAACACGTCCGGTCATCACTACCTCAATTCCTGACTTGATTTCTTTGACAGAATTCGCGGATCTTGGGCTCAAGTGCATTGACTTTGCGCGGAGTAAACATGCGGGACAACAACTTACGGTGGATGTCGTGGATCGGCGGATCCTCGAAAATGACCGTCCGCGGTGGCTCTTCGCGCAGCCGTCGAGACATCGGGCAGGGATCGGCGATCAGCCCCACGTCGTACGGGTCGAAGTGAACATCGCTGGCCGCGCTGACGGTCACGGGTAATCAATCGCCTCTCACAGGAACCACGTACCCCCCGCCCCCGGGGTCGGACAGGGCGCCGCCACAGAACTCTGTCGTCACCCGGGAACAGGTGTCAACGTCGAATCCGTTTAAGCTAGTTCTAGTTCTAGATATTAGAGAATCTGATTCTCGTGAAGCAAGTCAGGTGCGCTATCCGCTCAGGTCAGACGATGGCCGACGCGTTTCGCGGGCTGGTGTCAGGCGACGAATCCGGCAGAGCAGAAGTCCCACACCTCGTCAGCGGTGATCGGATGAATCGTCGCATCGTCGGATCCGCCGCTGGACTGTGCGATGAACATCACCGTCTGCATCGTCATCGCGGCAATGCGGCGAGGATTGAGCCCGTCGCGCAACTTGCCTGCGTCGCAAGCCGCTTCCATGAGCTCGGTCAGCAATGCCAGCAGCGGTGCATGGGCGATCTTGACCTCAGCGGGGTGCGTTACCAGCAACCGCGGGGCAAAATCGGTGAACAGCGGACGTTTAGCCGTGGGATCCGGTCGTGAGGCCTCGTACAACAGCTCCACTGCCACCTTGAGCCGCTCGAGCGGGTCGGCATGGCTTTCGGTGGCGGCCCGGATCTGGTCGGCCGACCGGCTCAGCGCATCCTCGAACAACGCGAGCAACAGCTCGTGCTTGCCGTCGAACTGCAGGTAGAAGCTCCGCAGTGACTGGCGGGAGCGGTCCACGACCTCCTGGACGGTAAAGTCTGTGCTGCCCTTTTCGATGATGATGGCCTGCGCCGCGTCGAGGAAGCGCTGAACGCGCTGCGCCGCACGCAGTTTCGCCGTTTTGATTGATCGCTCGACGGCGCGCTGTTTCCAGGCCGGCTCTTCGCTTGGGCTGGTCACGGAAGGCTCGGACGATTGCCGCGAGGGGAGAACATGATTGGACTCTACCGGAGAACGCCGTGACATCGCTGCGCTCGACCCCCTCTCGGACCAGGTGTCGGAGATTGTAACTTTCTTGACACGAGAATACTATTCTCCTAGACGTGTGTATAGAAGCGGAATCGCAAGAGCGAACCGCGCCGTCGGTGGAAACCCGGATCTACCGGCAATCCACGCGCTAGCGAATCTCCAGGGAGTGCTGTGCAGCTGACCTTTGACGCCGACGTCGAGGATTTTCGCGCGGAGTTCGCGGCCTTCCTGGACGCGAATCCCCTCGATGCGGCGCAGACGGGCGAACGGCCGCAATCGAGTTCGGACATTCCGCAGTGGGCCCGCCGCTGGCAGCGGTTGCTGTTCGACAACGGGTGGCTGATACCCGGGAACCCCCCGGAGTTCGGCGGTCGCAACGCCACGCTGCTGCAGCAATACGTGTACCTCGAGGAGTTGTCGCGGCGGCGGATCTATCAAAGTTTCAATCCGCAGGGCGTGGGCATCATCGCGGCGTCATTGCTGTCGTTCGGGACGCCGGAACAAAAGCAGCGCTGGGCAGTGCCGATTCTGCGCGCGGAGATGACGGCATCGCTGGGAATGAGCGAGCCCGGCGCGGGCTCCGATCTCGCCTCGCTGAAGACGCGCGCGGTGCTTGACGGTGACCAGTTCGTCGTCAACGGGCAGAAGGTGTGGACCTCGGGTGCCCATCACGCCGACGTGTTGCTGACGTTCGTGCGCACCGACCCCGATGCGCCAAAACACAAGGGAATCAGCGCTTTACTGATTCCGACCAACACCCCCGGTATGGTGCGTCGCCCGTTCGCCTCGGTGGCCGACATCGAAGACGTCGACTTCAACGAGGTCTTCTTCACCGACGTGAGAGTGCCGGCCGAGAACTTGGTCGGCGAGCTCAATGCGGGCTGGCGCGTCGCGACCGGTTCACTCGGCCACGAGCGCGCCATGCTGTGGCTGGACTACGCCGACATGCTGCACGCGCTGACGGTCGAGTCCAGCCCTACCGGACCCGTGCAGCGGGATCGCTACGCCACGCTGGTGATGGACTTTTACGCGATGCGATTGCTTGGGTCGGCGACCTTGGCCAAAGCCGCGCGTGGCCACGAAGATGTGCCCGCGCAGTCGGTGCTCAAGCTGCTCGGTTCGGAGGCCATGCAACGCGCGTGCGAGGACGCCCTGAACGCAAAGGGGGGTGACGGACTGGTGCTGCGCGGGGTCACCGCTGGATTCGCTCCACTCAACCTGGACAGCCATTACGGCAGCTGGTTTGACCGCTACACGCGTACCTTCGCCGCGACCATCGCCGGCGGCACGTCCGAAATTCAGCGCAACATCATCGCCGAACGAGTCCTGGGGCTGCCCCGGGGTTAGCAGTTATTGGTGGCGGGGTTGTCCAGGCATCGCTGCAAACGGTCGGGATCCTGGGTGTCCAGCCAGGAGTAGTAGCCGATGGCGATAAGCCCGGCGACGATCGCCACCGTCCCGAGCACCATGCCGGCCACCGCGGCCCGGGGATTGGTCGCCTCACCGCGGCCCGCCCGCCGGCGGGCGATGTCGCCCGTGATCAGTGCCGCGATACCCAACGGCACCCCGATCAGCAACCAGCAGGTGGCGAGTGCCAACCCGCCCAGCACCACCGCGGCGACGCCGGCCTGATTTCGAGGTTCCACGTGATAGCGCATGTGCGCTAATACTAGGCAATGCGCGCCCGCGCGCGACTCGCAGGCGTTACAGCTGCACCAGCCGCGGCGCAGATCCCTTGGCCCGCAGGGCTGCTCCGGCCTGTGAGGTGAGTTCCCGGGCGCTGCCGAGCAGGTTGTCCAGAATCAGCGACCGTTTGATGTGGTGGTGAAGCCGGTGTTCGGCCGTGAAACCGATACCGCCGAGCACTTGCTGACAGTGGCGTGCCGCGGTCAGCGCGGCCCGACCGGCCGCCGCTTTGGCCAGCAAGCTGGCCAGGTCGTCGGGGTCGTCGGATGCGGCGGTGGCGGCGTGCAGGGTCGCCTCGGCGCCTTCGATCGCTACCAGTGTCTCGGCCAGCCGGTGCCGGATCGCCTGGAATGAGCTGATGTGGCGGCCGAACTGCACTCGGTCCAGGGCGTGCTGGCGCGCGAGTGCGAGCATCGCGTGGCTGGTACCCACCAGCCACCAGCCCAATGCTTGCCGGCCGGCGGCCAGCCCAGCTTGCGCAGCTGAATCGCCTTCTGCGACAGGATGTATCGGCAAGTCGTTGTCGATAGCCGAACTTGGGAGGTCGTCGCGCTTCCACACCACCCAGGAATCTCCGGCGAACGGGAGCGGGGTGAGGCCGCCGGGGGACCGTCCGGCCGCGCGCAGCACCACGTCGTTAAGCACGGGCGCGTGCGCGCCGGTCTCGCCGAGCAGGCGGAACACCAACGGTATTGCGATATCTGGGATTTCGTCCAACATGTCGTGCCAGCCGAGGTCCGTCAGCGCCGCATCGAGCATGGCGCCGGAAGACGAGCCCATCGCGGTGCGCACCGACTCGGCCAGTAACCGCAGTTCCTCGGAGTGGTCCATGATCACTCCTTTCCGAGGTCGAGGAGCCGGCGGGCGATGATGTTGCGCTGAATCTCGGCGGTCCCGCCGTAAATGGTCGACGCACGCGAGTACAGGTACTCCGAGCGCCACGGCGCGTCGTCGAGCTCGAGGTCGCCGGGCAGCAGGTCGCGCACGGTGTCGTACAGCCGTTGTTCGGCGGAGGCCAGCAGCACTTTATCGATGGAGGTGTCGGGGCCCAGGCGGGCGCCGTCGCGCAGCCGGTATTGGGTGGCACGCGATCGGCAGCGCAGCGTGTGCAGCGCGAGATACGCTGCGCCCAGATCGTATTCGTCGCGGCCGCCGTGCTGGCTGCCGCCGGCGACCTCGGCGATGAGCGCATCGAAGCGCGAGTAGAGGTAGGCGATGCGCTGCCAGAAGCAGGTGGACCGCTCGAAGGGGAGCAGGTCCATCGCGAGTTTCCAGCCGTCGCCCGGCTTGCCGAGCATCCGGCTCGACGGGATCACCACATCGTCGTAGTACACCTCGCAGAACTCGTCGACGCCGTGCATGGTGCGCAGCGGCCGGATGGTAATCCCGGGGGTGTCGAGGTCGACGAAAAATGCGGTGATGCCGTCATGGCCGGGCCCGGTGCGGGTCAGCAGAACGCAGCGGGTGGAGAACTGGGCGAAGCTGGTCCAGACCTTCTGCCCGTTGACGATCCAGTTGTCGCCGTCCTGGACGGCCCGAGTGGTCAGCGAGGCCAGGTCGCTGCCGGAGCCGGGCTCGGAAAAGCCTTGGCACCATTGTTCTTCGCCGCGCAGCAGCCGCGGCACCATCTCCGCGGCCAGTTCGGGCGGGGCGTAGTCGATCATCGTGGGTGTCAGCACCTCGAGCATCGAATACGGGCCGGGCTCGGCCAACCGCCGGCCCACCACCTCTTCGCCGACGATCGCGCGCAACAGCGCCGGCCCGCCCAGCCCGCCGACCTCTTCCGCCCAGCCGTAGCGCATCCAGTCGGCGTCGTACAACGCCCGGCTGACGCGGCGGAACTGCAGCATGTGTCCCTGCAGTGAGTGGTCGGGTCCGGGCGTTAAGTCGTTCTCGTCAAGCCACTTACGCAGACCCGACCGGAACTCCTCGACATTCACTGGTCGGCTTTCAGGGCTGCGGACGACCGATGGCGTGCGGGCGTCCGGAGTCGTGCACACCGCTGCGGCGAATGAACGTCATGGCGCGGGTCTTGAGTCGCCAGCCTTGCGCGGTCCGCAGGTAGGTGTCGCGGTAGTAGCCGATCCGCATGTCATGCGTCGAGCCGTCGATGAAGCACAACGGCTGGGTGCCACTCGCCGAGTCGCCGTCGAGGTTCTCTACCAAGGCAGTTCCGGTGAGGAACAAGCCCTTTGGTGCGGCGGCCACCAGCTCGGGAAAGCGGTCCAGCTGATAGGTGGAGCCGAACGCGCTGTAGGTCCCGTCCGGGGTGAAGACGCCGATCAGGCCGTCGATGTCTTCTTGGGTGATGGTGACGGCGTAGCGGGCGAGCAGCTGCTGAATCTCGACCAGATCGTCAGTTCTGGTTGGCTGTGTTGGCATAGACCTTGCCGCCTTTCATGACAAAGCTGACGCGTTGGGTAACGGTGATGTCTTCCAACGGGTTTCCCGGTACCGCGATGATATCCGCGAGTTGGCCCGACGCCAGCCGGCCCCGGTCAGTCTTGTTGATCAGCTCCGCGGCGGTAGTGGTTGCGGCCCGCAGCACCGCCAGCGGCGGCATGCCCCATTCGACCAGCGTGACAAGTTCGTCGGCGTTGCGGCCATGGGGGATTGCGGGCGCATCGGTGCCGACCGCGATCTTGACCCCGGCTTCATAGGCGGCCTTGATCGATGTCTCTGCCTTGGGGAACATCTCGGCGGCCTTGTCCTGCAATTCCTTCGGAGCGCGGGACACATCCATCGCCTGAGCGAGTCTGCGGGTGGTCACCAGGAACCGGTCGTTGTCGACCAGCATCTGAATCGCCTCGTCGTCCATCAGGAAGCCGTGTTCGATGCAGTCGATACCGCACGCGACCGCGTGCTTGACCGCCTCCGCGCCGTGCGTGTGTGCCGCGACGCGCAACCCGCGCCGGTGCGCCTCGTCGACGATCGCGCGCAGTTCTTCGTCCGAATAGTGTTGTGCGCCAGCCTCACCGGTCAACGACATGACACCGCCGGAGACGCATACCTTGATCAGCTGGGCACCGTGCTTGATCTGGTAGCGCACCGCCTTGCGGATCTCGTCGACGCCGTTGGCGATGCCCTCTTCGACCGTGAGCTCTAACGCACCCGGCATGAAGGCGGCGAACATCGTCGGGTCCAGGTGCCCGCCGGTCGGCGTGATCGCGTGTCCGGCCGGGACGATTCGGGGTCCGTCGATCCACCCCGCGTCGATGGCCTTGCCCAGCGCGACGTCGAGCAGATAGCCGCCGGTCTTCACGAACAGGCCCAGGTTGCGCACGGTGGTGAACCCCGCGCGCAGGGTGCGACGGGCGTTGCCGACCGCCCGCAGCACTCGCGTCGGGGGATCGTCTTGCACCTGGGACAGCCCGGGCGTCTCACCGCGCCCGCCCATCAGAAGGTTGACCTCCATGTCCATCAGGCCGGGCAGCAGGATCTGATCGCCGAGATCGATGATCTCGCCTTCGGGTTCGCCACCGACGCCGACGATCCGGTCTTCGGCGATCTTCACGATGCCGGGCGAAACGATTTCGCCGGCGTCGACGTCAAGCAGTCCGGCGGCCTTGAGCGTCTGCACCGCTCAGATCACCGGTTCCCGAATGACTTCGACCCACGCCGCACCGCTGTCGGGAACGCGCGGCTGCTTCCATGCCTCGATCGGGAAGGACACCATGACCAACGACTGCATGATGTGCATCAGGCTTTTCGCATCGTCGGGCAGGTCGTTGAGCGGGAACTTGTCGCAGTACGCGATAGCGTCGTTCAGCTTCGGGAACGCGACGTCATAGAACGCCTGCATCTCGGGCATCGTAGAGGCCAGCCGCTTGGCGTAGCGCTCGGGCTCGGTGGCCAGATCCCACTCCAAAAATGACTCCAGGGCAGCGAATTCAGACGGTAACGCCATTGCGCTGGTACTCCTTCACGTAGTCACCGGTGGTCTTGTGCAGGTGGCGGATCAGGACTTCCTGGTCGCACAGCAGGAACTCCTTGACGGCACGGGTGCCGATCATGGTCTGGGTTGCCTCCAAGGTGTTGGCGTCCTGCAACGCATACTCCTTGAACGTCACGGCGGCCAACTCCTGAGCCAGGCGCTCCCGTGCATTGCGCGGCGGAACGAAATACAGCGACGACTCGAAGATGTGCTTGTCCACCGCGGTAGGCCAGTAGTGGTAGGTCAGATACCAGCCGGGTTCCCAGATCAGCAGCATGAAGTTCGGGTAGAACAGCCACGAGTCGATGCCCCACTGGGGCACCCTCTTCACGTTGACGCCCGGCGGCAGCTCGAAGTTCTGCATCAGCTCGGGCTTGTCCCACGGGCCGAACAAGCCGCTGCGCAGCACCTGGTCCAGAGGCTTGACCATGCTCATGTCCGCCGGCGGCGCCTGACCGCCCCAGGTCGACTGCAGGCTGTGCGGGCCGGCCACCTCGTAGTGCAGTGCCTCGTAGCCGTACTTCTGGATCTTGGCGGCTTCCTCCTTGGTGTACTGCCCCTGGTGCAGGATCGGCGCGTGGTAGAACTCGACGAACGCGTCGATGAACAGCTTCCAGTTGCTGCCTACCTCGGCCCGGTACGAGTACGTTTCGGTCATCTCGCCGAAGGGATAGCCCTCGATGCTCTTGGCCAGCGGCCCGAGGTAATCGGTGAGCGGCGCCGCGTTGTCGTCGAAGTTGATGAAGATGAAGCCTTCCCACACCTCGCAGCGAACCGATGCCAGACCGTATTGACTCTTGTCGAGGTTGAAGAACTCGTCTTCCTGTTGGACGAAGGTCAGATCGCCATCCAGGCTGTAGCGCCAGGCGTGGTACTTGCAGGTGAACTGCCGGCAGGTGCCGGAGGTCTCCTCATTGGGAAAGTCGTTCCACACCAGCTTGTTTCCGCGGTGCCGGCAGACGTTGTGGTAGGCCTTGACCGTTCCGTCCTTGGTCTTGGTGATGATCACCGAGGTGCCCTTGCCGACTGACGGCAGTTCCCTGGTGAAGTAGCTGCCCGTCTTGGGCAGCCGCTCGACCCGGCCGACGTTGAGCCAGGTCTTTTTGAAGACCGCGTCGCGCTCGGCCTCGAAGAATGCCGGGTCGATCGAGTCGGCGTAGTCGACCGGCGCGGTCCCCAGCTCGGGGTAGTTTTCTGTCCAGCTGCCGGCGGCGGGCTTGGGGAAGTGGGCCACGTTCTTAACCTCTCTTGTCTAGGTCTTGCCGCCGGATTCGGCGGCCTGTTCGAGCTCTACGCCAAAAGTGTTGAAAGCCATGGCCAGTAAGCCATAGCAGCCGACCGTGAAGACGAAATCCATGCGCTGCTGGTTGTTGAGGCGTTCTCCCAGCGCCGCCCAGGTCTGGTCGGATAGCTGGGACTGTTCCTCGAGTTCGTCGACCGCGGTCAGCACCGTGCGGTCGAACGGGTCGGTGGCCTCGCCCCGGCGAACGTCGTCGATCTGCTCGCCGGTGATGCCCTCCGCCTTGGCCATGCTGACGTGGTGCGACCACTCGTAGGCGCACTCGCGGCGATGCGCGACGCGCAGAATGGCCAGTTCGCGGATGCGGGCCGGCAGCGTCGATGTCATCAGCAGGTGGACGTTGAATCGGAGGAACGCCTTGGCCAGGGGCGGATGGTGGGCCAGCGTGGACAGTGCGTTATTGGTGTCCGCGCCCCGCATCGCCGAGAGTGCCTGCTGGGTAGCCTCGTCCCACTGATCCGCGGGCAGCGGCGACAAGCGCATCAACGGTATCCTCTCGGCGAAAGAGAATCAGATTCTCATTTACAACCAACAGACTTGCATGATTCGCTCGGTTGGTCAATGCCAACGGGTAGTGCACCGCAGCTGGCCGAGAACCTCGCCGCCGTACACCGGTATGTCGGGACCGCCGGGAAACGCCGCACCCGCGGGCGCAGAACAAAACTTTGGTTCATTCGAGGGGTTCAGGCCCGGTGCTGGCCTTTCTGGGATAGCGTCGTCGCACGTAGGCGGGCAATCGGGGCTTGATGTCGGTATGCCGGAACAGGGCCTCGATTTGCTCGTCCGGTCCTGTGGATGTTGATTCTCACCTGGCGAGAAGCTAGTTTTCAGAGGTAGTGGGGCGAGACGACAGCCAATGCCCTTGGAGCAGACTGCACGGGGATCCGATGGAGAGGGAAGCTCATGAACAAAGAAGACATGATGCTGATCAGCGTCGACGACCACACCGTCGAGCCGCCCGATATGTTCAAGAACCACCTGCCGAAGAAGTACCAGGACGACGCACCGCGGCTGGTGCACAACGATGACGGTTCTGACATGTGGAAGTTCCGCGACACGGTCATCCCCAACGTCGCGCTGAACGCCGTCGCCGGCCGGCCCAAGGAGGAGTACGGCATCGAGCCGACCGGGCTCGACGAGATCCGGCCCGGTTGTTACAACGTCGACGAGCGCGTCAAGGACATGAACGCCGGCGGCATCCTGGCCTCCATTTGCTTCCCGTCGTTCCCCGGTTTCGCCGGGCGGCTGTTCGCGACCGACGATCATGACTTCTCGATCGCGCTGGTGCAGGCCTACAACGACTGGCACATCGACGAGTGGTGCGGTGCCTACCCGGCGCGCTTCATCCCGATGGCGATCCCGGTGATCTGGGACGCCGAGGCGTGCGCCGCCGAGGTGCGGAGGGTGTCGAAGAAAGGCGTGCACGCGCTGACCTTCACCGAAAACCCCGCCGCGATGGGTTATCCGAGCTTCCACGACGAGTACTGGAACCCGCTGTGGAAAGCCTTGGTGGACACCGACACCGTGATGAACGTGCACATCGGTTCCTCGGGCCGGCTGGCCATCACGGCGCCGGACGCGCCGATGGACGTGATGATCACGCTGCAGCCGATGAACATCGTGCAGGCCGCAGCGGACCTGTTGTGGTCGCGGCCGATCAAGGAATACCCGGACCTCAAGGTCGCCCTCTCCGAGGGTGGGACCGGCTGGATTCCTTACTTCCTGGAGCGCGCGGACCGGACCTTTGAGATGCACTCCGCCTGGACGCACCAGGACTTCAAGGGCAAACTGCCCAGCGAGGTCTTCCGCGATCACTTCCTGACCTGCTTCATCAGCGACAAGGTCGGTGTGGCGCTGCGCAACATGATCGGCATCGACAACATCTGCTGGGAGGCTGACTACCCGCACAGCGACTCGATGTGGCCGGGTGCGCCCGAGGAGCTGTGGGATGTGTTGAGCCTCAACAATGTTCCCGACGACGAGATCAACAAGATGACCTACGAGAACGCGATGCGGTGGTACTCGTTCGACCCGTTCAGCCACATTTCGCGCGAGCAGGCCACCGTGGGCGCGCTACGCAAGGCGGCCCAGGGGCACGACGTGTCGATCAAGGCGGCGGGCCACGCGAAGGACACCAGAGGCGGCTCGTCCTTCGCGGACTTCGCGGCCAACGCGAAAGCCCTTAGCGGGAACAAGGACTGACGGCCCGCCGAATCGCTGGTGCGCCGGTGCATGAACTGACTTGAAGGAGATCTGGCGGTGCCCGGCGGTGGAATGAATTTTGAGCTGACCGATGATCAGGAGCTGATCCGCAAGT
The DNA here is from genome assembly GCF_039023525.1 of Mycobacterium sp. 050272. Taxonomy (NCBI): domain Bacteria; kingdom Bacillati; phylum Actinomycetota; class Actinomycetes; order Mycobacteriales; family Mycobacteriaceae; genus Mycobacterium; species Mycobacterium sp. 050272. Next base: position 583,676 of record NZ_JBCHKV010000002.1, on the reverse strand, counting down.
CGGTCGCCGAGCTCGCGCGCAAGTTCGACGACCAGTACTGGATGGAAAAGGATCTCGCGCATGAGTTTCCGGCCGAGTTCTACCAGGCGATAGCCGATGGCGGCTGGCTGGGTATGACGATCCCGGCCGAGTACGGTGGTCATGGACTCGGAATCACCGAGGCGACCATCCTGCTCGAGGAGGTGGCCAAGTCCGGCGGTGCGATGAACGCGGCCAGCGCGATCCACCTGTCCATTTTCGGCATGCAACCCGTCGTCGTGCACGGTTCGGACGACCTCAAGGCGCGCACCCTGCCATCGGTGGCGACGGGTGAGGTGCACGTCTGCTTCGGTGTGACCGAACCCGGTGCCGGACTTGATACCTCACGCATCACCACGTTCGCTAAGCGCGACGGAGACAAGTACGTCGTCAACGGGCGCAAGGTGTGGATCTCCAAGGCGATGGAATCCTCCAAGATCCTGTTGCTGACCCGTACCCAGAGCTATGACGAGGTCACCAAGAAGACCGACGGGATGACGCTGTTCCTCACCGATCTCGATCGCAGCCGCGTCGACGTCCGCCCGATCCGCAAGATGGGCCGCAATGCCGTCAGCTCCAACGAACTGTTCATCGACAACCTAGAGGTGCCAGTCGAGGACCGAGTCGGCGAGGAGGGCAAGGGATTCCAGTACATCCTCGATGGCCTCAACCCCGAGCGGATGCTGATCGCGGCAGAGGCACTCGGCATCGGCCGGGTGGCGCTGGAAAAAGCGGTGAAGTACGGCAACGAGCGTGAGGTCTTCGGCCGGCCGATCGGCATGAACCAGGGCCTGCAATTCCCGCTCGCGGATTCCCTGGCCCGTCTCGACGCCGCCGAACTGATGCTGCGCAAGGCCACCTGGCTGTACGACAACGGCAAACCCTGTGGGCGAGAAGCGAATACCGCAAAGTACCTCTGTGCCGATGCGGGCTTCGCGGCCGCCGACCGGGCGTTGCAAACCCACGGCGGCATGGGCTACGCCGAGGAATATCACATCACCCGTTACTTCCGTGAGTCCCGGCTGATGAAGATCGCTCCGGTCAGCCAGGAGATGATTCTGAACTTCTTGGGCGCCAATGTCCTGAAACTGCCGAGGAGTTATTGATGGCAGGTGCTGCCGGTGGACGGCGGCATGGTGACCTGACGTACGTTCGACCTCGATGACCACTACCGACGAAGCCGTGCTGTTGTGCGAGGACGACGATGGGGTGCGCACGCTGACCCTCAACCGTCCGCGCCGCAAGAACGCCATCAGCCCCGAGCTGTGGATCGCGTTGCGCGACGCGCTGCTGGAGGCGGGCCGTGACCACAACGTGCGTGCGGTGGTGATCACCGGTGCCGGCGGGGCGTTTTGCTCCGGCGCCGACATCGGTATTAGCGACGACATCCACCCGAAGTACAAGCTGCAACGCCTCACCGACGTCGCGCTGGCGCTGCACGAGCTGCCGAAACCGACGGTGGCCAAGGTGACGGGCGTCGCGGTCGGCGCCGGATGGAACCTGGCGCTGGGCTGCGATCTGGTGGTCGCAACGCCCGATTCCACGTTCTCGCAGATCTTTTCGAAACGGGGTTTGTCAATCGACCTCGGCGGCTCCTGGCTGTTGCCGAAACTCGTTGGCCTGCAACAGGCTAAGCGGCTGGCACTGCTGGCCGACACCATCGACGCCGCGGAAGCCTTCGCGCTGAACCTGGTCACCTGGGTGGTGTCGGCCGAGGAGATCGACACTTTCGTTCAGGATTTGGCCGGGCGGCTGGCGGCGGGTCCGCCGATTGCCTTGGCCCAGACCAAAGCCCTGCTGAACGAGGGCGCCGACCGCACCTTGCGCGACGCGCTGGCCAACGAGGCACGCGCGCAGATCGGCAACTTCGCGACCGCGGATGCGGCCGCCGCCTATGCCGCCTTCAGCGAGCGACGGGAGCCGTCGTTTACTGGCCGGTGGGCGTTATCGAAATCTGACCAGGAATCGGAGTAGAGACATGCGGGAGACGGTCATCGTCGAGGCGGTGCGCACGCCGGTCGGGAAACGCAACGGCGGACTGTCGGGCATGCACGCCGCGGACCTGTCCGCCCTCGTCCTCAACGAGGTGCTGGATCGCGCCGGGGTGGGACCGGAGATCATCGACGACGTGATCTGGGGATGTGTGTCTCAGGTCGGCGACCAGTCCAGCAACATCGGGCGCTACGCGGTATTGGCCGCCGGCTGGCCCGAGAGGATCCCCGGGACGACCGTCAACCGGGCCTGCGGTTCCAGTCAGCAGGCCCTGGACTTCGCGGTGCAGGCGGTGATGTCGGGCCAGCAGGACGTCGTCGTGGCAGGCGGGGTCGAGGTCATGAGTCGCGTACCGCTGGGTTCGGCGCGGGCGACCGGCATGCCCTACGGCCCGAAAGTCCTCGCCCGCTATGACGACTTCTCCTTCAACCAAGGTCTGTCCGCGGAGATGATCGCCAAGAAGTGGGGCTTTTCGCGCACCCAACTCGACGAATTCTCCGTTCAATCTCATGAACGGGCCGCGGCCGCGCAGGACAGCGGCGCCTTCACCAACCAGATGATCCCGGTCATCACCGACGACGAGGCCGTCGTCACCGCGGACGAGGGTGTGCGGCGGGGGAGCACGGTGGAAAAGCTGAGTGCGCTCAAGCCCGCCTTCGCCGAGGACGGCGTCATTCACGCCGGCAATTCCTCACAGATCTCCGATGGTGCCGCCGCGCTGCTGGTGACCACCTCGGAAATGGCAGTCGAGCTGGGGCTGACACCGATCGTGCGCTACCGCGCCGGAGCCGTCACCGGGGCGGACCCGGTGCTGATGCTCACCGGTCCCATTCCGGCCACCGAAAGGGTGCTGAATAAGGCGGGTGTCTCGCTGGCAGAGGTCGGTGCATTCGAGGTCAACGAGGCCTTCGCGCCGGTCCCGCTGGCCTGGATCGCCGAGACCGGCGCCGAGCCGGGCCTGGTCAATCCGCTGGGCGGCGCCATCGCACTGGGCCACCCGCTGGGCGCGTCGGGGGCGGTGCTGATGACCCGGTTGGCGCACCATATGCGCGATAACGGCATTCGCTACGGGCTGCAGACTATGTGCGAGGGCGGCGGCACGGCCAATGCCACCCTGGTCGAATTGGTCGCCTAGCGCTTTTCATGAGTCCGCCTGAGCCGGTTGTCACAGGCGGGAAACCTACCTACTGTGTGTTCAGAAGGTTGGTTGAGCCCGCCGATCGGCCAAAGGAGCCCGGTGCCAGACGCACGGCGTTACGACACGCTTCTCGCCAAAGGTGAGGACCGCAAGCAGCGGATCCTCGCGGTCGCCCAGCGTCTGCTGATTCGCAACGGCTGGCGCAACACCACGCTGGCCCAGATCGCCGGCGAGGCCGGCGTCACCCCCGCGGGGCTGCTGCACCACTTCGAGTCCAAGGAACAGCTGCTGCACGCGGTCCTGGACGCCCGCGATCAGGACGACGATTCGCACGCCGACCGCGCCGGCGACCTGATGGCCCAGATCTCCGCGGTCGCCGATCGGTTCCACCGCGCGCCCGAATTGGTCGGCACGTTCACGGTGCTGCTGGTCGAGAACATTCAACCCGACGCTCCGTTACACGACCGGATGCTCGACCGGCACCGGCAAGCCGTCGACATCGTTGCCGACCTCATCCGCTCCGGTCAGGCCGACGGCCGGTACCGCGCAGACATCGACCCCACCATCAAGGCAGTGGAGATACTCGCCTTCGTCCACGGAATGGAAACCACATGGTTGCTCGATCCTTCGATACCGCTGACCGAGGTGTTCAAGCAGTACGCCGAGACGCTGGCGCGCGACTTCGCGCCTTAGAAAAAGCTACGGACAAGGCCGCTGAGCACGACATGAGGTACCGACTCGACGTCGTCGCCTCCAGCGTCGTCGACGTGGTCCGGTTCGCCGGGGGGTGGCTGTTCGACCGGTCGATGGCCGGATGGGACGTCACCGTCCTGCTCACCGACCTGGCCGACCACTCCGATCTTCGGCCGCTGCAGATCATCGGGGCCCGCACCCTCGACCTCGACCGCGCGCTGGAGTCGGTCGACGACCGTCCCCGCCCGCAGGCGCTGGCGGCCGCGGCCGATCTGTTGGGTTGCGATTCGCGGGTGCGCCAGGGCGTCTTGCGGGCGCTCGATCACGGCGTCACCGAGGTCACGCTGTGGGGTGACACCTGGCCCGCGGAGCTCGATGGCAGCGTCGGCCAGGTACTACACCGGCTGAGCATGGCCGCCCAGATGTTCAAGGCCAAGGCGCTGGCCGCCGCGGCGATGCCCGAGCACTCGATTGGTCACACGGAGAACTTTCGCAGCGGGCTGCTGGCGTGTCCGTCGGTGGCTGCCGATCTGGTCCCGGCTGGTTGAGCCCCAGGGCACTGCACTCCTGCGCTGACCGCTTGGCGGCACCCGTCGTTGACGGCGATCCCGCCGTGTGGAAATCTAATGCTCATCTCTGAGAGGCTCATTCTCATTGCTGAGATTCGAACGGAGCAAGATGACGAACGACTTCTCCAAGATGGACTTCTTCCGAGGCAAAGAGCTCATCGCGGACCCGTACCCCTACTACGAGTCGCTGCGCCAGCAGTGCCCGGTGGCCCGCGAAGAGCACCACGGGGTCACGATGGTCACCGGCTGGGAAGAGGCCTGCGCCGTGCTGAACGACGCCGACACCTGGTCCTCGTGCATCTCGGTGACCGGGCCGTTTCCCGGCTTCCCGGTGAGCCTGGAGGGTCTGGAAGACAGTGATATCACCGACCTGATCGAAAAGCATCGCGACGAGCTGCCGTTCAGCGACCAGCTGCCCACCCTCGACCCGCCCACCCACACCAATCACCGCTCGCTGCTGATGCGGCTGATCACCCCCAAGCGCCTCAAGGAGAACGAGGACGCGATGTGGGCGCTCGCCGACCAGGCCCTCGACGACTTCCTGGCACCCGGGCACGGCGAATGGATCAAGGGCTTCGCCGGCCCCTTCACCCTGCTGGTGATCGCCGACCTGCTGGGCGTGCCGATGGAAGACCGCGACAAGTTCGTCAAGGGCATCGCCGAGCACGCCGGTGGTGGGATTGGCGGCACCGGCAAGGAATCGCTGTCACACAGCCCGCTGGAATTCCTGTACGGGCTGTTCTCCGACTATGTCCGCGACCGACGGCAGAATCCTCGCGATGACGTGCTGACCGGGCTGGCGACCGCCACCTTCCCCGACGGTTCGACACCGGATGTCGGAGACGTCGCGCGCGTTGCCGCCAACGTCTTCTCCGCGGGCCAGGAGACCACGGTTCGGCTGCTGGGCGCGGCGTTGCAGACACTGGGCGAGCGCTCCGACATCCAGGCGCAGTTGCGCAAGGACCGCAGCCTGCTGCCCAACTTCATCGAGGAGTCGCTTCGCCACGAGAGCCCGGTCAAGGGCGACTTCCGGATGAACCGGCGGCCCGTCAAGGTCGGTGGTGTAGACCTGCCGACCGGCACCACCGTGATGATCGTGCAGGCGGCGGCCAACCGCGACCCGCGCCGGTTCGAAGATCCCACCACATTCGATCCCACCCGCAAGAACGCCCGACAGCACATCTCGTTCGGGCGCGGCATCCATAGCTGCCCGGGCGCGCCGTTGGCGCGGGCCGAAACCCGCGTGGCGATCGAGCGGCTGCTGGATCGCACGACCGACATCAGGATCAGCGAGGAGATGCACGGGCCGGCGAATGACCGCCGCTACCAATATGTTCCGACCTACATTCTGCGTGGCCTGAGCGAATTGCACTTGGAGTTCACGCTGGCATGAAAGTCTGGGTAGACGACCAGCGCTGTCGCGGCCACGGTATGTGCCTCACGCTCTGTCCAGACGTCTTCAGCCTGACTGACGACGGCTACGCAGAAGCGATAGATTCCGATGTCCCAACGGAATTGGAAGCCGCTACCCAGGAGGCCATCGAGTGCTGTCCCGAACAGGCGATCAGCGAGAAGTAGCGAAATACACCGTCGGATAAGGAGATCGCAGTGCCTAACGGGCCAAAAGGGTACGTCATCCTCACCGAGGCCATCAAGGACCCAGAGGGCATGAAGGCTTACGGCAAGGCTGCCGGCTCGGCGATGAGCGGGGCCACCATTCTCGCGGTGGATACCGCGCCGGAAGTCATCGAGGGCGACTGGCACGGCGACCAGACCGTCGTGCTGGAGTTCGAATCCGTCGATGCCGCCCGCGCCTGGTACGAATCCGAGGGCTACCAGAAGGCGGCCAAACTGCGCCAGGCGGCCGCCGACTGCAACGCGGTCATCCTCTCCGGATTCTGACCGCTATTCTCCGACGATCGCGATTGCCTGCCGAGGGCATTGACGGACGGCCTCGCGCACGTCCGCCTCGTTCTCCGGGGTGACTTCTTCGGTGTGAACGGTCAGCATGTCGTCATCACCGAGCTCGAAGATGTCGGGGTTGATGCCCATACAGACACCATTGCTCTCGCAGAGTCCCCAATCGACCTCGATCTTCCTCGTCATCGTGGCCCCCTCATCGAAGCACTTTGACGGGCACGCTTTTCCAGCCCGCCACGTTTTGCATGGTTACCCGCTTGCACCCCGACCAGTCCACCTCGTAGCGAGGCATGAAGTCCAGCAGTCGCTCCAGTGCGATTCTGCTTTCCAAGCGGGCCAGAGCGGCGCCGAGGCAGCTGTGAATGCCATATCCCAGGCCGAGATGCTGGGCCTCGGTCTGGTCGCGCTCGATGTCGAACGTGTCGGCGTCGGTGAACGCATCGCTGTCGCGGTTGGCCGCTGCGCCGCATAGGAATACCGGCTTGAAGGGGGGAATCACGCCGCCGCTGACGTGTGCCTCTTTGAGGGTGTAGCGGACGTTGTACTGCACCGGCCCCTCGTAGCGCAATAACTCTTCGACGGCCCCCGGGATCTTCTCGCGGTCGTCCTGTAGCTTCTGCCACTGGTCGGGGTGCCGGGCGAAGATGACCGCCGCGTTGCCCATCAGTTTGGTGACGGTCTCGGCGCCGGCACCGCCCAGAAGGGTTGCGAACCCGCAGATCTCGATGTCGTCGAGTTTGCGGGGCTGACCGTCGTCGGTGGGGATCTCGGCCGCGATCAACCTGCTGATCATGTCGTCTTGCGGGTCCGCGCGCCGCTGCTGAATCAGACCGTAGTAATACATCGCGGTCTCGATGTTGGCCTGCATTCCGGCCTCGCTGATCTCGATCTGTCCGGGTTCGTGATGCAGGCTGGTGTCGATCCAGTGCCGCACCTGCTGGCGGTATTCCTCTGGCACACCGGCCATCCGGGTGATGACCTCCACCGGGAACGGCCCGGAGAAGTCCTGCACCACGTCGAAGTTCTCCGGATCGCAGGCGTCCAGGTACTTGTCGATCACCTCGATGATCGTTTCGCGCTGCGATTGGACGGCCCGAGGGGTGAACGCCTTGTTGAGCAGGCTGCGCATGTGGCGGTGGTCCGGCGGGTCCATGAAGATGATCGACCGCTGCTCAGGCGAGACACCCCGGCGCACCATTGCCAGGTCGCACCCGCGCGCCGAGGAGTACGTCTCGAAGTCCTTGAATGCCGCCGCCACGTCTTCGTGGCGGGTCAGCGCGTAGAAGTCCTCTTTCTCGTCGTAGTACAACGGCGCGTCTTCGCGCATCCGCGCATAGATCTCGAACGGATTGTTGTAAAAGTCGTCGGAGTACGGATCAAAGAGAACTTTCGGCTTTGTCACTGACATGCTCCTCAGCGGCGAGGGTTAGGGCGGGCTGGAACCGTTACGATTGAATGCCTGACTGTAACGCTAACGGTAGCGCTTTCGTCGCGAACCGGGAAGAACCGAAGTGCCGACACGTCAAACCTTTCCGCCGACATTGAGGACGTCGATGACGCCGTCGAGCGCACCGAGGTCTGCGGCGGTGCCGCGCACGGCCGCGACGTCTTTTCCGATGAATTCCCCGGCCACCTCCAGGAACGCCGCGATCGAGCCCGTTGCGGCCACGATGTCCAGCACCCGGCTGGTGGCGCTGCCGTGCGCCAACGCGCTCAGTAGGGTCGGTTCCGCAACGCCCAGGCGCTCGCCCAGCCGGATTGACTCGGCGAGCAGCCCGAGGTGGCCGGCGAACAGTGCATTGTTGACCAGCTTCACCGTCTGACCGGCGCCGCGCGGGCCGACGTGCAGTACCGGATCGCCGTAGCAGCCCAATACTGTTTGCAGTCGGGCCACAGCGGCATCCGGACCGCCGACGAACAGCGTGAGGGTGCCCGCCGCGATGTCGTGCGGGCCGCCGCTGACCGCGGCGTCAACCACCTGGACATGGCCCGCCTGGGCCGCGATGGCCTCGATCGTCTCGGGGCGGGTCGTGGTGTGCACCACCAGCGTCGAACCCGTCGGCATGGCCGACAGCAGTGAGCCGTCCAGGCAGACCTGTCGCACCTGCTCGTCGGTGAACACGCAGAGCACCACCACATCGGCCCGCGTGGCGGCGTCGGTCACCGAGTTCACCACGGCTACGCCCAGCTGCTCGAGATCGTGACGCCGGGCGTCGTCCGTCGCGTCGCGGACCAAGACCGCGACGTCGTGGCCGGCCGCGGCGAGACGGGCCACCATGGGACGGCCCATCCGCCCGGCCCCGACGAACCCGACTTTCACCGCGCCTTCATCGGGGATTACCCATCATTGCCAGCGCGGCGTCGGCCGCGTCGAGGACGGCGCCCCCGCGAGCGGCGGCCGCCTCGGCGAGGTCGACGATCAGTCGCACGTCCTTCTGCAGCAACGTTCCCGCCACACCGGCCAGCCGGTCCAGGCCACCGCTTCCGCCGATGACATTGAGCGCGAAGCTGTTTCCGCTGCCGCGTGAGACGACTTCGATGAGCCGCTCCGGTGCGACGCCGAGGGACTGCGCCAGCGAAAGGGCGGTGGCCGCGGTCCCCAGGTTCGCGGTGAACAACAGGTTGTTGAGCAGCTTGGTGGTTTGGCCGGTGCCCAGTTCGCCGAGGTGGACGACGGGATCGCCATAGGTTTCGAAGACGGGGCGGCAGCGCTCGACGGCGTCGGTTTCGCCGCCGACCATCACCATCAAACGTCCCTGCGCCGCAGCCGGACCGCCGCCGCTGACCGGTGCGTCCAGCACCGAAACACCTTTACTTGCAACCTTTTCCGCTATTGCGAAACAGGTGTTGGGGTGCACAGTGCTGTGCACCGCGATCACACTGTCCGGCTGGAGGCCTGCGAACAGGCCCTGGTCACCGGTGGCGATTTCCTCGATGTCGGCCTCGCCGACCACGCACAGGCAGACCAGATCGCTGGCGGCGGCGAGTTCGGCGGGTGAGGACGCGATTTCCGCCGGGGTGTCGGCGAACGGCTCGACCGACGCGGGCCGGCGCGCCCACAGGGTGGTCGCGAATCCGCCTTCGACGATCCGCCGGGCCATGGGGCCGCCCTGGCTGCCCAATCCGATGAATCCGACCCTCATCCGGCGGCCTCTTCGTCGGTTGAACGCGCGGCCACGCACTCGTCGACGAACCCCAGAACCTTCGCGTGGTATTCCGGGGCGCAGTGGCCGAGGCTGATGTTGTGGCCGGCGTCAGGCTGCCGGTGCAGGGCGAATCGCGGCACGCCGGAGAACATCGAGACGATCTCCTGCACCGCCGAATCATCGGTCTGCCAGACCTTTTCGTGCTCGGCGATACTGAAGTGCACCGGCACCCGCACGGCGGGGGCTAGCGTCGGGAAGGTTTGACGGGCCCAGTCCGACACCATCTGGTCCTCATAGGAGGGAGCCGAGGGGGATACCGTCGCTCCGCCGAGCACCTCGGTCGGATACATCTCCTGCGGGCTCCACAGCAGGTCGCGCATGCCCGGCGGGCGGCGTTCGCGGGTCGCTGTTCTGAGTATTTCTTTGGCTGCCGGGTGATAGTGCCGGCCGGTGCCGGCCAATTCGATGCCGAGCAGCTCGGCGCCGCGTTCGTCGGCGGCCATCCGCATCGTCAGCTCGCAGCCGCCTGAATGGCCCATCACGAACAGACCTGCGCCGCTTGGTCGTTCGCCGATGATGCGTTCGACGGCGCCGTATGCCAGGTTGACGCGCTGGTCGCCCTCGGCCATCGCCTCGGGGTAGGGCGCCGAACTGCCGTAGCCGGGCCGGTCGAGCGCCACCACGGTGAATCCCGCTGCCGCGCCGGTGCGTAGGAGCGAATACGACGGATGGCCGGGGCAGTCGAAATAGACCGCGGTGGTGCCGCCGCCGTGGATGGCCACGATCACGGCCTTGGGGTCGTCGGCTTCGCACACCACCGCCGACATCGGCACCCCGCCGACGATTACCAGCCGGGGTCGCGGAGTCGGCGCGCCAGTGCTCATGTGTCGGCTCGCAGCAGGAGCACGCCGCTGGGGGTGAGGCCGCCGCTGCTGACCACCCCGACCCGGGCATCGGCGACCTGACGGTCGCCCGCCGTGCCGCGCAATTGGGTGATGGCCTCGTGCAGCAGGCCCATGCCGTGGGTGCGGCCATGCGAGAGTTGGCCGCCGTGCGTGTTGAGCGGCAGCTGGCCGTCGCGGGCGATATTCTTGCCGCCGTCCAAAAACTCTTTGGCCTCACCGATTCCGCAGAAGCCCAGCGCCTCGATCCAGGACAGACAGTTGAACGAAAAGCCGTCGTAGAGCTCGGCGACGTCGACGTCGGCGGGCCGCAGCGAGGTGCGCGTCCACACATGCGCGGACTGGCCCAGCACCTGCGGCTCATGGGTCAGCGTGCTCTGGTCCCAGTCGAGTCGCTCGACGATCTGCGTTCCGACCGCCTCGACCAGGACCGGGGGCTTGGCCATATCGTGGGCCACGTCAATGGCGGAGACGATCACGGCGATCGCGCCGTCGCACGGTACATCGCAGTCGTACAGGCCGAACGGCGTCGTGATGGGCCGCGCGTTGAGATAGTCGTCCATCGTCATCGGGGTTCGGTAGATGGCGGTCGGGTTGAGTTCGGCGTTCGCCCGCTGGTTCAGCGCGATCCAGCCCAGCGTTTCTTTGGTGGTGCCGTATCGCTGAAAGTGGCGCTGCGCGTTCATCGCCAACGTGTGCGCCGCGGAGGTCGCACCAAATGGCATCTGCCAGCCCGACATTCGGCCCGCGGAAGCACCGGCCGGGGTGATCTTGCCCTGCTTCATCAGCTCGCTGTTGGTGGTTTCCCACAGCGTTCGGAAGCAGAGCACGTGACGCGCCAGCCCGCAGGCGACCGCGAGCATCGCGGCGATCACCGAGCCGCCCGGGCCGAACGTCTCCATCGCGCCGTTGTGCCACGTCGGCCGAATACCCAGCGCCCCCTCGAGAGCGGTGGTGCCACCCTCCCCGAATCCGCCGACATTGATCGCGCCGGGGTAGGTGGACAGGCCGTCGATGTCGGCGTAGGTGAGGCCGGCGTCGGCGATCGCGGCCTCGCACGCCCGCACCGTCAGCGCCAGCGGCGGTTGCATCAGCCGCCGGCCGATCGGTGACATGCCGATCCCGGTCAGCGCCACCTTGTCTTCGAACTTGTCGGTGGTGAGCATCGGGCGCACGTATTCGCCGAAGCGTTCCGGTGCGATCTCGTCGACCGGCAGCGCAGCGGGCCCGGCGTCGGGGATGGGCCGAAACAGCGGAAACCACACGTCCTCGACCTGCTCGAAGACGACCTCGACCTGTTGACCGAGCTCGAGCTGATCGGGCTCGCAGTCCACGATGTTGGTCGTTAATCGCACCCGCGGGTCTTCGGCGATCGCAACCTGCGCGATCACAAACGGCGCCGCCAGCCCGGGCAGGCTGAACCGCTCGTTGATGGTGAAGCCGGCCAGCGTCGCCGTGCCGGAAACCGTGCGCACTCCGATATCCAGCGACCGGCAATAACGGCACACCGGCGCAGGCGGGTGGATCAGGGATTGGCAGGCCCGACATTCCTGCAGCCGTAGCTTGCCATCGGCCCCCGAGGTCCAGAAAAACTCGTTCTCCTGCGTGACCAGGGGCAATGGGCGTCCCGGTGCTGCTGACACGTCACCTCCGCGAGTCGAACGGCCCGTGGGTGCAACGTGGTAGGCCCGTTATACGAATCGGAGAATTACGTTATCACTGCCAAGCAGGCGTGAGCCAGAAGGCGTGGCTCGCCGATTGGGACCATGACCGTCGGCGTCAGTACGGCACCCAGACGCCGTCGAAATAGGCACCCCATTGGTGAAAGCCGACGCTCCACATCGGATCGTTCGGTGACCACCACGGCCGTGGCGGTGGGGGCGGGACGTCAAGCCCGGCGAACGACGGCGCGTACGCCGGCGGGGCCACATACCACGCGGGCACCGGGGGCGGCGGTTTGCACTCGAACGTCGCCTGATTCCACGACATGTTCGAATCGCATTGCGCCCAGCTGATTCCCGGCGTCGCGATCACCGCCGTCGCCATTGCCCCGAAAACCACCGCAATGACGACGGTCAGGCGACGAATAAACCACCCCATGACGGTCCTCCTCTGTGGAGCTGTCCCGGCCTCGGCTGGCCTCAGTTTATTCCGTAGCGAGCACGGCGTCGAAGTCGAGTTGCCTGGTCGGCTACGAGTCAGAGCCGGGAAAGCTCAACGGGTGAAGCCCCATTCGGCTTCGTTCTCGTCGGTTTTGAGATGCTCGGCCGGATCGTCTGCCTCGGTGAGCGGTAGCGAGACGGCGGGAAAGATGCGTTCACCGATCTCGGTGATGGCATGCACCGGGCAATCCATCAGTGCGCGCAACACGGCGTCGCGATCCGCTTCGGCCACGGTGCCGTCCCCGATCAGCGATGCATAACCCCAGTCGTCCAGTGAGAAATATCCGGGTGCGTACTTGGCGCAAACTCCGAAGCCGTCACAAATGGTGCGGTCCAGACGGATTTTCATGCTTGCCTCAGAGCTTGCGCCTCGTAGGGACGTTCGGCGCGGAATGCGCCGCCGGCGCAATCCGGACAGGTTTTGTCGAGATGCGCGGCGACCTCGGCGGGGAACTGGTCGAGCAGGCTCGCGGCCACATTGGTGGCGGCATCAAGTGTGGCGCAGGCGCCGCGCCCGCGCAGCAGCACCGACCAGCGGCGCAACCGGTCGACGTCCTCTTTGGTTGCGGCGCCGTCGCGCAGCGCCCCGGCGGCGGCCGCCATCGCCGCCGTCCCGTTGAAGCAGGAACCGCATTGGCCGGCATTCTCGCGGTCGAAATAGGCCAGCACGGCGGCCGCGACCGCGACGGGGCAATCATCGGTGATCACCGAGACCGCGCCGCAGCCCAGGCCGCTGCCCAGGCGCCGCATCGTCTCGTGGTCCAGCGTGGTCCCCAGCACCGCACGGTTGAGCAGACCCGCGAAGTATCCACCCGTCAGCGCACCCCGCACGCCTTCAGGGGAAATCCCGTGCAGGGCAAGCAGTTCGGTGAACGCCAGACCATAGGGCAGTTCGTACAGCACCGGCGGCTTGCCGGCACCGGTGATCGTGGCCAAGAATGTGCCGGTCGACAGCGACGTGCCCTGCGAGCGGAACGCCGCCGAACCGTTGCCCTGTACGTAAGGCAGATTGGCCAGCGTCTCGACATTGCTGACCAGCGTGGGCAGCTCATCGACGCCCGCTTCGAATGGGCGTGGCGGCTTGTCGGCCGGCTTGGCCGGACCCCCGTTGATCACCCGAACCGCGGCGGTCTCCTCGCCGGCCACGTATCCGGGCTGGACGGTCAACACGCGGACCGCGGCCCCGAGGGTGTCGGAATCGAGCTCGCCGAGCGCGGTTTCGACGCTGTAGGCCGACTCGGGGTCGGACACGTACACGTAGGCGCGGTCAGCGGCCACCACCGCCGCGGCCAATCGCAGTCCGTCCAGCACCAGATGGGGGCGGTTGCGCAGCAGCCAGCGGTCCTTGACCGAAGCCGGTTCTCCCTCTTCGCCATTCGCGATGACCACGGGCGCAGCGGTGATCAGACGGCCGTTGTCGCGCACGGTGCGCAACTTGACCGCCAGCGGGAAGGCCGCGCCGCCGCGGCCGACGAGTCCACTGGCTTCGACTTCGCCGAGCAATGCCTCGGCGCCGGCGAGCGGACGGTAGCCGCCGAGCTGTCGGTATGCGGCCAGGTCTTCCCGACCGGCTTGCGCGCGCAGCAGCCGCGGTGTGCACCCGGGAAGCGTGGCGGTGGTGATCATGGTGGACTGGGTGGTGTTCAAAGCTGGCCTGCCATCGTCTTAGTTAGGCTTGCGCCCATGCGAACTGCGGTGGTGCGTGTCAACGTCGACCCGGAAGGTGTGCTGACGCCGGCCCAACTACGTGACGGCATGGCAGCGCTCCTGGAGCTCGCGGGTCACGCCGGTGCCGGCGTGGTCGAGAACGACCTCCCGGCCATGCCCCAAGGGCGCCGTGAAGTCGAATTGCTCATCGCGGCGGAGAACGGCGAGATGGCCAAAGACGCCGCGATCGGGTTGTGCGCCAAAGTGTTCAGCAATAAGCCCGTCCCAGGTGTGGTCACCTTTGTCAGCCGCGGAACCGATGACGACGCCTACGGCGTACTGTCCGGGTTCGGGCTCAGCGGTGACATCGTGCGCACGCCCGGCGACGAGGGATTCGACATCGTCTACGTCACGGTGCGCGAGGCGGATCTGGAACGGATTCCGGAAAGCCGGGTCCACACGGCGCTGGAAGCGTCGCTCAACTGCGAGGTACACATTCGCACCGTGTGACGCCATCACGAGGCCAGGAATTCGAGGATCGGGGGTGCTGCCTGCACCCAGGTGTCGAACATGTTGAAGTGCTTCACCCGGCCCGACGCGCGGTCCTCGGAGGCACGCTCCCAGGCGTCCTCGGGCCACGGCGGGTCGATGAGCTTTGATCCCTTGATCAGGCAGCTGACTTCCAGCGACGTCCGCTTGGGGTGATCCATGTCGTTCTCGCCGCCACGGATGATCAACGTGGGAACCTTTATCCGGTCGAACATTTCGTCCTCGACACCGGGAATCGTCTGCCCCGGCTTGGAAACGAATGCGTTGAGCCAGCGCAGCATCAGCTTGAGGAAGTCGTCGGAGTCGAAGTCGAGGAACCGTTGCTTGTTGGCCGGGTTCTGCGCGATGCGCTCTTTCCACTCGGTCACGTTGATCACGCCATCCATGCCGGTGCCGCGCACCGCGAGGATGCTGGGGATGATGTAGAAGGAGCCCAGCACGAACGAGCCGTAGATGCCACCGACGATGTTCCACACCACGAGCTTGGTGACCATCTCCGGGTAGAGCATCGTGGTCAGCATGGAATCCCTTGCCCCACCGGATCCTCCGGCAAGAATGCAGCGTTCGAAGCCCAGGCCGGTCACCAGTTTGTGCAGGGTCTCGGCGCGCATGTGCGACTCGCTTTGGCCGTAGAACTGCACATCGGACGCCCCACAGTTGGGCCGATCCCACAGCAGCACCCGGTAACCGCCCGCGGCCAGTGCATCCGCGAGTGGACGCAGACCTTCGATTTCCTTACTGAACCGCCCGCCGGGGGTCAGAGCAATGAGATCGCCTGAGTCACCGAGGATTTCGTAGACGACATTTCCCCCGTTGATCTCAATTGATGGCACGCGATTCTCCTGTAGTTAGGCCTGAACCAGAACGTCGTTGCCGACGACCCGCACCGGGTAGGTGCGAATACTCCACTCCGGCTTAACCGCGGTGGTGCCGGTCGCCAGCTCGAAACCCCATTGGTGCCAAGGGCAGTAGATGAACTCCAGGTCGCGCACCATCACGGCGTCGCCGGGCACGGATTCGTCGACGATCGTGCGTCCCCGGGCACGCCCCGAACACAGCGGACCGCCTTCGTGCGGGCAGTAATTCGCGATCGCGTAGAAGGTGCCGTTGACGTTGTAGACACCGACACCGTGACGCCCGATCGGTACCAGCTTGTGCTTGCCCGGCGGAATCTCGTCTACGGTGGCGACGACGTGCTCGCGGCCCTGGGCGAGGCGTGGCTCGGGCCGTTTCGTTTCTTCTGACAATTCAGAGCACCCGGACCTGACCCTCGAGCACCGGAACGGTCTCCGGCAGGTGATAGGTCGCGATGCCGTTCTTGTACATGATCGCGTCGCGGGCGTGCTTGGGCAGATGCTTGACCAACCAGCGCGGGTCATCGAACGTCCAGTGCGGATAGTCCGACGAGAACAGCAGGATCTTCTCGCACTCCATCCATTCCAGCGCGCGGGTCAGCTCGGTCTTGTCTTCCGGGTAGTCCAGCGGCTGGGTGGTGAACTTGATGTGGTCCTTGACGTACTCCGACGGCTTGCGCTTGATGTCCACCCAGGACTTGCGCGCCTCGTAGATCGCATCCATCCGCCACATCAGCGGCAGGATCCAGGTGAACGCGTGCTCGACGAAGACGATCCGCAGCGTCGGGAACCGGTCGAATACTCCGTCGAAGATCAGGCTCATCACCTGGTTAGCGGCCAGCAGCGAGTAGGTCACCATGAAATCGTGGTTGTAGCTGGGGAATCCGACCGGCGGGATCGGTAACTCGTCGAACTGGCTGCGCGACAGGTGGCAGCTCACGGTGATGTCGTGCTTGGTGGCGGCTGCCCAGATCGGGTCGTACTTCGGGTGGCCCCAGGACGGCCGCGGCTCGGCCTTGATCAGGATCTGCGCCATGAACGGGTGTTCGGCCCACTTCTCGATCTCGCGCGCGGACTCGTCGGGCTCCTCGATGGCGCAGCAAATCGAACCGCGCCACCGCTCGTGCCAGTTGTTGTGGCTGTCCAGCCAATGATTGGCCTGCCAGTCGTTCAGTGCGGCCGACATCGCGTGCTGCGCTTCGGGCAGCCGCGCCGGGTAGGCGGCGGGTTCCAGGATCGCGATGTCGGAGCCGGCCTCCATGATCAGCTGGCGGAACGCCATGTCCGGGTCGCTGCAAGGGAATTCACCGTTGGGAGGGAAGGCGTCCACGCGCATCGCGTAGGAGTGCGCGTAGTCGGGGGCGTCGTAGTAAATCTGCTCACCCACGCTACGGGTGAGGAAGTACTTGCTGCGCCAGGGCTCGGGGATGTACGGCACCAGCTCGCCGCGCTTGGGCGCCGGGTGGACATCCGAATCGACGCATCGCACGGCTATGCGCTCGGTAGCGGGAACCCGCTCCTGCGAATGGGTCAACGTCATCTGGGTCTCCTCAGTCTGCCGCGTTGCTTCTACTGTGCGCCTACGCCGGCGGGGATGTCTATGCCGTAGAGCTGCGCGGCGTTTCGCCAGCACAGCTTGTCGCGCTGTTCGGCGGACAGCGCGCTGGGCAGCTTTCTGACATCGCCGCATTGCCAGTGCGGGTAACTCGAGCCGAACATCACCATGTCGTCCTTGCCGGTGAAGCTGAACCATTGACCGGCGAACTCGGTGTCACCGGGTCCGTCGAGGCTGCCCTGCACGAAATAGACGTGGCCGGGCAGGTAATCGCTGGGGATCCGCGGCGCCCACGGGGTTTGCTCCAGGTGCGGCCGGCCGAACGTGTCCATCCGCCAGATGAACGGCGTGATGAAGTCCGCGGCGCCGTCGCCCCACACGAACTTGAGGCCGTCGAACCGCTCGAACACGCCCTCGGCGATCATGTTCATCAGGTGATACAGGTAGTTCAGCGCCATGAAGCTGACGTACTGCTCATAGGTGCGGGTGTTCCCGGATGGCGTCGGCGGAAAGGCGATGCCCGAGCCGACCTCGATGTGTGCGGCAACGGGCAGGCCGGCGTCGACCGCGGCCTCCCACAGGGGCCAGAACTGTGGCTTGCCGTAGACCTCGCGGGATTGCAGGGGAACGCCGATCTGGACCACGCGCGGGTGCCCGCGCCACTTCTCGATCTCGCGCAGCGCGCCGGCGATGTCGTCGGGGTTGACCCGGATGGTGCCGCGGAACCGCTCGCCGTACTGGCTGTTCTCCAACCAGTTGGTCACCATCATCTCGTTGTGCGCGGCGTGCAGTGCGCTGCCCAGGTGGCGGTCCGGCATGATGCCGCGCGCCATCGGGTGTAGGACCGCGACGTCGACGCCGCGCTTCGAAAACAGCTCGTTGCCAACGAATTCTGGATCCGAACCGGGGTACTGACCGTCCGGGCCCTCGGCCCCGGGTGCGTACTCGCCGCCCGGGGCCCCATACCAGTCCATCTCGTAGTCGGGGAACCCGCGGCTTTTGAACGGCTCCCGCAGGGTCTTGCGCAGCGCCTTATTGGACGGGAAGAAGATGTGCACGCTCGCGTCGATGAGCGGTGTGCTGGTTCCGTCAGCGTGTTCGATCACGCCAGCCACCCTTCAGTTCCGGTAGCCGAAGTGAGCCAAACCTGACCATAAGATAGATAATCTAACATTCTCATAGGCTGTCGATCAATGCATTTCCGGTAAGCGTCTCGGTTAACGATATGCCCTGGTAGTAGCTGGTATTTCCACTATCAGAGCAATCGTGGTTCTTCAATGCGGATAATACCATTCTCGGCGCTGATGGGAACGTGGCTTTGGAGTCGGGCAAGATTGCCTCGCCGCCGCCGCGCCTGCTACGCGGCCGTTACAGAGTCGGCCAACAGTGTCACGCCGGCCGGCCATCGTCGGCGCAACCGACGGTGACACCGGCGGCGTTCTCGAACGGCTTGATGACAGCCGTGAAATCCGAGTCGGCGCCCTGGTCGAGTGCGGCCGCCTCCCAGAGCCGGCAGATGGTCTCGGCGACGTCGACGGGCACGCCCAATGCCTTCGCCTCGTCGAGATAGAGCCGTACGTCCTTGACCATCAGGCCGGTGGCAAAGCCGTAGTCGAAGGTGCGCGGCAATACCGCGCGCGGAAACTTGTCCCGGCTGGCGCTCGTCGCGCCCGAGCCCGCATTGAGAACTTCGATCATCACGGCCGGGTCGAGACCGGCCTTGACGCCCATCACCACGACCTCCGATGTCGCGACCAACACGTTGGCCGCCAGGATGTTGTTGGCGAGCTTCATTGTCTGCGCCGACCCCGGCTTCGCTCCGATGTAGAACGGGCGGCCGATCGCCTCGAGGATGGGCCGGACGACGTCGAATTCGCTGCGCGGGCCGGAAACCATCAGGGCGAGTGTCCCTTTCTCGGCGCCCCCGACACCACCACTCACCGGGCTGTCGAGAGCGGCGATGCCCAGTTGTGCCAGCAGGTCATGGATCTGCACCGAGGTACGGCTGCCCACCGTCGACAGGTCGACGTAGCGCTTGACCGCCGAGCCCGCGATCACACCCGCGTCCCCACTGGCGACCTCCAGTGACACCGCCGGCGACGGGAGGCTGGCCAGTACCGTTTCGACACGGTCGGCGACATCCTTGGGCGACGAGGCGGCACGGGCGCCGAGTGAGACGATGCGATCGAGTGTCGCGCTGCTCGTGTCGAAGGCGATGACGTCGTGGCCGTCGCCGATGAGTCGGTGTGCCATGGGAAAACCCATGTTGCCCAAACCGATAAAGCCGACTTCGGTCACGACTAGTCCTCGTCTAGTTCGGCGAACACTTCGCGCGCGATGCGGAAGCTGTCCACCGCGGCCGGAACGCCCGCATAGATGCCCACTTGTAGGAAGATCTCGCAAATCTCTTCGCGTGTGACCCCGTTGGTCACCGCGCCCTTGATGTGGGTTCGTAATTCGTTCGGCCGGTTGAGAATTGGGATCATTGCCAGGTTGAGCATGCTGCGCGTCTTGCGGGGCAACCCGTCTCGGCCCCAGACCTCACCCCAGCAGTATTGGGTGACGAGATCTTGCAGCGGCTTGGAGAATTCGTCGGCGTCGGCCACTGCTTTGTTGACGTACGCCTCGCCCAGCACCGCGGACCGAACCTCAAGTCCCCGCTGGTATGTTTCGCGATCCAATGATCTTCTCCTTGATAGGTGCACGACGACGGTCTTGGTGGCGGTGAACATATCGAGGGCGTCGTAGCCGTTGGCTCGGTTCGTCGTCCCGACGGTTATCTACACGTTAATGTATATTTCCTTGGTCACCACAACCCGGCGTGGACGCCCGACGCAGGCCGAAGCCCTGCGTCGCGACTGAACTCGTAATGGCCTGGCCCGGGCTGGTTCTGGTGCATGGGGGCGCCCATGCCGCCGATTGTTGGGATCTCACCGTTGCCGAATTAGCTAGGAGGACACCGGAATTGCCGGTGCTGGCCGTTGATCTACCCGGTCGCGGCGGCAGGCCGGCAGATCTGACGGCCGTCACGATCACCGACTGGGTGAGCTCCGCGGTCGCCGATATCGATGACGCCGGCTTCAACGAGGTTGTGATCGTGGGGCATTCGATGGGCGGGCTGACGGTGCCGGGCATCGTGGCCAGGCTCGGGGCTGCGCGCGTACGGGAGATGATCCTGTTGGCCGCCTTTGTGCCACCGCAGGGATCGTCGGTGGTGGACGCGCTGCGCGGGCCGCTGGCCCCGTTGGCGCGATCGGCGGGCCGGATTCGTCGATCGGTCCCAATGCCAAGGGGGCTAGCGCTTTTCGCGTTCTGTAATGGAATGACACGCGAGCAGCGCGAGCTGACCTTGTCGCGATTGTGCCTGGAATCGCCGAACGTCATCTTCGAACCGGCCGACCGCAGCGACCTGCCCGGCGAGGTGCCGCGGACGTGGATCATGACGCTGGCCGATCGAGCGCTGTCGCAGCGCCAGCAGCTCGGCGCGATCGAATCCCTCGGCGGTGTCGATACGATGCTGTGCGTCGACGCCTGCCACGACGTGATGTTCTCTCGCCCGCGCTGGCTGGCCACCGCGCTGGCCGAACAGTGCCGGGCGTATCAGTGAATGGGGCGGCCACCCACGCCAGCGTTTGGACGGCGACCGCCGGGCCTGCGTCTGTTACGCCATACGCCGAAATCGAGATTATTACTTCCAGAAGAGAGAATGTTATTCTCGCAACGGCGGTGACGACAGGAGGCAGCCCCGATGCTGTTGGAGTTCGATGCTGATCAGCGACTGTGGCAGGACACGGTGCGTGATGCCGTCGCAAAGCAGTGCCCGCCCTCGCTGGTGCGCAGCGTGGCCGAGGACGGCATAGACCCGAGCCCCCTGTGGAAGTCGTATGTCGACCAGGGCTGGACCGAGCTGAACGAATCGGACAGCGCCGTGGAGCTGGCCATCGTGCTCGAAGAGCTAGGCCGCGCAACCGATCCCACGCCGTTTCTGGCGACGATGAGTCAGTTCGCGCCGCTCGTCGCGGACCGGTTCGACCCCCACCAGTCAGGCACCGCGGTGCATGGCGGGGTCGTGGCGCACCGCGACGCCGAGGGCTGGGTGCTGGACGGCACCGCGCGCCACGTCCTGGACGGCGATCGCGCGGACCGGCTCGCGGTCGTGACCGACGCGGGGGTCTTTCTCGTCGCGGCCAGTCAGGTCTCGGCCCGGCGCGCCTCGGTGTTCGACCCGGTGCTGCACGTCGCCGACCTGTCATTCGCCGCGGTCCGGGTGCCCGACAGTGAGCGGCTGACCGCCGACACGGAACGCGCTCACCATCTGGCGCTGACCGGCATGGCCATCACGATGGTCGGTGCTTGTCAACGCATCCTCGACCTGGTGCTCGAGCACGTCAAAAGCCGTCAGCAATTCGGCGCTGCGATCGGCTCCTTCCAGGCCGTGCAGCACAAGGCTGCCGACATGCACGTCGCGGTGGAACGTGCTCGCGCACTTGCCTACTTCGCCGCGCTGACGATCGCGACCGACGATCCGCGCCGCCGGCTGGCGGCCGCGATGGCCAAGGCCTCGGCGGGGGAGTGTCAATCGTTGGTATTCCGGCATGGGTTGCAGCTGCACGGCGCAATGGGTTTCACCTGGGAGAACGACCTGCAATTCGCGCTGAAGCGGGCCAAAGCGGGCGAACTGATGCTCGGCGGCGCCGCCCAGCATCGGGCGCGGATCGCGGAGGAATACCGTGCAGCTGACTTTTGATTCCGAGGTCGAGGATTTCAGGGCGCAGTTCTCGGCCTTCCTCGACGAAAACCTGCCTGCCGCAAGCGAAACGCTCGAGCGGCCACGGTCGGTCTCGCATATGCCGCAGTGGGCACGGGACTGGCAGCGGCTGCTGTTCGACAACGGCTGGCTGCTGCCGAGTCAGCCACCGGAATTCGGCGGGCGCAATGCGAGCGTCATTCAGCAGTTCGTTCACCTGGAGGAACTCAGCCGGCGCCGGATCTACCACAGCTTCAACCCACAAGGCGTGAATATCGTTGGCGCCTCACTGTTGTCGTTCGGCAGTGACGAACAGAAGCGGCGCTGGGCGGTGCCGATCCTGCGGGCAGAGATCACGGCTTCCCTCGGAATGAGCGAGCCCAGCGCGGGCTCCGACCTGGCGTCGTTGCGTACGCGCGCGGTCCTTGACGGCGACCACTTCGTGGTCAACGGGCAGAAGGTGTGGACCTCGGGTGCCCACGATGCCGACGTTCTGCTGACGTTCGTCCGTACCAACCCAGATGTGCCGAAGCACAAGGGAATCAGCGTGCTGATCATCCCGACCGACACTCCGGGTCTGGTGCGGCGGCCGTTTCCGTCGATCTGCGGCATCGACGATCTGGATTTCAACGAGGTGTTCTTCACCGACGTGCGGGTGCCCGCGGAGAATCTGGTCGGCGAGGTCGACCAGGGGTGGAAGGTGGCCAACGGGTCGCTCGGGCACGAGCGCACGATGATGTGGCTGGGCTTCGCGGATCGGCTCGACAACATGATCGACGACTTCCGACCGAGCACCGAGGTCGAGCGCGACCAGTACGCGTCCACGATCATGGACAAGCAGGCACTGCGCTTGTTGGGTTCGGTGGCGTTGGCCCGCGCGGCGCGCGGCGAAGACGACGTGGCAGCGATCTCGGTACTCAAGCTGCTCGGGTCCGAGGCCGAGTTGCGTGGGATGGAGCTAGCGTTGACGTCCGCGGGGTCCGACGGGCTCGTGCACCCGGCGTTGACCGGGCCGTATGCACACATGAACCTCGACCACTATTTCGCCAGCTGGTTCGAGCGCTATGCGCGAAGCTTTTCCGGCACCATCGCCGGCGGTACCTCCGAGATTCAGCGCAACATCATTGCCCAGCGCGTGCTCGGCCTGCCGCGCTAAACGGGCCGAGCGTGAAGTTAGTTTCACTCTCGGCGAAAGCCGTTGCGGCTCGGTCGATGCTAGACCGGGTCGAACTTGGTGATCAGCCAGTTGCCGTTGACCCGGGTCAAACTCACCAGCACACTGCTGGAAGACATCGCCGGGTCGGGATTGTCCTTGCTCGTGGTGCTCTGATCGACCAACACCAGCACGACGGCCGAATCCGGGTGCAACTCCTGAACCGCGGCCCCCAACACCCGAGCGTTGGTTTTCAGCGACTTCTGTTTGGCTGCCGGAGCCACGATCTGTTCGGTGAACTGGTTGTAATACGAGAGGAAGTCCCCGGACAGGTGAGACTTGGCCGTGGCGAAGTCTTTGTCGAGTGTGTCGGGTGAGTAGGACAGCAACGCGACCGTTCCGTCGGACGCCGAACTCACCACCGCGTTCGCGACGCTGGCGTCGGTTTGTTTGTCGGGCCGGTACTGCTTGAAGTACAGCCACGTCGCCGCGCCGCCGGATAGCAGCAGGAGCAAAATCAGGACGACAGGAACGACTTTCACCCTGCGACCGGTGCGCGGCTGGCTACGTCCACCCTGTTTCGGTTGGTCCGAAGAGTCGGCAGCGTCGACGCTGTCCTCGTCCTTGCTCATGGGATGAACTCCAGTTTGGACATCTTGTATTGCCCGCCGTCTTCGGTAACGGTCACCCGCAGGCGCCACCTTCGTGGTTCGTCTTTGGCGCCGGCGGCGTTGGTGATCCGCGATGTCGCGGCGACGAGAACCAACGCGGAATTCCCGTCGATAGATTGCACGGCCGCCGCGTTCACGGTTCCTTGAGTGACCACTTTGGACTGCTCAACGACCGTCGTGAAATCTTTTGAGCGCTGCTGGAAGTCGTCCCGGAACTGACCGGTCGAGCTGTCGATCACCCGCTGGACGTCTTCCTTGGCCCGATTGAAGTCCAGGGAAGTCATGTTGACGACACCTTGTCTGGCCCCGGCAACGAAGTTCGCGATGCGCTGGTTGCGCTCGGTGGTTTCATGATGCTGCCACACCATGTATCCGCTCGCCCCGACGAAAAGGCAGATGAGCAGAATGACGGCCGCTTTCCACATCACCGACAGCGATAGCCACCGCAGGCGTCGCCGGGAGTCGGCGGACTCGAATTCGGATTCCGCGTCTTCGGGCGTTTCGTCGGCTTCTTCTTCCTCGCTCTCCGCCGCGTCGGTTACGTCGGCGGAGTCGGCTTCTTCTTCCTCGTCGGTCCGCGCTTCGTCGGCGCCGGTTACGTCGGTGTCAGATTCGTCGGTGTCGGTGACGTCGTCATCGATCTTCGCCTCGTCAGCGACGGCCGCGTCCTCGTCGGTGTCCGCGGCTTCTTCGGTGGTTTCGGCGGTCTCGGCCTCGGCGTCCCGCAATTCGCGGCGGAGCCGGGCGGCCCGGGCGCGGGCACGCGCCGCGGCGGCCAGTGCTTCGGCTTCGGCGGCTTCGGCCTCGGCTTCCGCGATCAACGCCATGGTGTCGGCTTTCGAGGTGGCGTCGTGCGGCGGTTTCTTCGCCTCAGCCAAAGTGCTTGCTCCCGGTTGATGAACGTCTCACGCGGCTACCATCGCACGAGCGTGAACGGATAGGTGTTGCTGCCCCCGGGTGCGCCGCCGCAGCCCGTGTTGAATGTCGAGACGACCTCACCCGAAAGCGTGACCGCGTCCCACGAATAGACGTCATGCGAGGGGAAGAACTGGACCACGCAGCGAACACCGTCGGGCACATCGACGGTCATGGTGTAGCGGCCGTTGGATAGGTGAGCGTCTGACTTCCAGGGTGCCGCTTGCCCGTTGGGTTGTGGAACCCCTTCAATGGTCAGGCATCCCGGCGCTTTAGGAGTGCACGTCGCGAGGGCCCAGACCCAGAGGTGTCCGGTTTCCCGCGGCGTATCCACCCGGTAATTACCGATACTCATGTCCGCATGGGCGCTCGGCATGACGGTCAGTGCGGCCGTGGCGAGCGCAAGGCTCACTGCGAAAGTCTTCACCGGTGCGTCTCCCGTCTCTGTACGCGCGCTGGCCTCAAATATAGGGCGCGGTCACGCTGAAAAGGCCTACTCGCAAAATTCGCGGCAGTCAACGGCGGGTGCGCCCAGATCTACTAGTCGATGACGGCGATGTCCGTACGCTCGGTGACCGGCAGGGCGAGTTGCTGCTCGTCGCAGATGCGCTGCAGCTTGTCCAGCGTTTCGTCCAGGCCCGCGCCGATCTTGGCACCTGGGGTAAAGGTCGCCGGCAGCTTCCGCATGCCCTGGATCACGCCGATGGTCTCGTAGTGGACGGTGCCTTCGGGATCGCATCGATAGTCGGGCATCCGGTCGAGAACAGCCGTCAGCATGGACTTGAATACCGTACGCGCCACGTTGGACCCTTTGCACCGGTGCAAACCGAGGCCAAAACTGAAGTGCCGGTTACCTTTACGGTCAAGGACGATCTTGTCCGGGTCGGCGAACAGTGCGGGGTCGCGATTTGCCATTGCCCACGAAATCCAAAGCCGTTCACCCTCTTTGAAATGATTGCCGTCAAGTTCGACGTCATCGGCGAAGGTTCTGCCGTCACCGGCCGCCGGGGTGAAGTAGCGCAGAAATTCTTCGGTCGCGGAGTCCAGGAGGGCGTCCCGGTTCTTGGACAGCAGCTCGCGCTCGGCGGGGTTCTCCGAAAGCCATTCCAGTGTGTGGGCGGTCAGCGCCGTCGTGGTGTCGAAGCCCCCGCCGATGACCAGACCGAGATTGCCGAGGATCTCGAGATCAGGGGCGGGCTCACCGTCGATCCGCAACTGCAACAGCCCGTTGACGATGCCGGGCCGCGGATTCTCGCGGATCTCGAGCATGTTGTTGACCATGTCGAGGCCCATCTCCCGGTGCATCGCGGTGACCCTCTCGATGTCGGGGGAGTGTTCCGGGGTGTAGACGGCCGCGTGCACCGGCTCGCTGTACAGGTTCCACTTCTTCAGCGGAATGCCCAGCATCGCCAACGTCAGCACGGCAGGCACGACGTTCGCCAGGTCGTCGACGAAATCGATTCTGCCCGTTTCGATTTTCTCGTCGAGGCAGGCGCGAGTGATGTCGTGGATGAAGGGTTCCCAGCGCTTGACCGCGGCCGGCGACAGGTAGGGGTTCAATACGTTGCGGTACGTGCGGTGGTCGGGCTCGTCCATCTCGAGAATGCCCCCGCGCACCGCGGCGACGCGGCTCGCCGTCGGGATGGAGATGCCCTTGTAGCCGCGGCGTTCGTTATGGATGTCGTGGTCATTGGAGACCGCTGGGCAACGGGCGAGTTCGAAGACTTCGTGGCTGCCGGCCGCGACCCAGTGCCCTCCGTAGGTCTCGGTCCACGCCATCGGGCACTTGGCGTGCATCTCCTCGGTGATCCGTTTGAACTGTGACCGGTACTCCGGGGCGTTTCGGTCAAAGTGGTACGTCGGCTTGTTCTGTTCGCCGTCGCTCACGACATCGTCGACGTTCAAGATGTTGTCTCCCTTTAGGTTTCGTCCGTGATCGTGATCGCCTGCTCCGGGCACGAGTGCGCCGCCTCGCGCACCAGGTCCTCCTGGTCGGCCGGCACCACCTCGTTGACCGCCGACGAACTGCCGTCAATGTCGCTGAGCACGAATGAATCCGGCGCAATCATCGCGCACAGGGTGTGACCCTGGCAGCGCTGCGAATCAACCCAGACCTTCACGATGTCTCCTCCTGGGGGATGCGATGGGGCTGGCGTTACGGTAGTCCGGACCACGACGTGGTTCAGGTGTTTCGACCACCGTTGACGCCCAATATCTGACCGGTGATGTAGCCGGCTTCTTCGGATATCAGGAACGCGCAGGCGGCCGCGATGTCTTCTGGCTTGCCGATCCGGCGCACCGGGGTCCGGGCGATGGTTTCGTCGATGTCGCCGAGGTAGCCGCGCTGCTCGGCGCTGCGCAGCATCGGGGTGTCGATGAAGCCGGGCGGCACCGCGTTGACCGTGATTCCGCTGGGGCCGTATTCGAGAGCCAGCGACTTGGTAAGGCCGTTGACCGCCGACTTGGCCGCGACATAGTGCGACATATAAGGAGCGCCGGAATGTGTACTCGACGACGAGATGTTGACGATCCGTCCCCACCCCGCCTCGACCATGTCGGGCAGCACCGCTTGGGTCATGTGGAAGACCCCGTGCAGATTCACGTTGACCACGCGTTGCCAGTCTTCGAACGTGATGTTGCTGAAGCGCTTGAAGCCATCCAGCCCCGCGGCGTTAACCAGCACCGCGACCGGGCCCAATTGCGCGCGGATCGCCGCCAGCGCGGCATCCACCTGGGCTCGGTCGGTCACGTCGGCGGTGAACGACAGCTCGGCGTCCGACGGCTTCAGATCGATGGTTGCGACGTCCAGGCCGTCGGCGCGCAGCCGATGGGCCACCGCCAGCCCGATCCCGGATCCGCCACCGGTGACCACCGCGGTCTTCACAGCCCGGCCCGCAGGCTCAATGCGGCCATCTCAGTCACAAAGAATCTCCTTCGCAATTATGAGAACCTTACTCTCGCACGGAAGTGACGTGCAACACGCGGGCGAAACACGCCGCTGCCTGGGCTGAGGCCGGCCACGCGCTTCCCCTTGCCGCCTTGCGGTGCTGGTCAGTGACCTTGTTCCATTCCTATGACTTTCTTGAATTCTCGAGAGTCGAATGTAAGATTCGCCCGGGAAGAGAATGAAATTTTCGTGATGGCCACCACAAGAGGAGCCGAATGGCAGTGCAGGTCACAGTGTCGGACGTCGTGGGCGACCAGCCATTCCCCTCGATCAATCCGGCCGGGCCCGAAGAGTTCGTGCAGCGCAGGACCTTCGCCGTTCCGGTGCTGGGAGACAATCAATGAGGCCGTTGGAAGGCCTTCGGGTTCTCGAAGTCGCGATGTACGGGTTCGTCCCGTCGGCGGGCGCGGTGCTGGCCGAATGGGGCGCAGACGTAGTCAAAGTCGAGCACGCGGTGACGGGTGATCCGCAGCGCGGACTTCGGCAGACCGGCATGCTGCGCGTCGAGGGCGATCCGAATCCAAACATCGAGCACGCCAACCGAGGCAAGCGCAGCATCGGACTCGACATGTCGGTTCCCGAAGGCAAAGAAGTCCTCTACGAATTGGCCCGCCGCTCGGACGTGTTCTTGACCAGCTTCCTGCCCGGTGCCCGGCAGAAGTTCGGCATCGACGTCGACGACATCCGCGCCGTGAACCCGTTGATCATCTACGCGCGCGGCAGCGCGCTCGGACCACGCGGTGAAGAGGCGACCAAGGGCGGCTACGACATGACCGCCTTCTGGTGCCGGGCCGGAACGGCAGCCACCATCACCCCGACGGGGATGCCGGGCATGATCGGGCCGCCAGGACCTGCCTACGGCGACACGATCTCCGGGACGAACCTCGCCGGAGGCATTGCGGCCGCATTGCTCAAGCGCGAGCGCACCGGCGAACCGTCCGTCGTCGACGTGTCGCTGCTGGGCAGCGGGCTGTGGTCGATGGGTCACACCGTCGCGTTGACCAAGCACCTGAACCAACGACTGGAAGCGCCGCCGCCTGGTGTGCACGGCGCACCCAACAACCCGTTGGTGGGCCTGTACACGACATCGGATGGCCGCTACATCTCTTTCGTGATGATGCAGCCAACGAAATTCTGGGCCGATGTGTGCCGCCATGTTGACCTGCCTGAGCTGGCCGATGATCCACGGTTTGCCACCATCGAGCAGATCACCGCGAATACGGCAGAAGCAGTGGAGATCTTGACCAAGGTGATCGCAACCCGCACGCTTGCCGAGTGGAGCGAACGCTTTGCCACGTTGGCCGGGCCATGGGCGCCGGTGCAAGACACGCTGCAGGCAGTCGATGACACCCAGATCCGGGCTAACGAATATGTTGTCCGGGCAGGCGAACTCGAACTGGTCGCCAACCCGGTGCA
The DNA here is from genome assembly GCF_039023525.1 of Mycobacterium sp. 050272. Taxonomy (NCBI): domain Bacteria; kingdom Bacillati; phylum Actinomycetota; class Actinomycetes; order Mycobacteriales; family Mycobacteriaceae; genus Mycobacterium; species Mycobacterium sp. 050272. Next base: position 554,682 of record NZ_JBCHKV010000002.1, on the reverse strand, counting down.
GTTCGATCTCACCGCACCGCACACCGGGCCCGCACCCGGATTCGCCGAGCAAACCGACGACATACTGCAGGAATTGGGACTCGACTGGGACCGCATCATCGAACTCAAAACCGCCGGGGCGGTTACCTGAGAGTGGGGCTGACTGAAATGTTTGCGCGTTCGATAACGGTTATGCGTTTTTTGCTCCGCGCGGGCGTGGCATGAGTCACAATGACCGGACGCTTTCTCATGCGACGGATCGGAGGACTGGCGTGAGTGCAGGTTACGCCTGTCTCGCCGGCGCTCGAGGTCGGGATGTCGCCCCCCGGTGGGCATTTCGACGTTGCCGTTCAACCGAACCTACCTCAGTCGTTGCGCAACAACAAGACTGTCGGTCTCGTAGCGTGGGAAGGGACTGACGCGGATGGCGACCAAGGGCGCTGACCACTGGTCAACGGGATTGCCTGCGCTGAAACTCAAGTGGGACTTATCGGGTCCCATGCAGGCGGTCGGCGCGTTGTTCGCGATGTCGGCCGACGCGGTGAAGTTCGCGTTCCGCCGGCCCTTCCAGTGGCGGGAGTTCTTGGAGCAGTCGTGGTTTGTCGCGCGGGTGTCGCTGGCACCGACCTTGCTGGTCGCGATCCCGTTTACCGTCCTCGTCAGCTTCACGCTCAACATCCTGTTGCGTGAACTGGGAGCGGCGGATCTCTCCGGTGCGGGTGCGGCGTTCGGCGCTGTCACTCAGCTCGGTCCGTTGGTCACGGTGTTGATCGTGGCGGGCGCGGGTGCCACGGCAATGTGTGCGGACCTGGGGTCGCGAACAATCCGCGAAGAAATCGACGCGATGGAAGTGCTGGGCATCAACCCGATTCAGCGCTTGGTCACCCCGCGCATGCTGGCGTCGGGGCTGGTGGCGTTTCTGCTCAACAGCCTCGTTGTCATCATCGGCGTCCTTGGCGGCTATGTGTTTTCGGTATTCGTCCAAGACGTCAATCCCGGCGCTTTCGCCGCGGGTATCACGTTGCTCACCGGCGTGCCCGAGGTGGTCATCTCATGCGTCAAGGCAGCCCTTTTCGGCCTCATCGCCGGCCTGGTCGCCTGCTATCGGGGTCTGTCGATCACCGGCGGTGGCGCGAAGGCCGTTGGCAACGCGGTGAACGAAACGGTGGTCTATGCCTTCATGTCCCTGTTCGTCGTCAACGTGGTTGTCACCGCGATCGGCATCAAGATGACGGCGAAGTAGGGGCCCGCCGATGGCACTGAGGGCTGCATATCCGCGATTGGCCCGCCAATTCGAGAAGCCGGTCGCCTCGCTGAGCCGGGTCGGCGACCACACCCTGTTTTACGGGAAGGCGCTCGCCGGGGTGCCGTTCGCGGCCACCCACTACCGGCGCGAAGTCATCCGACTGATTGCCGAGATCAGCATGGGCGCGGGCACTTTGGCGATGATCGGCGGGACCGTCGTGATCGTTGGCTTCCTGACGCTGGCGGCGGGCGGCACGCTGGCCATTCAGGGGTACACGTCGCTCGGCAATATCGGCATCGAGGCACTGACCGGCTTTCTGTCCGCATTTATCAATGTGCGCATCGCGGCACCGGTGGTCGCCGGCATCGGTCTCGCGGCCACCTTCGGTGCCGGGGTGACCGCGCAGCTGGGTGCCATGCGGATCAACGAAGAAATCGATGCGTTGGAAGCCATGGCCATTCGGCCGATCGCCTATCTGGTGAGCACCCGGATCATGGCGGGAATGATGGCGATCACGCCGCTGTACAGCGTCGCCGTGATCCTGTCGTTCGTAGCCAGCCAGTTCACCACGACGTTCTTGCTCGGACAGTCGCAGGGTCTGTACCAGCACTACTTCAACACGTTCCTGAACCCGATCGACCTGTTGTGGTCGTTCCTGCAGGCCATCTTGATGGCGCTCACCATCCTGCTGATCCACACCTACTACGGCTATTTCGCTTCCGGGGGCCCGGCCGGTGTCGGCAACGCGACCGGTAACGCGGTACGCACCTCGCTCATCGTCGTGGTATCCGTAACGCTGTTGGTCTCACTGTCTATTTACGGTGCGAATGGCAATTTCAACCTGTCCGGTTAGGAGGTAGACGTTGACAGACACATTCGGACCCGGCCCCATAGACCGGTCTGAAGCGGCCAGTAGCGCGTCTCCTGTCGCGGCGTCTCCTGGGCGTCACTTCGGTGCCCAGTCCTACGCGCGCCCGCTCGCGGGCCTGGCCACCGTGGTCGTCGTCGCCGTCATTTTTGCCTTCGCAGTGGGTCTGTTCCGGGGCTCCTTCACGGAATCCGTACCGGTGACCGTGATTTCGCAGCGCGCCGGCCTGGTTATGAACCCGGACGCCAAGGTCAAGATGCGCGGCGTGCAGGTGGGCAAGGTCGCCTCGATCGAATCGCTGCCCAACGGCCAGGCAGCTATTCACTTGGCGATGGATCCGTCGCAGTTGCACTTCATTCCCAGCAATGTGCTGGTCGACATCGCGTCGTCAACCGTGTTCGGCGCCAAGTCTGTCCTGTTGGTGGAACCTGCTCAACCCTCCACGCAGCGGCTACACAGCGGCCAGACGCTGCAGGGCCAGCACGTCATGGTCGAAATCAACACGGTGTTCCAGCAATTGGTGTCGGTGCTGTCCCAGATCGACCCGCCGAAGCTCAACGAATCACTGGGCGCACTGGCCCAAGCGTTCAGTGGCCGCGGCGCAAAGCTCGGCCAGGCCCTGAGCGACTTGGATTCATTTCTGGCAAGGCTGGAGCCGAGCCTTCCCGCATTCCGTCACGACTTCGCGGTCTTACCGGCGGTGTCCAACGCGTATGCCGACGCCGCACCGGACCTGGTGCGGACCGTGTCCAACACGAACCGGATCAGCAAGACGATTGTCGAGGAGCAGCACAACCTGGATGCGTTGCTGATCAGCGCGATCGGCTTGGCCGACATCGGAAACGACGTGTTGTCGGCCAACCGGCAGCCGCTGACGGATGTGATGCACCTGCTGGTACCGACCACAGATCTGCTCAACGAGTACGGCCCGGCACTCACGTGCTCCTTCGGCGGGCTCATCCAGATTGGACATGGTGCACCGTTGTCGGAGCCGAGCATCAACATCTCGGCCAGCCTTACGTTGGGCGCCGAACGTTATCGGTATCCGACGAACCTGCCCAAGGTTGCCGCGACGGGCGGCCCGCAGTGCGTGGGTCTGCCGAAGCTGCCGTTCAATACGAACCCGCCGCAGTTGATCGCCGATACCGGTGCCAACCCCGTCGGGTACGGAAACCAGCAGACGCTGCTCAACTCCGACCTGCTCAAACAGCTGTTGTACGGGCCGATCGCCGGTCCACCCCGCAACCCGGCTCAGATCGGACAACCCGGATGAGAATGCGCCCCACGCTGATCCGGTTCGGGATCTTCGCGGTCGTGATGTCAATCCTGACCGCTTTCCTGTTCTTCATCTTCGGTCAGTACCGGACCGGTTCGACGAACGGGTATTCAGCGGTGTTCACCGACGTCTCGCGTCTCAAGCCGGGGCAGTCGGTGCGGGTTGCCGGGATCCGGGTAGGCACGGTCAATAGCGTTTCGCTGCAACCGGATAAGAAAGTTGTGGTGAAGTTCGACGCCGACCGCAACATCGTCCTCACCGAGGGCACCAGGGCGGCGGTCCGCTACCTCAACCTGGTGGGCGATCGCTACCTCGAGCTCATCGACGGTCCCGGCTCGCCCAAGCTGCTGGCCGCCGGCGGCCAGATTCCCGTCAACCGCACCCAGCCGGCGCTTGACCTCGATCTGCTGCTGGGCGGACTGAAACCCGTTACCCAAGGCCTGAATGCGCGCGACGTCAACGCGCTGACCTCGGCACTGTTGCAGGTCTTCCAGGGCCAAGGCGGGACCCTCGAGTCGCTGTTCGCCAAGACGACATCGTTCTCAAACGCCTTGGCGGACAACGATCAAACTGTGCAGCAGCTGATCGACAACCTCAACATCGTGGTCGGTACGGTCTCCAAGGACGGAAAACAGTTCTCCGGCGCGGTCGATCGCCTCGAACAGCTGATCAGTGGGCTCTCGGATGACCGCAACACCATCGGGACCGCCGTTGACGCCCTGGACAGGGGAACCGCCTCACTGGCCAGTCTGCTGTCCAGCGCGCGGCCGCCGCTGTCGGGCACCATCGCGGAGTTGAATCGGCTGGCTCCGATACTCGATGGCGACAAGGACCGCCTCGACGCCGCGATCCAGAAGGCGCCGAACAACTACCGCAAGCTGGTCCGACTCGGCGTGGCCGGCGCCACGATCCCGTACTACCTGTGCCAGTTAGAACTGCGCGGGACGGATCTTCAGGGCAAAACGGTGCACGCCAACGTCTTTAGATCTGAAGCGGGAAGGTGCACGGAACCCTAATGCTTAAGTATCGCGGAGGTGGCCGGGTAAAGGCCGGATTCATCGGCGTCGTGTTAGCGGTGCTGGTGATCCTGGTGGGCCTGTCGCCCGACCGGTTCATTTCATGGGCGACGATGGTCCGCTACCAGGCGCTATTTTCGGAAGCCGGCGGGATTGCGGTGGGCAACCCCGTCATCGTGTCGGGGATGAAAGTCGGCACGGTGTCGGATGTGTCGCTGCAGCACGGCGATGCTCTGGTGACGTTCACGACGAAGGGCGACGTCCTGCTCGGGTCGGAGACCACCGCGCATATCCGCACCGGCTCGCTGCTGGGCGAGCGGATGCTGACATTGGAGTCCGCCGGCAGCGGCACGATGCACCCGCTGACCGTCATTCCCGTCTCGCGCACGTCCTCGCCGTATTCGTTGACCGAAGCGGTGAGTGACTTGACTTCGGACACCGCGGGAACCAACACCACCGCGCTCAATCAGTCGCTGGACACGCTGTCGGCGACACTCGACCAGCTCGCACCCCAGATGGGGCCGGCCTTCGACGCACTCACCCGGCTATCGCGCACCCTGAACAGTCGCAACAAGAACTTGAGCGAGCTGTTCAAGAGTGCCGCCGATGTCACCAACGTTCTTTCCGAACGTAGCCAGCAGGTCAACAAGCTCATCCTCAACTCCGACTCGTTGCTGCAAGTGCTGGTGGCGCGCCGACAGGAGATCGTGGACTTGCTGGCCAACACGTCGGTGGTCGCCAAGCAGCTGACGGCGTTGGTGCACGACAACGAAGCCACCTTGGCACCGACGCTCGAGAGGCTGAACAGGGTGCTCGGGGTACTGGAGAAAAACCGCGACAACATCGGAAAAGCGCTGCCGGGGCTGGCCAAATTCCAGATCACGGTCGGTGAGGGCATCTCCAGCATGTACGCATACTCGGCCTTCGTACCGAACTTCCTTGCGCCGCAAATCTTCCAACCGTTCTTCGACTATCTCTGGGGCTTCCGCACCTTCGATACTTCAAAGGGTCCCGGCTTCCCTTCGCCGGTGCCTCGGTCGCTGGTTCCCTTCCCGTACAACGCAATTCCGATGTGCCCCGGCTGCACCTTGGGCGGGCGGGTCGGTGGATCGCAATGACCATTCCGCGCAGAAGGCTGGCGACCATCGCGGCGGTCGCCCTGGTCGTGCTGATCGTTGCCGGCGCTGCCGTGCTCGTCCGCAGTATGTTCTTCGGGCAGAAGACGATTACCGCCTATTTCACCACCGCCACCGCGATCTACCCCCACGACGAGGTGCGGGTATCCGGTGTCAAAGTCGGTAACATCGAATCCATTACGCCGCAGGGCACTCAGGCCAAGATGACCTTGAAGGTCGATCGCGGCGTGTCCATTCCGGCCGATGCGAAGGCGGTCATCGTCGCCCCAAACCTGGTGGCCTCCCGCTACGTCCAGCTCACACCGGCCTACCGCGATCGCGGGCCGGTCATGTCCGATGGTGCGGTGATACCGGTCGACCGGACCGCTGTCCCGGTCGAGTGGGACGAGGTCAAAACCCAGTTGATGCGGCTGGCAACGGATTTGGGACCCAAGAGTGGGGTATCGGGCACGTCGGTGGGCCGGTTCATCGACAGTGCCGCCAACGCTCTCGACGGTAACGGCGACAAGCTGCGGCAGACGCTCGGTCAGTTGTCAGGGGTCGCCCGGATCCTCGCCAACGGCAGCGGCAACATCGTCGACATCATCAAGAACCTGCAGACCTTCGTCGGGGCGCTGCGGGACAGCAACATTCAGATCGTGCAGTTCAACGATCGCCTGGCCACGCTGACCAGCGTGGTCAACGACAGCAAGTCCGATCTGGATGCGGCGCTGACAGATCTGTCGACCGCGGTCGGCGAGGTCCAGCGATTCATCGCCGGGACTCGCAACCAGACCAGCGAGCAGATCGCCAGGCTGGCCGACGTCACACAGAACTTGGTTGATCACCACATGGCCCTGGAGAACATTTTGCACGGCGCGCCGAATTCGCTCGGCAACTTCTTCAACGACTACAACGCCGACACCGGAACCATTGTTGGCGGATTCGGATTGATGAACTTCGCGAATCCCACGTGGGGCGGTCAGGTTCTGCTGTCGGCCCCGGGCTGCGACCAGATTGGTGCCATCGAGAACGTCACCGCGGTCGAATCGGGCAAGCTGTGCGCCCTGTTCCTCGGTCCGGGATTGCGACTGCTCAACTTCAACAATTCGCCACTGCCCATCAACTTCATTCTGCAGAAGTCCATGGACCCGTCCAAGATTCTCTACACCGAACCGCGCCTGGCGCCCGGCGGCGAGGGCCCGAAACCCGGACAGCCCGAGATCCCGCCCGCGGTGTCGGCCTACACCGGCCTGCCGGGTGATCCGGTGGGGCCGCCGGGAGCGGTGCCACCGGAGCGGATACCGGGTGCGGCGATGCCCCTGCCGCCGCCACCGTCGACACCAATGCCGCCGCCGCCACCACCGGCGTCGAATCTGTCGGACATGCTGCTGCCAGCCGAAGGGCCACAACAATGATCGCGCGGATTGCGGTGCGACGGGTGCTTGTCGTCGGTTGTTGTGTGGCGTTGTCGGTGTCGGGATGTGCCTTCCATGGCCTGAATTCGTTGCCGTTGCCCGGTGCGGTCGGGCGTGGGCCGGGGGCCAACGTTTATCACGTCGAGTTGCCGAATGTTGGCACGATGGAGTCGAATTCGCCGGTGATGGTCGACGACGTGGTCGTGGGCAGTGTCGGTGAGATGCGGGTGCAGGGTTGGCATGCCGACGTCGAGATCTCGGTCAAGCGCGATGTGGTGGTCCCGGCCAATGTGGTGGCCACCGTGGGGCAGACCAGTCTGCTGGGTTCGATGCATGTGGAGCTCAATACGCCGCTGGGCCAGCAGGGAACGGGTCGGCTGCAGCCGGGCGCGACGATTCCGTTGAGCCGGTCGACGGCGTATCCGTCGACCGAGCAGACGTTGTCGTCGCTGGGCGCGGTGGTCAACGGCGGCGGGCTGGGGCAGATCGGGGAGGTTATTCACAACTTCTCGGCCGCGCTGTCCGGGCACGAGGGTGCGGCACGTGATCTGCTGACACGGCTGGACACCTTTGTGGGGACGCTGGATGAGCAGCGCGACAACATTGTTGAGTCGATTCAGGCACTGAACCGGCTGTCGGGCACCTTCGCCGCGCAGCGGGACGTGTTGACCGAGGCGCTGCACAAGATTCCGCCCGCCCTTGATGTGTTGATCAAGGAGCGCCCGCGGCTGACTGAGGCATTAGATCACTTGCGGGTGTTCAGCAACACGGCCTCCCGGTTGGTCAACGACGCACAAGACGATCTGGTCAAGAACCTCAAAAACCTGGAACCGGCCATCAAAGCGCTCGCCGACGTCGGACCCGAGTTCGGCATGGCGATCGCGGCGGGTTTCGTGTTCCCGTTCACGCAGAACTTCGTCGACCGCGCGGTCCGCGGCGACTACTTCAACCTGCACGTCGACCTTGACCTGTCGATTCCACGGCTCAAGAAGGGGTTGCTGCTGGGGACCCACTGGGGCCAGCTGGACATGCCGGTGCCACCGGAGCCCGGGGACCCCTATCGCATGAATTACACCCTCGATCCGTTGCACGACCCCGTGCGGCCGCCGTGGGTCGATCCCAATGCGCTGCCGCTGCCCGCGCCGCCGCCGGGATGGGGTCCCCTGCCCGGACCGCCGCCGGCACAAACGCCCGATGCGAGTCTTGGCCAAACGCCGCCGCTGCCCGGCCCGGCACCGACGGGAGGTGGCGGATAGATGCTGACGCGCTTCGTTCGGCTCCAGCTGTGGATCTTCACGATCGTCGGGACCCTCGGCGTGATCGCGATGGTCCTGTTCTACATCCAAGCACCGACCCTGCTGGGCATCGGCCGGATGACGGTGACGCTGGAGCTGCCGGCTACCGGCGGCCTCTACCAGTTTTCGAACGTGACCTACCGCGGGGTCCAGATGGGCAAGGTCACCTCGGTGGGCCTGACGCCAACCGGCGCGAAAGCGACGCTGTCGCTTAACACTTCACCCAAGGTCCCCGCGGACCTGACGGCGGAGGTGCTCAGCGTCTCCGCGGTGGGTGAGCAGTATGTGGACCTACGGCCCAAAACTGATTCGGGGCCGTACCTGCACGACGGCTCGGTTATCGCCGCGCGCGACACGACGATTCCGCAGGCGGTCGGGCCGATGCTCGAGCAGCTCAATGCCTTGGTCGGCAGCATCCCGAAGACCAAACTCGGACAGTTGCTCGACGAGACCTTCCAGGGCTTCAACGGTTCCGGTTACGACCTGGGCTCACTGATCGATTCGTCAGAGACACTGTCCCGTGACTCCAACAGCGTCGTCGATCGCACCAAGGCCCTCACCGAAGACACTGGGCCGCTGCTGGATACGCAGGCACAGACCACCGATTCGATCAGGACATGGGCACGTAGCATCGCAGGAATCTCGGATGTGTTGGCGAACAACGATTCCCACTTCCGCACCATCCTGCGAAACGGTCCCGACGCTGCTAACGAAGCGTCCGCGCTCCTCGACCAAATCAAACCGACGCTGCCGGTGCTGCTGGCCAACCTGACCACCATCGGGCAGATCGGCGTCACCTACCACCCTTCGATCGAGCAGCTACTGGTGTTGCTGCCGTCGGCGGTTGCTATCGAGCAGGCCGCTACCGGCGAAAACCATCCCGACGGTAAGGCCGTGGGCGACTTCGCCCTAACGATCGACGACCCGCCGATTTGCACGGTCGGTTTCATGCCGCCCAACACCTGGCGATCGCCGGACGACCTCAGCGACATCGACACCCCGGACGGGTTGTATTGCAAGCTTCCGCAGGATTCACCGATGGCGGTCCGCGGCGCGCGCAACTATCCCTGCATGGGGCACCCGGGTAAGCGCGCGCCGACCGTCGAAATCTGCAACAGCGACAAGCCTTTCATGCCGCTGGCGATGCGCCAGCACACTCTCGGCCCCTATCCGTTGGATCCGAATCTGCTCTCCCAGGGTGTGCCGCCCGACGACCGGATCACCGGCGACAGCAGGATCTTCGCCCCGGTGCAGGGAACGCCGTTGCCGCCGGGAGCGGTGCCGCGCGGTACACCCGCGGGCCCGCGGGGAGAAAATCCACCATCGGGCACGGTAGGAGCGGCTGTACCTCCGGTGCCGTCGTCGGGGCCGGCGCTCAGACCCATCTCGCCGATGTCGGCGGACCTCCCGACCTTCGCGCCACTCGATGTTCCGGCACCGGGTGAGCTTCCGGCAACGCCGCCGCCACCACCGGCACCACCCGCGGCCCCCGCGCCACCGGATCAGGCCGACGGTGGGCAGCCCCAGGCCGCGCCAAGTGCGTTCGGAGGCAAGGGATCTAAGCCCGCGCCGTCGATCGTGGTGGCAAAGTACGACCCGCGCACTGGTCGTTACGTCGGTCCGGACGGGAAGTTGTACGAGCAGTCGGATCTCGCGCCCGCGAAAGCGCCCAAGACGTGGAAGGACATGCTTCCCACCTGAGGCCGGCAGAGGTGGACCGGGCTGGGTGGCGGTGGGGCTACGAGCGCCCGGTCAGGAGACTTGATCCAGGCGTAACGGCATCATGATATCGAGCCACTGGTTCTGCCCGCAGGCACCGCTTGGCCCGACCGTCTTGTCCTTGCCGGACAAGGTCCGCGATCCGATTTGAAATCCGCCGTTCTCGTTTACCGGGAAGAAAGAGAAGGTCTGCTGTCCGGGGAACGCGGTACCGTCTTCGCACCGCTCCCAATTCGGCACTTCGCGTCTCGCCTTCCACACCTGCCCATCATTGAGATAGAGGGGTGCGGTCCATCCCTGGTCGCTGCGCACCGTCCCGTGGCATTCCTGGAATGTGTCGCAAGTCGAGCTGATCGTCCATGTTTGGTAGACCGTCGGCTCGCCGAAGTATTGATCGTTTCGCTGGGCCCAATCGCCGATGGACGTAACGTGATACGTCCCATTGATGGCCACTTCTTCCTTCGTTGTCGCCTGGGCCGTGGCGGCAGTGCCCAAGCCGCCAAATATGGTGGTGGCCACCAGCGTTGCGGTGGTGAGTGTGTTAGCAGAACGCATCAGGTGCTCCTAGAAGCGCATAATTCTCGAGCGTTGACGTTACACCGTTTCGGCCGGCCAGGTAACGGTTAGGATCGCACTCACCCGACCGGCTCGAATTTCGCGATCAGCCAGGAACCGTTGACCTTTGTCAGCGTGACCACGACAGCGGTTTTGTTCTGTGCGGGATCTTTCTTTTGCATGCTGGCCGTGGTCTGGTCGACGAAAATCAGCACGACCGCCGAATCGGGATGCAATTCCGAAATCGCGGCCCGAACTACCTTGGCCGATGTCGTCAGGTGCCCCTCTTTGGCCGTCGGCCCGACGATATCGCCGGTGAATTTGCTGTAGTAGGCCAAAAACTCGCCGGTGAGATGTGATTTCGCCGTGGAGAAATCCCGATCCAAATGGTCATAGGAATATGTCAAGACTGCCACCGCGCCATCTGACGCCGCCTGGATTGCGCGGTGTGCCGCCGCATCGTCGACCCGCTGATCCGGCCGGTGCACAACGAGGTACACACCGGCCGCCACTCCCACGGTGGCAATGACCAGCGTTGTCCCGATTATCCAACGCCACCTCGCCATCAACCCACGGCCGATCGTTGCCAGCCGGCGCCTGGGAGCCGTTTGGCCGGCGGGCGCAATCTCCGTGTCGTCAGTTGCTGTTTCGGTGCTGCTCGGCGACGAACCATGCTCGACAGTCATGAGAGGTAGTCAATTTTCGACATCTTGAGCTGACCGTGGTCACGGTTCAGGGTGACGCTCAGCCGAAACAAGGCCGGTGGCGGCTTTTCGTTATCCGGCCCCGTGGCATCGGTTTTCGCCGCCACGAGTACGACTCCCGAATTGTCGCTCAACGACTCGACGGCGACAGCTTCGATGGTGACCTTGCTGCCGATCTTTGAGTCCTGGGCCTTTTTGACCATCAGGACCGAGATCGCCGACAGTTGACCGTTGAGGTCGCCCGTCGTGGCATCGATCATCCGCTGGACGTCCGCCTTGGCATGATCGGGGTCAATCGACATCAGCGCCGTGATGCCTTGCCGGGCGGCACCGGCAAACTCCGCGGCGAGCTGGCGATTGTACGCCACGGTGCGGTGCTGCCACAGCATGTAACCGCTCGCACCGGCAGATGCGCAGGCGATCAGGATGCCGACGCCCATTGCTATTGCTTTGCGTGCCGGACGGCGCGGCGACTTTGCGCGGCGCCGCTTGGCATCTGGGGACCGGGCATCGCTTTCTGCTGCCTGCCGCAGCCGTGTGAGGCGGGCCCTGGCTGCCTCGGCGCGCGCTTCAGCCTCGGCAACTTCGTCTTCGGTGTCCGTTTCCGATGCGGCCGCCGGGACCGCAGAGCCGACCGCCGAGCGCGACTGTGGTTCATCGGGATTGGTCATATCCGCCGGGTCACCACAATCGTCGGCGTCGGGGCCGTCCGGATCGTGCACGGAGAGGCAGCTTATCACTTCGGCCTGCGCGCTTGGCCTTCATCGGGCAGCTCCGGTCATGGCTCTTACATGCGGAAATGCACGCGCGTCAGGGAATGGCGCACCGCAGCGTTCGAGGTGCCGGCATGGTCGGCGGTTTTCGCGCAGGCGATCTTCTCCAACCAGGAGAATTTTCTTTTCAGCTGTGGCAAAGTAATTGGGTGCGATTAATCGTGGCCGTATTTGCCGCGTTGCTCGGCGCTGGTGTGCTGGCGGCGCCGCCGTCCTTCGCCGGGCCCACCGTCTGTGACTACCCCGACTGCACGCCGGGCATCATGCCGCATCAGGTCCTCGGGGCGCCGTGTGACAACACCACCTATTACGCCTTCGGTGTCGCGGATGGTTACGTCTCCTTCGCCTCGCAGCCCGGCCGGCTGATGTTCTGCGGTTCGCCGAGGAGATATCAGCCGCGATGGTTCCGGTCACCTCCGATGGCGGGAGTCAAGGAGGAAGGCGCCAACTGCCAGAACTACCAGAACTACGTGGCACAGGCGCCCGATGGCCTATTCCTGATCTGCTTTGCCCACGACGGCATTATGAGCTGGATCCGCGCCGACACGTAGCCTTACTCGGCGGTTTCTCGATGTAGCCCGAGCAGCCGCCTGATCATGTCGGTAAGCCGCTCGAGCAATGTGTCATCGTCGATGTCGGCCAGCAGCGGATGCATGACCGCGGTGCTGATCGCGCCGGAGAACATGGCCGCCTCGATCCGACCGTCCAGGCCGGCATCGCTCAGCAGTCCGGCATACAACCGGTCCATAAAGCGTTGAAACGGCTTGTGTTCGGCCAACAGCCGCACCACAACGGGATCGAACTGCAGCGTGCGCACCAGTCGGCGGTCGCGGACCGCCATTTCAACGACGCTCTCCAGCAGCGCATCCCGCGCTTGCGGTCCATTGCCGTGCGCCTCGGCGGCCTCCAGTGCGGGAAGCAGCCGTCCGAGCTCGCGCTCGGTCACCGCGATCACGATCTGATCCTTGGTCCGAAATTGGTGATACACAGCAGCTTTGGTGATCCCGACGGCATCGGCGATCATCTGCAGCGACGTACCGCTGACGCCGTGCTGCGCGAACAGGTCGAGCGCCGCATCGAGTACCCGCGTCCGGGCAGGGCTGTACTGAACAACTCTCAGCGTTTCGTCGCTGACCGGCTGCCCTGCTGTTCCCACGGGACGAGCCTAGACGACCGGCTATTGACCACAGGCTAGCCGAACGGCTAGCTTCGGTATCAGCCGAGTGTGGCACGGCGATGTCGTGCCGAAGGGAGTCAGGCGATGACAGACATCGGCGGGGGCGATGCGGCAGGTCGGCGAGCGGCGCTGCGGCCGACTGACGGTGAGGTCATTCTGCTGTGGACATTGCCCGTCACGGTGCTGCTGTGGATCGCCGGTTTCCTGCTGTTTCCGGGCTTCAATCCGCCGATGTCACCCTCGATGCCGGCCGAACAAGTTGCCGCGTTCTACCGGGATCCGGCGCACATCCCGCAGATCCGGTACAGCATGATCGTGTTCAACTGGTTCGGCGTGTGCCTCGTCCCGATTCTGGCCTTGATCGTGTTGCAGATTCGCCGAATGGCACATCGGACGCCGATCTTCTCCTACGCGATGCTGGGCTGCGTGGCCGGTGGTCCGACGTTGTTTCTGGTCGCGAACGTCTGCTGGCTGCTGGCCGCATTTCGTCCCGAGCGCAGCCCGGAGCTGACTCAGCTGCTCAACGATTTCGGCTGGATGACCTTCACCATCTTGGTCCCGTTCCTGATCGGCCAGAGTGTGATACTGGCTGTGGCAATCTATTTCGACGCCCAGCCGAAACCTGTATTCCCCCGCTGGGTAGCCCACTTCAACCTTCTGGTTGCCGCCGCGCTGGTGCCCGCCGCCTTTGTCGGAGTGTCACTGTCCGGTCCGCTGGCGTGGGACGGCTTCTTATCGTTCTGGGTGAAAAACGTTGCCATCGCGGCCTGGATCGTCGTGATGGGAGTTGCGTTGGGGCAGGCCATCTATCGCGAGCGTGCCGAGAACCGGGGGCGCCCAGACGAACTGGTCAACGCATGAGTGCGGTGATCACACCGCCGACCTCACCGGCCACGCCCCCTTCCGGCCCGCGGCATCACCGGATCGCCTGGCACCTGCGACACAACCCCAAGCGTGAACTCTGGTTGGCGTGGTGGGTGCTTGTCGTCTTCTACAACCTGTTCTTCCCGGTGTTCTTCATCATCGCGCAGGTTCAGCCGCCACCCGAACCCACCTGGGACCTCGCGACGCAGGTCCACTGGTTCTCCGAGCGCCATCTCGGTATACCCGTTGGGTTCGGCATCATCTTCGCGATCAGCGGCGCGATCGCGACAAACAATGCCCTGATTGCATATTCAATGCGGCGCATGTCGGTCAGTCGCGCGTTCGGTTACTCGTATCTGATCATCTACTCGCTCAGCGCGGTTCCCGGCATGATCCTGCTCAACACCGCGCTGCTCGTCGGGACGTTGCGACCAGAGCGCAACCCGGAATTGATCGGTTGGCTCTACGACTTCGCCTTCTTGTCGTTCGACGGAACGATGGGAGTCTTCCTGATCGGCTCACTGATCTGGATGGTCGCGATCCTGCTCGACCGTAATCGGGTGTTCCCCAAGTGGTTCGGCTATCTCAACCTGTGCAACGCGCTGACCGAGGTTGTCGTCGCCCCCTGCTGGATATTCCGCCGGGGTGTGTTGGCCTGGGACGGCGAGATCGCCTGGTGGCTCGACATGGTCGTGTTCGGCATCTACCAGGTCACCTTCGTCGTCATGCTGTACCGGATGATCCGGCGCGAGGACTTCGGCACCCGGCAGTTGCCGGACTTCCCGCGCCAAAAGGCTGTTGTGCGGTGACCGATTTCGAGACAGACCTCACCGACCAGGACCAACGGGCCCGGTTCGTGCCCGGTCAGCCCGACATGTGGGCCTTCGTGTTGTTCGAGACCTTGGTTTTCACAGGGTATTTCGGCTTCTACCTGTTCTCCCGCGCCCGCAACGCCGAGCTTTTCATACAGGCACAGGCGCACCTGGACCTGCGCATCGGAGTGTTCAACACCCTCGTCTTGCTGCTGAGTTCGTGGTCGGTCGCGCGGTGTGTGCAGTCATCGCGCGCCGGTGAGTACCGGGCGGCGCTGCGAGATGTCTTCATCACGGCCGCATTCGCCGCGGTGTTCCTCTTCTTCAAGGTGTGTGAATGGGCCAGGCTGGTCAATAGCGGAAACGGGTTGGACAGCAACGACTTCTTCACCTACTACTTCTTCCTCACCGGGATTCACTTCGTCCATCTGCTGATCGGCTTCGTCGTCCTGGGTATCATCGTTTACCAACTCCGAAGTGCTCCAACAAGACCGCAGGAGTCCCAGGAACTCATCGAGACCTGCGCAACCTACTGGCACACGGTCGATTTCCTATGGGTGCTCATCTTCGCGCTGCTGTACGTGGTGAGGTGAGCGTGAAATTCAACAAGCGGTTACTGATCGCGTGGGTGATCCTGGCGTTGCTCACGCTCGGCTACCTGTGGATAGACCGCTCGGCAGCGGGGCAGGCCGGTTCGCTGAAGTCCAGCGCGGTGGTGACAGCGAGCGTCATCGTGATCGCACTCATCAAGGTGCGCATCATCTTTCGTGAGTTCATGGAGGTGCGAAGCGCACCCGTGCTGCTGTGCCGACTGACCGACGCCTGGATAGTGCTGATGGCCGTCGCGATGCTCGGCTGCTATTTCGTCGGAATGCGGCTCGCGTAGTACGCGCGAAAAGGGCGTCAGGCCACGGGTGCGACCGCGTCTGCGGTCGTGAACGACAGGTGCAGTTCACTCAAGCCCCGCAGGATGTACGTCGGCTCGTAGCTGTAACGGCGTTCGGCGGCCGGCCCGTGATGGGCTTCGTCGATCTCGATGTGCGGCATCCGGTCCAGGATGCGTTCGATCGAGACCCTGCCCTCCACGCGGGCGAGCGGCCCACCCGGGCAGGAGTGCACACCGCGGGCGAACGCCATGTGCTCGCGAACGTTCTTGCGGCGCAAGTCGAACTCGTGCGGGTTCTCGAACCGGCGCGGATCGCGATTGGCCGCGCCCGGCAGGATCATCACCACGGTGCCGGCCGGGATGTCGACGCCTCCGATGTTGCTGTCGCGCACGGCAAGTCGAGAGTCGCTCTTGACCGGGCTTTCCATGCGCAACGATTCCTCGATGAACGCGGGGATCAGACTGCGGTCTGCACGAATCTGTTGCTGGATGTCGGGCCGGTCGCCCAGGGCTTGCAGGGCGGCACTGAGGAGCTTGGCGGTGGTCTCCTGGCCGGCGGCGAAAAGGAAGGTGGCCGAACGGACCACCTCGATTACCGGCGGGGTGGATCCGTCCGGGTACTTCGCTTCCGCGAGGAAGGTCAACACGTCGCCGCGCGGTTCGCGCCGCCGGTCCTCGATGTAGTCGCAGAACTTCTCGTCGAGCCACTCCAGCGGGTTGATGCCCACCGACTCGTGGTCCAGGGCGCCCACCCGCGCCTCGGGCCGGTCGGCGCCGAGCACGGCGCGGAACTCTTTGTGGTCGTCCTCCGGCACGCCGAGCAGATCGGCGATCACCAACGTGGCGAACGGCTTTGAGTATTCGGCGATGAATTCGCATTCGCCGTTGTGCAGGAACTCGTCGAGCTGACGATCGGCGAGGCGCCACATGAACTCCTCGTTCTGCTTCAGCCGGCTCGGCGTCAACAGCTTGGCCAGCACCGAGCGAGCCTTGGTGTGGTCAGGTGGGTCCATCGTGACCATGTGCTCGTACATCGGAAAATAGCTGCGGTGCTCGTCGATCAGGGGCCTGATGTCGCCACCCTCGGGGGTGAAGGGCAGCGGGGGGAACGGTCCGCCGAGGGCGACGATGTTGGAGAACGTCTCCGGGTCTTTGTAAATCTCGGTGGCTTCCGCGTAACCGGTGACCGCGATGACCCCATGGTGCGGCAACCGCAGCACCGGGTTTTCGTTGCGCAGGTAGTCGAAGTAGGGGTGCGGATCCGGGACCAGAGACTGATCGGTGAAAAAGTCGATCGACTCGTAGTTGCTCATAGATTGCGTCTTTCTGGGCTGGGTCTACCGGTGGTTCGGCGGCATGCAGCACCGCCCCCGCTTTCGGATTCTGCTGAGCACCTGCTTAGCACGGCAGTAATCTCGTGGTCAAGGACACAACGCCGCGCCGCGCTACGATTCCCCTGGTCGGCAGGTGAGCGTGTACAGGACGGAGCAGCGGCATGAGCACGGCCCCCAGGGAGGCCCGCAGGATCGGGGCGCCGGACGCCAAGAACCGCGGCCTGCTGCTCGACGCGGCCGAGCAATTGATGATCGAAGAGGGCTACGCCGCCGTCACCTCGCGGCGCCTCGCGAACAAAGCCGGGCTGAAACCGCAGTTGGTGCACTATTACTTCCGCACCATGGAGGAGTTATTCCTCGAGGTCTTCCGGCGCCGCGGTGAAGAAGCGCTCGAGGCGCACGCAAAGTTGATGCAGTCACCGCAGCCGCTGTGGGCGGTGTGGCGATTCGGCACCGACCCCGCGTTCACCCGCATTTCGATGGAATTCATGGCGCTGGCCAATCACCGCAAGGAGATGCGGGCCGAAATCGCCTACTACGCAGAACGTTTCCGCGAAGAGCAACGGCAAGCGCTGACCACTGCGCTGCAGAAGTACGGCGTGGATGAGATGCCGCCGGTGGTGGTTGCCGTGCTGATGTCCAGCTTGTCCAGATTCCTGGTGCTCGAAAACGCGGTGGGCATTTCCGCCGGTCACGCCGAAACCGTCGAATTAGTCGAAAGTCACCTGCGTCGGCTCGAAGGCGAGCCGCAGCCGATTCCGGGAATACCTGAGGCCTGGGTGGTTCACCAATTGCGCAGCGAGCAGAGCACGCCCTTGAGGCCGTCCTTGGATACGACGACAACGCCATCCACCGCCAGAACACAGTGAAGCCCCGGCGTGCCGGGCTCCGTGCCCGTGCTCGCCACCACCATCGCGTAAGCGTCGGGGTTGGTCATGTCCAGGTCGTAGGTCCACGGCGGCTTGCCCGGGCCGAGGTCGACATCGACGTGCGGCGTGAACGAGTAAGGGTTGTGACTGTAATCGGAGAATCTGTCCGGCTGGTGGTCCAGGTAATAGATGTCGGTGTAGATCGGATTCTCGGCGGTGACGGCGTACTTGACGTGATGCATGACCGGGCCGGCGGCCGGGTCGGCATGGGCGCGTGGCGCGTTCGCGGACAGACCGACCACCAACAAAACTGCCATGGTCATCGCCGATCCGATGCTCAGTAGTCTGTTCACGCTGGTATTCATGTCGTTCCTCCGGCGGCCGGTCGCGGCTTGGCGTTTCGGTTCACTACCCGCTCTGCGGCCTGCCAGTGCGCGTCGGCAACCCACAAACGTGCAAAAGATGCTATCGCCTCATCAGGCGAAACACCGCTGATTACCCGTTTTATCTCGGTGGCCGGCTGGTTGGCCAGGGAGGCGGCAATCGCACGCCAGCCGTCCTCGAACGAGGCGCGCGGCAACACCGCGTCCACCAGCCCGATGCGCTCGGCCTCGGCGGCGTCGACCGTCTTTCCGCTGCCCGCGAGAAGCAGGGCTCTGCTCTTTCCGACGAGGGCGGCCAGTCGCTCGGCACCGCCCCACGCCGGCATGATTTCCAGTGTCACCTGATTGAACGCGATCTTGACATCGCTTGCGGCAACCCGGATATCGGCGGCGACGGCTACTTCGGCGCCACCACCGAAGGCATGCCCGTTGAGTGCGGCGATCACCGGTGCCGGGAAGCTCGCCAGCTGGTCGCAGATGGAGCGCATCCGCTTTGCCATCGCGGTGGCTTCCGCAATGGTGCGCAGCGCGCTGAGCTCCTTGAGATCACCGCCGGACACGAAAGCCTTATCGCCGGCGCCCCTGATCACCAGCGTCCGAGCACCGGCCGCGGCATCGAGCGCCTTCTCCAGCTGGTCCATGGTGTCGAGCGCGATCGCGTTGCGTGCGTGAGGGCGGTCGATGGTGAGCACCGCAAGCCCGTTGTCGAGCTCCAAGTCCAGCATGCGTTAGTTGCTCCTCGGAAGAGGCGTCGATATTGGCATTCTCGTGCGGCGAGAATAACATCATCGCTGCAGGCCGAAGGGGTTTGTACATCGAGGATAGAGGTGGTCCGTGCAGGACAGAATCGTCGTGGCGGCCGCCGCGGTGCTCGCTGTGGCTGGCCTCGGGGCGTGCACGTCGCGACCGGCGACGCAAATCTCCAGCTCGGCCTCGGTGACCGTCAACGGTGATGACGCGAATTTTCACGTCGTGCAGTGCGGTCAAGTGCAATGGACCCGGACGATCGACATCGGCGGCAAGTTCGCCGGAGCCAAGATCATCATCGACGAGGGAGCCCAACCGCCGTCTGCCGAGTCGGTGCGCATCCAAAATCTGGGCGGGTTCACCGGGATGTATGCCCGGGGCGACGGCCCCCGTGCCGACATGAGCATGTCCGGGGACAAGTTCACGATCACCGGCACCGCCAATGGTTTCAAGGCCGACAAGCCGAACGAAGCAGCGTCGGCGACTTTCAAGATCATTGTGACCTGCTAACGCCGCGAGTGGCGATCACCACCGGGGTGCACGTTTGCGGTGCGGACCCATTAGAGAATAGTATTCTCACAAATCGCGAAGGAGGATCTCATGGGCCAGTTGTCCCACAAGGTGGACGTTCCGTTTCCGATCTTTGACGCGGATAACCATCTCTACGAGCCGCCGGAGGCGCTGACCAAGTTCCTGCCCAAGGAGTACAAGGACTACGTCCAGTACGTGCAGATCAACGGTCGCACCAAGATCGCCATCCGCGGCCAGATCAGCAACTACATTCCCAACCCGACCTTCGAGGTCGTCGCCCGGCCGGGCGCCTGGGAGGAGTACTTCAAGTACGGCAACCCGGAGGGCAAGAGCAAGCGTGAGCTGTTCGGCGAGCCGATGCGCGCGATCCCGGCGTTCTTCGAACCCGGCCCACGTCTGGAGACGATGAACGAACTGGGCCTGGACAAGACGCTGATGTTCCCGACCCTGGCCAGCCTGCTGGAGGAGCGGCTGCGCGACGACCCGCTCGCTATTCACGTTCTGGTCCACGCGCTCAACGAGTGGCTGGACGAGGTCTGGGGCTTCAACTACCAGAACCGCATCTTCACCACCCCCGTCATCACTCTGCCGATCGTCGAGAAGGCGATCGAGGAGCTGGAGTGGGCGGTCAAGCGTGGCGCCCGCGCCATCCTGGTTCGCCCGGCGCCGGTCCCGGGCTTCCGTGGTCCGCGGTCATTCGCGGTACCCGAGTTCGACCCGTTCTGGGAGCGGGTCGTCGAGCACGACGTGCTGGTGGGCATGCACTCTTCGGACAGCGGCTACTCCCGGTACACCTCGGAGTGGGACGGCGCCGACCAGGAGATGCTGCCATTCCAGACCAACGCGATGGGCATCCTCAACGAGTGGCGGCCGATCCAGGATTCGGTGGGCTCGTGGGTGATTCACGGCGCACTCTACCGCCACCCCAAGCTGAAGGTCGCGATCGTCGAGGCCGGCTCGAAGTGGATGACCCCGCTGCTGGACGGCCTGGCGGAGGTCTTCCGCAAGGCCCCGGAGGCGTTCCCGAGCGACCCGGTCGAGATGGTCAAGAGCCGGATTCACGTCAGCCCGTTCTTCGAGGACGGCATCGACGATCTGGTCAAACTCGTCGGTGTGGACCAGGTCCTCTACGGTTCGGACTGGCCGCACCCGGAAGGCCTGGCGGAGCCGACCTATTACATCGAGGCGCTGTCGCACCTGAAGCCGGAGGATCAGGCGAAGATCATGGGCGGCAACCTCGGTCGGCTCGTCACGGTGTGACGTCTGGCAGCCGGTCGGCGACGATGCAGAGCGCGAAGCGCGATGAGGTGGGGGCACCGCCCGCTTGCGGGGGAGAGTCGGCCAATCGGGCCTGAGTGGCAGACCATCCCCGAGATGGTCTTGAGTGCGGCGGACCGCTTCGGCGATGCGGAAGCAGTCGTCGACGGTCCGCTGCGCTTCACCTTCACCGAAATCGTCAGCCGAATCCGTTGTGCAGCAGGAGCATTCGCCGAGCTCGGTGTTGACAAGGGTGACCGCGTCGCCGTCTGGGCGCCCAACTCGGCCGAGTGGATCATCGCCGCGTTCGGGTTGCTCACCGCGGGCGGGGTGCTGGTACCGGTCAACACGCGATTCAAGGCCGACGAGGCGGGTGACATCATCGCCCGCAGTAAAGTCAAAGCAGTCCTGGTGCAGAAGGGGTTCCTGGGCCAGGACTACACCGCACCGGCGGGGACGCCGGTCATCGATGTGAAGTCCGACTTCCTTTCCAGCGGTTCGCCGTTCGAGCGGGCGGTGAGCGGCAGCGACATCTCGGACATCATCTTCACCTCGGGCACAACCGGCCGTCCGAAGGGCGCGATGATGAACCATCGTCAGACGCTGCGCATGTATGAGGAGTGGGCGACACTGGCCGATCTGCGCGAGGGCGACCGCTACCTGCAGATCAATCCGTACTTCCACACGTTCGGTCTCAAGGCGGGACTCGTCACGTCCTTCCTGCGCGGCGCCACGATGCTTCCAGTCGCCGTATTCGATGTCGATACCGTGGTGGATCTCATTGCGCGCGAACACATCACGATGCTCCCCGGGCCGCCGACGTTGTATCACTCGCTGCTGACGGTGCAGGACAAGTCCAAACTGTCGACGTTGCGGGCCGGCGTGACGGGCGCCGCGGACATCCCGGTCGAGCTGGTTCGTCGCATCCACGACGAACTGCCGTTTGAAACGCTGATGACCGGTTACGGACTGACCGAGGCCGGCAATGTCACCCTGTCGCTGCCGGGCGATTCCTTCGAGGACGTCGCCACCACCGCCGGTGTGCCCTGCGCCGACGTCGAGGTGCGCATCGCCGACGACGGCGAGGTACTGGTTCGCGGCTACGGCGTCATGCAGGGCTACCTCGACGATCCCGCGGCCACCGCGCAGACGATCGACGAAGACGGCTGGCTGCACACCGGCGATCTCGGCAACCTCGATCCGGCCGGTCGGCTGCGCATCGTCGGCCGCAAGAAAGACATGTTCATCGTCGGTGGCTTCAACGCCTACCCGGCCGAGATCGAGGGCTTCCTGCTCAATCACCCGGCGGTCGCTCAGGCCGCCGTCATCGGCGTGCCCGACGAGCGACTCGGGCAGGTGGGTAAGGCGTTCGTTGTCCCGAACGGGGAGGTGGACGCCGAGCAATTGATCGGTTGGTGTCGCGACCGCATGGCGGGCTTCAAAGTCCCACGCGCGGTACAGTTCGTTGATTCGCTCCCACTCAATGCAACCGGCAAAGTGATGAAGGACCAACTTCGTTGACCGACGGCGATATCCACTCGATGGTGATCGCGTCGGACTACCGGATCCCCGATCCGACGCGGGTGTCGCCCTTCATAGAGCGCAATAAGGCGGCTCTCTCCGAAATCGGCGCACACCACGTACTCGTCTACACCTCAACGCACGACTACGGTCGCGTGCTGGTCATGATCGGGGTGCACAGCCGCGAGCCGATCGTGGAGCTGCTTCGCTCACGCGTCTTCTTCGACTGGTTCGATGAGGCCGGTATCGAGGACATTCCAGCCGTTTTCGCCGGTGAGATCATCGATAGGTTTATCCCGACGCCGCAGTCGAATCCGTCGGCGCCCGGCGTCGTGGTCGCCGCCATTGCGTCGGTCGACGATGTGGCGATGCTGACCGCCGAAGTCGGCTCGGCGCTGGGCAGGTTCGCTGCGGCCGGCATCCGAAAGACCTGGGTATTTCAGGCTTTCGACGATGACCACGAGGTGCTGATCCTACAGGAGTTCGCCGACGAGCAGAGCGCGCGCGAGTGGATCGAGCACCCGGACGCCGCCGCCCAGTGGCTGTCCGGGGCGGGGGTGGGGGCCTATCCGCCGCTGTTCGTTGGCCAGATGCTCGACATCATGCGTATCGAGGCTTGAGTGAGCGGACCACTCGGTGTTCGTATGTCTTTGTAACGGGGTCACCAGTCAAACTGTGTCCGAGTGCGTCGCGGCCGGGGCATCGACGACGAACGCAGTCGCACACGCGTGCGGTGCGGGCGCCGACTGCGGCCGCTGCCGCCGTACCGTTGCGGCCATTCTGAAATCGTCGAAGGCGGGCCGGAGAGGCTAGATCAGCGCCGCCTTTCAGCGGCGCCTGCTGCCGTCCGGCGACATCGGCTGCACGAGTTCGACCAGCAGCGGTGGAATTTCCATGCGGGGCAAGACCACTTCGACAAGCACCATGCGATCCTGATGGCCCGCCGCCGCAGTCAACGCGTCGTCGAGTTCGCCGTAGGTTTGCGCACGGAACGCGAGGTGGTTGGCCACGCCGAGCGCGTTGGGGATATCGGTCCAACTCCAGCTGGCGATGTCGTTGTAGGGCGCCGTCTCTCCGTGGATCGCCCGTTCGACCGTATAGCCGTCGTTGTTGACCACGACGATGACGGGCGACAGCCCCTCGCGAAAGAACGTGCCGAGTTCCTGCACGGTCAGTTGCGCGGCGCCGTCCCCGATCAGCAACACCGACCTTCGGTCCGGGTGCGCCACCGCTGCGCCGAGCGCCGCGGGCAACGTGTAACCGATTGAGCCCCAAAGGGGTTGGCCGATGAATGTGACCCCCTTGGGCAGCCGGTGGTCGGCCATCCCGTAGAAGGAGGTGCCCTGATCGGCGAGCACCACGTTGCCCGGTGTGAGCGCGGTACACAGCCGGTCCCACACCATCTCCTGGGTCAGGGCTTGATCTCGCCCGGGCGCCGCGGCGGCGGCTGCGGTCTGTTGGTCCGTTGCCGACGCGACGGGTGGTGAACTGATTCCGCGCCGCGTCAGGATTTCGGCCAGCGCGTCGAGGGCGGCGCCCATCTCCAGCGGCGCGAACACCTCACCGGCCACACTGCTTTGGTATTGGCCGATGTCGATGGTCCGCGCTGCATCGATGTGCTGGCTGAAAAAGCCGCTCACCATGTCGGTGAACACCACGCCGGCGGTGACCAACGCGGGTGCGTCCTCGATCGCGGCACGCACGGCGGGCGCGCTGGCCGCACCGGCGTAGATGCCGAGGTAGTTGGGTGCGCTTTCGTCGAGCAAGCTCTTGCCCCACATCAGCGTGGCGTACGGCACCACGTCGGCGTTCAGTAGCGCCTCGAGTTCCTTGACCGCTTGTAGCCGATGCACCAGCAGGTCGGCCAGCACGGTCAGCCGGTTGTCGCCGATCAGCTCGGTGGCGGCCTCGACGAACATCGACAGGGCGCGCGGGCTGGTGCCGCCGGCATAGCGGGGCAGCGGCGCGTCGGGTGGTTCGGTGGGGAAGCGCGCCACGTCGGTGGACAGCAGGATGTAGCCAGGCCGCTTCTGCTCGCGCACCTCCAACAGCACCCGGTCGATTTCCCGGCATGCCGTCGCCGGCATCAGATTGGCTTGAGCACAGGTGATTTCACGGCTGATGCGGAAGAAGTGCTCGAAGTCGCCGTCACCGAGCGAATGGTGCAATGCCCGCCTGGTGCCCTGGGCATCCTTGGAGGGGCCACCGACGATGTGCACGACCGGAACATGCTCGGCGTAGCTACCGGCGATCGCATTGGTCGCCGAAAGCTCACCTACCCCGAATGTCGTTACCACAGCTGCCATTCCGCGCAGCCGGCCATAACCGTCGGCGGCGTAGCCGGCGTTCAGCTCGTTGGCGTTGCCCACCCACCGAATTCGTGGATGCGCGACGATGTGGTCGAGGAATTCCAGGTTGTAGTCTCCGGGGACGCCGAAGATCTCCGAGACGCCAAGCTCGGCGAGACGGTCCAACAGGTAGTCGCCGACGGTGTAGACAGAATCCGCGGGCCCGGCCGCCGCGTCGGGCGTGGTAGCAGTCACGAAGTCGACGTTACGCTGGTCGAAAGCGCTCCCCGCCGGGCGTGGTTTCGCTATCGTGCGGCCATGGCGATCAACGAAACCCGCGAAGTTGTCATCGAAGCCAGCCCCGAAGAGATCCTCGACGTCATCGCCGATCTCGACTCGGTGACCGAATGGTCGCCGCCCCACCAGAGCGTAGAAATCCTCGAGCGCGACACCGACGGACGCCCCACCAAGGTCAAGATGAAGGTCAAAGCCGCGGGCATCACCGACGAGCAGGTGATCGAGTACTCGTGGGGCGACAACGAGGTGAGTTGGACGCTGATCAGCTCCGGTCAGCAGCGCTCCCAGGATGCCTCCTACAAACTGACGCCGAAGGGTGACGGCACCCTGGTCAAGTTCGAGCTCAGCGTCGATCCCGTGGTGCCGTTGCCGGGCTTCGTGTTGAAGCGCGCCATCAAAGGCACCGTCGATACCGGGACCGAGGGCTTGCGCAAGCGGGTGCTGCAGGTGAAGAAGGGTAAGTAGTCGCCGTGACCGGCGCGGGACCCCTGGCCGGGATCAAAGTCATCGAACTCGGCGGTATCGGACCCGGGCCTCACGCGGGCATGATGCTCGCTGACCTGGGTGCCGACGTGGTGCGGGTGCGCCGCCCCGGCGGCGTGGCGATCGCAAGCGCGGCGAAGCCGGGCGAGGCGGGTCGCCACCAGGCAGTCCCGACGATGCCGGCCGAGGACCGCGACCTGTTGCACCGGGGCAAACGGATAGTCGACCTCGACGTCAAGACTCATCCGGGCGCATTGCTCGAGCTCGCCGCCAAGGCCGACGTGTTGTTGGACTGCTTTCGGCCCGGCACCTGCGAGCGGCTCGGGATCGGACCCGATGAGTGCGCGGCGCGCAATCCGCGACTGATCTACGCGCGGATCACCGGCTGGGGACAGGACGGGCCGTTGGCGTCGACGGCGGGGCACGACATCAACTACCTGTCGCAGACCGGTGCGCTGTCGGCGCTGGGCTATGCCGACCGGCCGCCGATGCCGCCGCTGAACCTGGTCGCCGATTTCGGCGGCGGGTCGATGCTGGTGCTCGTCGGTATCGCCGTCGCGCTGTACGAACGTGAGCGGTCCGGCCGCGGGCAGGTCGTCGACGCCGCGATGGTCGACGGCGTCAGTGTGCTTGCCCAAATGATGTGGACCATGAAGGCAATTGGCAGCCTGCGCGATAAGCGCGAATCGTTTCTGCTGGACGGCGGCTCGCCGTTCTACCGTTGCTATGAAACCTCCGACGGCAAGTACATGGCCGTCGGCGCGATCGAGCCGCAGTTCTTCGCGGCGTTGCTCAGTGGGCTCGGTCTGTCGGCCGACGAGGTGCCGGGCCAGCTTGAAAGCGGTTCGTATCAGCAGATGTACGACGTGTTCGCCAGGCGGTTCGCCAGCCGGACGCGAGACGAGTGGACTCAGGTATTCGCCGGCACCGACGCGTGTGTCACACCGGTGTTGACGTGGAACGAGGCCGCCGGCAGCGAACATTTGAACGCGCGGTCGACGCTGATCGCCGCCCACGGCGTCGAGCAGGCCGCACCCGCTCCGCGTTTCTCGCGAACGCCGGCCGGGCCCGTCGGGCCACCGCCGGCCGCCACCACGCCGATCGACGAAATCAACTGGTAGCAAATTACTTACCCGAATACGTTCCGTGCCTCGAACGGTATTGCTAGGTTGAACTCAGTGGCTGTAAAGGCATCACGTGAATTCATAGTTGATGCGCCGCTCGACGTGGTCATGGGGGCGCTCGAGGATGTCAGCGTGCTGGAATCCTGGTCGCCGCTTCACAAAAAGATCGAAGTCGTCGACCGTTATCCGGACGGTCGGGCGCACCACGTCAAAACCACCATCAGAATTATGGGCTTGCGCGACAAAGAGGTGCTGGAATACCACTGGGGCCCGGATTGGGTGGTGTACGACGTGAAGGGGACGGCCCAACAACACGGCCAGCACGTCGAATACAACCTCAAGCCCGAGGGCATCGACAAGACGCGGGTGCGATTCGACATCACCGTCGAACCGGCCGGGCCCGTGCCCGGATTCGTCGTTCGGCGCGCGATGGAACACGTTCTCGACGCGTCGATCAAGGGGCTGCGCGATCTGGTCGCGCGGGGCGGTCCGGATAACTCACCGTAATTCGGTCTCGATTGCTAATTTGTTAGACAGTGGCCATACGTGCATCGTCGGAAATTGTCATCGGGGCGCCCCCGGACGTGATCATGGAGGCGCTGGCCGACATGGACGCGGTGCCCTCGTGGTCTCCGTTGCACAAGCGGGTCGAAGTCGTCGACCGATATCCCGACGGGATGCCGCACCACGTGCGAATGACGATCAGGGTGAGCGGCATCGCCGACACCGAAATGGTCGAATATCACTGGGGTCCCGACTGGATGGTGTGGGATGCGCAGAAGACCTCGCAGCAACACGCTCAACATGGCGAATACAACTTGGAGCGCGAGGGTGACGACAAGACCCGGGTCCGATTCAGCCTCACGATCGAGCTGAGGGCACCACTGCCCGGGTTCTGGGTACGCTCGGCGGGCAACAAAATCCTGTACGCCGCGCTGGAAGGCCTTCGTAAGCGCGTGATGGGCGACGAGGATGCTAAGCAGTCTTGAGTGCGGACAGTCGCCTGATCGCCTCGTCGAGGGTGTCGTCGCGCTTGCAGAAGGTGAAGCGCACCAAGTGATTCCACAGATCGGCATGCGGCGCGGTCGGGTCGCAGAACGCCGACATCGGAATAGCCGCCACGCCAACCTTTTCCGGTAGTGCCGCGCAGAACGTCGTGCTGTCGTCGTATCCGAGTGGCCGAGGGTCGGCGCACAGGAAATAACTGCCGTTACTCTCGTGTACCACGAAACCGATGTCGGCCAGGCCGGCAGCCAGCCGGTCGCGCCGGGCTTGCAGCGAGCGCCGCAGGTCGTCCACCCAGGCGTCCTCGGTGTCCAGCGCCAGCGCGACCGCGGGCTGGAACGGCGCCCCGCCGACGTAGCTCAGGTACTGTTTGGCCGCGCGCAGCCCGGCGATGAGTTGTGCTGGACCGCAAGCCCATCCGATCTTCCAGCCGGTGCAGTTGAACATCTTGGCCGCGCTGGAGATGGTGATGGTGCGCTGCGCCATGCCGTCGAAACCGGCCAGCGGCAGGTGACGATGGCCGTCGAACACCAGGTGCTCGTACACCTCATCGGTGATCACCAAAAGGTCGGCGGCCACCGCGATCTCGGCGATCGCCTCCAGTTCGGTCGCGCTCAGCACGGCGCCGGTGGGGTTGTGCGGCGAGTTGACGATGAGGGCCCGGGTCTTTGGCGTCACCGCCCGCCGCAGCGCGCCGGTGTCCAGCGCGAAGCCATGGCCGTCGGAAACCAGCGGTACGGCGACGCGGTGTGCGCCGGCGATGGCGACCACCGGCGAGTAGGAGTCGTAGAAGGGCTCGATCAGCAGTACCTCCGAGCCGGGCTCGACCAGGCCGATGACCGCCGACGCGATGGCCTCGGTGGCCCCGACCGTCACCAGCACCTCGGTGTCCGGGTCGTAGTCGATGCCGAAATTCCGCTTGCGCTGCGCCGCGACGGCCTGGCGCAGCGGCGCGATGCCGATCCCCGGCGGGTACTGGTTGGCACCATCGGCGATCGCGTCTTGCGCCGCTTTCAACATCGCCGGGGGTCCATCCTCGTCGGGAAAGCCCTGACCCAGGTTCACCGCGCCGATGCGCGCGGCCAACGCCGACATTTCGGCGAACACCGTGGTCGCGTAGGGCCGCAATCGCGACACCGTCATGGTCGTCGAGCTTAGGCGGAGGCGGTCGCAGCGTGAGCCTCACGCCGGCGCAACGTCGGTTCGGTCGGCACGCCAGCGTGAGGCCCCGGCGACGGTGGGAGCGCGCCGATCACCGCTCGGAGTCCTGAGCAGCAGCGACCTGCCCAACCAACAGGTTGGCCGGGAGCCCCTGTTAGGGTGCACCTAGACGGACCCGAAACCCATTTTGCGAACAGGAAGTCGACATGTCCGAAGAAGCCTTCATCTATGAGGCCATCCGCACGCCCCGCGGGAAGCAACGCAACGGATCGCTCAACGAGGTAAAGCCGCTGAACCTGGTGGTGGGCCTGGTCGACGAGCTGCGCCGCCGCAATCCCGACCTGGACGAGAACCTGATCAGTGACATGATCCTGGGCGTGGTGTCTCCGGTCGGAGACCAGGGCGGCGACATCGCCCGCACCGCGGTGCTGGCCGCCGGCCTGCCCGAGACCACCGGTGGTGTGCAGCTGAACCGGTTCTGCGCCTCGGGTCTCGAGGCCGTTAACACTGCCGCCCAGAAGGTGCGCTCGGGCTGGGACGACCTGGTACTGGCCGGGGGCGTCGAGTCGATGAGCCGCGTCCCGATGGGCTCCGACGGCGGCGCCTGGGCGACCGACCCCGAGACCAACTATCAGATCGGCTTCGTGCCGCAGGGCATCGGTGCCGACCTGATCGCGACCATCGAGGGCTTTAGCCGCGAGGATGTCGACGCTTATGCGTTGCGCTCGCAGGAGAAGGCCGCCGAAGCCTGGTCGGGCGGATACTTCGCGAAGTCGGTCGTGCCGGTGCGCGACCAGAATGGTCTGGTCATCCTCGACCACGACGAGCACATGCGCCCCGACACCACGATGGAGGGCCTGGCCAAGCTGAAGACCGCGTTCGACGGCATCGGCGAGATGGGCGGCTTCGACGACGTGGCGCTGACGAAGTACCACTACGTCGAGAAGATCAACCACGTGCACACCGGCGGTAACAGCTCCGGCATCGTCGACGGTGCCGCGCTGGTGCTGGTCGGTTCGGAGGCGGCGGGCAAGTCCCAGGGCCTGACCCCGCGGGCGCGCATCGTGGCCACGGCCACCAGCGGCTCGGACCCGGTCATCATGCTCACCGGCCCGACGCCGGCCACCCGCAAGGTACTCGACCGTGCCGGCCTGACGATCGACGACATCGACCTGTTCGAGCTCAACGAGGCGTTCGCGTCGGTGGTGCTGAAGTTCCAGAAGGACCTCAACATCCCGGATGAGAAGCTCAACGTCAACGGTGGTGCCATCGCGATGGGCCACCCGCTGGGCGCCACCGGCGCCATGATCACCGGAACCATGGTCGACGAGCTCGAGCGCCGCAACGCGCGTCGCGCCCTGATCACGCTGTGCATCGGTGGCGGCATGGGTGTCGCGACCATCATTGAGAGGGTTTAAGGCCATGGCAGAGAACACGATTCAGTGGGACAAGGACGCCGACGGCATCGTCACGCTCACGCTTGACGACCCCACCGGGTCGGCCAACGTGATGAACGAGCACTACAGCACGTCCATGCACAACACGGTCGAACGTCTTACGGCAGAAAAGGATTCGATCGCCGGTGTGGTTATCACCAGCGCGAAGAAGACCTTCTTCGCCGGTGGAGACCTCAAGGCCATGATCAACCTGGGTCCCGAGAACGCCGGTGAGGCCTTCGACACCGTCGAGTCGGTCAAGCGGGACCTGCGCGCCCTGGAGACCCTGGGCAAGCCGGTGGTAGCTGCCATCAACGGTGCCGCGCTCGGCGGTGGACTGGAGATCGCGCTGGCGTGTCATCACCGAATTGCGGCTGATGTCAAAGGAAGTCAGCTGGGCCTACCCGAGGTAACGCTGGGCCTGCTGCCGGGCGGCGGCGGGGTGACCCGCACCGTGCGGATGTTCGGCATCCAGAACGCATTCATGAACATCCTGTCGCAGGGCACCCGTTTCAAGCCGGCGAAGGCCAAGGAGATCGGACTGGTCGACGAGCTGGTCGGCTCGATCGAGGAGCTCGTCCCCGCCGCCAAGGCGTGGATCAAGGCCAACCCCGACTCGCACGAACAGCCTTGGGACAAAAAGGGTTACAAGATGCCCGGCGGCACCCCGTCCAGCCCCGCGCTGGCTGGCATCCTGCCGTCCTTCCCGGCGCTGCTCAAGAAGCAGCTCAAGGGCGCGCCGATGCCGGCGCCGCGAGCCATTCTGGACGCGGCCGTCGAGGGCGCGCAGGTGGACTTCGACACCGCCAGTCGCATCGAGAGCCGCTACTTCACCCAGCTGGTCACGGGGCAGGTCGCGAAGAACATGATCCAGGCGTTCTTCTTCGATCTGCAGTACATCAACTCCGGTGGATCGCGTCCCGACGGGATCGAGCCGGTGAAGATCAACAAGATCGGTGTGCTGGGCGCGGGCATGATGGGCGCCGGAATCGCCTACGTCTCGGCCAAGGCCGGTTACGACGTGGTGCTCAAGGACGTCAGCATCGAGGCCGCCGAGAAGGGCAAGAATTACTCGGAAAAGCTTGAGGCCAAAGCACTTGAGCGTGGCAAGACCACCGAGGAGAAGAGCAAGGCGCTGCTGGGCCGCATCACGCCGTCGGCTGACCCCGCTGACTTCAAGGGTGTCGACTTCGTGATCGAGGCCGTGTTCGAGAACCAGGACCTCAAGCACAAGGTGTTTCAGGAGATCGAGGACATCGTCGAGCCCAACGCACTGCTGGGATCGAACACCTCGACGCTGCCGATCACCGGTCTGGCGACCGGCGTGAAGCGGCAAGAGGACTTCATCGGGATCCACTTCTTCTCGCCGGTCGACAAGATGCCACTGGTCGAAATCATCAAGGGCGAGAAGACTTCTGACGAAGCGCTGGCTCGGGTGTTCGACTACACGCTGGCGATCGGCAAGACCCCGATCGTCGTCAACGACAGTCGCGGCTTCTTCACCAGCCGCGTGATCGGCACGTTCGTGAACGAGGCGCTGGCGATGCTGGGCGAGGGCGTAGAGCCCGCCAGTATCGAGCACGCCGGTTCGCAGGCCGGCTACCCGGCGCCGCCGCTGCAGCTGTCCGACGAGCTCAACCTGGAGCTGATGCACAAGATCGCCACCGCCACTCGTAAGGGTGTCGAGGACGCCGGCGGCACCTACGAGCCGCACCCCGCCGAGGCCGTCGTCGAGAAGATGATCGAGCTCGGCCGTCCGTCGCGGTTGAAGGGCGCGGGCTTCTACGAGTACGTCGACGGCAAGCGCACCCGCCTGTGGCCGGGCCTGCGCGAGACGTTCAAGTCGGGCAGCGCGGAGATTCCGTTGCAGGACATGGTCGATCGGATGCTGTTCGCCGAGGCGCTGGAAACCCAGAAGTGCCTTGACGAGAACGTGTTGACGTCGACTGCCGACGCCAACATCGGATCGATCATGGGTATCGGGTTCCCGCCGTACACCGGTGGTAGCGCGCAGTTCATCGTCGGCTACTCCGGAGCGGGCGGTACGGGCAAGGAGGCTTTCGTGGCCCGGGCCCGTGAGCTGGCCGCCAAGTACGGCGACCGCTTCCTGCCGCCGGATTCGCTGGGCTGAGTTCCGTTCGGGTATTTCGCGAAAGCCCTCGAAACAACGTGGTTTCGGGGGCTTTTCGCGGTCGCCACTGCGTCAAACGTCCTTGGGTCATCGAGTCGTACATCACGTGTATCGCCTTGTTTGCCAGGCGTTCATCGAGTGCTGTCTGCCAGGCACCGGCCGGGCCGCTGGTATCGATCAGCTGTGAGCGAATGTGACATCCCAACCCATTCCGACTCGCCCCGACGAGAGCTAGAGTCCCTAACCATGCGCTTTGGTTTCTTCATTCCGCAGGGCTGGCGGATGGATCTGGTAGGCATCGACCCGGCGAAACACTGGGCGGTAATGCGGGACTTGGCCTCCTACGCCGACGGCAGCGCCTGGGACTCGGTGTGGGTCTACGACCACTTCCACACCGTCCCGATGCCGAGCGCCGAAGCGACGCACGAGGCATGGTCGTTGATGTCGGCCTACGCCGCGACGACGTCACGGGTCAAGCTCGGCCAAATGTGCACGGCGATGAGCTACCGCAATCCGGTCTACCTCGCCAAGGTGGCGGCCACCGCCGATATCATCTCCGGCGGTCGCATCCAGATGGGTATCGGCGGCGGCTGGTACGAACACGAGTGGCGCGCTTACGGTTACGGGTTCCCGTCGGCCGGCGTTCGACTGGGCCGCCTCGACGAGGGTGTGCAGATCATGCGCGACGCCTGGCGTGCGGGCAAAGTCAGCTTCGACGGCAAGCACTACCAGGTCGACGGCGCGATTGTCGAGCCGAAGCCGTTGCAGGACAACGGTATTCCGCTATGGGTCGCCGGTGGTGGCGAGAAGGTGACGCTGCGCATCGCGGCGCAGTACGCGCAGTACACCAACTTCACGGCAGAGCCCGAGGCGTTTGCCCAGAAGTCGGAGGTGCTCGCTGGGCATTGCCGCGACGTGGGCACCGACTTCGACGCGATCGTGCGTTCGGCCAACTTCACCGCCATCGTCGGCACATCCGAGGCCGAGGTCAAAGACCGCCAGCAGCGGGTGCGCGACCGGCTGGTCGACTATGTGCCTGAGTCCCTGGCGGATTCGATGACCAGTAGCCTTCCCGACTCGGCGATGGGCACCACGGAACAGGTGATCGAGCGGCTGGCCAAGGTCCGCGATCTCGGCTGCGAATACGCGATCGTCTACTTCCCCGAGGCCGCCTACGACCGCTCCGGCATCGAGTTGTTCGAGCGGGAAGTCATCCCCGCCCTGAGCTAGCGCGCTCAGACGTCGCTGGTGGTGTACCTGGTCTTGACCGGAGGTGCGGCCAGCAGCGGCGGCAGCTGGGTCACCTTGCCTTCGCCGGCGCGAAACGCGCGGTAGGCCTCGTCGGCGTCGACCGACTCCCACTCTTCGTAGATGATCCAGTGGGCTTCGTCGGCCTCATCGACCCAGACGTCAGTACGGAGATTTCCCTCGAATGCCCGAGTGGTTTCCAGCGTGCGCCCCATCAGCTCACGCCCGGCACCGACCTCGTCGGGCTTGAACCTCAGTTCCAGCAGCACTATCACCGTCATCGTCGTCTCCTCGCATCGTCACTGTGTGCCGCTCGCCGCGAGCACACCGTTGAACCTACGGTCGACCCACTTGGCGAAATCGGGCGCCTCCGGAATCTGGTCGGAGGCCGCGAAAAGATCGGCAAGGCGTTGTTCGGCGGCCACCACCTTGTCGTCGAGCGGGACGGGCAGCCGCAGCAGGTGACTCTGGGCAAGCTCGGCGATCTTGATGTCCAGGCCCACCGCCTTGGCGTACTCACCCCTGCAAGGTATGAGAATGCGGTTTCCACTTTTCGGAAAGCTGTTATACGGTTCAGTCAGAATTGTTCTTTTGGTGCACCCGCGCACGTTCCTGGAGGACCCCTCGATGCAGAAGGCACTCGCTCCCGAGATCTCGACCTGGCCCGACGAGAACCCACAGCTGATCGGCAGTCGGTGCGGGGATTGCAGTGCCACCACCTTCCCGGTGCAGGAGCGGTGCCCGCGCTGCAGTGGCGGCTCGATGAGCGACGTGCTGTTGCCGCGGACCGGAACCGTGGTCGCCTGGACGACCCAGGGTTTCCCGCCCGGGGCCCCCTACGCCGGTCCGACCGGCAAGGACTTCGTGCCGTTCGGCGTCGGTCTGGTGCAGCTTGGGGACGTGATCCGGGTCGAGGGTCGGCTGACCGAGAACGACCCGGCCAAACTGCAGTTCGGCCAGCAGGTCGAGCTCGCGATGGTGCCGTTGACCACCGACGCCGATGACAACGAGATCATCACGTTCGCCTTCCGGCCGGTCTAGAGCAGGAGAATCCGAGATGACTAACGACGTCGCCATCATCGGCGTGGGCTTGCACCCCTTCGGCCGGTTCGAGAAGACCGCGATGCAGATGGGCGCCGATGCCATCCAGGCCGCGCTGACCGACGCGGGTGTGGGGTGGAAGGACATCCAGTTCGGATTCGGCGGCAGCCACGAGGTGTCCAACCCCGACGCGGTGACCCGCCTGGTCGGGCTGACCGGCATCACCTTCACCAATGTCTTCAACGCGTGTGCCACCGCGGCCAGCGCCATCCAGCAGACCGCCGACACCATTCGGCTGGGCAAGTACGACATCGGCATCGCCATCGGTTTGGACAAGCACCCGCGCGGGGCGTTCACCGACGACCCGGCGAAGCTGGCGCTGCCGCAGTGGTACGCGCAGAACGGGCAGTTCGTCACCACCAAGTTCTTCGGCATGAAGGCCAACAAGTACCTGCACGACCACAACATCTCGCAGGAAACCCTGGCTCGGGTGGCCAACAAGAACTTCCGCAATGGCGCACTGAATCCGAATGCCTTCCGGCGCAAGGAGATCTCGGTCGAAGAGATCCTCAACTCGAACGTGCTCAACTACCCGTTGACCCAGTACATGTTCTGCGCGCCCGACGAGGGTGCGGCAGCGGTCATCATGTGTCGTGCCGACATCGCGCACAAGTACACCGACAAGCCGGTGTACGTGCGCGCTTGCGAAATCCGCACCCGCACGTTCGGTGCTTATGAGGTGCACGCCACGTTCGCGCCCTTGGATGAGGACGTCTCGCCGACGGTGTATGCGTCCAAGGCGGCCTACGAAGCCGCGGGCATCGGGCCCGAGGACATCGACGTCGCCCAGCTCCAGGACACCGACGCCGGCAACGAGGTCATCCACATGGCCGAGACGGGCCTGTGCGTCGACGGTGAGCAGGAGAAGCTGCTGGCCGACGGCGCCACCGAGATTCACGGCTCGATGCCGGTGAACACCGATGGCGGGCTGATCGCCAACGGCGAGCCGATCGGTGCGTCGGGGCTGCGGCAGGTGCATGAGCTGGTGCGTCAGCTGCGTGGCGAGGCCGGCGACCGTCAGGTGCCGGGCAACCCCCGGGTCGGTCTGGCGCAGGTGTACGGCGCACCCGGAACCGCCTCAGCGACGATCCTGTCGCTCTAATCGTCTTCGCCGAGCGTGCAGCCACTGCGAGAAATCGCCGAAAATCTCGCAGTTAGTTCACGCTCGGCGCGAAGTCGCCGCTAAATCGCCGGTCC
Source organism: Mycobacterium sp. 050272 (assembly GCF_039023525.1). Lineage (NCBI taxonomy): Bacteria > Bacillati > Actinomycetota > Actinomycetes > Mycobacteriales > Mycobacteriaceae > Mycobacterium > Mycobacterium sp. 050272. The sequence goes on along the minus strand of NZ_JBCHKV010000002.1, from coordinate 518,866 downwards.
GGCTAGCCAACATATTCCGGTAGTGCGATGCTGTCGCGGAATTCGCTCCGAACGACCCACTTGGCCAGCCCCGGAATGTTGAGCAGTCTGGACGCCAGATTGCGGGTCCACACACCCAACGCCGTCTTGGGTGCGAAGGTCGTGGCGAATCCCCGCGCTGACCGCTGTCTGGCCTCGACGATCGGGCGCAGCTGCCTTTCGTAGCTGCGAAACGCATCCTGGTGATCGACCCCCGCGCGATTGAGTTCGCCCGCCAGGATGTAGGCCTGCACCATCGCCAGGCCGGTTCCCTCACCCGCTAGCAGGGAGACGGCGGCCGCGGCGTCACCGATTAGCGCGACCCGTCCGTGCGACCAGCGGTCCATGATGATTTGGCTGACCCGGTCGAAGTACACCTCGGAGGCTTCGTCGAGCTTGCGCAGGATCTCCGGGCACTCCCAGCCCGCGTTGCCGAAAACCTGGTGCAGGGTTGTCTTCACCTCCGGCACATCCTGTGGGTCCGGGCCGCTCATGCGATCGGTCGTGAAGACGAAGAGAAACATCGTCTTCTCGCCACGCATCGCGAATCGTGCGACCATGCGCCCGGCCATGGTGTAGGCGAGGTAGACGAGTTCGTCACGCGGCTGATAGCCCTCGACTTCGAATGCCGCGACTCGGTAGCCGAGATCGGTCGCAAATCTGGCTTCCGGTCCAAATACCAAGTGCCGCACCGGTGAATGGACGCCACCCGCGCCGATGAGCAGGTCGAATTGCCGGGATCCGCCCCGCTCGAGTGTGACCCGCACGCCTGAGTCATGTTGCACGATGGCCGAGACGCTTTCACCGAAAAGGGTTTCGGCGCGACCGTCGATAGAGCGGTAGATCATGGTCGCCAGATCGCCACGGGGAACGGTGACGAACCTGCCGTCGAGGCCTTGCCGGAACAGCTGGGCCGAAAATCCCCCCACCCGTCGCGAATTCTCGTCCACGAGTCGCATTTCGCGCACCGCATAGCCTGCGGCATGCAATTCGGCAGTAAGCCCCATGCGTTCGGCAACCGCGTATCCGCCGCCCCAGAAGTCGACGGCATAGCCACCGGTGCGCAGTCGCGGAGCCTTCTCGATGAGGGTTGGTTCGTGGCCGTAACGCGACAGCCAGTACGCAAGCGTTGGGCCGGCGATGCCGGCACCGACAACGGCGATCTTCATGCGCCTACCTCGGTAGCGGACGAGTTGGCTCAACTATGGCACTATGCAATAGTTGCATAAAGATACAGATTGGTGCCGCACACCTCGATCTCTCCGCCCGCACCGTGGAGTGTCCAAACTTCGCCTCACGTGTCGCCGAGCGTGCAGCCACTGCGAGAAATCGCCGAAAATCTCGCAGTCAGTTCACGCTCGGCGCTGAAATCGCTGTTAAATCGCCGGTCCCAGAAGGTCGTCCGCGTCGCGGATGATGTAGCCGTAGCCCTGCTCGGCCAGGAAGCGTTGTCGGTGCGCGGCGTATTCGGCGTCCAGGCTGTCGCGGGCGACCACGGAGTAGAAAATGGCGCCACCGCCGTCGGCCTTGGGGCGCAGCAGTCGGCCCAGCCGTTGAGCCTCCTCCTGTCGCGAGCCGAACGTTCCCGAAACCTGCACCGCCACTGAGGCTTCCGGTAGGTCGATGGAGAAGTTGGCCACCTTGGACACCACCAGCGTCGAAATTTCGCCGGTGCGGAAGGCATCGAACAGCGCCTCGCGTTCCTTGGTCTTGGTGGAGCCCTGGATCACCGGGGCGTTCAGCTCGGCACCGAGCTCGTCGAGTTGGTCGAGGTAGGCGCCGATCACCAGGGTCTGCTCGTTGGGGTGTTTCGCCAGAATCGACTTGACCACAGCGATTTTGGTGTGCACCGTCGAGCACAGCTTGTAACGCTCTTCGGGTTCGGCGGTGGCATAGTTCATCCGCTCGCTGTCGGTCATCGTGACCCGGACTTCGACGCACTCCGCCGGCGCGATCCAGCCCTGCGCCTCGATGTCCTTCCACGGGGCGTCGTAGCGCTTCGGGCCGATCAGGGAGAACACGTCACCCTCGCGGCCGTCCTCGCGGATCAGCGTTGCCGTCAGGCCGAGGCGCCGTTTGGACTGCAGGTCGGCGGTCATCCGGAACACGGGCGCGGGCAACAGGTGGACCTCGTCGTAGACGATCAGCCCCCAGTCGCGACTGTCGAAGAGTTCCAGATGCGTGTATTCGCCTTTACTGCGGCGGGTGATCATTTGGTAGGTCGAGATGGTGACCGGCCGGATTTCCTTGCGCTCGCCCGAGTATTCGCCGATCTCGTCCTCGGTCAGCGAGGTGCGCGCGATGAGTTCGCGTTTCCATTGCCGGGCCGCGACGATGTTGGTGACCAGGATGAGCGTCGTCGCACTGGCCTTGGCCATCGCGGCCGCGCCGACCAGCGTCTTGCCGGCGCCGCACGGTAGCACCACCACCCCGGAGCCGCCGGCCCAGAACGAGTCCGTGGCCAGCCGCTGGTAATCGCGTAGCTCCCAGCCCTGCAGGTCCAGGCTGATCGGATGTGCCTCGCCGTCGACGTACCCGGCCAGGTCCTCTGCGGGCCAACCGATCTTGAGCAGCATCTGCTTGACCCGGCCGCGTTCGCTGCCGTGGACGATGACGGTGTCGTCGTCGATGCGGGCACCCAGCATCGGCGCAATCTTCTTGTTGCGCAGCACCTCTTCGAGCACCGCGCGGTCCAGGCTCACCAGGGTCAGCCCATGCGCCGGGTTCTTGACCAGTTGCAGCCGCCCGTAGCGGGCCATGGTGTCGACGATGTCGACCAGCAGCGGCTGCGGCACCGCGTAGCGCGAGAAACTGACCAGCGCGTCGACGACCTGCTCGGCGTCATGCCCGGCGGCGCGGGCGTTCCACAGCGCCAGGGGCGTGATGCGATAGGTGTGCACGTGTTCGGGTGCGCGCTCGAGCTCGGCGAACGGCGCGATGGCGGCACGCGCCGCGTCGGCCAGCTCGTGGTCCACTTCCAGCAGCACCGTCTTGTCGGACTGCACGATCAATGGTCCGTCAGTCAATGGCGCCGCTCCTCCTCATCGCGCTGCGCGTCCCCTCGCCGCTGCGCGGTTGGGGGTGCTCCGCGCTCGTCGTCGGCGCGGGTCATAGCTCCATTATCCGTTGTCCGCCGACACCACCGACGTGATGCGGTGAATCGCGAAGTCGCGCAACCTTCCCAACGCCGAATCGAACGCCACCAGCTGCCCGCCTCGAACGGCGATCGGCGACACCATCCGCTGGCTGGCCACACCCGCGGCATCGAGGTAGCCGATCACCAGCGTGTCCTGATTCCTCGCCGCATCCGCCAGTAGCGAAATCGCGGCCGCCGGGTCGACGCGGTTGCTGCCGAACGGCGCGGTGGTCACCTTGCGCAGCACCGAGACCACCGCGTTCAGCGTCTCGGTGTTGGGCCGCGGTGCCGGGCGGTAGGGCCGGCGCTGCTGCGGCGTGGGCACCCGAGCCCGCAGCGGACGGACGTCGACGATGGCGCCGGTGGAATCTTCGGCGGCCGGCGCGAATCCGGCGGCCCGCAGGGTGGCCAGCATCTCGGCGATCGGCGCGGGGGAGACGGCAACGGTCGGGGCCAGCGCCCGCAGTTGCAGGTCCTCGCCCGCCGCGACCGCCTGGGCCAGCAACGCCGGGTCTTCGCAGCGCACGAACGAGGCGGCCACGCCGATGCGAAGCTGGCCGTGGCGCCGCGCCACGTCATCGATGAGATACGTAAGTCCTTGCGGCACCGGTGTTTTAGAGTGCTCGGCGAAAAATGCGTGCATCCAGTCGCGGGTTTTGCCGACGTCGAGCGCATGGCGGATCGACTGTTCGCTGATGCGGTACACCATCGCCGCCCCGGCCGATTCGACGTTGGCCACGGTAGCCAGTTCCTCGGCGAGGTCGCGTTGCAGCGGCCCGGGCACCACGACGGTCAGGTCGGCCTGCATCAGGAAGTGGTCGATCGGTTTGGGCAGGGCCCGCGCCATGGCGTCGACCGTGGCGGAGAAGTCGATGGTTTCGGCCAGCAGCGCGCGGCCGGGCGTGCTGATCGCCCCGCGGCCCACCAGGCCCAGCGCGTGGCTCTCGGCCAGCAGATCGGCCAGCGGCCCGGGCTGCAGCCGCCGGGTCCAGCGTGGGCGCCGCCAGATCAGCGAAGCCGACGCCGAGGTCGCATCGACGCCGGCGCCGGCGGGCAGGTCGGCGAGCATGCCCAGCAGCAACCGCCGGTCCAGTGGAGCCGCCGTCGAGTACAGCGAATCCGACAGGGCAGCATAGGGTTTGCCGTCCGGGCCGCGACCGCCGATCAGCGCCGGTCGGCCCGGAAGATCGAGCCAGGCGCTGGCCAGCAGGTGCCAACGCTCGGCGGCGGACATCGCGGCGAAGCGGTCGGCGGCCACCGTCGGCGCCCAGTACAAGCCGTCGGCGTTCTCGGGCTCCGGATCGGGCGTGCCATTGGCGATCAGCCCGGCCGCGGCCGCCACCTCGAGCACCAGGCCGAGCCGCGGCTCGTCGATGCCGGTGGCCTTGGCCAGTCGCTTGACCTCGCGTATTCCCAAACCGCCGCTGCGCAGCTCGGAAACCGGTGTGGTGCCAAGGCTTTCCAGCAGCACATCGAACTCACGCAGCAGGTCGATGACGGCGCCGGCGGCCGAGGCGTCGACATCATCGGATGTCGTCGTGGACACCACCGGGTCGGGTTCGGTCAGCTGCATCGGTCCGGGTTGCTCGCCGCGCAGCACCTGCGCGACGTGGCGGGGCAGGATGACCGTCTCGGCGTCGACGCGGCGCAGCAGCCCCATGGCCAGCAGCTGCGGCACCGGCCGATCCGCCGGGGCGCCGGGCGCGGCGTCGCGGGTGCGTCCCATCGGAGAGCCTTCGAGCAGCTTGTCCAGCACCTCCTGCTGCGCCTGGTTGAGTCCGTTGATCAGCTCCGCAATCTGTTCGCCGGTGCGTGAGGCGTCCTCGAGCGTCACCTGCCCCGGATGCCAGGGCAACGCCATGCCGGCGTCGGCGGCCATCCGCGTCGCGACGTCACCCCACACCAGGGCACGCCGCCGCAGGTCGTCCAGCGCGTCGATCACATCGGCCTCGGGAGCACGGTCGTCGATGAGCGCCAACAGCTTGGCCGTCGGCACCGGCGTGCTGTCCGCATGCAGCACCAGCAGGGCGTCGAGTACCGCCAGCCGAAGGAAGTCGAGCTCGTCGGTGGCAGCCTTGACCGACTGCCGCGCCCCGGCGCGCGCGGCCAGGGCCGCGATGTTGCCGGGTGGCGGCTGGGCAAGGTCCGGCCGTAGTTCCAGTAGTTGGATCAGCCGCTCGTCGGGCAAGTCGGCCAGCCAGGACCCCAGCGGGATATCCGGGGTGTTGTCGGTCATTGCTGACCAGCGTAAAGCAGCTTGCGGGTGGTCCGGCGACGACGACTATGCACCAGGGCCTGCTGCCGGCTGTGGGGAAGAACTCTCCAAGGCCGACTAGCGCCACGCGCGCGGGCAGGACCTGTCAGAATGTACGGCGTGGCTGACATTGCTGAGGGCAAGGCGGGCAAAACCAGGTACGTCGACAACGGCTGGCCGACGACGGACCCCGACGACCATGCGGTAAGCGAGCTGGTGACCGATCGCACGGGTGCACTGTCGCCGTTCGGTGACCTGGTGTTCCCGGTGGAATCCGACCACCTGCCCTACGTCCACCCGGTTACGGTCATCAACCGGTAGGTACTGCCACCGATGGCTGGGGCATCCGGGGCTTCCAGACCTGAACAGGCCTGGCAGGCGCAGCGATCCCGCTCGGACGCACTGTCGCACCTCGATGAGCGCGGCGCGGCACACATGGTCGATGTCAGCGAAAAGGGAGTCACCAAGCGCACCGCCGTTGCCGCGGGCGCTTTACGCACCACCGCGCACGTCGTCGCGCTGATCTCCAGCGGCGGCCTGCCCAAGGGCGATGCGCTGGCGACCGCCCGGATGGCAGGCATTCTGGCAGCCAAGCGCACCAGCGACCTGATCCCGCTGTGCCACCAACTCGCGCTCACCGGAGTGGACGTCGATTTCACCGTGGGAGAGTCGGACATCGAGATCGTCGCAACGGTGCGCAGCACCGACCGCACCGGCGTAGAGATGGAGGCGCTGACCTCTGTCAGCGTGGCCGCGCTTACGCTTTACGACATGATCAAGGCGGTTGACCCGGCGGCCCGTATCGACGATGTGCGCGTGCTCCGCAAGGAGGGTGGCAAGACCGGAAGTTGGGTGCGCTGATGGGCGCGCGGTCCGCACGCATCATTGTCGCGTCGACTCGGGCCTCCGACGGTGTGTATACCGACAAATGCGGACCGATCATCGCTGAATGGCTTGAGCAGCACGGGTTTTCGGCCCCAGATCCGGAAGTGGTCGCCGACGGGAACCCGGTCGGAGAGGCGCTGCGCAATGCACTCGATGACGACGTCGACGTCATCCTCACCACCGGTGGCACCGGGATCTCGCCGACCGACAGCACCCCGGACCAGACCGTCGCGGTGGTCGACTACATGATTCCCGGCCTGGCCGAGGCGATCCGCCAATCCGGGTTGCCCAACGTGCCGACTTCGGTGCTGTCGCGTGGCGTATGCGGCGTGGCCGATCGGACGCTGATCGTCAACCTGCCCGGCTCGCCGGGCGGCGTACGTGACGGCCTGGGAGTGCTTGCCGACGTGCTCGACCACGCCCTCGACCAGATCGCGGGCAAAGACCACGAGCGATGACGGTCGTCCTGCGTGCGGCGATGACCGACCGGCCGATCTCTCTGGCCGAGCATGAAGAACTGGTAGGCCATCGCTCCGCCGGGGCCATCGTCGGGTTCGTCGGCATGATCCGTGACCACGACGAAGGGCGCCGGGTGGTGCGGCTCGAGTACTCCGAGCATCCGTCGGCCGCGCAGGTGATGGCGGCGGTGGTGGCCGAGGTCAGCGAAGCTTCTCACGGCGTGCGCGCGGTCGCGGCCAGCCATCGGATCGGCGTGCTGCACATCGGCGAGGCGGCATTGGTGGCCGCGGTTGCCGCCGATCATCGACAGGAAGCGTTCGCCACCTGCGCCCGGCTGGTCGACACCATCAAGGCCCGGCTACCGGTCTGGAAGCACCAGTTTTTCGACGACGGAACCGACGAATGGGTCGGTTCGGCCTAGCGCCGTGAATTCAGCGCCGGCCCGCCCGCGTCAGTTGACGGGGGCAGGCTGCGCCAGCGAGTCCAGGGCGTCGTTGCCGTTGACGTCCTCGCCGCGGATCGCTTCCCAGAGTTTCTGCGTGTAGCCGACCTTCGTGGCCTGCTGCACGGCGTCCGCGGGCGGCGGAGTGTCGGCGGGCGGCGGAGCGTCGGCGGGCGGCGCCGGTGGCAGCGCATCCGCGGGCGGCGGGGCGTCGGCGGGCGGCGGAGCGTCGGCGGGCGGCGGAGCGTCGGCGGGCGGCGCCGGTGGCAGCGCGTCAGCCGGAGGCGCCGGCAGATCCGCGGGTGGGGCGGGCGGCAGATCCGCGGGGGGCGGTGCCGGTTGGTCGAAGGACGCCAGCTGCACCGGCGCGGGCGGCGGCGGGGGAGCGTCCGGCGGCGGCGCGTCGGCCGGCGGCGGGGCCAGCGGGCCGTTCAGCCCGGGCAGGTCCAAGCCCGCCGGAGCCGGAAGGACCTCGCGCGGTGTCGGGGCCGACAGCCCGGTACCGCACACGGGCCACGCGCCGCGGCCCTGCGTCGCGAGAACGCGCTCAGCGACGGCGATCTGCTGCTCCTTGGTGGCCAGCTGGGCCGACGGGGCGTATTCGCCCCCGCCGTGCGAGGCCCACGTGCCGGCGTTGAACTGAACGCCGCCGTAGTAGCCGTTGCCGGTGTTGATTCCCCAGTTGCCACCCGATTCGCAACGGGCTACCTGATCCCATTCGCCATCCGTTGCCGCAGCTGCTTGACCAGCCATGGCAATGCTGCCGCCGCCAAGTACCGCCCCCGTGAAGGCGATCTTGGCGACGCTGATGTTGGATGTCGAGGGCTTGCGGTGACGTCCACTCATACGCGCCGAAAATTTCCTCTCGTGACGCGCCTGCGAGGTCAGCTGTCGGGTTCGGGTTCAAGAGGTCACCCGGCTTCCGTCGTCTCGCCTGAGCCGACGTCGGCTTCACCCCAAGGAGTCGCACGCGACCCCAGTCCGGCGGACCGGTGGGTCCCCCGTCTCCATCCAGATTTCGGTGTCCCCCGCCCATTGGATGGAGCTCGGCGCTACGGGTGAGGGAGGACCGCCACTCGGTTGATCTTGGCGAGCCTTGGGAGACGGTAACCGGTTCTGTCGGCCCCGTCACTTTCTGCGAAACTCGGCGTTTCCCGCACGGACATCTTCGAAAGACGCAGGAGCACCTGGGATTTGCCCAGCTCACCACAACCCGATATCGGCCCGTGTCCGGGCCGTTATCATTCCGTTACGTGAGCTATCTCACAAAATTAACCGCCGGCGAAGGGCGGTAACACGTCAATCGTGTTACCCGAGCGCAACGGTTTGGTTTCGTCGCGGACCGCGACGCCATCGCAGAGGTACGAGCAGCGATCCAACACGGTTGCAAGGCGGGTACCCGCAGCGGCGAGCGTTTCAACCAACTCGGCCATTGTGGCGCCCGGGCGCAGCACCACCGTTTCCGATTCGGCGCCGGCGGCGGCCCGCGCGGCGGCGAAGTAGCGGATCGTCACCTCGATGCCGTCGGTGTCGACAGGAAGCTCAGCCACCGATCGCGCTCATCGGGCGGTCGGGCTGGATGAAATTCGGGTTGTTGATCCCGTGGCCGGCCGGCTTGGCCCACATCGCGGTGCGCCAGGCCAACTCGATCGCGTCGTCGGACGCACCGCCGCGCAACAGGCCGCGCAGGTCGGTCTCGTCGGCGGAGAACAGACAGCTGCGGATCTGGCCGTCGGCCGTCAGCCGGGTGCGGTCACACGTCCCGCAGAAGGCGTGCGACACCGAGGCGATGACACCGAACTTTCCGGCGGGCGTATTCGGGCCGGTGTCCACCAGCCACAGCTCGGCAGGCGCGGAACCGCGCGGCGCGGGGTCCGGGCGCAGCCGGAAGTGCGGCCGCAGCGCCGCCAGCACGTCGTCGGCGGTCAACGCGGCATCCCGGCGCCACTGGTGCCCGGCGTCCAGCGGCATCTGCTCGATGATCCGCAACTGGTAGCCGTGTTCGAGGCAGAACCCCAGTAGCTCCACGACATCCTCCCGACCGGTGGCGGGATCCAGCACCGCGTTCACCTTGACCGGCGCCAGCCCTGCTGCCTGGGCGGCGGCCAGGCCGGCCACCACGTCGGCCAGCCGGTCTCGACGGGTGATGGCCGCGAAGCGATTCCGGTTCACGCTGTCCAGCGAGACGTTGACGCGGTCCAGGCCGGCCGCGGCCAGCTTGGCCGCGCGTCGCGCGAGCCCGACGGCGTTGGTGGTCAGCGAGATCTCCGGACGGGGCCGCAGTGCCGCCGCCGCCGCGACCACGCCCTCGAGGTGGCGGGACAACAGCGGCTCACCGCCGGTGAATCGCACGCTGGTGATGCCGAGCCGGGTGACCGCGATGTGCATCAGCCTGGCCAGCTCCTCGGGCCGCAGCAGCTGCTCGCCGGGCAGCCAGTCCAGGCCTTCGGCCGGCATGCAGTAACTGCACCGCAGGTTGCAGCGATCGGTCAGCGATATACGCAGATCGGTGGCGGCCCTGCCGTAGGTGTCGAGCAGCGGACCGTCCGTTGGCATTCCGGCAGCGGGCGCGCCGCCGGTCAGACTCGGCACCGTCGGTACACCCAGTGCGGTCAGCGTCATGCGGGCACCCGCGCGAACGGCGCCGTCGACCCGACCGGAACGATCTCCTTGCCCAGCGGCATCAGCGACACCGGGATGAGTTTCAGGTTGGCCAGCGCCAGCGGTATGCCGACGATCGTCACCGCCATGGCCGCCGCGCTCACCAAATGGCCGATCGCCAGCCAGATGCCGAACAGCAGCACCCAGACGATGTTTCCGATCAGGGCGCCGGCCCCGGCGGTCGGTTTGTCGACGATGGTCCGGCCGAACGGCCACAACGTGTACGAGGCGATGCGCAGCGCGGCAAAACCGAACGGAATCGTAATGATGAGCAAGAAGCTGATGAGCGCCGCAGCAAGGTATCCGACGGCCATCCAGAGGCCGCCGAATATAAGCCAGATGATGTTCAGAATTAGGCGCATATCTCCTCCAGCAGTACCGCCAGCCTAGCGAGTGAGTAGGAAACGGGGGTGCTGGTCCGGCAACCACCCGAGTAGGATCTGAATCCGCATCGCGTCCTGCACAGGCGGGACGCTTCTTATGTTGTCCATTCCTAGACGTTTCCTTCAGACAAGCAGGTGAGACCAGTGCCGACCGGCAAGGTTAAGTGGTACGACGCCGAAAAGGGGTTCGGCTTCCTATCGCAGGAAGACGGCGAGGACGTCTATGTCCGTTCGTCGGCGTTGCCCGAGGGCGTTGAGGGGCTGAAGACGGGGCAGAAGGTGGAATTCGGGTTGGCTTCCGGCCGGCGCGGACCGCAGGCGTTGAGCCTCAAGCTGATCGACCCACCGCCCACCCTTGCCAAGACGCGGCGCGAGGCACCCGCCGTCGACCACAAGCACAGTCCCGACGAGCTGCACGGCATGGTCGAGGACATGATCACCCTGCTGGAGGGCACCGTGCAGCCCGAGCTGCGCAAGGGGCGCTACCCCGACCGCAAGGTGGCACGGCGCGTCTCCGAGGTGGTCAAGGCCGTGGCCCGGGAGTTAGACGCCTGACCGTCCCTTCGGCGCAGCGAGTACCGCGGTCCGCTGTGGGTACTGCGTGCTCGCGACAGTCGGGTCGCGAGGAGCCTGCGCCGGGACAGCAGGCGCACGTCGCCGACCCGCAAGCAAGAGCGTTCCCCGAAAGTGGTTAAGATCAACCGTCCTTCGCCGAGAAGTTGCTTCTCGGTCATCTTCCTTTGGAGCTGATCCACCCGTTCGATCAACCATCGGCCGCCGCTGCGGTCGGTGCCGGTGGTTTGTACGCAAAGTGGTTGCCACAGCGGGTTTTTGGCCAGGGGCAGCACCCGAGGCCGGGATCGTCGATCGGTCCGACGGCACGTGGACCGCGCACTGGGAAGCGGGTGAGTCGACGGTGCCCGACCTGGCTCGACGATTTCTGACGGTGGCTGCGTCGACCGGCTCGATTGCCGAGTAGCAGAATCGTCTCTCATGGCCACCTACGTTGCCGGTGCAGGGGAGTTCACCCGGGACACCAACTACATCACCACTCGGATCACCGCCGACGGACGCGACGGCTATCCCGTCGAGCCTGGCCGGTATCGGCTAGTCGTCGCCCGCGCCTGCCCATGGGCGAACCGCGCGATTATCGTCCGGCGCTTGCTGGGCCTCGAAGATGCTCTCTCCATTGGGTTTTGCGGCCCAACCCACGATCAGCGCAGCTGGACGTTCGACCTCGACCCGGGTGGCGTAGACCCGGTCCTGAAGATCCCGCGGCTGCAAGACGCCTACTTCAAGCGCTTCCCCGACTACCCCAAGGGGATCACCGTCCCAGCAATCGTGGACGTTCCCACGGGGGCCGTCGTCACCAACGACTTCGCGCAGATGACGCTGGACTTGTCAACCGAGTGGACCGCGTTGCACCGCGATGGTGCGCCCGAGCTGTACCCCGAGCGGCTGCGCGCCGAGATCGACGAGGTCAGCAAGAGGATCTATACCGAGATCAACAACGGGGTGTACCGGTGCGGTTTCGCGGGCTCGCAGGACGCCTACGATGCCGCCTACGACCGGTTGTTCGCCGCGCTGGATTGGGTGAGCGATCGCCTGGCCAATCAGCGATACCTGGTGGGCGACACCATCACCGAAGCCGACGTGCGACTGTTCACCACGTTGGCCCGCTTCGACCCGGTGTATCACGGGCACTTCAAATGCAACCGAAGCAAACTGAGCGAGATGCCGGTGTTGTGGGCGTACGCCCGGGACCTGTTTCAGACGCCGGGCTTCGGCGACACGATCGACTTCGTGCAGATCAAACAGCACTACTACATCGTGCATGCCGACATCAATCCGACCCGCATCGTGCCCAAGGGACCGGAACTGGCGAGCTGGCTCACCGCACACGGCCGGGAGGCATTGGGCGGCAAGCCTTTCGGTGACGGGACGCCGCCGGGGCCGCCGGTCGACGGCGAGCGGGTGTCGGCCAGCCACGGCGCGTAGGCGCGGCATTAAGAAACCAGCCGTACCGACCATTCCGCATGCGGGGCCTCATGCAGTTCGCCCGCCTGGTCGACCACCAAGGTCAGTAACTGCACGACAATTCCGGTCAGCCGCCCGCGTTGTGGGTCGACCGATGGGATCGTCACGGCCAGGCGGGTGCCGGGCCGGAACATGGTGGTCGACGTGTTCGCGGGGTTCTCATAAACCTGCAGCAGCCGCCACGGTGCGCGCGAAATCGCCTCGGGGACCGAGAGTTGGACCGGGGAGCCGCCGGTGACCCGCAGCTGGCCCTGAGCTTGTGGTTGCTGGCAGTCATCGAGGTTGAGCACATTGCAGTACATGTAGGGCCCCACCCGGATCGAGTGCCCGTGCGAGTACGCGCTGATCTCCGGTCGCTGCGGGCCCGAGTCGCGCAGCAGCCACCAGGTGCCGACTCCAGCGCCTGCGGCCAGCAGCACGACCGCGACCGCAAGGGCAACGGCCGCACCACGTTTCACTTCGGGACCGCCGCGGTCATGCCGCTGTCGCGGGGCATGCCTTCCTGCTCGACCATCACCGGCCGGTTACCGCCCAGGCCCGGGATCAACGAGTTGCCGCGGAAGCTGACGATGGTTTGCGCCAGACCCAGAATCAATATCGCACTGATGGCCGTGAAGCCTACCCACAGCTCGGTGTAGACCATCACCCCCACCGCGCCGCCCAGCACCCAGGCCAGCTGCAGCGTCGACTCCGAGCGCCCGAACCCTGACGCCCGGGATTCTTCGGGCAGGTCGTCTTGCAGGGATGCGTCCAGCGACGCCTTGCCGATGGCGGCAGCGGCGGACGTGATCAGGGTGGCGATCGCGGCCGCCATCAGGCTGCCGGCCAGCGCGGCGGCCAATGCGACCGCGCACACCGCCACGGTGCAGCGCACCACCAGCACGGCGGGCCTGCCCAATTTCAGCCGTGCGCTGGTGAAGTTGCCGGCGAAGTTTCCGAGCCCGGCCGCCGCGCCGATGATGCCCAGCATCGCGAGTTGCTGCCAGCCGTTGGCTTCGTGCGATTTCGCGACGAACGCGGGATACAGAAATAGGAACCCGACCATCACCTTGATCGTGCAATTACCCCACAGCGAGGTAATGATGTTGCGGCCCAAGGGCTGTCGCAGTGCCCCACTGACTTCCTTGTGCCAGCTGCGGCGCAGCGGCTCGCTGTCCTGGCGATAGCTCAGGGTGGCTGGAACTTCACCCTCGGTCACCTCGACCCAACGGGGTATTCGCATCGACAGGAAGGCGCCCGCCACCGTCACCGCCACCACGACGAACAATGCTCCCGGCAGCTTGAGCAGGTTCGCGCCGGCGTACTCGACGCCGCCTGCGATCGCGCCACCGACGATGGTGCCACCAAGCAGACCGAACATCGTCAGCCGCGCGTTGACCCGCACCAGGTCGATGGTCGGCGGCATTACCCGGGGCGTCACCGCGCTGCGCAACACACTGAACGACTTCGAGAAGACCATCATCCCCAGCGCACACGGATAGAGCACCCAGGACGGGAAACTGCCGCTGGCGCCGTCGTAGTTCATGATCAGCAGCACTGCCAGCGCGGTACGCAGCCCAAAAGACAACGCCAGCGCGACGCGCCGGCCGTGCTGCAAGCGATCCAGCGCGGGCCCGATCAGCGGCGCGATCACCGCGAACGGCGCGATCGTAATCAACAGATACAGCGCAACTTTCGACTTGCTCTCGCCGCTGGCCGCGGCGAAGAACAACGTGTTCGCCAGCGCGACGGCCATCGCGGAGTCCGCCGCGGAGTTTGCGACCACCGGCCACGTCAGCGCGGTAAGGCCCGACTTATCGGCGCCATCGGCGGTGGCCGCCCGTTGCACCATCCAATACATCCGGGAGCCCATCTCGCGGCTGCGCAGGGCGGCGGCGCGGGTGACGGTGATGCGTTCACGCTCACCCGAGGACTCGCGACGCGGGGGCGCAGCGTCGCGGTTCGGTTCTTTCTGCCGGCCCAGCGGCGGCAGGTAGCGGTTGGCACTGGGCGGCGCGGGTGGGCGACGGGTGCGTCGATAGTCCGCGTCGTCGGTGGGGTAGTTGGCCATGCCGGGGTGCTGATTCGTCGATCCAGTGCGGGTCCGGCGGCCCGGGTTGGAGGGCGCACGGCCCGGATCGTCACGCCGCCGTCCAGACACAAATCAATTCTGTCCTATACCGGGGGGCAACCGGGCGTGGCTCGCCAACTTAGACCGAGGGGCAACCGGGTGCGGCTCGCCAACCTACTATTGGAGACGCGATGCATGGAGAAGACAGCGTGACCGGACCCATCGAGGAATCCGCCGTGGCAACCGTGGCCGACTGGCCGGCAGAGTTGACGGCGGTGCTCACGCGTGCGGTCGACCAGGCCAGGGCGGCCGTCGAGGAGTTCAGCGGACCCGACGCGGTCGGGGATTATCTGGGCGTCAGCTTCGAAGACCCGAACGCCGCCACGCACCGGTTCTTGGCTCACCTGCCCGGTTACACCGGTTGGCAGTGGGCCGCCGTCGTCGCTGCCTACCCCGGCGCCGACCAGGCCACGATCAGCGAGGTCGTGCTGGTCCCCGGGCCGACGTCGCTGTTGGCGCCCAGTTGGGTGCCCTGGGACCAACGGGTGCGCCAGGGGGATCTGAGCCCCGGCGATCTGCTGCCGCCGGCGGCCAACGACGAGCGGCTGGTTCCCGGCTTCATGTCCAGCGGTGACCCGCAGGTCGACGAGACCGCCGCCGAAGTCGGGCTGGGCCGGCGTTGGGTGATGAGTCTGTGGGGCCGGGCCGACGCGGCCGAGCGCTGGCACAACGGCGACTACGGCCCCGACGCGGCGATGGCGCGGTCCACCAAACGGGTGTGCCGCGACTGTGGCTTCTTCCTGCCGCTGGCAGGGTCGCTGGGCGCGATGTTCGGCGTCTGCGGCAACGAGCTGTCCGCGGACGGGCACATCGTCGACAAGCTGTACGGCTGCGGCGCACATTCGGACACACCGGCGCCGGCGGGTAGCGGTTCGCCGGCGTACGAGCCCTACGACGACGGTGTCCTGGACGTCATGGAGCCTGCCACTGATCCGCCCGAGGCGCCGGCAGTGGTGCCCGAGCCGTCCGACGAATCGCCCGAGGTGCGGGCGGTGGTGCCCGAGCCGTCCGACGAATCGCCCGAGGTGTCGGCGGAGTCGCCGGTGGAGCCCACTGCGGCGCCCGAAGCCGTGACCGAAACGCCGGAGGCCGTGGCCGAAACGCCCGAAGCCGTGGCCGAAACGCCGGAGGCCGTGGCCGAAACGCCCGAAGCCGTGGCCGAAACGCCCGAAGCCGTGGCCGAAACGCCCGAATCGTCGGATTCGCCCGACTAGCTCTTCTCGGCCGCGGCCTTGATTCTCGCCAGCGAGGCGTTCATCCCCTCGACCAATTCGCGTTCGAAGTTCGCTGTCCCACCCAGAAACGCGTTTATCGACAGGCTCGCATACGCACTGAGGCCGTTTTCGGCGTGCCGACTCTCGACGACCCGGGTGCCGTCGCCGTTGGGCTCGAGCTCATAACTCCAGATCGTCCGGTTTGTGTCGACCCGGAATGCCAGCTTCTGCTCCGGAATGACCTCGACGACCGTGGCCGTGGTGGGCCAGAGCAGGCCCAGGCGCCGGTTGAGGTTCAACGTGCGGGTGCCCGGACGCAGCGGTCCGAACGCTTTCATCCAGCGACACTGCGGACTCCACTGCGGCATGCGGCGGAAGTCGGAGATCAGGGCCCAGACTTTCGAGGCCGGCGCGTCGATGTCGATCTGCGCCTGCAGTAGCGGGGCTACCATCGCTTCCTCCCGGCTGAAGCTATTTAGGATCGAGAAAGGTTTCCATGCCTGTCTGAGCGCCTCGCTCGCCACGACGGGCCCCGGCGAGCTGCAGCAAGAAGATGGTCGTACCCACCGCGCCGGTTCCCAGCCCGGCCAGCGCCACCGGACGCCAACTCTCGAGCGAGGGAACAAGAAACGCGGCGGCCACGGCGATCAGCCAGCCCAAGGCGCCGATCGTGATGAACGGCCACGCTCGCAGCAGCCCGGATGGCAGCGGTGGCGGCTCGGGACTCCGGCCAGGTTCGGCGCTCATCGCGATCAATCTAACCCGCAGCCGGGGCCACTGCGGCGTGGGCATCACTGTCTGCCCCAGCGAATCCGCGATAGGCGACCGTTCGACGTTTCTCAGCCCGAACTCTCGGGTTCCGATGTAACCTCGCGCCATGCCTGACAGCGATGCGCGGCTGGCGGCCGACCTGTCGTTGGCGGTTATGCGGTTGGCGCGCCAACTGCGGTTCCGGAATCCATCGTCTCCGGTGTCGCTTTCTCAGCTGTCGGCATTGACGACCCTGGCCAACGAGGGCGCGATGACGCCAGGCGCCTTGGCGATTCGCGAACGCGTCCGGCCCCCGTCGATGACCCGGGTGATCGCGTCGCTCGCCGACGAGGGCTTCGTGGACCGCACCCCGCACCCCGTCGACGGCCGGCAGGTTTTGGTCTCGGTCTCCGAGTCCGGCGCCGAATTGGTCAAGGCCGCCCGACGCGCCCGCCAGGAGTGGCTGGCCGAGCAGCTGGCGACGATGGACAGCGGCAAACGCGCCACCCTTCGCGAGGCGGCCGACTTGATGTTGGCGCTCGTCGACGAAAGCCCGTGAGCCCGCGCCTGGATGTCCAGGACGTCGACGATCCCGACGACCCGCGGCTCGACGATTTCCGCGACCTCAACAGCATCGACCGCCGCCCCGACCTGCCTACCGGCAAAGGTCTGGTGATCGCCGAGGGGGTGCTGGTCGTGCAGCGCATGCTGGCGTCGCGGTTCACCCCGCACGCGCTGCTGGGCACCGAGCGCCGGCTCGACGAACTCAAAGGCGACCTGCCCGCGGTAGGGGCGCCGTATTACCGCACGTCCGCGGAGGTCATGGCGCAGGTGGTCGGCTTCCACCTCAACCGCGGTGTGCTGGCCGCCGCGCGACGGGTGCCCGAGCCGAGCGTCGCGCAACTCGTCGAGGGCGCGCGGACGATCGCCGTGCTCGAAGGTGTGAACGATCACGAGAACCTGGGCTCCATCTTCCGCAACGCCGCGGGGCTGGGCGTGGACGCGGTGGTGTTCGGCAGCGGCTGCGCCGATCCGCTCTACCGCCGCGCCGTGCGGGTGTCGATGGGGCATGCGCTGCTGGTGCCGTATGCCCGCTCGGCGAATTGGCCCGCCGATCTCGGGATGCTCAAGGAAAAGGGATTCCGGCTGCTGGCGATGACCCCGGACGTCGGGGCGTGCTCGCTGGCCGAGGCGATGGCGGCCGCACGCGATGACCGGATCGCGGTGCTGGTCGGCGCCGAAGGTCCGGGCTTGACCCCGGCCACGCTGCGGATCAGCGACGTGCGGGTACGCATCCCGATGTCGCGCGGTACCGACTCGCTCAACGTCGCGACCGCCGCGGCGTTGGCGTTCTACGAGCGCGTTAGGCTCGGCGGGTGAGCGACAAACTCGGCCAGCCGGCCCAGTCTGTGCCCTGGGCAACGGGTTTGACGGTCGCGGGTTTCGTCGCCGCGGTGACCGGCGCCGCGATCGTGGTGCTCAGTCTCGGGCTGGTCCGGGTGCATCCCCTGCTGGCCGTCGGGCTCAACGTGGTGGCTGCCGGAGGCCTGGCGCCGACGCTGTGGGGGTGGCGGCGCACGCCGGTGCTGCGCTGGTTCGTGCTGGGCGCGGGAGTGGGCGTGACGATCGCGTGGCTGGCGCTGCTCGCGCTCACGCTGTCGTAGCTAGCGCTGGCCGCCCGAGCGCACGCCGAGCAGTACGTCTTCCCACGCCGGAATGACCGGCTTGCCGCGGCGGCTGTGCACCGGCGGATCCGGGGTCGGGGCGGGTGCGACGGGCTCCGGCTCTTCGAATTCGACATGGGCCACCCGGGCCAGCGGGCGCAGCGGACGCTCGAAGTCCGGGTCGATCAGCTCGCTGGCCGCGTCGTCGACCGCGGTGACGGTGCCGCCGTGGGCGCCCGGAACGAAGAAGAAATGCGCAAGGTTGTCGGAGCGACCGACCTTCCAGGCCAGCTGCACGGTCCAGCGATTGTCCTCGTTGCGCCACGCGTCCCAACTGAGTCCGCTGGGGTCCAAGCCGCGGGTGACCATCGCGGCGCTGACGGTCTCCAGCAGGGTCATCACCGCGGGGCCGTCGGCCAGCATCGGATGCGCGGCAGTTGCCAGCTCGGCGGCGCGGTAGCGCTCCAGCAACACCGGGTGGGCGAACCGGCGAACCCGGGAGAGGTCAGAGCCCGATGCCGCGGCTACCTGCTCGACGGAGGCGCCCGCGCGGATCTTGGCCTGAATCTCCTTGGGGCTCAGCATGTTGGTGACTTCCATGTCGAGGTGCGGTTGCTCCGGCGGCGCCGTTTCGCCACGCAGCAGGTCACGCAGTCGATCGTCGGCCGCCAGCTTGAATCGCTCTTCGGGGCCATCGCCCTCGCAGATGACGTATTTGCTGTCGGCGTCCAGCCCGACCAATTTGAGTTCCCGCATGGCTTCTCCTCGCAGGCTTTGTGCAGGTCAGCGACGACCCGTCACTGTGCCGCACTTTAGTCCAGCTAACGCCCACAACCTGTGCTGACACGCTGGGCGGTTTGCGCGCCGATGGCCGAATCGCCGGATTGCTAAAGCCGCTCGACGACCCAGTCGACGCACTGCGTCAGCGCGCTGACGTCATCGGGGTCGACCGCGGGGAACATCGCGATCCTCAACTGGTTGCGGCCGAGCTTGCGGTACGGCTCGGTGTCGACGATTCCGTTCGCACGCAAAATCTTGGCCACCGCCGCGGCGTCGACGTCGTCGACGAAGTCGATCGTCCCCACCACCTGAGAGCGCAGCGCCGGGTCGCTGACGAAAGGCGTGGTGTACGGCCGCTCCTGGGCCCACGAGTACAGCCGCTGCGACGAGTCCGCGGTGCGCTTGACCGCCCAGTCCAGTCCGCCGTTGCCCAGCATCCAGTCGAGCTGTTCGGCCATCAGCGCGAGCGTGCCGATCGCCGGGGTGTTGTACGTCTGATCCTTCAGGCTGTTCTCGATCGCGATCGGCAGCGACAGGAAGTCGGGGACCCAGCGACCGGTCCCGGCGATGGCCTCGACCCGGGCCAGCGCGGCGGGGCTCATGATCGCCAGCCACAGTCCGCCGTCGCTGGCGAAGTTCTTCTGCGGGGAGAAGTAATAAGCATCGGTGTCGGTGATGTCGACCGGCAGGCCGCCGGCCCCGGACGTCGCATCGATCGCGACGAGTGCGTCGCCCGATCCGGCCGGACGCTTGATCGGGACCGCGACGCCGGTCGACGTCTCGTTGTGCGCCCACGCGATCAGGTCAACCGACGGGTCGGTTTGCGGCTCGGGTGCACTGCCGGCGTCGGCCTTGATGACGATCGGATCCCCGACGAACGGGTTCTTGGCGACACAGGACGCGAACTTCGAGCTGAACTCGCCGTAGGTCAGGTGCAGCGAGCGCTTGTCGATCAGCCCGAACGCGGCCGAATCCCAGAACGCGGTCGCGCCACCGTTGCCCAAGATGACCTCGTACCCGTCGGGTACGGAAAACAGCTCCGACACCCCTTTGCGCACCCGGCCCACCAAATTCTTGACCGGCGCCTGCCGGTGCGAAGTGCCGAACAGCGCGGCGGCGGTCGTGGTCAGCGCCTGTAATTGTTCGGGTCGGACCTTGGAGGGGCCGCAGCCGAAGCGGCCGTCGCGGGGTTTGAGGTCAGCGGGGATCTGGAGCTGGTCAGCCATGCTCATCAGGGTAGTGAGCCGACCCGTGACGGTGCTGGGGCGGGCTGTTTGTTCAGTTCCGCCGACGGCTACGTATCGAGGATGAGGCCGGTAAGTGTGAGCCATACCACATGGAGTCGGTGACCACCGGTCAGGCAACAGTGGCCGTCAGGGCTCTAGAAAAGTTTCCGGTACCTGCGGTACTGTTTGGACACAGCACGGCCGATTGTAAACCTCGTTGGGGAGGCTTGGGTATGGCTAGAACGCGAACGGTCCGGCGTTGGCGCAAGAAGATGGAAGTGCGCGACGACGCCGAGTACGTCAAGATGCTTGCCACACTGTCTGAGGGGTCGGTGCGGCGGAACTTCAACCCGTACACCGACATCGATTGGGAGTCACCCGAATTCGCTGTCACCGAGAACGACCCGCGGTGGATCCTGCCGGCGACCGACCCGTTGGGTCGCCACCCCTGGTATCAGGCCCAGTCGCAAGAGCGCCAGATCAAGATCGGCATGTGGCGCCAGGCGAATGTGGCCAAGGTGGGTCTGCATTTCGAGTCGATCCTGATCCGTGGCCTGATGAACTACACGTTCTGGGTGCCGAACGGGTCTCCCGAATACCGGTACTGCTTGCACGAATCGGTTGAAGAGTGCAACCACACGATGATGTTCCAGGAGATGGTCAACCGCATCGGTGCCGACGTCCCGGGCATGCCGCGAATGCTGAAATGGCTCTCGCCGTTGGTTCCGCTGGTGGCGGGGCCGCTGCCGGTGGCGTTCTTCATCGGTGTGCTGGCCGGTGAGGAGCCCATCGATCACACGCAGAAAAATGTTCTGCGCGAAGGCAAGTCGCTGCATCCGATCATGGAACGGGTGATGGCGATTCACGTGGCCGAGGAAGCGCGGCACATTTCATTCGCGCACGAATTCCTGCGCAAGCGGTTGCCGGAGTTGACCAAGAGGCAGCGGTTCTGGACGGCGCTGTACCTTCCGCTGACCATGAAGATATTGTGCCGGGCAATTGTGGTGCCGCCCAAGGCTTTCTGGCGCGAGTTCGATATTCCGCGCGAGGTCAAAAAGGAACTGTTCTTCCGCTCGCCGGAATCGCGCAAGTGGCTGTCCGACATGTTCGGCGATGTGCGCATGCTGGCCTACGACACCGGCCTGATGCAGAATTGGTCCGCGCGGCTGATGTGGCGGATCTGCAAGATCAATGGCAAGCCGTCGCGCTACCGCAGCGAGCCGCAGCGCCAGCACCTGGCCGCTGTGCCGGCCGCATAAGCGCTGCGAGCTCCCTTATGCCGCACGTTATTACCCAGTCGTGCTGCAACGACGGGTCCTGCGTCTTCGCTTGTCCGGTGAATTGCATTCACCCGTCGCCGGACGAGCCGGACTTCGCGACCACCGAGATGCTCTACATCGATCCGGTCGCCTGTGTGGATTGCGGGGCATGCGTGAGCGCCTGCCCGGTGGGCGCGATCGCGCCCGACAGCCGGCTGGACGGCAAGCAGCTCCCGTTCGTCGAGATCAACGCGTCGTTCTACCCGGAGCGGCCGGCCGACGTGAAACTGCCGCCGACATCGAAGCTGGCGCCAGTGCTGCCGGCCGCGCAGGTGCACGCGCGTCGTCGGCCGTTGACCGTGGCAATCGTCGGGTCCGGCCCCGCAGCGATGTACGCCGCCGACGAGCTGCTCACCCAGCACGGCGTGCGGGTCAACGTCTTCGAAAAGCTGCCCACACCTTACGGTTTGGTGCGCGCCGGGGTAGCCCCCGATCACCAGAACACCAAGAAGGTCACCCAGCTCTTCGACCGGGTCTGCAGGCATCGGCACTTCCGGTTTTATCTCAACGTTGAGGTCGGCAAGCACCTGAGTCACGCCGAGTTGCTGGCGCACCACCACGCCGTGCTCTACGCGGTCGGTGCGCCTGACGATCGACGGCTCGACATCGACGGCATGGGCCTGCCCGGCACCGCAACCGCCACCGAGCTCGTCGCGTGGATCAACGGTCATCCCGACTTCGTCAATCTGCCAGTGGATTTGACTCATGAACGCGTGGTGATTGTCGGCAACGGCAACGTCGCGCTCGATGTCGCCCGTGTGCTTACCACCGACCCGGACGAGTTGGCCCGGACCGACATCTGCGACCGTGCACTCGAAGTGCTTCGCCACTCGGCAGTCCGCGAGGTCGTCATCGCCGCCCGGCGCGGGCCCGCCCACTCGGCGTTCACCCTGCCCGAATTGATCGGGCTCACCGGCACATCCGACGTGGTGCTCGATGCCGACGACCACGAGCTGGTGGCGCGCGACCTCGCAACCGCCTCGGACCGGTTGACCCGAAACAAGCTCGAGATCTTGAGCGCGCTCGGCGACGCGTCAGTGCCCGGGCCCCGCCCGCGCATCCGGCTGAGTTATCAGCTCACGCCCTCGCGCGTCCTGGGTGAGCGCCGCGCCGCCGGGGTGGAGTTCTCGATCACCGGCACCGAAGACACGCAGCGCATCGATGCGGGTCTGGTGCTGACGTCGATTGGCTACCGCGGCAAGCCGATTCGTGGTCTACCGTTCGACGAGTCGACGTCGGTTATTCCGAACGACGGCGGTCGTGTGGTTGATCCCGAGTCCGGCCAGCCGGTGACCGGGGCTTACGTAGCCGGGTGGATCAAGCGAGGCCCGACCGGATTCATCGGCACCAATAAGTCATGCTCGTTGCAGACCGTCCAAGCGCTGGTCGCCGACTACAACGCAGGCGAGCTGACCGACCCGGTGACCAAAGCCGACGGGCTGGAGCAGCTGGTGCACGCCCGCCAGCCCGACGTCGTCGACTCCGCGGGATGGGCCGCCATCGATGCCGCCGAGATCGCCCGTGGCATCGACGACGGCCGCCCACGCAATAAATTCACCGACGTCGCCGACATGCTGGCTGCCGCTGCGACCGCGCCACCGGCGCCGAAACGCCGGCTGCTGGCGCGGCTGCTCGGCTAGCTGGTCGACATCGCCGCCTGGATCTCGTCGGGACTGACCTCGCGCACCGGCTGACCCAGCGACCAGCGGTGGCCGAACGGGTCCTCGACGACGCCGTAGCGGTCGCCCCAGAACATGTCCTCGAGCGGGACCACCACCGTCGCGCCCGCGTCGACCGCCCGCTGGAACTTGGCGTCGACATCGGTGACGGTCAGGTGGATCGTCACCGGCGTTCCGCCCAGCGACTTCGGTGTCATCGACTTGCCGCCGCAGGTCTCCGGGAAGTCGTCGTTGAGCATCACGGTGAAGCCGTTGATGCGCACCGCGGCGTTGACGATCTTGCCGTCGGGACGCGGCACGCGTCCCAGCTCTTCAGCGCCAAAAGCCTTGACGTAGAAGTCAATCGCGGCGGCAGAATCGCTAACGACCAGGTGGGGGATTACTGCGGGTTCGATGGTGATGGGCATTGCGATCTCCTTGCTGTCGTGTCGCGCGCCGGCCCCGGCTGGGGACCGGCTCACGGTTATTGACTGCGTCCGCGACACAAATTCATCGCGGCGAGACCATTCAAACGCCGGGCACCGACAAGTGGGTCAAGCGTGGCTGAGAACCCGGTCCCAACCCTCGACGGATTCCGGGCTGCGTGGGCCCGGGCCCACGTAGATGGCCGAGGGGCGCACCAGCTTGCCGAGCCGCTTCTGCTCGAGAATGTGCGCACACCAGCCCGCGGTGCGCCCGCAGGTGAACATCGCCGGCATCATGTTGGCGGGCACCTCGGCGAAGTCCAGGATGACCGCGGCCCAGAACTCTACGTTGGTCTCGATCGCCCGGTCCGGACGCCGCTCGCGCAGCTCGGCCAGGGCGGCCTGCTCCAGCGCGACGGCGACCTCGTGGCGCGGCGCTTTGAGTCGCTCGGCAGTGGCCCGCAGTACTCGCGCCCGCGGGTCTTCCGCGCGGTAGACCCGGTGCCCGAATCCCATCAGCTTGTCTCCGCTGTCCAGGATCTTCTTGACCAGGCCGCGCGCGTCACCGGTGCGCTCGACCTCTTCGATCATCGGCAGCACCCGCGCCGGCGCGCCGCCGTGCAGCGGACCGCTCATCGCCCCGATCGCCCCCGACAACGCCGCGGCGACGTCGGCGCCGGTGGACGCGATCACCCGCGCGGTGAACGTCGAGGCGTTCATGCCGTGCTCGGCGGCCGAGACCCAGTAGGCATCGATGGCCTCGACGTGCCGCGGGTCGGGCTCACCCTGCCAGCGGGTCATGAAACGTGCTGTGACGGTTGGGCATTCATCGATCACCCGCTGCGGCACGGCCGGCTGGTAGATTCCGCGCGCGGATTGCGCGACATAGGACAGCGCCATCACCGACGCTCGGGCCAGCTGGTCGCGGGCGACGGCTTCGTCGGTGTCGAGCAGCGGCTGGTAGCCCCAGATCGGCGCCAGCATCGCCAGGCCCGCCTGAACGTCGACGCGCACATCGCCGGTGTGGATCGGCAACGGGAACGGCTCGGCGGGCGGCAAACCGTGGCCGAACCTACCGTCGACCAGAAGAGCCCAGACATCGCCGAATGTCACCTGCTGATCCACCAGATCCTGGATGTCGACGCCGCGGTAGCGCAGCGCGCCGCCGTCTTTATCCGGTTCGGCGATCTCGGTGGTGAAGGCGACGACGCCCTCGAGACCGGGGACAAAATTTTCCGGGACCACAGACATAGGAAAATTCTTGCACCTCGGCTTTTTGCCGACGCTACCGGCCGGTAGCTACCGCCGGTAGCGTTGGTCCGATGGCCGGACCAGACCCCTTGACTGACCAAGATCACCTGCAGCGGATGCGCGTGGAGTACGGGTCGGCGGAGCGCGACGGCAGCTCCGATCTCGACGCTTCCTGGCTCGACGACGGCTGGCTTGCGTTATTGCGGAAGTGGATTGAAGACGCCGAACGTTTCGGGGTCGCCGAGCCCAACGCGATGGTGCTGGCGACGGTCTCCGACGGCAAGCCGACGAGCCGCACGGTGCTGTGTAAGAGCGTCGATGAGACCGGTATCACCTTCTTCACCAACTACGACTCCGCCAAGGGTCTCGAGCTGGCCGAGACGCCGTATGCGTCGGCGACCTTTCCCTGGTATCTGCTGGGGCGCCAGGTTCATGTCCGCGGCGCGGTGACCAAGGTCGACCCGCAGGACACCGCGGACTACTGGTCCAAGCGGCCGCGCGGCTCACAGCTGGGTGCGTGGGCGTCGCGCCAGTCGCAGCCGATCGCATCCCGGGCGGCGCTGCTCGATCAGCTCACCGACGTGACCGCTCGCTTCGCCGATTCCGAGAGCGTTCCGGTGCCGCCGAACTGGGGCGGTTACCTGATCGCGCCCGAGACGGTGGAGTTCTGGCAGGGTCGAGAAAACCGACTGCATAACCGCATTCGGGTCGCCGGCGACCGCGTCGAACGGCTGCAACCCTAGGCGCCCGGTCGATCGAGTTCGTCGAACCTTGCGAGCGCGGCGTCGAGGTCCGTCTCGTCGAACAACTCGAAGCAACACGTCCGATCGCCGTCAAATCCGAAAAGGCCGATCTCGCGCCACTCGGCAGCGAAGCCATCTTGTGAGGTTCCAGTCATTACCTCGGTGACTACCGCTCCAAAGCTGGTCAGCTGGTGCACAGCCTCGATGCGACCCTTGACGTCCGGCACGACGTTCCAAGTCGACCGCAGGAATGGGACCGCGTCGCCGGGCATGAATGCTGTACCTCGGCGATGATCGACACTGGCCAACCCCGCTGTCGTCCGGGGCACTTCGTGTCGGTTGTACGCGGCTTGGACCTGCGTCATGGCTATCCACGTGCGTGAGTGGTCGGCCGCTTCGCCAGCGAGGTAGCGGGCGTCGAGTTCGTCGAAGGCGGCGTCGATGTCGTCGGGGTCGAATGCGACTCGCGCCACGATCTGCTCGTCAGCATTGGTCTCGACGACGCTCAAAAACTCGAGCCGAAACGCATCAGGTCGATCTTGCTCTCCTATTCGGGTACGACAGAGCTCGAGGCGATCGCCGCGGGTCGCGATTACGGTCAACGAAATATTCGTGAGTCCCAAGTCGATGGCGCCGCGCATGTCCGCGATGGCTGCATCTCGGCCACGTTGAATCCCGGAGTTCACCACCCGACGGCGATCATCGATCGTAATGTCCTCGGCCAATATGTTGTTGAGCGCGTTCCAGTCACCCCCCACAACGGACGCCCTGAGGCGCACGTGTGCTCGGCTTGCCGCGTTCTCCAGCCGCTGCGACTGTGGTTGCAGCTCTTCGAATCTCGCACGCGCGACGTCGAGGTCCGCCTCGTCGAAGACTTCGACGCGGCTGATCAAGCCGGCTTCGACTATGAACATCATGATCATCCGTACTTCCGCGTCGAGGCCCTCTCGCGAGGTCATGTTCAGCACCTCGGTGAAGACGGCTCCGCGTTCGCTCAATTGACGCACGGCTTCAATGTGGACGCTGGCATCCGAAGTGATGTCCCACACGGCACGAATAGATGCGGCCAGTTCAGCCCCCTCGCTCGATACGAGCGGTCGATGATCGATGTAAGGGGGATCCGGAATCGTCGGGGGAAGTTCGCGACGATTGAATCGGGCGGGGACCTCCGCGATGACCGACCACGTGTGCGCATGTTCCGCAGCTTCGCCGGCGAGGTAGCGAACGTCGAGTTCCTCAAAGGCGGCGTCGATGTCGTCGAGGTCGAACACGACGTGCGTCACGATCCGACCGTCGGGGTCGACCTCGGTGACGAGGAGCATTTCGATGTTGAATGCCTGATCGGGGCCCAAGATCTCCGCTCGACACAGCGCGAGGCGGTTCCCGCGGATCGCAATGACGGTTGCGGGCGACCATGATGTTGCTTTCGTGCTTCCAATATCACGGACCGCTTTCATGTTCGCGATTTCGGCATCGCGACCCCGTCGGATCCCGGCGTTTACTACCGAGCGGCGATCGTCGGTGGAAATGTCGTCGGCTAACACCTCGGCCACGGCGACCCAGTCGCGGGCCGCTGCATGCGCCCGAAGTCGTTGGAACGCTTGGCTTGCCGCGTTCTGCAGTCCGTTTGTCTGCGGTTGCAATTCGTCAAATCTAGCGATCGCGGTGTCGAGGTCCGCCTCGTCGAAGATCTCACAGCGGTTAGCGAGTTCTCCTTCGAATGTGAAAAGGCCGACGTTTTGCCACTCCGCGTCAAGACCCTCTCGGGACGTCCCATGTATCGCCTGGGTAATGACCGCTCCGACGTCGCTCAGCCGATGTACCGCGACGATGTGAAAGCCGGCGTCAGGAACGTCTTTGAATGTGTCACGGGTGTAGGGGACGAGGTCGCCTGGTGCGAAAGCAACGCCCCGCCGGTGATCAACATTGACAAAGTCTGATGTCGTTGTGGGTATCTCGCGGTGGTTGAGCGCGGCGTGAGTCCGCGCCATGAGCGACCACGTGTGCGCGTGGGCGGCCGCCTCGCCGGCGAGATAGCGGGCGTCGAGCTCGGCGATCGCGGAGTCGAAGTCTTCGGGGTCGAACCCCACGTGAGCGGCCAACTGCTCGTCGGTGTCGATCTCGACGACGCTGAGAAATTCGAGGCGGAATGCCTCGGATTCCTGACGTTGTCCGAATATGCATGTACGACACAGCGCAAGGCGCTCGCCACGGGTCGCGATGGCGGTCGACGTAATGTGGTCGGCGAGTTCCGCGACGGCTTGACTGTTTGCGATTTCGCCATCCCGGCCGCGTCGGATGCCGGCGTTCACCGTGCGTCGACGATCGTCGTCGATCATGTTCGGTGCCATTGCCTTTGACGTCGCCACCCAATCACGGGCCGCGAAATACGTGTTCAATCGGTCGTAGACCCGGCTGGCACCGTTTTCCAAACGCGGCGCTGGTCGACTCAGCTCATCGAACCTCGCGAGCGCGGCATCCGCCAGGAATCGCTCTGCCACAGCGTTTTCCAGCTGCGGTGTCGGCCGGCTGAGCTCGTCGAACCGAGCGATCGCGGCGTCCAGGTCGGCTTCGTCGAAGACCTCGCAGCGGTTGAACATGTCGCCGTCGGTCGTATAGAGCATGACTTCTCGCCACTCGGCGTCAAAGCCCTCACGCGAGGTCCCATTCCCGCTGTGGGTGACGACCGCTCCGAGGTCGCTCAGCCGGTGTACGGCCTCGACGTAAAATTGAATGTGCTGATCGAATTCCCAACCTGCGCGCAGATACTCGACCATCGCACCGGGCGCGAAAGCTGCTCCACGCCGGTAGTCCTTGTCCTCGAAGTCGGCCGTCGTGGCAGGGATTTCGTGTCGATTGATCGCGGCGTAAGCCTCCGTGATCAGCGACCACGTCCCTGCGTGGGCAGTTGCTTCGCCGGCGAGGTATCGGGCATCGAGCTCGGCGATCGCGGCGTCGATGTCATCCGGGTCGAACATGACGTGGGCCACGATCTGGTTGTCGCCGTTGATCTCGACAACGCCGATCGGGTTATTGAATGCGTCGGGCCAGTCGCGGACAGACAGATGGTGACGAGCGAGAACGAGGTGCTCCCCGCGGGTCGCAATGGCGGTCGACGTTATGTATAGGGTCCCGACATCGGCGATGGACTGCATGTTCGCGATTTCGGCATCCCGGCCGCGTCGGGCGCCGGCGTTCACAACGCGGCGACGATCGGCGGTCGAAAAATCGTCGGCCAGCGTCTCGGCCATGGCGACCCAGTCGCGGGCTGCGAAGTGCGACATGTAGCGCACGAGCACTCGGCTTGCCGCGTTTTCCAGCCCTGGTGCCTGCGGATGCTCTTCCTCGAGACGCGCTTGCGCGGCGTCGAGTTCGGCGAGAGCGGCGTCGAGGTCGTCGACGTCGAACCATACTTGCCGCACGACTCGCCCCTCGTCGTCGATGGCGTACAGCTGAAGAAACTCGTCGCGGGGCGCTCCCGGACTCGCGTCGGGACTGCTCGTCACCATTCGGGAGAGAGCCAGCCGATCGCCTCGCGCGGCGACCATGACATGACCGATCCGCACGGTGCCCATCTCGAGCTCGCGCCTCAGCCCAGCCCGCATCGCGTCGGATGACAGCGTCAAGCCGACGACCTTCCGCCGGTTCTCGATCGAGACCTCGGGTGCGAATAGCCGCTCGACCTCGTCCCAGTCCCCGCGATGCATGGCGGCCATCGCGCGTTCGCCGACCCGCACGGCCGCGTTGTCCAGCTCGACGCTCGGAGCTTCAGGTAGAGCCTCGGCCACCGGCTGGACGCGCTTGCCCAGAACACCACGCGCCTTCTCGGCAAGTGCCGCAGCACCTTTGCACTCGTACAGGTCGACGGCCCGCTCGGCGGCGGCGCGCGCCGACATGGCGTCGCCGGCTGCGCCCAACACGGTTGCCAGCGCCAGACACGCGTCGCCATGGTCAACCAGCGCGTCGGTCCGCTCGGCCAGGGCGACGGCAGCTTTGGCTTGTTGCCGGGCCTCGTCGTGATCACCCTGGTGGGAAAGAAGCTGCGCGCGCAGCATCCGCCATGCCATCGCGGGCTTCAGCGCGTGCCCGGCGAGACGCTCACTCTCCGTGCATAATTCGTCCGCGTCGGCCTTGCGGTCGAGCGCGAGGCAGGCGCGGCCCAGCAGGGCGGCCGTCTCGGCGGTGTCGGCGTCGAGGCCCATCCGGCGAAAGCCGTTGTAGGCCTGACGCAGATGTGGTTCGGCCGCAGCAGGGTCGTCGACGACAAGCTCGACGATGCCGGCAAATTGCTCGACTTCGAGCAGTGCATGCCGCAGACCGAGCTCGGTGACCGTCCGCCGGGCCGAGTCGATCATGCGTCGTGCTGCCTCGGCGCGGCCGCGGAAAGCCTCCAAGACGGCCTGACACCGCGTCGACGTCGCTTCCACCGCAGGCGAATCGGTCGTGATCCGAAGCAGCCGCACCACATCGAGACAGCGCCCGCCGGCCCGCGGAACCGGGTTGGGGCCCCACAGCGCCGCGAGCGGCGCACCGGCCAGCACCGCATTCACCCGGCGGTGCTCACCGGCGCGGCGCGCGGCGGTCAGCGCATCGTCCAAGGCGATTTCGCAGTCGCCGACTCTTCCGAGGCGGGCGAGGCACGACGCACGCACGGTGTGCGCCTTCGCTTCGCCTGCGGCGTCGTTCAGTTCGGCTAGTTTCGCGGCGGCTCCGCTCAGCGCGGCCTCGATTTCGTCGAGTCGCCCGGGCTGAATCAGCATCGACAGTTCACCGTCGAAGCACGTGGCCCACGCTGCGAGCCGGGCCGAATCTTCTGTTGCTCTTTGTAATTGGGAGACGGCGCCAGATGCCGTAGTCACGTCACCTGCGGCCAGCAGAGCCTCGCATCGCGCGATCAGTAGCTCGGTCACCTGATCTTCGCGGTCGGGCAACTCGTCGTCGATCTCCTCCAGCGCGTGCAGCGCCCGACCGTAGAGATCCGCGGCACCTTCGTAACCGAGGCGAGCCATCGCCTGGTCGGCCGCACGCCGGCAGTAGTCAACGGCCTTGGCCGCGTTGCCCGCCCACGCGCATTCGAAGTAGTGGTAAGCCAGTTCGGCCAGCAGCTCGTCATCGGCGCCGGGTTGAGCCTCCAGCGTTGTCGCGATGCTCTGGTGCAGCCGCATGCGGCGCACCGACGCCAGCTCCGCCAGCAGCGGCTGTCGAACCAAGGCGTGATTGAACCGGTAGTTGCCGCCGGGCTCTTCGATGACGATGCCGGCCTTGCACGCTTCGTCGAACGCGTCGACGAGGTCTTCACCCACCACGCGCTCGACCAGGTCGATGCCAAATCGGCTGCCCACCACCGCTGCTGCCCCAAGGGCCTTGTTGGTATCCGGCGAAAGCTGCGAAAGCCGGCGACTCACCGCCTCGCGAACCCCTTGCGGCAACGTGCTGGGATCCCAATGGCCGCCGCTTTCCTCGACGTGCCGCAGCGCCTCGATGAGGAAGAACGGGTTGCCGCCGGTGACCGCCGCCAGCGCCCGGGCCAGCTCTTCGTCGTGGTAGCCGGCCTCGGCGACGTACGTGCTCACGTCGTCTTCGTCCAGTCCGCTGAGCTGAATGCGACTGGCGGTGCCAGAAGGGGCACTGCGGTGCAGGTCGGCGAGCATGGCCGCGAGCGGATGTGAGCGGTCGAGGTCGGTGCTGCGGTACGTGCCGACGATCTGTACGCGAGCGTGCTCGCCGAAGCGCAGCAGGTGGCGCAACAGCAGCAACGTAGGTTTGGCGGCCCAGTGCAGGTCGTCGAGAATCAACACGACCGGTGTACTGACCGACGCAAGTCCCAACAGGGCGACGACGGCATCGAACAAGGCAAAGCGTTCGGTATCGGGATTGGCGCGGGTCGGCGCGGCCAGATCGGGTAGTACGTCGGGGAGCCCGGGAACCAGCGCGAGCAGAGATTCCACCCCGCGCAGCCCGCGCAGGCCCTTGGCGCCCAGGCATGGCACCAGCGAACGCAGCGCTTCCGCGAACGGCTGGTACGGCGCACCGAGGTCCTCGTCACAACGGCCGTAGATCACCAGTGCGCCCTGGTCGAAGGCCTGTCGAGACCATTCGCCGGACAGCCGCGTCTTGCCGACACCGGGTTCGCCCGCGATCAGCACCGCATTCGTGCCACCGGCGAGGGTGGTCTGCCACGCCGAAAACAGCCGCCCGAGTTCGTGCCCGCGCCCGACGAACGGCCCGGGGCCGGCGAGCACGGCGGGCAGGCTCGGGCGCTCGATGGGCTCCTCGGGCGAGGCTTGCTGACGAGGCTCGTCGGTGTCCAGGCGGAGCTCAAAAACGTGCTCCGGGCGCGCCAGGTTTTTCAGCTGCCGCATGCCCAGGTCGTTGAGCAATACGTCGTCGGACAGCGAATCGATGACGAGCTCCGCGGTCGCACCCGAGCACAGGATCTGTCCACCCTCGGCCAGCGAGCGCAACCGCGCAGCCCGGTTGACCGCCCGGCCGAAGTAGTCGCCGTCGCGGAGCTCGGCTTCCCCGGTGTGCAGTGCCACCCGGACACGCATGGGATCGGCCAACGCCCACGGCTCAGCCGCGATCGCATCTTGCATCTCGATGGCGGCAGCGGCCGCCGCCGAGGGTCGCTCGAAGACCGAAAACGTGGCGTCGCCCTCGCCGCGCGTCTTGATCAGCCGTCCGCCCCGTGAGGTAACGACCTGTTCGACGAGCTCGTCGTGTCGCGCCAGCGCGACCCCCATGGCTTTGGCGTCCGCCTCCCAGGCTGCAGTCGAGCCCTCGATGTCGGTCAGCAGGAAGGTGACGGCGCGAGTTGTTACTGAAAGGCTCTGTGCCACCGGAATATCCAGCGATGCATCCTGGGCGACGATCGCGGCCTCGAGCCGCCGCAGCTCCGGCCCGGGGTCCACGCCTAACTCGTCCGCCAATAGCGACCGTGCGCGTTGATAAGCACTGAGGGCCTCGCCTTGCCTGCCGGCGCGGTAGAGGGCGAGCATCAATTGCCCCCAACGCCTTTCGCGCAGTGGCGCGTCAGCCACCGCCGCTTCGAGATCGCCCACAACTTCCGCGGCGCGACCGGTCGCGAGCAGCGCGTCCAGGCGATCCTCTACGAGGGCGGCGTGGCCCTCGATCCAGCGCGTCTTCTCGGATCTCCCCCGCCGAGAATCGGGCAGTTCGGGGACACCTCGCCAGAGCGCAAGCGCTTCCTCGAACCGAGCCACCGCCTGGCTGGTGTCGCCGGCCGTGGCGGCATCACGTCCCAGTCGGGCGGCGGTCTTGTACCGCGCGGCATCGACGTCGCTGTCGGCGAGGGTCCAACCAACGCCGGCAGTCAACACGAAGCCGTCGCCCAGGGCGCGACGCAGCGAGGAGATGTGCGTCTGCAGCGCTTTGGCGGCGGTGCGCGGCGGGTCGTCGCCCCAGAGCAATTCGACGAGTGTGTCGGCCGCCACAACCGAGCCGGGGTGCAACCCGAGCATCGTGAGGACGACGCGAGGTTTGGAGCCCGGGACAGCGACGGGCGCTCCATCCTGTCGGACCTGGAGAGGTCCCAAAACCCCCAGTTCCACGGCTTGAAGCGTAGTCACGTCCCCGATCCTGCGGGCGGGTATTCAACACGCAGTCAAGGTTGAGTAAAGCGGTGTTGTGCGCGACCAGACCCCGGGCAGGCGCGTCGGCGCGATAACGACTACCTTCAGCTGTACGCACCTAGCCAAGGCGCAGCCATACCAGCCAGAGCGCAAAGGGGTTCTCGTGGCCGAAACCGACGACACCGCAACTCTGAAGTACCCAGGCGGTGAGATCGACCTGCAGATCGTCAAAGCCACCGAAGGCGCCGACGGTATTGCTCTTGGCCCGCTGTTGTCCAAGACCGGCTACACGACGTTCGACAACGGCTTCGTCAACACTTCCGCGTGCAAGAGCTCGATCACCTACATCGACGGCGACGCCGGCATCCTGCGCTATCGCGGCTATCCGATCGATCAGCTCGCGGAGAAGTCGACCTTTCTCGAGGTCTCGTACTTGCTGATCTACGGCGAGCTGCCCACCACCGACCAGCTGGCCGACTTCACCAAGCGGATTCAGCTGCACACGATGCTGCACGAGGACCTGAAGCGGTTCTTCGACGGCTTCCCGCGCAACGCGCACCCGATGCCGGTGCTGTCCAGCGCCGTCAACGCGCTGTCGGCGTACTACCCCGATTCGCTCGACCCGATGGACACCGAGGACGTCGAGCTCTCCACGATCCGGTTGCTGGCCAAGCTGCCGACGATCGCCGCCTACGCCTACAAGAAGTCG
Organism: Mycobacterium sp. 050272; assembly: GCF_039023525.1. Lineage (NCBI taxonomy): Bacteria > Bacillati > Actinomycetota > Actinomycetes > Mycobacteriales > Mycobacteriaceae > Mycobacterium > Mycobacterium sp. 050272. Next base: position 485,150 of record NZ_JBCHKV010000002.1, on the reverse strand, counting down.
GTCGGGCAGCCGTTCCTCTACCCGGACAATTCGCAGTCGCTGGTGGAGAACTTCCTGCGGATGACGTTCGGGCTGCCCGCCGAGCCGTACCACGCCGACCCCGAGGTGGTCCGGGCGCTGGACATGCTGCTCATCCTGCACGCTGACCACGAGCAGAACTGCTCGACGTCGACGGTTCGGCTGGTGGGCTCGTCGCAGGCCAACCTGTTCACCTCGATCTCCGGCGGCATCAACGCGCTGTGGGGACCGCTGCACGGCGGTGCCAACCAGGCCGTGCTGGAGATGCTCGAGCAGATCCGCCAGAGCGGGGACGACGTCGGCGAGTTCGTCCGCAAGGTGAAGAACCGCGAAGAGGGCGTCAAGCTGATGGGCTTTGGCCACCGGGTCTACAAGAACTACGACCCGCGTGCCCGGATCGTCAAGGAGCAGGCCGACAAGATTCTGGCCAAGCTCGGCGGCGACCCGCTGCTGGACATCGCCAAGCAGCTCGAAGAGGCGGCGCTGACCGACGACTACTTCATCGAGCGCAAGCTGTACCCGAACGTCGACTTCTACACGGGGCTGATCTACCGGGCGCTCGGCTTCCCGGTCCGCATGTTCACCGTGCTGTTCGCGCTGGGCCGCCTGCCCGGCTGGATCGCGCACTGGCGGGAGATGCACGACGAGGGTGACAGCAAGATCGGCCGTCCGCGCCAGATCTACACCGGCTACACCGAGCGCGACTACGCCCCGATCGACGGGCGCTAGGCGAGCTCTAGCCAAGCGAGGCCAGCACCGCCATCGCGGCATTGTGGCCGCCGATGCCCGACACGGCGCCACCGCGGCGAGCACCCGAGCCGCACACCATGATTCGTTCGTGGGCGGTCGCCACCCCCCACTGACGGGCCGGGCTGTCGAGCGCTTCGTCGTTGTCCGCGAACGGCCAGCACAGGGCGCCGTGAAAGATGTTGCCCGCCGTCATCGCCAGTGTGTGCTGCAGGTCCAGTGTGGTTGTCGTCTCGATGCAGGCCCGGCCGTGCGCGTCGCTCATGAGCACGTCCTGAATCGGTTCGGCGAGAACGGAATTCAGCGACGCTAGCACCGACTCCGTCAGCTGGTCGCGGGAAACGTTGTCCAGCAACGGGTGCGGTGTGTGCAGGCCGAATACGGTCATCGTCTGCGCACCCGACTCTCGCAGCTCCGCGGACAGGATGCTCGGATCGGTCAGCGAATGGCAGTACGCCTCACACGGCAGCGGTTCGGGTAGCTTGCCGGCGGCCGCGCGCGTGTAGGCGGTATCCAGTTGACTCCACGTCTCGTTGACGTGAAACGTGCCGGCGAACGCCTGCTCGGGGGTGAGGCTGTCGTCGCGCAATCGGGGCAGCCGCCGCAGCACCATGTTCACCTTCACCTGCGACCCCGGTGCCACCGGTCCCGGCGGCTCACCGAGCAGCTCGGCCAGCACCGTCGGGGTGACGCCGGACAGAACGAACCGGCCTCGAATCCGGCGCTGTTCGCCGTCATGGCGGTAGTGCACCTGGCCGTCCGGCTCCACACCGTAAACCTCTGCGCCGGTGACTATTTCAGCCCCATGCCGGACAGCGGCGGCGGCCAGGGCTGCCGTCACCGCGCCCATCCCGCCGATCGGGACGTCCCAGTCGCCGCCGAGGACGTGGTACAGAAAGCAGATGTTCTGGCGCAGCGACGGATCGTCGAGGCGCGCGAACGTGCCGATCAACGCGTCGGTGGCGATCACCCCGCGGACCAGGTCGTCGCGTACCGCGTCGGCGATCGCGCCTCCGATCGGCTCCTCGATGATCGACCGCCATGCCGCGTCGGCAGCCGGATTGCCGCCGGCGCAGACGAGGCGGCGGGCCTGCTCTCGGGTGCGCAGCGGTTGGGTCAGCGTCGGCCAGAGCGGCTCGGTCACCAGGCGGGCGCGCCGGTAGAACTCGGCGAAGCCGTGCTCGTCGTCGGCGGCCCCGACCGCGCGGAACGATTCCTGGGACCCGACCAGCAGTCCGCTGCGTCCGCCGGTCGCGGGTTGGGGTGTGTACGAAGAAAATTGCCGCCGGGCCAGCCGGACGTCGGCGCCCAGGTCTGCGACTATGTGCGGTGGCAACAGGCTGACCAGATACGAGTATCGCGACACCCGGACATCGACGCCGTTGAAGGCGCGCGCCGACACCGCGGCCCCGCCGATGTGCCCCAACCGCTCCAGCAATCGCACCCGGAGGCCGGCCCGGGCCAGATAGCCGGCTGCTACCAGACCATTGTGGCCCCCGCCCACGACAACGGCGTCGAAATCCGGCGCGTCACCGAGGGACATGGCTAACCCAGATAACCCTCGACCTGGTCGGCGGGGCGTACCGCGGCTTCCCGTGGATCACCACCGGTTTCGCGCAGCGCGCGCCGCTGTCGTAACAGGTCCCAGCACTGGTCGAGTTCGACCTCGACCCGCCGGAGTCGTTCATGCTCCTCGGACTCGCTGATGTCGCGGTGCTGCAGCTGCGCCCGGAGATCTTTTTCCTCGTCGACGAGGTTGCGGATGTGCGCCAGGGTTTCGTTGTCGGTCGGTTCACTGCCCATTGCTCCAGTGTGCCCGACGCAACGAGTGACCACAGGTGCGGCCGGTACGCTGCAATATCGTCGGCAGAACGGATGCGTCAGGGCGCCGGAAGTCGAGGAGGGGGCAGTCGTGGGGCTAGGGGGGCGCTTCGGCCGGCCGGGCGAAACGCCGCGGCGGACCCCGATCTCCTACCCGCGTTCGCTGGGTATGGGCTGGTTGATCGGCTTGGTGGTTATTCCCTTGCTGATAGCCGTGATCGGTTACGCCCCGTCCCGGGCTGCCCATGCGCCGCCGATAGTGGTGTCGTCGGATAACCCTGGCAAGCCGCCGTTTTCACTGGCGCCGCTCTCGATTATCCGCAACGGCAACGACATAACCCTGACCGGTGAATTCCCCGACGATTCCGCGAAGGCCGTGCTGACGAAGGTGCTGAAAGGCGCATTGCCCGCCGGCGTCGGCATCATCGACCGCATCCAAATCGACCCGAATGTCGACGCACTCGATTTCTCTAATGCCGGAACGATTTTCAAAAACAGCGCGTCGATTATCGACTTCGGTTTCACCGTCAACGGGGACACGATCTCCTTGACCGGTACCGCGGCGTCACAAGACCAGAAGAACACGATCGACTCCGACGCCGCGCACACCTGGTCGAATCTGACTGTCGTCGACCAGCTTGCCGTTGACCGCACGATGGTCGCGCCAAGAATCGCCGCGTCGAAACCGTGGGTGGTCAGGCAGGATTCGCTATGGATTTCGTGATCCAGTGGTTGTGGTACCTACTGGCCTTCGTGGCGGGCTCGGGCCTCGCCTGGGTGATAACCGCGGCCGTCGGTATGCGCCGATGAATCACGTGAACTGGTGGCTCTTCGGCGTGTCGTTCGCGATGGGATTGATGTTGACGCTGGCGTGTTTGGCCCGGCCCGTCAAACGTTCAGTGCCACTTGATGTTCCGGTCGATCGCCCAGTGATACCCGACCCTGCGACGACGAGGATCGTGACCGATCCTGCGACGACGGATATTCCTGGCGTGCAACGGGATTCGCCGACCAGGAAGATCGCGGTGCCGCCGCCGGCGCAGGTGTGGTTTCACGACGAGCAATCCGCGTTGCGGGCGGGGTTTACGCCGTGGCACAACAACTCCGGCACGTGAGGGTTAACTGGGGGCGGGCAGGCTCAGCAGCAGCCGGGCACCGCCCAGCGGGCTGTCTTGCAGCGACGCCGTGCCGCCGTGCAAATGGGCTTGTTGGGCCACCAGAGCCAGCCCCAGACCCGAGCCCGATTGTGAGGCCGTCGACCCGCGTGAGAACCGTTCGAACACCACCTGGCGCTCGCTTTCGGGCACGCCACTGCCGTTGTCATCGACGGCGATGTCGACTCCGGCGCGCGAACTGACAGCCGACAGCTGGACCCGGGTGGCGCCGCCGTGTTTGACGGCGTTGGCGATCGCGTTGTCGACCGCCAGGCGCAACCCGGCCGGCATTCCGACGATGATGCAGGTGGGCGAGGGCACCAACGACACATCCAGGTCGGGGTAGACCCTTGTCGCGTCGTGGGCGGCGCGGTCGAGCAGCTCGGTGATGTCGACCGGCACGTGGTCGTCGGAGGTGGACAGTTCGCCCTGGGCCAACCGCTCCAGCGCGCTCAGCGTCGCCTCGATGCGGGACTGGGTCCGGATGACGTCGCTGAGCACCTCGTTGCGCTGGTCGTCGGGCATATCGAGGGTCGACAGGACCTCGAGATTGGTGCGCATCGCGGTCAGGGGAGTGCGGAGTTCGTGGGAGGACACGGCAGCGAAATCGCGCGCCGACGAGAGTGCCTCCTTGGTTCGGTTCTGCTCATCCCAAATGCGTTGCAGCATTCCGCGCATGGCTTCGGCGATCTCGACGGCCTCGGTGGCGCCGTGCACTTCGACCCGGGGTGCCTCGTCGCCCGCATCGATCGATCGCGTCTGCTGCGCAAGCTGTTTGAACGGCCGCACCGCGAAAGAGGCCAGCAGCCAAGCGAACACGGTCGACGCGAAGATGGCGAAGCCGCAGATGAGCAGCACCCTGCGGTGCAGGTTGTTGGTCTCGGCGAGGGTGGCGTCATATGTCGCGCCGACGGCCAGCGAGGTCGGCTCCGGCCCGGGGATCTCCACCGTGCGCACCCGGTAGCGCACGCCGTTCACGTACGTGTCGGCATAGTCGACGTCCAGCCTGGGCAGCGTCACGTCCGAATTCGACTTCATCCGGGTGCCACGCCGGATCGTCATGATCGCGTCGCGATCGTTGGGTGAGCGCGGGATCTCGTCCAGGCCGCGCGGCAGGAACGGGATCGCGAAACCGGCGGCCTCGTCGAGCCGGCGGTCCAGCCGCTCCTTGCGGTCGTTGGTGATGCCGACCCAGACGACGGCACCGACGATCAGGACCGGAATCGCGGCACCGATGGCTGTGGCCAGCACCACCCGGGTCCGCAGCGAGGGCGTTCGGGCCAAGATCCGCGACAGGAAATTCATGGCTGTGCTGCCTACCGCGTCGTCACTGCATTCGCAGTACGAATCCAACCCCACGGACGGTGTGCAGCAGCCTGGGCCCGCCGTTGGCCTCCAGCTTGCGGCGCAGGTAGCCGATGAAGACGTCGACGACGTTGGTGTCGGCGGCGAAGTCGTAGCCCCACACCAGCTCCAGCAGCTGCGCGCGGGACAGCACGGCGGTCTTGTGCTCGGCCAGCACGGCCAGCAGGTCGAACTCACGCTTGGTCAGGTCGACGTCGACGCCGTTGACCCGAGCCCGCCGGCCGGGAATGTCGACTTCCAGCGGGCCGACGGTGATGGTTTCCGACGAGGTCGACGCGACGGCACCGCGGCGGCGCAGCAGCGCTTTCACCCGCGCGACCAGCTCGGCCAGCACGAATGGCTTGACGAGGTAGTCGTCGGCGCCTGCCTCCAGGCCCGCGACGCGATCGTCGACCGAGCTGCGGGCGGACAGCACGCAGACCGGGACGTCGTTGTCCATCGCTCGCAGTGCGGTGACGACGCTGACCCCATCCAGCACGGGCATGTTGATATCCAGCACGATCGCGTCCGGGCGGGTCTCGGTGGCGCTGCGCAGGGCCTCGGCCCCGTCGACGGCGGTGGACACTTCGAAGCCGGAAAGCCGCAGGCCACGCTCCAGCGAGGCGAGCACATCGGAGTCGTCGTCGACGACCAAGACGCGCGGTGAGCTGACACCAGAGTCCATGGCGTCCATTTTGCCGGATTGTTGCCGTGGACGGGTCATCGGGGAGTGGCCCGGTGGCCAAATGGTTACGTTTTCGAGTCTGCACCGCGACGAGCGATCGGTACCGCCATGTCATGATCGAATCCAGGTGGCAGCCCAGGACATTGGAAGTCTTGGTCGGCGTTGTTGTTGCGGGTCTTCGATTTCGGTGCCACTGCGCGTAACGGAACTCCAGAGACGGAATCGCTGTGACTGAGGCCATGCGCCCGCCGGATGCACCTGCCTTCCTGCCGTCGATGCCCCGGGACGCGATGGCCATGTCGGGCCGCGTCGCCGAAATCTTCGATACACCCGTCGATATCGCGGACGGACCCAGCTCTCAACCGGGCCGAGCCGGCCGTCTCGAGCTGCGCGACGTGGGTTTTCGGGTGCCCGACCCGGTCGCGGGCGACAAATGGTTGCTTCGCCATGTCACGCTGGTGGTCGAACCCGGCGAGACGGTGGCCCTGGTGGGTGCGCGGGGTGTGGGGAAATCGCTACTGACAGCGTTGCTTTCCCGCCTCTACGACGTCGCCGAGGGGCGGATACTGCTGGACGGCAGGGATATTCGCGACATGTCGCTGCCGTCGCTGCGCCGCGCGGTGTGTACGGCACTCGAGGACCCGACCGTGTTTTCGATGTCGGTGGCCGAGAACCTGCGGATCGGCCGGCCGGATGCCACCGACGCGGAATTGTCCGCGGCCATCGACATCGCGGCGGCGCGTTTCGTCTACGACCTGCCGTTCGGGATCGATACCCGCATCGGCGAACAGGGCATGCGCCTGTCCGGCGGCCAGCGCCAGCGCTTGTGCCTGGCCCGGGCGATTGTCGCGACGCCCAAACTGCTGGTGATCGACGAGGCCCGGCCCGGCCTCGGCGTGCATACCGGGACGGAGACCGCCCCGGCGCTGCGGGCGGCGCTGAAGGGGGCCACCGGCATCGTCGTCGCGCGCCGGTTGTCCACCATGCTGCTCGCGGATCGGGTGGCCTTCGTGGACGAGGCCGCACCGGGCCCCACGATCACCCATGTCGGCAGGCATGCAGAGCTGTTCGCTCGAGTGCCGCGATACCGCCATCTTTTGACCGACCGTCGCAGACCCGTCGGCGACGCCTCCGACCGGACAGCAAGAGACTTCGAGATTTAAACCGCCGCCATGGCGGCGGATCAACGGTGCCGCAGGCCGCTCAACTGCAACGCGAGCTGCCGTCGCACAGCGGGGAACTGCGCGGCCAGGCGCATTCCGGAGTTACGGATTGGGCGTATCGGCCGCGGCAGCGTCGAGATCCGGGTGAGGCGACCCGTGAGTTTGAGGACCTGCTCGGCCCGATGGCGCTGAAGGGCGCAATAGCGGTCCAGCGCCGCATCCGATTCGCCCGAGAGGACCTCGGAGAGCGCCGCGGCTAGTGAAATACCGTCGGCGATACCAAGATTCATGCCCTGACCGCCGGCGGGGCTATGGACGTGGGCGGCATCTCCGGCGAGTATTACGCGACCTGCCCGGTAGTTGTCGGCGACGCGATGGTGAATGCGGAACCGGGTCCCCCACAGTAGCTCCGTGACCGCCGTCCGGCCCGGCCCGAACCCCCGGGTATCCAACAGCGACTGCACGAACTGCGATGAAGGCACCTGGGGTGCTTCCGTAGTGGGAGCAACGACACGAAAGATGTTGTCGGGCAGGGGTGCTAATACATTCAAGCCTTCCTTGGCATAGAACAGGACGACCTCGTCACGAGGCGCCTCGCCGGACACGCGGACATCGGCAAGCGTAAAAGATTCGGCGAATTCGCCACCGGTAAAACCGATTCCGGCTTGCGCACGCACAGTGCTGTGCATCCCGTCCGCGCCCACGATGTAGGCGGCCCGAATGTCGTCGCCATCCTCGAAAGTGGCCGTGACGCCGTTTGCATCCTGGATGACGCGGCTCAGGATCTTGGGTCGGACCACGTCGGCGCCCAGCTCGTGCAGTCGCTCCAGCAACAACCGCTCGGTGTCGGCCTGCGAGAGCATCAGGGTGTAGGGATGCGCGGTCGGCAACTCGGTGAAGTCGACCGGAATCAATATGCGCCGCCCTTGGCGGATGGTGAAGCGCGGCGCGATCAGCCCCGTTTTGACCATTCGCCGCGCCACATCGAGGTCTTCAAGCACCTCGAGCGTGCGGGCGTTGACCGCGGCCGCGCGGGAGGTGTTCGCTCCTTGGGCCTGCTTGTCGACTATGACGCTTCGGATCCCCCGGGCGACAAGTGACGCAGCGATTGTGAGGCCGGTAGGTCCGGCGCCAACGACCAGGACATCGGTGTCGTTCATGGTTTTCGGCTCCTCTCGGAACTAGTCAACGCTTGTTGGCATATTCCATGCTTGCGCGCCTCGCACCCGATGTCAACAGTTGTTGGCCTACAATTGTTGACATGCGGCGGACGTCGGAACAGACCAAGGCGGTGATCCTGGCCGCTGCCCGGGAGCGGTTTGGGTCGGCCGGCTTCCAGGGGGCGACGATCCGGGGGATCGCCGCCGATGCCGGAGTGGATCCGGCGATGGTGATGCGTTACTACGGCAGCAAAGACAAGCTGTTCGCGGCCGCGGCGGACTTCGATCTGCGGTTCCCGGATGTCGCGGCGATGGACCCCGCCCAGATCGGACGGTCGCTGGTCCGACACTTTCTCGAACGCTGGGACGATGACGCGTTGGTGATCCTGCTGCGGTCCAGCGCCACCAACGAAGAAGCCGCACAGCGCATGCAGGAGATATTTCGGAGCCAAATCCAGCCGCTGGCAGCATCTTTCGCACCCAATAATGAATCCGGCCTGCGAGCTGGGCTGGTTGCCAGTCAGATTCTAGGTATGGCGTTGTGCCGCTTCGTGTTACGGATTCCGCCCCTTGTCGACATGACCCCGGACGAGGTTGTTGACTGGCTCGGCCCGACGATCCAGCGCTATTTGGGGCTACCGGAGGGCTGACGACCCATTCGGTTTCAGGGCAATCCGATGCCGCGGTAGCGGCGCAGCCGCTCGGCAATCCGTTCGTCGCCGGGGATGTCGCGCAGCGCCTGAACTTCGGCGGCGATGGCTGCCGACAGTCGCTGCGAGAACTCCAGCGGCTCGTCGGCGGCGTCGGGATGCTCGGGCACGATGGCGTCGACGATCCCGGCCCGCAACAGGTCTGCCGATCGAATGCCTTGGGCCGCAGCAAGTTCAGGCGCATGCTCGGTGTCGCGGAAGACGATCGCGCTGGCGCCCTCGGGCGGCAGTGGCGCCAGCCAGCCGTGCAGCGCGGCCAGGACCCGGTCGGCCGGCACCATCGCCAGCGCCGGCCCGCCGCTGCCCTGACCCAGCAGCACCGACACCGTCGGGGTGTCCAGCGTCACCAGCTCGGCCACGCATTGGGCGATCTGACCGGCCAGCCCGCCCTGCTCGGCTTCGGCCGACAGGGCAGGGCCCGCGGTGTCGATCACCAGCACCAGCGGCAGTCGCAGCTCGGCGGCCAGCGCCATGCCACGTCGGGCTTCCCGCAACGACGCGGGCCCCACCAGCCCGCCGGTGAGGCGCTGCTGGCCGAGGACCACCGCGGGCTGGCCGGCGAATCGGGCCAGCGCTAACAGGGTGGTCGCCGCTTCCCCGATGCCGGTACCGGACAGCAGCACCAGGTCGGTGGCGCCGTGGCGCAGCAGATGCCCGACACCCGGCCGATCCGGTCGCCGCGACGCGGTCACCGAATCCCAGGCCGGCACATCGGGTATCGATTCGCCGGGTGCCGCGCGGGGCAGCGGCTCGGGAGCGTCGGCGATGACGGTCAGCGCGCGATCCACCGTCCGGCGCAGCTCGTCGATCGCGACGACGCCGTCGATCACCCCGTGCCGCTGCAGGTTCTCGGCGGTCTGGATGCCCTTCGGGAACGGCTCGCCGTAGAGCTGTTCGTACACCCGCGGCCCGAGGAACCCGATCAGCGCGCCCGGTTCGGCGACGGTGATATGGCCCAGTGATCCCCAGGACGCGAACACCCCGCCTGTGGTCGGGTTGCGCAGGTAGACGAGGTAGGGCAGATGTGCCCGTTTGTGCAGCCGGACGGCCGCGGCGATCTTCACCATCTGCAGGAACGCCACGGTGCCCTCCTGCATGCGGGTGCCGCCGGAGCTCGGCGAGGCCAGCAGCGGGAGCCGCTCGGCCGTGGCCCGCTGCACGGCGGTGGTGATCCGTTCGGCCGCCGCGACCCCGATCGAACCGCCGAGGAAGCCGAACTCGCACACCACGACCGCCACCCGGCGCCCGTGTATTCGTCCCTCGCCGGTGAGAACCGCTTCGTCCAGGCCGGTGGCGGCCCGGGCGTCGGCGAGCTCGCGCGCGTAGGCCTCGCTGATCGGTATCTGTAACGGAGCGCTGTCCCAGCTCACAAACGAGCCCTCGTCCAGCACGGCATCCTGCAGTTGTTCAGTCGTGATGCGACTCACGCGGCCAGGCTATATAGGCTGGCGCCCATGATCGGTATCACGCAGGTCGAAGCCGTAATGACCATCGAGTTGCAGCGTCCGGAGCGTCGCAACGCCCTGAACTCCGAGCTCGTCGACGAGCTCCGGGAGGCCGTGCTGAAGGCCGGTGACGGATCCATCCGGGCGATCGTGCTGACCGGCCAGGGCACGGTGTTCTGCGCCGGTGCGGACCTGTCCGGTGATGCGTTTGCCGCCGATTACCCGGACCGGCTCATCGAGCTGCACAAGGCGCTGGACGCCGCCCCCATCCCGGTAATCGGCGCGATCAACGGCCCGGCCATCGGCGCGGGTCTGCAGCTGGCCATGCAATGCGATCTGCGAGTCGTCGCCCCGGACGCGTTCTTTCAATTTCCGACGTCGAAATACGGCCTGGCCCTGGATAACTGGAGCATCCGGCGACTGTCGTCGCTGGTCGGCCACGGCCGGGCCCGGGCGATGCTGCTGACGGCGGAGAAGTTGACCGCCGAGACCGCGCTACAGACCGGGATGGCCAACCGGATCGGGACGCTGGCGGACGCCCAGGCCTGGGGTGCGGAGATCAGCGGGCTGGCGCCGCTGGCGATTCAGCACGCCAAGCGGGTACTCAACGACGACGGTTCGATCGAGGAGGCCTGGCCGGTGCACAAGGAATTGTTCGACAAGGCCTGGGGCAGCCAGGACGTGATCGAGGCGCAAGTCGCCCGGGTGGAGAAGCGGCCGCCGAGGTTCCAGGGCGCCTGACGGTCATGGTGCCCGCAACACTGCGCCTGGCCGCCGGCACGGTCTCGCTCGCCGCCGGCGGGTGGATGTTGCGCGCGCTGCAGGGGGCGCCGGCCGCGCTGGGCGCCGGTCCGTCGTCGATCCGGGACGTGACGCAGCACTCGCCCAACGTGCGCGACGGCGTCTTCGTCAACCTCGAGCCCGCCTCGAATGCCAGCCTGGACCGCGAGCAGTTTGCCCTGATCGCGTGGGAGTTCGTCGGGCGACGCGGCCGCAGCCGTCCGCCGGGGCCGATCCCGCTGGGTGCGCCGGGGACGTTCGATGCCGACCCGGGCCGATTGGCCGTCAGCTGGCTGGGTCACTCGACCGCCCTGCTGGAGATCGACGGCTGCCGGGTGCTGACCGATCCGGTGTGGAGCCACCGCTGCTCGCCGTCGGACGTGATCGGACCCGAGCGCCTGCATCCGCCGCCGGTGCAGCTCGAAGCGCTGCCCGCCATCGACGCGGTGGTGATCAGCCATGACCACTACGACCATCTCGACATCGACACGGTCATGGCGTTGGCCCGTACCCAACGGGCGCCGTTCTTCGTCCCGCTCGGTGTGGGCGCACACCTGCGCGCGTGGGGGATACCTGGGCATCGCATCGTCGAACTCGACTGGCATGAAAGCGGCCAGGTCGACGAGCTGACCCTGAGTTGCCTGCCGGCACGGCACTTTTCGGGCCGCTTCCTGGACCGCAACACGACGCTGTGGGCGTCGTGGGGAATCGTCGGTCCCAGCCATCGCGCCTATTTCGGCGGGGATACCGGATACACGAAGAGCTTCGAGCAGATCGGGTCCGAGCACGGACCGTTCGACCTGACGCTGTTGCCCATTGGCGCCTACAACCCGGGGTGGCCCGACATTCACATGAATCCCGAAGAGGCGGTCCGGGCCCACGCAGATCTCACGGCCGGCGGGTCCGGTCTGTTGGTGCCGATCCACTGGGGCACCTTCCGGCTGGCGCCACACCCGTGGGCAGAGCCGGTCGAGCGGATGCTGGCGGCCGCCGAGGCCGCTGACGTCGCGGTGGCGGTTCCGGCCCCCGGACAACGGCTGGATCCGTCCGGGCCGCTGCGATTCAACCCGTGGTGGCGGCTGTAGAGCTATCCAATCCCATCGGGCGAGCACGCTAAAGTCTGCGGGCATGACGAAACGCGCGGCCCTCGCCGCTGTCGTGGTGTTGTTGTCGCTGGTCGGATGTGGCTCAGGTCATCCCATATCGAGCCCGCTCTCGACGCTGTCCGAAGCGCCCCCCAACGAGATGTCGGGCCTGGACATTCCCGCCGGCCGCATCGACGCGGCGATCGCGAAGGTCGACGGCCTGGTCGGCGACCTGATGCGCAGCACCGGGGTCCCCGGCCTGTCGGTTGCCATTGTCCGTGGCGGAAAGACGGTATACGCCAAGGGATTCGGAGTGAAAGACGCGACCAGAGGCAACGCTGAAGACAACAAGGTCGACGCCGACACGGTCTTCCAGTTGGCATCGGTGTCGAAATCGGTGGGCGCGACCGTGGTGGCACATGAAGTGGCCACCAATGTCGTCACCTGGGACACCCCGGTGGTGTCCAAGCTGGGATGGTTTGCGCTGTCGGATCCCTATGTCACCGGCCATGTGACCGTGGCCGACCTGTACTCGCACCGCTCTGGGCTGCCCGATCACGCCGGCGACAAGCTGGAGGATCTCGGGTATGACCGCCGCCAAGTGCTGGAGCGGCTGAAGTACTTGCCGCTCGCTCCTTTTCGAACAAGCTACGCCTACACCAACTTTGGCTTGACGGCTGCAGCTGAAGCGGTGGCGGCCGCCGCGGGCAAATCCTGGGAGGACCTGTCCGACGAGGTGCTCTACCGCCCCCTGGGTATGGCGTCGACGAGTTCGAAGTACGCCGATTTTCTGGCCCGGCCCAACCGGGCGGTGCTGCACGTCAAGGTGGGCGAGAAGTGGGAGCCGCGCTTCCAGCGTGACCCCGATGCGCAGACGCCGGCGGGTGGGGTGAGTTCGTCGATCAACGACATGGCGCGCTGGCTGACCATGGTGATGGCCAACGGAACCTACAACGGCCAGCAGATCGCCTCGCCTGAGGCTCTGCTGCCCGCGATCACGCCGCAGATCGTTTCCTCGCCGGCGTCATCGCCAAAAGCCAGGGCCGGGACCTACGGTCACGGCTTCAACGCGTCGGTGACCTCGTCGGGACGCACCGAATACAGCCACTCCGGCGCCTTCGCATCGGGCGCGGCGACCAACTTCGTCGCGATGCCGTCGGAGGACGTGGGCATCATCGCGTTGACCAACGGTGCGCCGTACGGCATCCCCGAAGCGCTGACCGCCCAATTCATGGACCTGGTGCAGTACGGCCAGATTCGTGAGGATTGGCCGGCGCTGTACAACCACGCCATCGGTTGGATGAACAACGCCGAGGGCTCGCTGGTCGGCAAGCAGGCCCCAACCAACCCCGCGCCGGCCCGGCCGCTCACCGACTACCTCGGCGTCTACGCCAGCGACTACTGGGGCCCGGCCGTCGTGACCCAGAACAACGGACAACTTCTGCTCGCGCTGGGGCCGAAGAATCGGACATTCGGACTCACGCACTGGGACGGCGACACCTTCACCTTCTCGATCACCGACGAAAATGCCCCGCCCGGAACGATTTCCAAGGCTGTATTTTCGCCGAACGCCCTGAACCTGGAGTACTACGACTCCGACAAGCTGGGAACGTTCACCCGATGAATCGCGGGCTAACCGATGCAGAGGTGGCGCAGCGGGTAGCCGACGGTCACAGCAACGCGGTCCCGGCACGTGCTGCCCGCAGCACCGCGGACATCGTCCGGGCCAACGTCTTCACGCGCATCAACGCGATCCTGGGCGTGTTGCTGGCGATTGTGCTCGCGACCGGTTCGGTCATCAACGGGCTGTTCGGCCTGCTGATCATCGCCAACAGCGTCATCGGCATGATTCAGGAGATCCGGGCCAAACAGACGCTGGACACCCTCGCGATCGTCGGTCAGGCAAAACCGTTGGTGCGCAGGCAATCCGGGACCGCGATACTGCTGCCCGGCGAGGTGGTGCTCGACGACGTCATCGAGCTCGGTCCCGGAGACCAGATCGTCGTCGACGGGGAGGTGCTCGAGGAAGACAACCTGGAGGTCGACGAATCGCTGCTGACCGGCGAGGCGGACCCGGTCGGCAAGAACATTGGCGATGCCGTCATGTCGGGGAGTTTCGTTGTCGCGGGCACGGGTGCCTATCGCGCCACCAAGGTCGGTCCGGCGGCCTACGCCGCCAAGCTCGCCGAGGAGGCCAGCAAGTTCACCCTGGTGAAATCCGAGCTGCGCAACGGCATTAACCGGATTCTGCAGTTCATAACCTATCTGTTGGTGCCGGCCGGCCTGCTGACGATCTACACGCAGCTGTTCACCACCACGCATGCGGGCTGGCGGCAGTCGGTGCTGCGCACCGTCGGTGCGTTGGTGCCGATGGTGCCCGAAGGCCTGGTGCTGATGACCTCGATCGCGTTCGCGGTCGGTGTCATCAGGCTCGGGCAACGTCGTTGCCTGGTACAGGAATTGCCCGCGATCGAGGGATTGGCCCGGGTGGACGTGGTGTGCGCCGACAAGACCGGCACGCTGACCGAAAGTGGCATGCGGGTCTGCGACGTCGTCGAACTCACCGGCAACAAGGCCATGCCCGACGCGCTGGCCGCGCTGGCCGCGGCCGACCCCCGCCCCAATGCCAGCATGCGGGCGATCGCCGAGACCTTCGACCGGTCGCCCGGCTGGATCGCCACGGCCACAGCACCGTTCAAGTCGGCCACTAAATGGAGCGGTGTGTCCTACCGCGATCACGGCAACTGGGTGATCGGCGCGCCCGACGTGTTGCTCGATCCGGCCTCGGCCGCGGCCGCACAGGCCGAACGGATCGGCGCCCAGGGATTGCGGGTACTGTTGCTCGGCGCCGCCGATGTCGCCGTGGACCACCCGGACGCGCCGGGTCAGGTCACGCCGGTCGCGCTGGTGGTGCTTGAGCAGAAAATACGTCCGGATGCCCGCGAAACGGTGGAGTACTTTGCCGCCCAGAATGTTTCGGTGAAGGTGATTTCTGGTGACAACGCGGTATCGGTCGGCGCTGTAGCAACCAAGCTGGGGCTGCGCGGCGAGGCCATGGATGCCCGTCAATTGCCCACGGAACCAGACGAATTGGCTGACGCGCTGGACGCTTACACCACCTTCGGCCGGGTGCGGCCCGATCAGAAACGGGCCATCGTACACGCCTTGCAAGCGCACGGACACACCGTGGCGATGACCGGCGACGGCGTCAACGACGTGCTGGCACTCAAGGACGCCGACATCGGTGTGGCGATGGGTGCGGGAAGCCCGGCATCGCGCGCCGTGGCGCAGATCGTGTTGCTGGACAACAAGTTCGCGACGCTGCCTTACGTCGTCGGCGAAGGCCGGCGGGTGATCGGCAACATCGAGCGAGTCGCCAACCTGTTTCTGACCAAAACGGTGTACTCGGTGCTGCTGGCGCTGTTCGTGGGTATCGAATGCCTGCTGGCCAAACCACTCGGGGCCGATCCGCTGCTCTACCCGTTTCAGCCGATCCACGTCACGATCGCCGCCTGGTTCACCATCGGGATCCCGTCGTTCATCCTGTCGCTGGCTCCCAACAACGAGCGCGCCTATCCCGGCTTCGTCAGGCGGGTGCTGACCTCGGCGCTGCCGTCCGGATTGATCGTCGGCACCGCGACTTTCGTCTCCTACCTGCTGGCCTACCACGGCCGGCACGCCACCTTCGCCGAGCAGGACCAGGCGTCGACCGCCGCGCTGATCACGCTGCTGGTGACCGCACTGTGGGTGCTGGCGGTGGTGGCTCGTCCCTACCAGTGGTGGCGGGTCGCGCTGATCACCGCCTGCGGCCTGGCGTACCTCGCGATCTTCAGCATCCCGCTGGCGCAGGAGAAGTTTCTGCTCGATCCCTCGAATCCGGCCGTGACGTCGACCGCGCTGGGGATCGGGGCATTGGGCGCCGCGGCGATCGAGGCGACGTGGTGGATCCGGGCCAGAATGCTCAACATCGAGCCCCGGTTGTGGCGGACGGCCGACGAGGCCGATGGCGCCGGGGTGGACTTGGGCCAGTAGGGTTTTACCAGCAAGGCAGGATCCCCGGGCGGCTTCGGGGATCAGCGGGGAAGGGACAGCGCATGGGATTCCTGGACAAGGCAAAGGACCTGTTGTCGCAGAACGCCGACAAGGTCGAGACCGCGATCGACAAGGCCGGTGAGTTCGTCGACGACAAGACCGGGGGCAAGTACTCCGACACCATCCACCAGGTGGCCGAAGAGGCTAAGAAGGCCGCCGGGTCGTCGGCTCCGGGCGACCAGCAGAGCTAGCACATGGCGAAACTTTCCGGATCAATCGACGTGCCCCTGTCGCCAGAACAGGCCTGGACGCACGCGTCTGACCTGTCCCGCTTCAAGGACTGGTTGAGCATCCACCGGGTGTGGCGCAGCAAGCTGCCCGACGACCTGCAAAAGGGCACGATCATCGAATCGGTCGTCGAGGTCAAGGGCATGCTCAACCGGATCAAGTGGACGATCGTGCACTACAAGCCGCCCGAAGCCATGACACTCAACGGCGACGGGGTCGGAGGCGTCAAGGTCAAGCTGCTGGCGAAGGTCAAGCCGAAAGACGATGGTTCGGTCGTGAGCTTCGACGTGCACCTCGGCGGCCCCGCACTGTTCGGCCCGATCGGCATGATCGTCGCCGCCGCGCTGCGAAGCGACATCGACGAATCCCTGGAAAGATTCGTCACCGTGTTCACCGCCCCCGATCCCGGCCGCAACGGACATGGCGGCGCCGGCCGCTGATCGTCTGGCGGACCTGCTTGCAACCACCGTCGGTGTCGAGCTGCCGGTCAGGCTGCGTGCCTGGGACGGCAGCGAGGCCGGCCCGCTAAACGACCCAGACGCCCCGGTCCTGGTGGTCCGTTCCCGTCGTGCATTGCGCCGATTGCTCTGGCGCCCAAGCGAACTCGGCTTAGCCCGCGCGTACGTGACCGGCGATATCGATGTCGAGGGTGACCTGGCCGACGGCCTGCGGCGGGCCTGGCGGCACGCGCGCGAGCGCGACCGCGTCTCGATCTCACCGCGGGCCGCGATGGTGGCGGCCCTGCGCGCTGCGCGGCTCGGGGCGCTCGGGCCGCCGCCGAGAACCCCGGCCAGCGAGGCGCGGCTGTCCGGGCGACTGCACAGCCGACGGCGCGATCGGGCGGTGATCGCCCATCACTACGACCTGTCCAACGACTTCTACCGCTTGCTGCTCGATGAGCACATGGCTTACTCGTCGGCGTATTTCACCGATGCAGGACAATCGCTACACGACGCCCAAACCGCGAAGCTGGATCTCATCTGTCGCAAGCTCGGGCTCGAACCGGGCATGCGCCTGCTGGACGTGGGATGCGGCTGGGGATCACTAATCCTGTACGCCGCTCAGCACTACGGCGTAAGTGCCACCGGTATCACGCTGTCGGCCCAGCAGCGCGAGTTCATCGCGGCCCGCGCCGCCGAGCGCGGTCTGGATGAGGCCATCGAGGTTCGGCTGCAGGATTACCGCGACTTCGGCACTGATCCCCAGTGGGCTGGTGTTTTCGACGCTGTTGGCTCCATCGAGATGGGCGAACACGTCGGCGAACAGTGGTATCCCGCCTACGTGCGGATCCTTGGTCGCGCGCTGCGACCGGGCGGCCGGCTGCTGCTGCAGCAGATGTCGCGGCGGGCCGACGCCTCGCCGGGCGGGGGAGCGTTCATCGAGGCCTACATCGCGGCCGACATGCACATGCGACCGCTCTGGCAGACGTTGCGCTACCTGCAGGACGGCGACTTCGAGATCGCGTCCGTTCAGGCGATGCGCGAGCATTACGCCCGCACCGCGCAGTGCTGGATCGCGACGCTGGATGAGCGCTTCGACGAATTCGTGGCGCTGCTGGGGGAGGAAGTCGCCCGCGTGTGGCGGCTGTACCTGGCCGGCGGCATGCTGGCCTTCGAAGAAGGCCGGATGGGCGTGGACCAGATCCTCGCAGTCAAACCCCCGGCCTGACGATCCCGAGCGTGGCGGGCGCGCGCTGCGTCCAGCGCCCTATTAAGGTCGCACCCATGACCCGCCGCCTGCGTCCTGGATGGCTGGTGGCGTTGTTTGCCCTGGTCGTTTCGGCCAGTGCCTGGATGCCGTGGCTGACGACGTCGGTGGGTGGCGGCGGCTGGGCCAGTGCGATCGGCGGCAAGCACGGCAGCCTGCAGCTCCCGCCGGGATTCGGCGCGGGCCAGCTGATCGTGCTGCTGTCCTCGGCCTTGCTGGTGGCCGGAGCAATGGTGGCCCGCGGCCTGTCGATGCGGATTGCTTCAATTGCCGCGCTGGTGATTTCACTGCTCATCGTGGCGCTGGTGGTGTGGTACTACAAACTCAACGTCAACCCGCCGGTGTCCGCCGAGTACGGGCTCTATGTCGGGGGGATCGCCGCGCTGGGCGCGGTCGCGTGCTCGGTCGCGTCGCTGATCGCCGCCGTCATGGCCGGCCGCGCCCGGCGGTGAGACCTCAGCGCGACGGAAACTCGTGTTTGCCCGACACGGAGCTGTCGGCGGGCTCGTTGACCCCGAACACAAACGGCGCGAACACGACCTCGCGACCGTCGGGGTCGCGATAGGTGACCGCACCGGTTGCCGCCCAATACGGATGCTGTTGCACCTCTTCGACTCCGGCGTCGCGCAGGCGTGCGATCGCGGCGCGCTGAGACTGCTCGTCTGGAAAGTACAGGCACAGCTGTTCGTGGTGATCGACGGCGACGTCGCCGTCGGAAGCCGCGACAATCTCCATCGTCAGGTTCCAGCTGGGCAAGCCGAAAATCGCGCCGTTGCTGCCATAGCTGGCCTCGAACGTCTCGAAGAGCGGCAGACCTACCAACTCACGGTAAAACCGCACGGTCTCTTCGAAATTCGACGACCTGCGGGCGAAACGGATGGCGCCGATCGGGGCCAATTGCATGGGCCAGTGTGTGGTCCGGCGGGGCTTTTCGGAGTTCATTGCCATCCTATGATCACGGGTGGCCGAGCCGGGGGGTTCACAGGCCCACGGCGGACGGCGCCGACTCGGCAGAGTCCCAGCGGCGCAGTTGGGCACCGGGTGCCCACGTCGAATGTGTTCCGCTCGAAATGCGTTCCGGCAGTTGCAGTTTGCATACCGGGCCGTCGGCGACGCGAGCCGCGTCGAACACCACGCAGTAGGAGGCGTCGGTGTTCATGTCGGTGGTGAGGGTGACCAGGTAGCCGTCGTCTTCAGCGGTCGCACCCACCCGCGGCGCCATCGCGGTCTCGCTGCCGTAGACCCCGTCGCCGAACGAGATGGCGTCCTGGCTCCCGGTGTGCAGGTCGTGTTTGACCAGACCGTCGAACAGGAACCAGCCCGGCTTCCCGGTGGCGGCGTAGGTGTAGCGGTAGCTGCCGCCCGCGTAGTCCGGGTTGATCGTGCCGAACTCGGTGATCGAGTCCGACAATTGCTGCTCTTTGACCGCGCCGGTGACCAGGTTGAAACGCCAGCGGTGTAGCCGGGCCTGCAGGCGGTCCAGCGCGAGGAAGCGAAACAGCTTGTCCCACTTGGTTCCTCCGGTGTCGAGCGGTTGCGGATCGCCCTCGAAGAATCCGTCCAGCACAATCTCGTCGCCGTCCTCGTAGGCGTTGGTGAAGTGCAGCACGAACGTCGGGTCCGCTTCGAACCACTGGATGTCGGCGGTCGATCCGCGGCGTGGGATCACCGCGAAGCGCGACGGAATGTCGGGGTAGAAGCGGGGTAGGTGCACATCGTGTTCGAGCAGCCGCGGATCCCAGAACAACGGGAAATCGTTGAGGATGGCGTAGTTTTCAGTGAATGCCATGTCGTGGGGCAGCCGCGGGCCGGGCAGCGGGATGTCGACGTAATGGGCGAGCTCATTGGCTTCGTCGACCACGCCGTAGCGCATGTACGGGTCCTGCTTGCTGTAATTGAAGAACAGCAGTTCTCCAGTTTTGTTGTCCACCTTGGGATGTGCGGAGACGCCCCAGTCGCGGGGAAAGCGCCCGTTCCAGCTTTCCTTGCCGAGGGTGTTGGCCGAGTACGGGTCGATCCGGTACAGATCGCCGCACTGGTAGAAGCTGGTGAGTGCGATTCCCCGGTGCACGATGACATCGGTGCTCGACGCGTCTTTCATCTTCGTGCGCGCACCCCAGCCTTCTTCGCGCTGGGCCAACTGCACCGGTTCGGCCAGGCCAGGCCACAGCGGCTGCCCGGCGTCGTTCTCGGCCGCAAAGCCGTCGGTGCGAATAAAGCGGTTGCGGTAGAAGGCTTTTCCATCCCGGAAGCCGACCACGTGTACCATGCCGTCACCGTCGAACGGGTGATACGTCTTGAATGCCGGATGCAGCGGGTTCTCGGTGTTGCGCAGATAGATCCCGTCCAGGTCGACCGGGATTTCCCCCTCGACCGGGATCAGATCGTTGGCGTCCCACTCGGTGGTCTGGGGCCGCCACGGGCCCGTCCGGTACGGGTGGTCGTCGTCTTCGGGCAGCGTCGACAAGAACTTGCCGACAATCGCCACGTCGTTCTGCAAGTCCATGTCATGCGCCTTTGGTTGTGCCCACCACGAAGCTGACCGTCGTGGCGGTGCTGCCGCCGAAGTTCAAGGTCCCGAACGTCTTCGCGTCCTCGACCTGATAGTCACCGGCGCCGCCGCTGACTTGTTTGGCCGCGTCCAGCAGCATTCGCACGCCGGAGGCCCCAACCGGGTGCCCACCGCCGATCAGCCCACCGCTGGGGTTGATCGGGAGCCGCCCGCCGATCTCGATCTCCCCGTTCTCGATGGCCTTCCATGCTTCCCCCGGACCGGTCAGCCCGATGTGGTCGATGGCCAGATACTCGCTGGGCGTGAAGCAGTCGTGCACCTCGAACCCGTCGACGTCGTCGAGCGCCACCTGTGCGCGCCCCAACGCGTCGAGCACCGCCGAGCGCACGTGCGGCAGCACATAGGGGTCCCCGTTGTCTGCGGCCCGGTCGAGTTTCTGCTGCAGCCCCAGCCCGACGGTGCGATGCCCCCAGCCCTCGATGCGGCCGATCGGGCGCGCGTCAGGATGTTCGCGCAGATAGGCGTCGTTGACCAACACCAATCCCGCTCCGCCGTCGGTCATTTGGCTGCAGTCGTAGCGGCGCAACCGGCCCTCGGTGACCGGGTTGGTCGCGTCGTCGGCGGTGATCGGGTCGGGGATGCTCCATGCGCGGGTCTGAGCGTTGGGGTTGCGCCGCGCGTTGGCGAAGTTGAGCTGCGCGATGGCCCGCAAATGGTTGTCGTCCAAGCCGTAACGGCGGTCGTACTCGTCGGCGACCTGTGCGAACATCGACGGCCACAGGTAGCGCGCGTCGGCTCCCTCGTGCCCGGTCCATGCGGCTGCGCCGAGATACACCGCGGCGATGTCGCCGGGCACGGGTTTCTCCAGCTCGATCCCGACGACGAGCGCGGTGTCGTAGGCACCGGAGCGCAGGTCGGCGATCGCCGATAGCGCGGCCACACTGCCGGATGCGCAGGCGGCCTCGTGCCGCGACGCCGGGATGTCCCACAGCCCGTCACACACCGTCGCCGGCATCGCGCCGAGGTGGGCCTGGCTGGCGAACATCTCACCGAAGGCGTTCGCGACGTGGACCACGCCGATGTCCGAGGCCTCCATCTTGGCCGCGGTGAGAGTGCCGTCGACCACCTCTTCGGTCAACGCCGCATAGTCGCGGTTCTCCTTCGTGAGGTTGCGAGCGAAATCGCTCTGGTAACCGCCGAGAATCCAGACACCGTCGTCCATACCAGCGCAGGGTACTCCTGGATGACCCCAGAAATGGCGGACCCGTCGGCTCTCGGGCTGAACCGACGGGACCTAGGTGGGCGCGTAGGCCGGCCGACGCGCACACCCTAGTGGGGCATTACCATCCCCGGAGCCAGGCAAACATGGCAAAACACGCACGCCGCGATTCGCTCAGCCGCCTTTGACCTGTGTGAACGACGATTCCCCCTGCTCACCGGCGCTTTGCGGCTAGACGGCGCCCCCGACAAGCTCGGTCGGTTCGGGCCCCTCGGGAGGCCGGGCAGACCGGCCCGCGGCCTCCTGAGCGTCGGCGCGATCCACCTCGGCGAGGTCGATGCCCTTCGTCTCGCGGGCGGCGACGGCGGCTACGGCGCTCACCGCGGCGGCACCAGCCAGGTACCAGGCGATGGGCACCGACGAGTTGTAGACCTCGAGCAGTCGAACCGCGATGATCGGCGCCAGGGACCCGGCCACGATCGACGTGACCTGGTATCCCAGCGATACGCCCGAATACCGCATCCGGGTCGGGAACATCTCGGCCATGGCGGACGGCTGAACCGCGTACATCACCCCGTGGAACACCAGACCGATGACGACCGCGGACATGATGACCGCGTCGTGGCCGCTGTTCATCATCGGGAAGGCGAAGAAGCCCCAGGTGGCGGTCGCGACAGCACCGACGAAATAGACTGGGCGCCTACCGAATCGATCGCTGAGGTGCCCGAAAAAGGGAATGACCGCGAAATGCGCGGCGTGGGCGACCAACAGCCACCACAAGATGGTTTTGGTGTTCGCGTGCACATGCACCTTGAGATACGTGATGGAGAAGGTGACCACCAGGTAGTACATGATGTTTTCCCCCACCCGTAGTCCCATGGCGGTGAAAATGGCACGCGGATAACGCTTTATCACCTCCCGAATGCCGGCCCGAGTCGACTTGGCGCACTCGGCATCCCGCTGCGCCTCGAGGAAGATCGGGGCGTCGGTGACCTTGGTGCGGATGTAGTAGCCGATCAGGACGACGACCGCGGATAGCCAGAACGCCACCCGCCAGCCCCAACTGAGGAACTCCGCGTCCGACAGGGTCGAGGTGAGAACCAGCAGCACCGTGGTCGCCAGCATATTGCCACCCGGCACACCGGCCTGGGGCCAACTCGCCCAGAAACCGCGGCTGGCGTTCGGGCTGTGCTCGGCGACGAGCAAAACCGCCCCGCCCCACTCACCGCCGACGGCGAAACCCTGGATGAACCGCAGCGTCACCAACAGCGCCGGGGCCCAATATCCGATCTGAGCGAACGTCGGCAGGCAACCCATCAAGAAGGTGGAGGCGCCGACCAACACCAGGCTCAGCTGCAGCAGCTTCTTGCGTCCGTGCCGATCCCCGAGTTGGCCGAAGACGACGCCGCCCAGCGGCCGGGCGGCAAAGCCGACGGCGTAGGTCACGAAGGCGGCCAGGATGGCGTCGAGGTCGTTGCCCCCCTTGGCGAAGAAGATCTTGCCGAACACCAGGGTGGCCGCGGTGCCATAGAGAAAGAATTCGTACCATTCGACGACGGTGCCGGCCATGGAGGCGGCGACCACTCGGCTGAGGTAAGCGCGTCCGGCTCCGAATCGTTTGGGCTGCAACCCATCACCTGTACTCACCGGTCGCCCTCCTTGGCGGACTGCCCACCCGCGATGACGGGTTTGCTGCGCATGGGAGCGTACCCGGGCCGGCCTGGCAACGCAGGTTGTCCATGGCATTTTCGCCGCGGGCCGCAGGATGCCCGGAGTTCCAAGGCGCGCGCCGACGTTGGGCAAGCTCTAATGGGCGCCCCGCAGCACGCCTAGCAAACCCGGCTGGGAATGGCTTGAAACCAGGGTTTCGACACGGTCACGGATGCATACCTATTAGCTGATCGCTGGTCACACAAGCCCCTTGAATCACTATCGTCACATGAGCCAACTGCGTACGTCAATGTGGCGTCTCGCTCCTGGAAAGGTATGACTTTGTCGGGGATTCTTCGGACCATGTCGCTAGCGCTGGTGCCGGTGGCCGCTATCGCTTACATCGTCGCGGCAGGCCCCGCGCCGTCAGCAAACGCCACACCGTGCGGTGCGCCCGATGCGAACATCGAGCCTCCCGTGCAGGCGCCCATACCCGCGCCTCAGCCGGTCGTCCAGCCGCCGACTGGGCGGCGGCCCTCGCACGCGAATGACCAGGCGCCGCTGCCCAAGCTGGGCCCGCTGATTTCGTCGTTCCTCAAGCCGACCACCGGCGGCGGCCAGCGGTACTCGGCACCGATGGTTCCGCAGGCGGGGGTGGTGCCGCCGCCGGCGCCGAACCCGCCGGCGCCCGGACTGCCGCAGTCGCCGAATGCGGCGCCGCTTCGGCCGAACGCCGCCCCCCCGGCTCCGCCGGCCGCAGCACCGCAACCGGCGCCCGACGCGGCAGCGCCGCCGGCTCAGATCGCCGGAGCGCCGACGTCGCTGGTCGACTGGGTGACCGGGCCCAACGGGCCGAACAAGACGTTGCAACGTTTCGGTATTTCCGGCACGGACCTGGGGATCATTTGGGACAACGGAGATCCCGCCAACCGGCAGGCATTGATGGCCTTCGGTGACACCTTCGGCTACTGCAAGGTTCGCGGGCAGCAATGGCGATACAACGTGCTGTTCCGCAGTAACGACCATGATCTGTCGCAGGGAATCCACATCGGCGACGGGGTGCCCAACAACAACTACTCCGGCTCCCCGGTCTGGACCAACGGCCTTTCCAAGCAGGTCGTCAACACCATCCACAAGGCGAGTCACGAAACGGGCATCATTCCGACGTCGGCCTTGTCGCTGGGCCGCACGCAGTACATGAGCTACATGTCGATCCGGCAGTGGGGTCGCGACGGCGAATGGTCGACCAACTATTCGGCCATCGCGAGATCCAATGACAATGGCCAGAACTGGGGGATCTTCCCCGGCTCGATTCGCACGTCTTCGCCCGACACCGTGCCCGGCGCCGGGTACACCCCCGGCAACGAGAACTTCCAGATGGGTGCGTTCATGAAGGGGCAGGACGGCTACATCTACAACTTCGGAACGCCGTCGGGACGAGGTGGCGCGGCATACCTGTCGCGAGTTCCCCCGGCCCAGCTGCCGGACCTGAGCAAGTACCAATATTGGAACGGCGACAACGGCGGGCACTGGGTCGCGGCCAATCCTGGTGCGGCGACACCACTTTGGCCCGGCCCGGTTGGCGAGATGTCGGCCCAGTACAACAGCTACCTGAAGCAGTACCTGGTGCTGTACACCAACGGTGGCAGTAACGACGTCGTGGCGCGGACCGCGCCGACGCCGACGGGACCGTGGAGTGGGGAGCAGCCGCTCGTATCGTCGTTCCAGATGCCCGGTGGCATCTACGCGCCGATGATCCACCCTTGGTCGTCGGGCCGGGACCTGTACTTCAACCTGTCGCTGTGGTCCGCATACGACGTGATGTTGATGCACACGGTGCTGCCGTAGGCCGTCGGGTCAGGACGGGGCGATGATGCGGTGTTCGTAGGCGAAGACGATCGCGGCGGCACGATCGCGCAACGCGAGCTTGGTGAAGATGCGACCGATGTGCGTCTTGACCGTGAGGCCCGAGATGAATAGCTCGTCGGCGATCTCAGCGTTGGTGTGCCCCTTGGCGATCATCGTGAGCACATCGCGCTCGCGGGGAGTGAGCTCGTCGATCGAGACGGTCGGGGCCGCCGATGATGCGGCACTGGCGCGATAGGTGGTCAGTACCCGCGCGGTGACGGCGGGGTCGAGGTAACTGTGGCCGTTGCCGACGGCCCGAACGGCACGGATGAGTTCCTCAGCCGGCGACTCCTTGAGCACGAAACCCGCTGCCCCAGCGCGCAATACGCTAGATAACAGCTCGTCGTCGTTGAACGTGGTCAGCGCGAGCACCGGTGGCCCGCCGCTTTCGCTCAGCCGCCGGGTCGCCTCGATTCCGTCGACGCGTTTCATGCGCAGATCCATGACCACGACATCGGGTCGATGGCGCGCCACGGCGTCGGGAACCTCGTCACCGTCCGAACATTCGCCGACCACGACGATGCCGTGCTTGGCACGCAGGATCAACGACAAGCCCGAGCGGACCAACTCCTGATCGTCGACGATCAGGGCGTTCACCAGGGATTCGTCTTCGTTCACGACGCCGTCACCCGCGGCGGTGGGTCGGATTCGTGGGCGCCCGACGGCACACTGGCATGCACCGACCACCCATCCTGGCTGGGGCCAAAATCGATTGTGCCACCGAGTAATTCGATGCGCTGCGTCATACCGTGCAATCCGCGCCCTGGCTCGACGGGGTCTTCGGCGGCCGCGGCGGGAAGCTCGTTGACGACGTTCAGGGTCGCCGCGGTGCGCGAGACGGTGAGGGTGATCCTGGTCGCCGCGTCGGGTGCATGCTTGGCGACATTGGCCAGCGACTCCTGGGCGATCCGATACAACGCGAGTCCGGCGGCCGCCGAAATGTCGTCGAGGCATCCGCTGACACCGAAGCTGACATTCAGTCCGGCACGGCTGAAATCCTCCACCAGGGTCGGGATATCGGTGATGGCCGGCTCCGGGGTGAGTCCCGTGGTTTCGGCATCGAGCAATCCGACGGTGCGTCGGATGTCTGCCATTGCCTGTCGCCCCAGGTGTTCGGCGCGCTGCAGGGCGCGAACGGAGTCCTCGTCGACGCCGTCGTGCTCGAGCGCGTGGCGTGCTCCCGTCAAGTGCAGCAGCGTGACGCTAAGCGAATGTGCGATGACGTCGTGCACTTCCCGGGCGATGCGCCGGCGTTCGTCGGCTGCGGCGTGCGCAGCCAGCTGGTCCTGCATCTGGCCCTGCTTGGTCAGGAGGTCTTGCTGGGTGCGCATCAGATATCCGACGAGCCAGCCGATTGCGACGAAAGCCAGGTATAGCGCTGGGGTGTTCAGGCGGTGCATGGCTGCCGCGTAGCCCAGCAGGGCGGCCGCCGAAACAGCGGCCAGCGCGCCGCCCCGTGTCGAGGTGATGGCGCTGACCATGCCGACGGTCAGGGTCAGCATCAGCGGAGCGAAATCACCGGTAATCGCTGTGGGAGTGGCGAACAGCAGGATCGCGGTCCCCACCATGAACGCCGCCCAGAGCGTGGGGCCCTCGTGCCTGTTGACGATGCCGCTGAGATCGAAGGCGAAGAACACCATCTCGGGGCTGAACGCGATCACCATCGCGATCACCACGATCGGCCACTCAGAAGCGGGACGCTGCAGGGCCGCGATGCTGCCTACCACGAGCATCATCGCGTCGAAACCGGCGACGACGGTCATGCTGAAGCCGTAGGGCAGCAACTGCTCTTTTCTTCGCGCCCAGGTTCGTACGCGGCGCTTCAGCGCGTCCGGCATGGCCTGATCGTAAAGGGCGCGAGGGCCGTTGACATCACCCCGGGGCAGGCATCGATGTCCTACCCCGGTAGTACATCCCAACCTGTCACAGCCGGTACATCTCGCGAGACATCGCCGCGTCCTCGATGAAGGCCTCGCGGCGCGGGTGGTGGTAACGCTGCCGGGGTTGCATGCGTGGCGCTCGGGTCCCAAATGCACTGCGGACAGCCTCGCGCGCTCCTACCACCAAGTCCGCGAGCAGGCGGCCAATACTGTTGTGCGGCAACGGGAACGACCCGACGCCGACCTGGGCTGAATTCGCCGGGAGAACCACCCCGGCAAACCAGCCTGTCACCGATGCGCGTTCGACGGATGCCGGACGCCTCCACACAGCGCCGATGTCAGCCATCGGATCGCTCCTCGTGTCGTGTCATGCATCGACGCTACGAATTTCGGCTATTCCCACGCATCGTGCTGAGGTTCGATCTTGATCTGCGACCGTAGTAGGAGCCCGCGGCTGCACCGCCTGCGACCGCCGTATCACCCGATCCGAAAGTCCCAGGCCTGGCAAGGGCGGACGGTTTGGATAAAGATGTGATGGGGGATCGGATAAGCTGCCTCGCTGCATTGCGGGGTAGCCGCGCGAGGGGAGGCGTATTCGGTGCAGACCAACGCGAGCTCCGCACGGATCGTCGCCACCAGGATCCAACCGCCCACCTACTTCGGCAAGCTGGTCGCTCGCGACCGCCTCATCGACTTACTGCGCGCCAACCGCAGCAAGCGCCTGACTTTGATCCACGCACCGGCCGGATTCGGCAAGACCACCCTGGCGATGCAATGGCAGCGCGAATTGCGTGCCGAAGGCGTACCAACGGCGTGGATCAGTCTCGACCGCGACGACAACGACGTCTATTCCTTCCTGCGCAGCCTCATCGAGGCGGCCCGTCGCGTCGAGCCGACGGTGGGCGCCGAACTGGCCGATCTGCTCGAACAGCACTCCCGCGACGCGCGGCGTTATGTGCTGGCCGAGCTGGTCAACCAAGTCGCGGAATACCGTCTGCCCGTGGCGATCGTGCTCGACGACTGGCATCTGATCGACGATCCCGAGACGATCGCGGCGCTGGAATTCCTGCTCGACGTCGGCCCGGACAACCTGCACCTGATCGTGACCAGCCGAACCCGTACACCGGCGATCGGCAAGCTCAAGGTGCGCGACCAGGTCAGCGAAATCGACGCGACGCTCTTGCGGTTCGACCAACGCGAATCCGCGGCATTCCTGCTCGACCTCAACGCGCTCGAGCTCGACGGCGACGACGTGCTGCGGCTGTGGACCAGCACCGACGGCTGGATCGCCGCGCTGCAACTGGCCACCCTGTCGCTGCGCAACACCAAGGACGCCGCCGGGCTGATCAGCGGCTTCTCCGGCCGTCACCACTCGATCGGCGACTATCTGGCCGAGAATGTGCTGGACGGCCTGCCCGGCGAGCTGCTCGACTTTTTGCTGACCACCTCGATCTGCGACCGCCTGTGCGGTGGCCTCGCAGCGGCCGTCAGCGGCCAGCCGCGCGGCCAGGCCATTCTCGAAGAACTCGAACGGCGCGACATGTTCCTGATGCCACTCGACGACAACCGCGAGTGGTTTCGCTACCACCACCTCTTCGGCGGATACCTGCGCCAGCGTCTGGAACGCGATCACGCCGACCGGATCGTGGACCTGCACCGTACCGCGTCGGCCTGGTATTCCGAGCAGGGACTGCTCAGCGAGGCGGTCACGCACGCGCTGGCCGCGGGTGACGAGACCGAGGCCGTCGATCTGGTGCAACAGCAGGCCATGTACCTCGTCGAGCACAGCCGGATGGCCAGCCTGCTCGGGCTGGTGAACAGGCTGCCGAAGGACCTGGTGCCGACCAGGCCGACGCTGCAGATCGCGATCGCGTGGGCGAATTGTCTGCTGCAACGCGCCGAGGACGCCCAGATCGCACTGGATCACGTCCGCGCCGCCCTGGACGGGGCAACCGATGCGGCGGCGTGCGAGATCCTCGGCGAGGCCGACGTCGTGCAGGCGTGTACCGACGTCTACCGCGACCGCATCGACCGTGCCGCCGCTCTGGTTGCGCCCTGCCTGGTGGAGAAGCCGACCTGCCGGCCGTTCCTGGTGGCCGTCTCGTCGAACATCTGCACGTTCGTCGACATCCATACCTTCGCCTACGACAGGGCGATCGCGCGCCAGCAGTGGGCCAACCCATTTCACGAAACGGCCAGCGGCCCCTTTGCCGGCGTGTATGGACGATGCTTCGCCGGGCTGGCGGCGTTCGCCCAGCTCAACCTGGACGCCGCCGAACAGCGCTACGTCGAGGCCCGTGATCTGGCCCGGAGCATGGCCGGCGAGCATTCACACGCCGCGCGGCTGGCGGGCGCATTGGTAGGTCGACTGTGCTACGAGCGCGGCGAAATCGAAGCCGCCGAAACGCTTTTGGAAGAATGTCACGAGCTCGGGGCAGAAAGCGGTGTTGCTGACTTCATGATCGCGACCTACAACACCCTGGCGCGGATCAAGGTGTTACGCGGCGACATCGATGAAGCTTTCTCTTTGCTCGACGAGGGAAATCAAGCGGCACAACAACTCTCGCTACCCCGGTTGTCTGCCGCCCTCGACTGCGCGCGCCTGAGCCTGCACGTGGCAGCGGGGGACATCGACCGGGCGCAGGACGTTCTCGACCGCCAGACCACCGAATTGCCGTCGGGTGCCAACAGCATCGCCATGGCCGTGCGTCACTACCGGCTGGTGATGCGCGCGCAGATTCTCGGCGCGCGCGGCAATCACGACGCCGCGATCGATCTACTGTCCACGGTCCGGCAGGACTACCGTGACGCGGGCGCGCGCTATGCCGAAGTCGCCAGCGCCGTAGCGCTTTCCCGGGCACACGCTCTGGCGGGCAATGCGTCCGCCGCTACCGAGGAGCTGGTGCCCGCACTGATCGCGGGTGCGCAGGCTGGTCTACTTCGCACCATCGTCGACGCCGGGCCCGAGTTGCTGAATGTCATTGTCGGCCTTCGGGAGGCGAGCCGGACCGGTCGACGAGACACCGAATTGCCTGAAGTGCCGGCTGAATACCTGTCGTTGCTGCTGACCACCGCGCACTCCGACGCCCAGAAGGCGGCGATTCCGATGATCGGCCTTCCCGGGGAACGCAACTCCTTGCCCGAGGAAGGGCTCAGCAGCCGTGAAGTGGAAATCTTGCGCCTGCTGGAACGCGGCATGACAAACAAGCAGATCGCCCGCAATCTCGGCGTCACGATCAACACCGTCAAGTGGTACCTGAAAGGTATCTACGTCAAGCTCGGGGTCGCACGACGCGGCGAATCAATCGCAGAGGCGCGTCGACGCGAAATCCTGCCCTGATCAATCAGGCGAGCCGGTCGAGCAAGCTTCGCGCCACCGCGGTGACGCGTGCCCGGTCGAAGGTGATCGACATCTCGTAACGCCGATCTCCCTCTGCGTCCGGCCCGCAGGCGGGAAACGTTCGCTCGCGCGCGATCAGCGCCGCGGCGGTGTCGGGGCCGAGCACCAAGACGGTCGATTCGTTCGTCAACGGGTCGTCGGGGTCGAGCCGCACCTGCCTGACTCGCGGTCCCAGCTCTTCGGGCAGATGCTGGCCGAAAACTGCTACCAGCGGGCATCTTTCGGCGAGTAATGAGAGGTTCTGTTGTGACATCTGGTGGATGTCGCGGGTGTCTTTCAGCGTGAAGAGAATCATCGGAGGGGTTTGCGCTGTGACGGCCATCCGGCCGATGTGTCGGGCGAGTTCGGTGACGGTGTCCTTGCGGACGATCCTCATCGTCGGAACCGCCTCTGCCAGACCAAGATTCGTCGGGGCGATTTTCGTCGGTGCTAGCTGCATCTTTCGCGCCGGCCACGAGAACGCCCGTGGCGTGCCCGGAAGGTCCCCGGGACCGCCGAACCGCATACCTTGACCGAGCGTGGCGCCGTAGGCCAATGCCTGTTCGAGATGGTCCTCGGTTTCGATACCTTCGGCGCAAATCACGGCACCCGTCCGCTCGTGGTGCGCGGTGATGGCCGCGACAGTGCGGGCCTGCATCCGATCCGGTTGGTGTTGTATCAAGCCCATGTCGAGTTTCAAGATTTCGGGCGACAGTACGTCAAGCAACACCAGCGAATCGGGGTGTGAGCCGATGTCGTCGAGCGCGATCGCGAAGCCCAGTGAACGCAGCGCCACGACCTTGCGCAGCAGCGCGCGCGGATTGGTCAACAATCCCCGCTCGGTGACTTCAAACGTGAGGCGAAAGCGCGAGGCGGCGTGCATTATGTCATCGTCTTGCGCCAGGTCGATGTGCGATGTTGCGGGTTCACAATTGATCAGCAGCAGCATTCCGGGAGTCGACGTGCCCAGCAACGCTCCTCGGGCAGCGGCACGAATGCAGGCGCGATCCAGCGTATTCAAACGGCCGGTCTGTTCGGCGCGGGCGAACACGTCGATGGGCGATGGATTGCTTAGCTCTGGCCAGCGAGCCAACGCCTCATATCCAACGACGATCTCGCTCGGCAGCGCCACGACCTGCTGATATGCCGAGCTCAGCCCCGTACCCATGACCGCCTCGTCGAGGGTCTCGGTCATTGTTGGGCCAGGAGTTATCACAGGGTTACCTGCGCGAACGTCCAGCGGTCATGAATTCAACGCTAACTCCGAACACCGCGTTTCATTGCATCACTACCCGCTTTCCCCAAACTGACCACCCCAATGGGTGGTCAGCCTTATGCCTCTTCGTAGGGTGGACAGCGACGCGGTCCCCGGTTTACTTGTTAGCGCACACACCGGCTACTCCGCTAGGTAACGCCAGTGGAGTGATGAATGCGGTTCTCCGATATGCGGCAACAATGTCTTAGGTATTTAATTCTTCACGTGGCAATTCCGACGCGCGATGTTGCAGCGCCCGATTCGGATGAGCAGGTCGGTAGTGAAGCAATCTGATCACTATGACCTGCTCAGCGCCTATTTGAAGAACCGCGGTCTACAGAAAGTCTGGCAACGGTCAAATTTCATTGCTATCGCCGCACAGAGCGCACTGCCGACGATCATGCTGTGGAGCCCCACCGGACCCACCCAGCCGGTTTTACGGGTAATTTCCGTCGCGATATCGGTGTTGGGGGTGGTCGGCGCGACATTGTGGTTGGTCCATTGGCCCACCCGCTGGCAATCGATCCTGTTCGCGTTTTCGGCAATGGCTGCCATTGCCGTCGCGTCCCTATGCTTGTCCAATCCTTATACCGGGCTGATGGGATGCACGGTTTTCGCCATGCTCGGCGGCTTCATCGCGTATTTCCACTCACGTCGCATGGTGATCGCCAACTTCGTCGTGGCCGTGATTTGTGCGGCGATCTTGGCGCACCGATTCATCACCGCCGACGGCGACGTAGCCCTGATCAGCGCCGGGCTGCTTACCGTTGCGGTGCTCAATATCGGTGTGCCCTTTGGCATTCTGTCGCTGATGCATACGTTGCGCAACGACCTGCGCAGCACCGACCGCGATTCACTCACCGGTCTGCACAACCGGCGCTCGTTCTACAACGCGGTGGCGGAGTTGATGGCATTGCACGGCCGGCCGCCGGGCACCTATCTGGTGACGGTGGTCATTGACCTGGACAACTTCAAGCAGATCAACGACACCCAAGGGCACGCGGTCGGCGACCAGGCGCTGGTTGCGGTCGGCTCGGCGCTCGAACAGAACTGCCGGCCCGCCGCGGTGATTGCTCGTATCGGCGGCGAGGAATTTGTCGTGGTCGACACCGCCGCCACGCCGCAGCACGCCACCATGACCGAACGGCTCCGCCAAGCGGTCGCAGATATTCCCTTCTCGATCACGGCCAGCATCGGGACTTCGGCGATCGCTCTTGCCGAACTTCCGGCGAATGTCGACGTGAAAGTGGTCGACGATTTGATCGTCAGCGCCGACGCCGCGATGTACGAGGCCAAACGCGCCGGGGGGAATCGGGTGCGTCACTGCCCGGAGTTGATGCGCGCCGCGCGGTAGGCAGCTAAGAGCTTCACGTCCATCAATGTGTGGCGGAGCAATCCTTCGCGTGGTGCGAGAGCAGACGCGCGCGGTGATCGCAATTCCGTTGTGGCACAACGCGAATCCGCGCCTCGCTCGGAGTGATGCCGAAATGCTGCTTGAACACGGTGTTGAAGGTGCTCCTGGAACGAAAGCCACTGGCGATCGCGATGGCGTCGATCGGGGTGTTCGGCGGCGACTGGCGAAGCAGATCTGCGGCGCGGGTCAGCCGTGTGGTGCGGATCAGATCGCTGGCCGTGGTACCGGCGCGCTGCAGGGCCAACTGGATTTGACGTACCGACCAGCCCAACGCGTGTGCGACGCCGGTTGGCGTGAGGTCCGGGTTGCTCGCGTACCGCGCGACGTGTTCGCGCACCGCTTGCTCGACTGAACCGAGCGTGTCGGGAGTTCCGCCGCGACCGGTCATGCACGCGAACAACAGGTCGTTGATGGTGGCGCAGGACCGCGAGAACTCGTAGTCGTCGAGGGTGTCGTACTGCAGGCTCACGGTCGAGATCATCGTGCTGACCACCGAGCCGAGCCCGCGCCGGAAGTCCATCGCGACGGGGCCTTCCGGCAAGTTGAGGGGCCGGCGTGCGTCCGCCACGTCGAACGTCCAGCCCCGTGCCCAGGAATTGTGGCGGATCTGAAGAGCACGGGACTTGCTGAGCAGCAGAGCCTGGCCCGGCTGCAGCCGGACCTGGCGGCTGTCTTGCTCAAAGTCGAGAACGCCGCTGCGGATGATGAACAGCATGCTCCCGAGATCGCCGTCGGCGCGCACGTCGGCGTTGGTTTTCGCGTAATGCAGGCCCTCCGACCAGAAATCGACGACGCGGTGATCTCCGTCGTGTTGGACGACGCTGCCCGCTCTGAACTTCGCCATGTCTGGAAAAACGAAATGCAGCGAGCCGTGATTGGCGCAGACGTGGTCGACCCAGTAGCCGGCGGGATCGCCGAGGGCGCTACGCGTGTCGCTGCGCTGGGCGACGTAGCTACTCAACACGCGTGGTCGCTGCGCCCTGGCGTTGACTTGATTCCCGCTATTCATGGCAGCTCGAATTCGCCTCTTCCCACCCTCGTGCCCGACCAAATGACCATCGAGTATGCCCGTCTAGGAGACCCGGCCTACTGGATGTGCGCGATCCAGCGCATCGTGTGCGCAAATCGCGCATTGTTTGGATGCACCTCCTTAGCCAGCGCTTTCCGGCGGGCAAATATTTCGTGCCACCGTGTCATCCCCAATCGCGGGGAGTCAGCCGCTCCAGGGACCGCAGGAAGATCCTTCGCTCCTCGGCGCTGAGTTCACCGAGCCAGCGTTCTTCGCCGCGCTGGATTTCACTCTGCACGGCGTCTTTGACGCGCCGACCGGCTTCGGTGATAGCGAGCAATCGCACTCGGCGATCGTCCGGGTCGGGCCGTCGTTCGATGTAACCGTCGTCCTGCAGGTCGTCGAGGGTGCGAATAATTCGGGTCTTATCGGCGCCGATGGCCGCGGCCAGCGCGGCCTGGGTGCGCATCGACGAGCGGTCCAGCGCCAGCAGCACGACGTAGCCCCACATCGTCACGCCGTGGGCTGCCAGGACCGGCTCCTCGGCCGCGACCAGCTCACGCAGCAGCGGCGCCAGCATCGCGGCCAGGTCAGGGCGCCGGTCCGGTGACTTCGCAGCCATCGCATCATCATAGGCATTGCAATATCGTAAGTAGACGCATATCGTAAGCGCATGCTTACTCATTCGTCCGACATCCGGCCACTGCATCGCATCGCCGTGTTGCACTCGATCGACATCGTCAATGCCGTCACGCATGCCAACTTCGCCAAGCCGACGCCCTGTGGAGATTGGACGCTGCTGGACCTTCTCGCCCATATGACCGTTCAACATCGCGGATTCGCTGCGGCGGCACGAGGCGGCGGTGCAGATCTCGAGAGCTGGAATGCGGACGCTGTCGTCGACGCGGTGAGGGCCGATCACGCGCGCGTCTATGCCGATGCCGCCCTCGACGTAATCGACGCGTTCGCCGCGGATGGCGTAAGCGAAACGCTTTTCCGGCTGCCCGAGTTCGGCGAGGACGCTGCGGTTCCCGGCGCGATGGCGATGGGATTTCACTTCGTCGACTACGTCGTGCACGGCTGGGATGTCGCCGCATCGCTGGGCCTGCGCTACGAGCTACCCGCCGACGTCATTGCCGCCGTGTTGCCTCTTGTACTGGCCGTGCCCGACGGCGAATTCCGCGGCGGGCAGGGTGCGCCGTTCGGGCCCGCGCTCGAATTGGCTGCCGGCGACGATTTCGACCGCATTCTGTGCCACCTCGGCCGTCGACCGGACTGGGCGCAACGGCCTCCGGCGGTCACTAGTGCGTGATCCGGCCATTGCCGTCCTGTAATGAATAGTTTAGTGCTGGAAGGGATTTAGTTTGGTGCCGTCGGAAATATGGCGAATAGCCAAGGCGTCCAGTCTATTTGGTGAAGCGCTTTCGGGTTGTCCGGTGTGATTTGTCGGCGAAGAGTATCGGCGCGTATTGCCACGGTGTCCGCACGCTAGTGTTCTTTGGTTGGCCTCAAGGGGCAACCGAATAGAACAGGTGGGGAAACTGATGACGGCAGCAGACTCGTCGACGCTCGAATCGCGGGTCGGCCATTACTACGCGATGGAAGACATCTATCAGGTCGGCCGCGAGAAGCTGCGCGAATTCGCGCGTGCTGTGCAGGACTATCACCCTGCGCACTGGGATGTCGCCGCTGCCGCGGCGTTGGGATATTCGGACGTGGTGGCGCCGCTGACGTTCACGTCGGCCCCGGCCATGGCGGCAAACCGGCGCCTCTTCGAATCGGTGGTCATCGGGTACGAGATGTACCTGCAGACCGAGGAGGTCTTCGAGCAGCACCGGCCGATCGTGGCCGGCGACGAACTGCACATCGACGTCGAATTGTCCTCGGTGCGCAGGTTCGCCGGCAGAGACCTGATCACCGTGACCAATACCTTCACCGACACCGCCGGCGAGCGTGTGCACACCTTGCACACCACGGTCGTCGGCGTCACCGCCGAGGATGTCGATCCGGCGATCAGGGGGACGGCGCAGAAAGTGATGATGCACGACGTCAACCTCGCCGGAATCGAATACTCCGACGTGGACTACCAGAAAACGGTGCGCCCGGCGGACGAGGTTCTGATCTCCAAGGGAGGCACCGCCCGCACCCCAGGGACGCCGTGCTTCGATGACGTGAAAGTCGGTGACGAGTTACCGGTGCACCACGCCCGGCTGTCCCGCGGCGACCTGGTGAACTACGCCGGGGTGGCCTGCGACGCCAACCCGCTGCACTGGGATGAGAACCTCGCCAAGATGGCAGGGCAGCCGGACGTGATCGCGCACGGCATGCTCACGATGGGTTTGGGGGCCGCGTTTGCCTCCGCCTGGACTGGCGACCCCGGCGCGGTCACCCGCTATGCGGTGCGGCTGTCCCAGCCCGTGATCGTGTCGGCCGCCGACGGCGCGGACATCGAGTACAGCGGCCGAGTCAAGTCGTTGGATCCAGAAACCCGCAGCGGTGTCGTCATCGTCGGCGCGAAATCGGGTGGCCGCAAGATCTTCGGCCTGGCGACATCAACCATCCGCTTCAGCTGATCTTCGGCGCTGCGGGTCGGCCCGACGTCCGCGCGAATTCCTTTATGCCCCAGGGTGTTTGAGGTCCGAGGCTGGCAACGAGCCTAGTTGGGTGGTGGTGGTTGGGGTTGGAAGGGGTCATACCACCACCATTGGGCGCGTTCGCCGGTGGGTCCGGGGCAGGGTGGGACATTGGGCGGGGGTTGGGTCGGTGGGCGCGCCAGCGATCCGGCGTGCAGCTGTTGGCCGGAGCTGTCGGTGACGGTGAGTGCGTCGGCGGGTCCGGTGAGGGTGATGAGGCCGCGGTGGTGCAAGCGGTGGTGATACGGGCAGAGCAGCACCAGGTTGGACAACTCGGTGGGGCCGCCGTCCTCCCAGTGCCGGAGATGGTGGGCGTGCAGACCACGGGTCGCCCCACACCCGGGGACCGCGCAGCTGCGGTCGCGATGCTCCAGCGCGCGGCGCAGCCGCCGGCTGATCACCCGGGTGGTGCGGCCGGCGCCGATGGGCTCGCCGCCGCGTTCGAACCAGACTTCGCAGGTGGCATCACAGGTCAAGTAGCGGCGTTCGGCGTCGGAGAGCAGCGGACCCAGATGCAGCGCGGCGGCGCGCTGCTGCACGTCGAGGTGCACGACCACGGTGGTGTGCTGCCCGTGCGGTCGGCGGGCCGCTTCGGCGTCCCATCCGGTCTCGACCAGCCGCATAAACGCCTCGACAGTTCCCGGCAACGGCGGCCGCTGATCTACCGCGCTCTCGCCGTCGCCGTGGTCCTGTCTCCATTCGGTGATCAGCGCATCCCGGTGAGACGCCAACGCCGCCTCGAACTTGGCGGCGTCCAAGTGGTCAAGTGCAATCCGCCAATAGGCGAACTGCTCGTCGCAGGTGGTGGTGATCGAGGGCTGCGGTTGCGGGCGAGGGTCCGGGTCGGGTCGCGGTTCCAGCTTGACCGCGGTACGCAACTGGCTGACCGTGGCGACCTCGGCCAGCGCCGCGTAATGCTCATCGGATCCCTGACTCGCCCGCGCCGCGATCACACCGACCTGATCCAGCGACAACCGACCCTCGGCCATCCCCGCCGCGCAGCGCGGAAACTCCTCGAGCCGGCCCGCGACGGTAGTGATCGTGTGGGCGTTCGCCGAAGATAAGGCCAGCTTCCAGCCCAGCAATGCGGCTACCGAGCGCGCACCGGTGGCTCCGCACAGCTCGTCGCGCTCGATCTCGGCGGCGATCTCCACGATGCGCCCATCAATCGCGTTGCGCTGACCGGCCAACTCCGCCAACTCCTCGAACAACACCCCAAGACGGTCCGCCGGGCGCGATTCAACGGCGCTAGATGAAGCGGTCGAGGACATAACGACATCATCGCAGCGGGGTACGACAACTTTCGGGTGTCGATCCGTGGCCTAATACGTCGTGCCCCGCACCCCACGTTGGGGATCGAGGCAGCGTCAAGGATCAGCCGAAGTAACTGTCAACCATCAGCCGAAACACTGTCGCGCATCACCCGAAGGAGAAACGTCACGCAACAGCCAAGGTCATACACACGACAACGTGCCCCCGGCAGGATTCGAACCTGCGACACCGGCTTTAGGAGAGCCGTGCTCTATCCCCTGAGCTACGAGGGCGGACGGGCCTGAGCTTACCGTGGCGGCAAGCGCAGACCCCTTGGCGCGACTGGCGTCAGCGCAGTTCGGCGATCACCTTTGAGAAGTTGGCGATGTTGTTGTCCTGCACGGTGAAGGAAGACACGCCGTACTTCTCCCGGTAGCCGCGCAGCGTGTCGGCGATCTGGGCGGGAGAACCGCTGAGTACCGACGCCTGGGACAGGATCTCCTCATCGGAGAGTTCCGGGGCGTAGGCCCGGGTGAGCTTGAGGTCGGGCTCGGTCTCACCGTCGCGTGGCATCGCCGTGATCGCCAGATTCAGCTCGAGGGACTCGAACCGGTCGCCGGCAGCCTTGCGGACGAAGTCGACTCGTTCGGCAAACGGGTCCTCGACGTCGTTCACTTTCGAGCCGGTCAGCCCGATGATGTTGGCGTTGCGGGCCGCGATCCTCAGCACGCGGTCACCGTTGCCGGCGATGATCAACGGTGTCGAGGGGTGATGCTCCTTCAGATACTTCGTCATGTGCTCGAGGTAGTCGACCCGCGCACCGGCGCTGGGGTAGGGAATCTCCGCGGCCTCGAACTCTTCCCGGACGTAGCCGGTGCCGAGCCCGATTTCGAGGCGGCCGTCACTGAGTAGGTCCAGGGCGCCCATGTCCCGGCTGAGCAGTGCCGGCTTGTAGAACGCGCAGTTGAGCACATACATGCTCAGCCGCAGTGTCGTGGTCACCATCGCGACCGCGGTCAGGGTGGGAAAGGGTGCCGCGGCACCCAAATGGTCTGGCACACAAAGAATATCGAAGCCGCAATCTTCAGCGCGCTTGGCCTTGTCGAGGAGCGCCTCGCGTGACTTGTAGAACCGCATGCTCATGCCAAATCGAAAATCCTTGGCCACCAACAACCTCCGTAAAATGAGTTAGCAACAATTACCAGGAGCGAGCCGCGGCCGCCAATCCCTGAACCAGGGCAGAGGTGACCGACGATAGGCCATCAGGTCCCGGCAGCGGGCTGCGCGGGCTGAGACCCCTGACACGAACGGACAATTCGAGTTGTGTTCCGCCTTCGCGTACCCGATTCACCGGGTTGTCAGGATGTAACCCCCGTAGCTCGAGTGGGATATCGTCAAGGTCGGTGACGACCTGATAGCCGCTGAGCTGGATGTGTTTGGCAAGGTGGGCGGCCAGCGCGCGATTGCGCCCCCCGGCCAGTAGTTGTGTGCTGCGCCCGATGCGGCCATAACCGTGCAGTGAAACCGCGACGTCGACATGGTCGAGGAACTCGGCGAGCCGTGACGACTCGGCCGGGTCGAAGCGCGCCGAGGGTAAGTGATGGGGGTAGCGCTCGGGATGGCGCACCACGTATACCGACGCGCCGGCGGCCTCGGCCGCGCGCTCGGCAATGACGTCGGTCATCTCTTCCAGGCCGCCGCCGTGGATGGCCATGAAACCGAAACGCGACCGCAGCTGACTCGCCTCGAGCACCCCGGGCTGGATCAGCAGCTCTGAAAGTGACTGTGGCCCAGGCCCGGACGCCGATCTCTTGGAAGCCGGGCGAGGCCAGCGGGTGGGATCCCAGCGCCGTAGGTAGTCGATCCAGCGTTGCGGAAGCCCGTGATGGACGGCGCCGTCGACGACCTTTGACAGGTAGCCGGGGCGGGGCGGTCCCGGGGTCACCCGGTGATCGATGTAGACCCAGGCCGGTGACGGGCCGTCGTCGGTGTGCACGGTCAACTCGTCGCGCCGGTAGCGCACCGGAACGCCCTCGGCGCTGTCCAGGGTGGCCAGGTCGTGATCGGAGAGTTGCCAGAGCACCCCGTGCACGTGATTGCCGGCGAAGGGTTCGACGGTGGCCACACCGCGCTGATTGATCAGCCAATCGTGATCGGAGAGCACCGCCGGGCGTGGATCAGTGGCATCGGGACAGCGCCGAGCCATTTGCCTTACGCACAGGTTGGAGCCGTATGCGAAGTAGAAATGCCGACGCGCCTGCATTCAGCGGCTCACCGTCAGACAAATCGGCACCAGATGAGCCTATGTGCTTCGTATAGCTATGTAAAACAACTCCCGGATTGCGGGGCCGGTGCCCCGTCCGATTTTGCCCGCGGGCCGAGACGAAGGTCGGCTGACCCGCGCGCACCTTACGGGCAGTAGGTCGACACCGCCAGGTTCACCATTGAGGTGGTGTCGCCGAAATTGATGCCGCGCGGGCCCAGCGTGTTGTGGATGTCGTCGGCAATCTGTTGTGACGACCACCCATTCCACCGGTCGGCGCAAATGTGGTGCGCCATAAAGAGGATGTCGGGGTCCTCATTCGGCGGCCAGGTGAATCCCAGGGCGCGCATTTGGGCCAGGAAGTTGGTGTCGGTGGCGTCGGCGGCCGCAACCGCGGCGGTGGTTACCAGGGCAGCGCCAACGAGGAGCGGGGCGGAAAGTCTGGCCAGCCAGCGAGGTGAAGGCATTTGACGCGTTTCCTTCCGTATTCACGTTTAGGCCGCGTAAGTGTGCGAGCCCAAAGCGGCGCACATATGAAGAATAAAGAAACTGCGGACAAATCACACGGAACGGCTGCGCTGTGAACGTTCGGTTGTCAGTGCCCTTTCAGGGTGAGGTAGATCAGCACCACGTTCAATAAGGTCACCAGTATTGCGACCGCCCAGCCGATGGCCGTCGTGATCGGGTGGTTGGTGTCGTCGCCCATCAGCTTGCGATTGCTGGTGAGTCTGACCAGCGGCAGCACCGCGAACGGAATGCCGAACGACAGCACGACCTGCGAGATCACCAGCGAGCGCGTCGGGTCGAGACCGATCGCCAGCAGCGCCACCGCCGGGCACAGCGTGACCAAGCGGCGCACCATCATCGGTATCGACCGATGCAGCAGACCCTGCATGATCATCGCACCGGCGTAGGCGCCCACCGACGACGATGCCAAGCCGGAGGCGAGCAAGCCGACGGCGAACAGCACCGCGATCGCCGGGCCCAACGTGTGGTGGATCGCACTGTAGGCGCCGTCGATGGACGCGACGTCGTCGTGGCCCTGCAGGTTGATCGCGGCGACGAGCAGCATGGCCGCGTTGACCGTCCCGGCGACGGCCATCGCCAGCACCACATCTACGCGGGTGACCCGCAGTAGCCAGCGTCGCTGGGCGCCGGGCTCGGGATGCCCGTGCCGGTCCAGGACCAGACCCGAGTGCATGTACACCGCATGCGGCATCACGGTGGCGCCCAGGATGGCGGCGGCCAGCAGCACGCTTTCGGCGCCGTGGAACCGCGGCACCAAGCCGCCGAGCACGGAGTCGGACGGTGGCGTGGCGACGAAGAAACTGGCTGCGAAGCCGATCGCGATGATCAGCAGCAGCCCGGTGATGACGCGCTCGAAAATGATCTGGCCCCGACGGTCTTTTATCGAGAGCAACAGCAACGAGATCACTCCGGTGATCACCCCGCCCAGCGGCAGTGGCAGACCGAACAGGATCCGCAGCGCGATCGCACCGCCGATGACTTCGGCGACATCGGTTGCTATCGCGACGATTTCAGCCTGCGCCCAGAAGGTCAGCCGCAGCGGCCGGCTCATCTCCTTGCCGATCGCCGAGGGCAACGAGCGTCCGGTCACCAGCCCGAGTTTGGCCGAAAGGTACTGCACCAAGCCGGCCATCACATTGGCGGCGACGATGACCCACAGCAGCAGGTAGCCGAATTGCGCGCCGGAGCTGACGTTGGCCGCGACGTTTCCCGGATCGACATAGGCGATCGCGGCGACGAATGCCGGCCCCAGCAGATACCAACTGGTTTTGAACGAGGCCCGGGTGCCCTGCGCCAACTGACCGACCTTCGATGCGTATTACCGAATAAAAAAGTGAGGGTATCCGATAAACGCTACCCGGCGGATCGCACCCGCCGGGTTAGGCGGCCCGCCCGCAGCTGTGGCGCCCGGCGCAACGCCGATGCGCCCGCGATGGATCACCCGGGCAGGTAGAGCCCCTTGCCGGTGACCAGTGGCAAGTCGAGAGTCGTCACGATTCCCGGCGCGGCGGCCACCACCGCCGGGATCGCGTTGACCACCCGCATCGCGGTGGCCACCAGTCCGGCGTGGTTGTGGTCGCCGTTCGGGCTGCCCAGGCAGACGTCGACGGCGTACGAGGGTTCGCCGGTGATCTCGATGCGGTAGGAACCGCCCTCCTGGGCGGGCTGCGGCCACTCGGGCTGCAGGTCGGGGCGCAACCGGGTGACATGTTCCAGGACCACGGCGGGCTTGCCATCGACCATGCCGAACACCTCGAAGCGCAGCGCGGCGGCGGTGCCCTTGGCGATATGTCCCGACGCGATGTCGAAGTCCTCGGG
Source organism: Mycobacterium sp. 050272 (assembly GCF_039023525.1). Lineage (NCBI taxonomy): Bacteria > Bacillati > Actinomycetota > Actinomycetes > Mycobacteriales > Mycobacteriaceae > Mycobacterium > Mycobacterium sp. 050272. The sequence continues at coordinate 442,292 of NZ_JBCHKV010000002.1, read as the reverse complement.
CGCGGGGATCCGGACATATTCCTGAGTGACCGCGTCCAGCGTGATGCCCAGCCCCGCCGCGATCTGCCGGATCACCGAGCCCCACGCCAAACTGAGCACGCCGGGCTGCAACAGCATCGGGATGTCGTCCATCGGCTTACCGAATCCCATGACGTCGAACATCACGGCGGCGCTGTCATAGGTCGCGTAGTCGACGATCTCCATGCACCGGATCTGCTGGATGCTCTGACAGGTGCCGGCCAGCGCCAGCGGTAGCAGGTCGTTGGCGAAGCCGGGGTCGATACCGTTGACGAACAGGCTCGAATTACCTTCGCGGGCAGCATCTTCCAGTGGCTTGATGAGATCCTCCGGAATCACCTCCCACGGGTACTGCAAAAAAACCGGGCCGCTGCCGACGATGTTGATACCGGCCGCCAGGACGCGGCGGTAGTCCTCGAGCGCCTCAGGCAGCCGGTTGTCGGCCAGTGCGTTGTACACCGCGCATTGCGGCCCGGTGGCAAGCACGGCGTCGAGGTCGGTGCTGGCCAGCACACCGGTCGGATCGGGAAGCCCGGCAAGTGTTGCCGCGTCCTTGCCGGCCTTGGCGTCGGACGAGACCCAGACGCCGCGCAGTTCGAAGTCGGGATTGGTGATAAGTGCTCTCAGTGCGTGGATACCGACATTGCCGGTGCCCAATTGGACGACGGGGATGGGCATTTCTGGATCCTTAGGGGTCGAAGGTGAGGGTCAGGACGGCGAGCGGCCCCCGCGAGCTGCGGCCGCTCGCGTCATCGGATCACAGGTCCGGAACGGGGATGTCGAGATTGGGATAGGTGAGGCCGCCGTCGACCTCGAGCGTCTTGCCGGTCAGGAAGTTTCCGGCTGGCGACGCCAAATAGACTGCGGCAGCGGCAATGTCGACTGGATCTCCGAGGCGGCGCATCGGGGTCACCTTCTCCATCGGCTCCCGCAATTCGTCGTTGGAGGCCACCACGTCCAGCGCGGAGGTCAGGATCGAGCCGGGTGCGATCGCGTTGACCCGGATGCGCGGGCACAGATCCAGTGCTGAGGACCGGGTGTAATGAGCCAGCGCGGCTTTGGCGGTGGCGTAGGCGGCGAAACCCCGCCCGGCCAGTCGGCCCATGGTCGAGGTGATGTTGATGATGCTGCCGCCGCCGGAGTGCTCCAGCATCAGCGGCACCGCCGCGATGGTGAGCGCGTGCGCGGTGGCGACGTTGAAGGTGAACGCGTCCTTGAGGTCCTTCGTCGACGTGGTGAGCAGCGTGTTGGGCATGGTGCCGCCCACGTTGTTGACGACGATGTCCAGCTTCCCGAACGCCTCGACGGCCTGTTCGGCGAGCTTCGCGGTGGCCTCGGGATGGGCCAGGTCGGCGGCGACGATGTGTGCCTTGCGGCCCGCGGCGCGGACCTGCTCGGCGACGGCCTCTAGTTGGGACTGCGTGCGCGAGGCGATGAGCACATCGGCGCCGGCTTCGGCGAACGCCACCGCGATGGCCGCCCCGAGACCACGGCCGCCACCAGTGATGACGGCGACTTTATCGTCGAGACGGAACCTGTCAAGGATCATTGCGGCCTCTCTTCGTTGAGTTGTCGGCCGAAACGGAAGCAAGACTGACCGTCTCGGATCGCGGCATTTCTGGAACAGGTTCTAGTTTGGCATACGGTAGTGGCGTTGCGGCGTCCGCATACCGGGTCGGGGTGGCCGCCAAGGAATTGCGACCGAAATTGCAAACGCAGGCGATGGCCTGCGACGATGGCTGACGAATTCGCCGAACATCGTCTCGTTCGTACCGACGAAGGATTGAATTGAGAATCAACCGATTTGGTGCTTTCCTGTGCGTTCTGGCCACTGCTGCAGTGCTGTTGTCGGCGTGTGGCAATGACGACAACGCTGTTGGTGAGAAGACGACGACCACACCGGCCGCGCCGGTGAAGGTGGCCTGCGGCGGCAAAGCAAAACTGAAGGCCAGCGGATCCACGGCACAGGCCAACGCGATGACGCGTTTCATCAAGGCGTATGAGCAGGCGTGCCCGGGCCACACGGTGAATTACACAGCCAACGGCTCAGGTGCGGGAATCAGCGAATTCACAGGCAATCAAACCGATTTCGCGGGCTCGGACTCGACGTTGGCGCCCGGCGAATACGCGGCCGCCCAGCGTCGCTGCGGCTCGCCTGCGTGGCAGCTGCCCGTGGTAATCGGGCCGATCGCGATCACCTACAACGTCGACGGGCTGACTTCGCTGACCCTCGATGGTCAGACCGCGGCCAGGATCTTCAACGGCGGGATCACCAAGTGGAATGATCTCGCGATCCAGGAACTCAACCCCGGCGTCAGCCTGCCCGCCGAGCCGATTCAGGTCGTGTTCCGCAGTGACGAGTCGGGGACAACGGACAATTTCCAGAAGTATCTCGACGCCGCTTCCAAGGGCGCGTGGGGTAGGGGCGCGGGGAAGAAGTTCAACGGCGGCGTCGGCGAAGGCGCCAAGGGCAACGACGGCACCAGCGCGGCGGTCAAGGCCAACGACGGGTCGATCTCCTACAACGAGTGGTCGTTCGCGCAAGCCCAACACCTGGGCACCGCCAAGATCGTCACGTCGGCAGGACCGGATCCGGTGGCGATCAGTGCCGACTCGGTGGGCAAGACGATTGCCGGAGCCTCGATCGTCGGGCAGAGCAATGACTTGGCGCTCGACACGATTTCGTTTTATCGCCCGAATCAGCCTGGCGCGTACCCGATCGTGCTGGCGACCTACGAGGTTGTCTGCTCGAGGTATCCCGATCCGGAGGTCGGTGCGGCGGTCAAGGCGTTTCTGCAGAGCACCATCGGTGCTGGCCAGAATGGATTGGGGGACAACGGATATGTTCGCGTTCCGGATACGTTCATATTCCGTCTGTCGGTTGCCGTCAACGCGATCTCGTAAGTCTAGGGGGTTCGAATTTGCGATCGCGATCGGGGTGCGTCGCGGAGCCGAAAGGCGATGGCGGGGACAAATTTTGCCGAACGTTAACCTGTTCTTACTGTAGCTTCCCGGTCGCGAGGATGACGGTTGGTTTTGTAAGCTGCGGCTAGTGCTGCGGCGTTCAATCGTAAAGGTGAGGAACTGAATTGAAACTCAACCGGTTTGGCGGCTTGCTCGGGGTGCTGGCTGCTGGAACATTCGCTATCGCGGGATGTGGCAGCGACAACAACGCGACCGGAGGTGCTACCTCGTCGGGTGCGCCGTCGGGCAAGGTGACCTGCGGCGGTACCAAGACGCTGAAGGCAAGCGGTTCGACGGCCCAGGCAAACGCGATGACGCGGTTCGTCAAGGCGTTCGAACAGGCCTGCCCGGGTCAGACGTTGAACTACACACCCAACGGCTCGGGTGCCGGCGTCCGCGAATTCACGGGCGGTCAAACCGATTTCGGCGGATCGGACTCGCCGTTGAGCCACGATGAGTACGCGGCTGCCCAAACCCGCTGCGGCGGCTCGCCGGCGTGGAACTTGCCTACGGTGTTCGGCCCGATCGCGGTCACCTTCAACATCAACGGGGTGACTTCGCTGAACGTCGACGGTCCCACCCTGGCGAAGATCTTCAACGGCGGCATCACCACGTGGAACGATCCGGCGATCCAAGCGATCAACGCCGGCGCAACTTTGCCAAGCGAGCCCATTCACGTCGTATTCCGCAGTGACGAGTCCGGCACGACGGACAACTTCCAGAAGTATCTCGACGCCGCTTCCAACGGAGGATGGGGCAAGGGCGCCGGCAAGAAGTTCAACGGCGGTGTCGGCGAGGGCGCCAAGGGCAACGACGGCACCAGCGCTGCGGTCAAGAGCACCGAGGGATCCATCACCTACAACGAATGGTCCTTCGCCCAGGCGCAACACCTGAACGTGGCCAAGGTTGTCACGTCGGCGGGCCCCGACCCGGTCGCGATCAGCAGCGACTCGGTGGGCAAGACGATTGCCGGCGCCTCGATCGTCGGGCAGGGCAACGACCTGGTCCTCGACACGATTTCGTTCTACCGACCGAAACAGTCGGGTGCGTACCCGATCGTGCTGGCGACGTACGAGGTTGTCTGCTCCAAGTACCCCGACTCCCAGGTCGGCTCGGCAGTCAAGGCGTTTCTGCAGAGCACCATCGGTCCCGGCCAGAATGGTTTGGCGGATAACGGATACATCCCGATTCCGGACGCCTTCGGATCGAGGCTGTCGACTGCCGTCAACGCCATCGCGTGACGTGAGGTTGTGGTGTCCGAAACACTGCGTGTGAGTCCGCCGGTGACCAAACCCGTTCCGGCGGCGGTGACTCGGCGCGTGGTGCGGCGGGGCGACCAAATATTCAAGTCGGTCGCCGCCGCCGCCGGATCCACGATCGTGATCGCGATCGCGTTGATCGCGATATTTCTGTTGATTCGCGCTATCCCAGCGCTGCAGGCCAACCACGCGAATTTCTTCACCAGCAACGAATTCGATACCAGCGACCCCGCGAAGTTGGCGTTCGGTATCCACGACTTGCTGATGGTCACCGTGCTGAGTGCGACCAGCGCACTGGTGGTCGCCGTGCCGGTTGCGATCGGCATCGCGGTCTTCCTCACCCAATATGCGCCGCCGCGGCTGGCGCGCCCGTTCGCCGCGATGGTCGATTTATTGGCAGCAGTGCCGTCGATCATCTTCGGGCTGTGGGGGATATTCGTGCTGGCTCCCAAACTGGAGCCGTTGGCCGAATTTCTGAATCGCAATCTGGGGTGGATCTTTCTGTTCAAGCAAGGCAACGTGTCCTTGGCGGGCGGCGGAACGATCTTCACCGCCGGGATCGTGCTTTCGGTGATGATCTTGCCGATCATCACGTCGGTTTCACGAGAAGCCTTCCGCCAGACCCCGCGCATCCAGATGGAGGCGGCCCAGGCGCTCGGTGCCACCCGTTGGGAGGTGGTGCGGCTGACCGTGCTGCCCTACGGCCGTAGCGGTGTGGTCGCGGCCTCGATGCTGGGACTGGGCCGCGCGCTGGGCGAAACCGTTGCGGTGCTGATCATTCTGCGTGCGGGGGCCCGCCCCGGCAACTGGTCGTTGTTCGACGGCGGTTACACGTTTGCCTCGAAGATCGCCTCCGCGGCATCCGAATTCAGCGAACCGCTGCCGACCGGGGCCTATATCTCGGCCGGGTTCGCATTGTTCGTAATCACATTCGTGGTCAACGCTGCCGCCCGCGCGATCGCCGGCGGGAAGGTCAACGCATGAGCACCGAGACACTGCGTGAGCCGATCAAAGCTTCGGTAGTCCAGCCGGTCAGTATGCGGCGCAAAATCAAAAACAATGTCGCGACAATGCTTTTCCTCACGTCGTTCGGGGTCGCGCTGGTGCCGCTGGCGTGGGTGCTCTGGGTGGTGATCGAGCGGGGTGGGTATGCCGTCACCCGGTCGCATTGGTGGACCCACTCGCTGCGCGGCGTGCTGCCGGAAGAGTTCGCCGGCGGGGTGTACCACGCGCTGTACGGGACGCTGGTGCAGGCCGGCGTGGCTTCCTTGCTCGCCGTACCGCTGGGTTTGATGACGGCAGTGTTCCTGGTGGAGTACGGTTCGGGGCGGTTGGCGCGGGTGACTACTTTCATGGTCGACGTGCTCGCTGGGGTGCCCTCGATTGTGGCGGCACTGTTCATCTTCAGCCTGTGGATCGCCACGTTGGGTTTCCAGCAGAGCGCCTTCGCCGTGGCGCTGGCGCTGGTCCTGCTGATGTTGCCGGTAGTGGTGCGGTCCACCGAGGAGATGCTGCGGTTGGTACCCGACGAACTGCGCGAGGCCAGTTACGCGTTGGGCGTGCCCAAATGGAAAACGATTGTGCGGATTGTCTTTCCGATCGCGATGCCGGGCGTCGTGTCGGGCATTCTGCTCGCCCTCGCGCGCGTCATCGGCGAAACGGCCCCGGTGCTGGTCTTGGTCGGTTACAGCCGGGCTATCAACCTCGATGTCTTCCATGGCAACATGGCGTCGCTGCCGCTGCTGATCTACACCGAGCTCACCAATCCGGAGCACGCGGGCTTCCTGCGGATCTGGGGCGCGGCGCTGACCTTGATTATTATCGTGGCCGCCATCAACCTCATTGCCGCGGGATTCCGCTTCTTGACCGGCCGACCGCGCGGAGAGAGTTTCACTCGGGCTTGATGGCGACCCACACCGATCAGGATCGTGACGCCGCTTTGGCGGGCGACTTCTTGGCCGGCGCCTTCTTCGCGGCCGCCTTTTTGGCGGGCGCTTTCTTGGCGGCCGTCTTCTTCGCCGGTGCCTTCCCGTCGCCGGAGCGCGCCTTGACGCTGGCCTCCAGCTTGGCGAGCAAATCGGAGACGTCTTCGGTCTCGTCCAATTCCTTGGGCTTCTCCTCGGTGGTGAATGCCTCTCCGCCTTCGAGTTTCGCGTCGACGAGTTCCTGCAGCTGCTCCTGGTAAGTGTCTCGGTAGCGGTCCGGATTGAAGTCCTCGGCCATCGACTCGACCACCTGCCCGGCCATCTTCAGCTCCGCAGGCTTGATCTCGACCTTCTTGTCCAGCACCGGGAAGTCGGGATCGCGAATCTCGTCCGGCCACAACAAGGTATGGACCACCATGACGTCACGCTTGCCAAAGTCCTTGACCCGCAAGGCCGCAAGCCGGGTCTTGTTGCGCAGTGTGAAATGAACGATCGCCATGCGGTCGGTATCGGCCAGTGTCTTGGCCAGCAGTACATACGATTTGGACGACTTGGAGTCCGGCTCGAGGAAGTAGCTGCGATCGAACATCATCGGGTCGACGTCGGCGGCCGGGACGAACTCCAGCACCTCGATTTCGCGGCTGCGTTCTTCGGGCAGCGTGGAGATGTCGTCGTCGGTGATGACCACCATCTGTCCGTCGTCGGATTCGTAGGCACGCGCGATGTCCCGGTATTCGACGACCTCGCCATCGAGCTCGCACACCCGCTGGTAGCGGATGCGGCCGTTGTCCTTGGCGTGCACCTGATGGAACTTGATGTCGTGGTCTTGGGTGGCGCTGTACACCTTGACCGGCACATTGACGAGCCCGAACGCGATCGAACCCTTCCAGATGGAGCGCATCTTGTCAGTATGCCCATACCGCCGCCGGCAAAACAGCCCGACAGGCCCGTGAGCTGGGATTGAGCGGATTTCACCGGGGTCGCCGCGGGCCGGATCGCCCGGGGCCGCAGCCACCGATCATCGGCGAAAACGGCGAAACGTGTTGCCGGCAATCCGATCAGGCCGTCACCGGCGGGGGTGTGTCCCCGCAATTGTGGCGAACCTGATTGCCTCCGGCGCGCTTGGCCTCGTACATCGCGGCGTCTGACGTCCTGATCAGATCGTCGATGAGCTCCATGGCTGGGATAGTCGGGCCGGTGTGCAGCGGCGCGCTGGAGGTGCCGATGCTCGCGGTGATGTCGAAGGGGATGGCGGCTATCGCATCGCAAATGCGTTCGGCCATTCTCGCGGGGTCGGGCGTGGTCCTGACGTCGGCGACGACAAATTCTTCGCCACCGGCCCGGCCGATCACGGCGGTGGCGCGACAGCTCTGCTGAAGCGCCGCGGCGACCGCGACCAACGCTTGATCACCCGCGGCGTGGCCGTGCGTGTCGTTGAGCCGTTTGAAGTCGTCGAGATCGATGACCGCGATCACCAGATAGGAGTTCGCCGTGTTGCGGTGAGCCCGGATCAGTTCGTACGCCGAGTTGTTGAAGGAGCGCCGGTTGTGCAGGCCGGTAAGGGGGTCGCGCCCGGAGCTTTGCAGATCGGATCGCAGCGTATGCACCAACGACTGCATGCCCAACGGCACACCGATGTTGAGTCCTACCACCACGATGACCGAAGCGGCGGTCAGCGCTACGTCGCCCGTGTCCGCGATGATGCGATACGACAGAACCGCCACGCACGTCGCGGCCACGGCGAAGTTGGTGAGCACGTAGCCGAAGGCGTGGAAGTAGGCGATGTAGCCACCCAGCATCGCGAAAGTCGTGCAACACATCAATCCCACGTAGGGGTTCGACAACGTCAACAGCGCCGCCGCGATGCCCGCCATGCCGATGAGCAACCAGTTGCTCGACTGACGTCGTGACGGCCAGCGTTTCAGTCGCAGGCTCGCCCCGATGATCCCCAATCCCGATGCCACGAGGGTCACCGTTCGGGTCACCGGATCTGCCGGTCCGGCCGGGCTGCAGAGCATGATCAGCGGGAACGCCGTGAATGAGGCGATGAAGACTGCCGATATCCGGCGCCACGGTTTCAGAAGGCCATGACCGTCCAGGTAGGCAGTGATCCAGTCGAACTGGTCTGGCTGCTTTGCCACGGAACTCGCCATACCTCCCGGTGTTCGCCAACCATTACCGCTGCCGACTGTTGCGATCTGACGAGCCGACTTTACGCTCGAATTCGACCGAGCCCGGTTACCGCGGTACACACGTGAAACCGCCGGGGCTAGAGGGCGATTGAGCGCAGGGCGGCACGGTCGGGTAAATCAGCGCCGGCGCGGCCGACGGTCAGTGCCGACACCAACCCCGCCGCCTCGAATGCCGCGGTCAATTCGTCGAGTTGAATTTTGGCCAGGGCGGCCCGTCGCTGGCCGCCCAATAGGTTCATTTCCCAGAGTGCGTCGAGCAGGCCGACCATGAATGCATCGCCGGCGCCGATGGTGTCGACCACTTCCGCCTGCTTGGCGGCCACGTGCGCCTCGCCTGCCGCGCAGAACGCCCGCGAACCGTTTTCACCCATCGTCACCGCGACGATCGCGGGCCCCAGTGCCAACCAACCGCGGGCGGTATGCTGCGGTTCGCGGTCGGGGTCGACCCAGCGCAGATCCTCATCGCTGACCTTGACGATGTCGCTGCGTGCGACGAGATGCTCGATGCGTTGGCGCGCCAGTTCCCGGTTGGTGATCAGCGACGGCCGGACGTTGGGATCCAGCGTGATCGTGGCCGACAACCGGTAGGCGTCAAGCAGCGCCGCGACCGCCAAGCACCCCGGCTCGCGCACCGCCGCGATCGACCCGGTGTGCACCAACAACGGCGGGGGAACTTCGGGTGTGCCGGGGAGCTGCCAGTCCAGGTCGAAGGTGTAGGTGGCGGATCCGTCCTCGGCGATCGTCGCCGTCGCGGTCGGGGTGCGGTCGGCAGTCATACTTCCCGGAATCAGTTGGGCACCAGAGGATTTGATATATTCCGCGATCCGCCGCCCACGCGAGTCGTCGGCGATGTGGGTCAGGAAGTCGACGTCGCGGCCCAGCCGGCCGAGTCCGACGGCGACGTTGAGCGGACTGCCGCCGACATGTTCGTCGCCTTCGACGATGTCGATCAGCGACTCGCCGATCACCAGGCTCCTCATTGCACCAACGCTTCCAATGTCGCGCGAGCTCCCTTGCTGTGCAACGAATCCAGCGCCCAGCGGTATGCCTCGACAAACCGATGCTGATGGGACAGGTCGGCGAATACCGCGGTGATCTCAAGGAACGCGCATGCGTTTTCGTGATGCGACCGGGCGATCGGGATGAGCGAATCCGACAGCTGGTCGAGCACTTCGTACGGCTCGCCCCACTCGTCGACGCCTTCGGCGTAGCGGGCCCAACTCGCCACGGCCGCCGACGCCATCTGAATCGGACCATCGTTGGCCAAGTTGTCGCGGATGACGGGGAACAGCCATTTCGGTATGCGGTCCGACGAGTAGGCGCACAGCCGGGCGACGGTGTCGCGCACCGCGGGGTTAGCGAACCGGTCGATCAGCGTGCGTCCGTAGTCATGCAGGTCGATCCCGGGCACCGGCGGCAGCGTCGGGATGGCCTCGGTGTCGAAGTAGGCAAGCAAGTACTTGGCGAACAACGGATCCCGCGCTGCTTCATGCACGAACTTGAAGCCGCAGAGATGGGCGAAATAGCACAGGCACTGATGCCCCGCGTTGAGCAGCCGCAGCTTCATCAGCTCGTATGGGCGCACATCGTCGACCATCAGCACGCCCGCTTTCTCCAGCGGCGGTCGGCCATCGGCGAAGTCGTCCTCGAGCACCCAGGCGGTGAACGGCTCGGCCACCACCGGCCACCGGTCGTTGACGCCGAAGTCGCGGCGCACTTCCGCAGCCATCTCCAAAGTCGTTGCCGGAGTGATGCGATCGACCATCGAACTCGGAAACCGGCTGTGCTCGGCGACCCACGCCGCCAGCTCGGGGTCGATGCGTTCAGCACTTGCGAGCACCGTACGCCGGGCGAGGTCCCCGTTGTTCTCGATGTTGTCGCAGGACACGATCGTCGGCGCGGCGAGTCCTCGATCTCGGCGCCGGGCGAGCGCCCGGGTGATCAACGTGAACGCGGGCCCATCGGGATCGCGGTAACCGCCTTCGGTGATCGTCAGCGAAATGATCCGGGTGGCCGGCGCGGCAAGCACCTCCAGCGCCGACTCCGGATCGTCGGGGGCATAGCGGTAATCGACGATTGAGCCGATCACTTGGGCATCCCGGCTGCCGTCGGGGTTCTCCAAGATCAGCGTGTACAGCCCGTCCTGATCGGTCAGGACGTCGCGCATGGTCCAGTCGGCGGGCATCACGCCCACCCCGCAGATACCCCAGTCGTGCGCCAGGCCCTGCTGCTGCAGCAAGTTGATGTACGCCGCCTGATGCGCCCGGTGGAAGTGACCGGCGCCAATGTGGGCGATACCGACAGTGACGCGGTCGCGGTCGTATTTCGGCGCGTCGACCGGCAGCCTGGAGAGCGACGCATTGCTCAGATCGATTGCGCTGGCCATCGTTGGCCACCTCCTCCCCGGGCCACCGCCCGGATCGCTACTGCGGGGGCCACCGCCCCCTACGCGAGCGGGGAACCTCCGGCCGGCACCGCCGACAGCAGCAGGAAATCGGCCAGCGCACGCCACGACTCGGTGATCGCGACTGCGCCGGCATCGATCAATTCCGCACGGCGGCAATCCCGTTCATCAGGTAGTAGAAACATCAGGTTACCGACGGTGGGGTAGCCCGCTGCCACTGCGGAAGAAACGCCTGCCACAGAGTCTTCGATGGCCAGACCCTGTCCGGATGCGACGCCCAGCGCCTGCCCGGCATGCAGGTACACCGCCGGGTCGGGTTTGCTCGTCGGAACCGGAAGCGAATCCTCCGCGCTGAAGGTCACCGACTCCGATATCAGCGCATCGAGGCCGGTGGCAGCGAAGCAGGCGCCCAGCCGCGTGGTGGCACTCGAGCTGACCGCCGCGAGGGCGTAATGCGCCGCGAGGTCGCGCAACGGTTCGAGCACTCGCGGATCGGGTGTCAGGGTGAGAGCCAGATGAGCGGTGACTCGTTCGCGCTCCTCGCGCACCCAGCCCTCGAGTTCGTCGACCGACAACGCGTTGCCGGCGGCCAAGTCGCCGTCCGAGGCGACCACCCCCTCGGGGCGGCCCTGGGCCAGCGCCGGCTCGAGGGGGACGTCGCACTGCACCGCCAGGTCGAGCGCGGTGGTACGGAAGTTCTTCCCGACCGCCCGCTTACGCAACTCCTCCGGACCCAGCGGAGCGGTTACGCCGAACCTGGCCAGGAAACGATTCACCACCTCGGTTGATGCCTCGAACGCGGGCCGCTCCGAAGCAAACAAGTTGTCGTCTGCGTCGCAGAGCAAGGTCGTGACCTGGGCCGGGTCGAAGCTGTGCACCAGCGTCAGTCCGCCGTTCATCGCGACACCAACTCCCGCTCGTCCTTGCGCATCGCGTCCCGCATCGTGGGCACCACACCGCGCTCGTCGATATCGGCAATCATCTCGCCCAGGCGCTCGGCAAAACCGGGAACCCGGCGCACCTGGGCGAACATTTCATGGCCCAGCAGCGGATCGGGATTGTTGCTCGCCATGTTGGCCAACCTAGCCACCGGAATCGCCTGCGAGTCCTCGAGGCTGATTTTGCGCCCGTCGAGGTCGTGGCCGCGCATATAGCGAGCCCACCCGGCAACAGCCAACGTCAGCAGGGTGTGCGGCCTGCCCTGCGCGATCCCCTCCTCCAGTGAGGGCATTACAAATTGGGCGATCTTGCTGGTTCCCCGTCGAGCCAACCGCGACAACTGATCGCTCATTCGGGGATTGCTCAGCCGATCGAGCAAGGTGGCCGGGTAGTGGGGGGTGTTCATCCCGGGGACGGCGGGCAGCAGCGGTTGAATCTCGTCGCGCAGCAGCTTCTCGACGTAGTCGAAGATCACGCGATCCCGCATCGCCTCGTCGGTGCGCCGATACCCGGCCAGGGTGGCCAAGCACCCGAGCGCGATATGGGATCCGTTCAGCAGGCGGGTCTTGATCAGCTTGTGGTCGGAGACGTCGGCCACGAATTCGGCACCGACGAGGTCCAGCGGCGGACGCCAATTGCAGAACGAGTCCTCGATCACCCATTGGCGATACGGCTCGGTCACCACCGGCAGTTTGTCGGCCACGCCGAACGTCTGCTCGACGAACTCGCATTCCGAATTGGATGTCTGGGGGGTGATGCGGTCGACCATGGTCGACGGGAACGCGACGTAGGTGTCGATCCAACGGGCTAGCGCGGGGTCCTTCAAGGCGGCGAACGACACCAGCGCGGTTCTCGCCGGCTGGCTGTCGCCCGGAATGTTGTCACAGCAGAGCACGGTGAACGGTGCGACGCCCGCGCGGCGGCGACGGTCGAGGGCTTCGGCCAGATAGCCCCACGCGGTGGCATACCCGTCGGACGCGACCAGGTCGGCACGCACGTCGGGGTGCTCGGCGTCGAACTCGTCGGTGACCGGGTTGAGGAAGTATCCGTTGTTGGTAATGGTCAGGCTGACGATGCGGGTTTGCGGGTCTGCCAGGGCGGCGCGGACCGCCGCGCCGTCATTCGGTGCGTAGTGAACGGAGCCGATCGAGCCGACCACGCGGGCATTTTGGCGGTCGTGGCCGCGCGCTACGACGGTGTACAACCCATCCTGGGCCGACAGCAAGTCTTTGGCGTTAGGGGAGTTCAGACTGACGCCGGTCACGCCCCACCGGTCGGAAATGCCTGAGCGGGCAAGGTCGTCGAAATAGACCGCCTGATGTGCGCGGTGGAAGTTGCCCGCGCCGATGTGAACCACACCACGGTGCAGCGCCGACCTGTCGTAGGTGGGCACGTCCACGCGCTGCGAATGCAGCTGCAAGGTCGCGTCGCTTAACGGGACGCCGCTTTTTCGACGCCAGGAGGCAGAGACATCAAACATTGTCCATCTGTGCCCGAGGCGACCACGGGTCTAACCGCTCCGTGGTTGATGTCACAGAGAAATCGGCGGGTACCGAGCCATAATCGGCGGTCAGCGGCGTTAACAGCGCAGAAACGCGTAGGTTGACTCTCATGGCACTGCGGGTGAAGCTGACGAACCCCGATAAGGTGCTCTACCCGGCGACCGGCACCACCAAGTCCGACGTCTTCGACTACTACACTGGCATCGCGGAGGTGATGCTGCCCCATATCGCCGGACGCGCGGCCACCCGTAAGCGGTGGCCCAATGGTGTTGAGCAGTCATCGTTTTTCGAAAAGCAGCTGGCTGCCTCGGCACCAGAGTGGTTGCCGCGCGCCAGCATTTCGCACCGGTCCGGGACGACGACGTATCCGATCATCGACAGTGTCGACGGGCTGGCCTGGATCGCGCAGCAGGCGGCGCTGGAAGTACATGTGCCGCAGTGGAGGTTCGTCGCGCAGTGGACCCGTAGTAAGGCCGAAGAGCTCAAGCCCGGTCCGGCAACAAGATTGGTGTTCGACCTGGACCCGGGTGAGGGCGTCACGATGGCGCAGCTGGCCAAGGTGGCCCGCGCGGTGCGCGACCTGATCGCCGACATCGGGTTGACGACCTTTCCGCTCACCAGCGGTAGCAAGGGACTGCACCTCTACGCGCCACTGGAGAAGCCGGTGAGCAGCCGCGGCGCCTCGGTGCTGGCTAAACGTGTTGCCCAGCAATTGGAAACGGCCATGCCCAAGCTGGTCACGTCGACGATGACGAAGAGCCTACGGGACGGCAAGATCTTCCTGGACTGGAGCCAGAACAACGGCGCAAAGACCACCATCGCGCCGTATTCGTTGCGTGGCCGCGAATATCCCACGGTCGCGGCACCGCGCACCTGGGACGAACTTGACGACCCGGGCTTGGGGCAGCTGCGCTACGACGAGGTGCTGGCCCGCGTCGCCCGCGACGGAGATCTGCTGGCGGCACTGGACGCCGATGCTCCCGTCGCGGACCGGCTGAGCAAGTACCGCAGCATGCGCGACGCGGCCAAGACGCCGGAGCCCGTTCCTCACGCAAAACCCACTGTGGGACAGGGGAATACATTCGTCATCCAGGAACATCATGCCCGCCGGCTGCATTACGACTTCCGGCTGGAACGCGACGGCGTGCTGGTGTCGTGGGCCGTGCCGAAGAATCTGCCCGACACCACATCGGTGAACCATCTCGCGGTGCACACCGAGGACCACCCGCTGGAATACGGCGGCTTCGAGGGCACCATCCCGAAGGGTGAGTACGGCGCCGGCAAGGTGGTCATCTGGGATGCCGGCACCTACGAGGCCGAAAAGTTTCGCGACGACGAAGTCATCGTCAACCTGCACGGTAGCCGAATATCCGGTCGCTACGCGCTGATTCAAACCAACGGCGACCAATGGCTGGCACACCGGATGAAGGACCAGCAGGTATTCGACTTCGACGGGATAGCGCCCATGCTCGCCACTCACGGCTCCGTAGCGGCGTGCAAGGCGGGCCAGTGGGCGTTTGAAGGCAAATGGGACGGCTACCGACTGCTGGTCGAAATCGACCACGGCGCCCTGCGGGTCCGGTCCCGGCGTGGCCGTGAAGTCACCGACGAATACCCCCAATTGAGTTTGCTGGCAAAAGATCTGGCCGATCATCATGTCGTGCTCGACGGCGAAGCCGTCGTCTTGGACGCTGCCGGGGTACCGAGCTTTCACGCGATGCAGAACCGCGGCCGGGGTAGCCGCGTGGAATTCTGGGCCTTCGATGTGCTGTATCTCGATGGGCGTTCCCTGCTGCGGGCTCGCTATCAAGACCGCCGAAAGTTATTGGAAATGCTAGGAAGTAGTAGCGACCTCATCGTCCCCGAGCTGCTGCCGGGTGACGGCAAGCAGGCACTCGAGCATTCCCGCAAGCGTGGATGGGAGGGCGTGGTCGCCAAGAAGCGCGACTCCACCTACCAGCCGGGCCGACGCTCGGCGTCCTGGATCAAGGACAAGCATTGGAACACCCAGGAAATCGTCATCGGCGGCTGGAAGGCCGGGGAGGGCGGACGTAGCAGCGGCATCGGCTCGCTGCTCATGGGCATCCCGGCCGACGGCGGCCTGCACTTCGCGGGCCGCGTCGGTACCGGGTTCACCGAGCGTGACCTGGCGAACCTGAAGAAGACCATGGCACCGCTGCACACCGACAAATCTCCCTTCACCCCACCGCTTCCTCGCAGCGAGGCCCGGGGCGTGACCTACGTCGAGCCGGTTCTGGTCGGTGAGGTGCGCTACAGCGAATGGACCCCGGATAGCCGGCTGCGCCAATCGAGTTGGCGCGGGCTGAGGCCGGACAAGGAACCGAGTGAGGTGGTACGCGAATGAAATGGGTGACCTACCGCGATGCCGGCGGGCCGCGGGCCGGTGTGCTTTCCGGTGACGAGATCCATGCTGCGCCACCGGACGTGACCTTGCTGGACCTGGTCGGTCGCGGGGAAGAGGGCCTGCGACGGGCCGGCGAGGAGGCGTTGCGGTCCGGCGCCACCGTGCGGCGCGACGATGTGACGTTGCTGGCGCCCATCCCGAACCCGCCGTCTATCCGTGACTCGCTGTGCTTCCTGGACCATATGCGCAACTGCCAGGCGGCCCTGGGTGCCGGGCGCGAACTCAGTGATACCTGGTATCGCATACCGGCGTTCTATTTCGCTTGTCCGGCAACCGTTCTGGGACCTTACGACGACGCGCCCATGGCGCCCGGAAGTGCCTGGCAGGACTTCGAATTGGAAATTGCCGCAGTCATCGGGACCGGTGGCAAGGACCTGACCGTCGACGAGGCCGAGCGGGCCATCATCGGTTACATGATCTTCAACGACTGGTCCGCGCGCGACCTGCAGCAGCTGGAGAGCCAACTGGGGATCGGGCAGGGCAAGGGCAAAGACAGCGGAGTCACGCTGGGCCCCTACCTGGTGACGCCCGATGAGCTCGAGCGGTATCGCCACCCCGCCTTTCCAGGCAAGCTCGACCTGCAGGTCACCGCGCTGGTCAACGACGACGTGATCGGCGCGGGCTCGACAGCCCAAATGGATTGGAGCTTCGGCGAAGTCATCTCCTACGTCTCACGCGGAGTATCGCTCATGCCTGGTGACGTCATCGGCTCCGGCACGGTGCCCACGTGCACGCTGGTCGAGCATCTCAGCCTGGCAGATCTGGAATCCTTCCCGGGCTGGCTGCGTGACGGTGACGTCGTCGCGCTGCGGGTGCAGGGTTTGGGGGAGACTCGGCAGACCGTTCGGGCCAGCAGCCCGCCGCACCCGTTGGCTCCCCGGACCAATCCGGCAGCCGCGCCCGCGCCGAGCCGGGTTAACCGGGCGCCGGCGCGGGTGCCCTACACCCGTGGGCTGCACGAGGTCGGTGATCGGGTGTGGGCGTGGACATTGCCGGACGGCGGCTATGGCTGGAGCAACGCCGGTCTGGTCAGCGGCGACGGCGCTTCACTATTGGTCGACACCCTCTTCGACCTGGCCTTGACCCGCGAAATGCTGACGGCCATGGGCCCGCTCACCGGGCGCGCGCCGATCACCGACGCGCTGATCACCCACTCCAACGGAGACCACACCCACGGCAACCAACTGCTCGACGCGTCGGTGCGGATCATCGCCGCGCAGGGCACGGCCGACGAGATCGAGCACGGGATGGCACCCGCCATGCTCGCCATGGTGCAGACCGCCAATCTCGGACCCGTGGCGACGCCGTACACGCGAGACCGGTTCGGGCCCTTCGACTTCAGTGGTATCCAGGTGCGCAATGCCGACCAGACCTTCGACCGTGAGCTGTCCATCGAGGTCGGCGGCCGGCGCATCGAGCTGCTGAACCTGGGGCCGGCGCACACCGCGGCGGACTCCGTGGTGCATGTGCCCGACGCCGGGGTGCTGTTCGGCGGCGATCTGCTGTTCATCGGCTGCACCCCGATCGTGTGGGCGGGCCCGATCGACAACTGGATCGCGGCCTGCGATGCGATGATCGCGCTGGACGCTGCGACGGTGGTCCCCGGGCACGGTCCGGTGACCGACCCGGATGGGATCCGTGCTGTCCGTGGCTATCTCGTGCACGTTGCCGAGCAGGCCAAGGCCGCACATGACAGGGGTCTGTCGTGGGCCCAGGCCGCGGACACCATCGATCTCGGCGAGTACGCCAACTGGCTGGACGCCGAGCGAGTGGTAGTCAACGTGTACCAGCGCTACCGCGAACTCGACCCGGACACACCGCGATTGGAGACGATGGCGTTGCTGGTGATGCAGGCCGAGTGGTTGGCCAAACGCTCTTAGTCGCGAGACTGTAACTGGCGACGCGTATCCCGAGAGCGGCCGTCGGTGGTTACAGTTTCGCGGCCTGAAGCGCCGCGGTTACGAAGCCGATGTGCCTGTTCGGCAGATAACGCCGTCGCATACGGTTTCGCTATGCCTGCCGTGGAATTGAAAACTCTTGAGGACAACATCGCCTGTATCACCCTGAACCGCCCGCAGCGACTCAACGCGATTGACGGGTCGTTGATCGACGGCGTGGACGCCGCCCTGGACGTGCTCAATAGCGGCCAGTACCGGGTCGCGATCATCACCGGTGCCGGACGCGGATTCTGCGCCGGCGCCGATCTGAGCGGCACCGGCCAGGCCTGGACCCGGCCCGCCGGCCCGGAAACTCCGGCCTTCAAGGTCAACTACGACGCGCAGGTGCGGCTGGCCGGCCTCTACACCCGAATCTACGAACTGGACATTCCCGTGATCGCGGCGGTCAACGGCGTCGCGGTCGGCGGCGGCCTGGCGTTCACGTTGGTCAGCGACATCCGGGTGGCGTCGCAACAAGCCCGCTTCGGCTCGGTGTTCATCAAGGCCGGCTTCTCGTCGATGGACATGGGCACCAGTTACCTGCTGCCGAAAATCGTCGGTGCGGGCGTGGCGCGCGAGCTGATGCTGACCGGCCGGATCATCGACGCCGACGAGGCGTACCGCATCAAGCTGGTGCACGAGGTGGTCGCGCCGGACGATCTGATGCCGGCGGCGTTGCGCAAGGCCCGCGAGATCGCCGCGAACAACGCTTATGGCGTGTGGCAGACCAAGATTGGGCTGAACACCGCGCTGGACGCCCCCAGTTTGCGGCACGCCATCGAGATCGAGAACCGCACTCAGATCCTCAGCGGCTTCACGAACAACCCGGCCGAGGCCGCCAAGGCGCATATGGAGAAGCGGGCTCCCCACTGGGATCCGCTGTGACGGTCAGACCTTCGCGATGACGTTCTCCGCGAACCACTCCAGGTTGCGGATCTTGTCTTCGAGCGGTTCGGTGTCGGTTCCCGTGATGTAAGGGATGCGGAACCCGACGATGGCGTCGGTGACACCCTTGTCCTCCAGCCGCTTGACGCCGTCCACAGTGAAGCCGTCGGCCGAGATCACGTGAATTTGGAACGGGCCCGTCTTGCCCGCCTCCTCGCGGTACCGCTTGAGCTTGGCAAGCAGCGCGTCCAGCTCCTCCGGGTCACCGCCGCCGTGCATCCAGCCGTCCAGCCGGGCGGCGCGTTTCAGCGCGGCATCGGCGTGCCCGCCGATCAGGATCGGGATCGGCTCGGTGGGAGCCGGCGTCATCTTCGTCTTGGGAATGTCGTAGAACTCGCCGTGGAATTCGAAGTAATCGCCCGTGGTGAGGCCCTGGATGATCTCGATGCACTCGTCCATGCGCTTACCGCGCTTGGCGAACGGGACACCCAGCAGCTCGTAGTCCTCGACCCAGGGGCTGGTGCCCACCCCGAAGCCCACCCGGTTGTTGGTCAGCGCGGCCAGCGATCCGATCTGTTTGGCCACCAGCGCCGGCGGCCGGATGGGCAGCTTGAGGACGAAGAAGTTGAAGTGCAACTTTGTCGTCACCGCGCCCAATGCCCCTGTCAGCACGAAGGTTTCGATGAACTCCTTGCCGTCCAGAAATTCGCGGTTGCCGTCGGGCGTGTACGGATACTTCGAGTCGGACTCGAAGGGGTAGGCGATGCTGTCGGCGATCGTCATCGCGTGGTACCCGGCCGCCTCGGCGGCCTGGGCCAGCGGGATGTAGTACCGGTAGTCGGTCATCGCCTCTGCGTAGGTGAACCGCACGTCATCCGCCTTCCTTGTGGGGGCCGTCACACGACACTAGAACGTGTTCTAATTTGGCTTGCGGGCGGGTCCTACACAACGGGTGAAGCGACCCGACTACAGCTGATTCTCGGGGCCGATAACGGCCCAGACCGTCTTGCCCGATGCCGTCGGCGTGCTGCCCCAGGCGCGCGACAGCGCGTCGACGATCGCCAGCCCTGACACGTCGATGCCTTTGTCCGGCGATGGCAGCCGTACGGCCGCCGAAGTGCTTTCGTCGGATACCGCGATCGTCGCGGTTTCGCCGTCGGTCTCGATCCGCATCTTCGGAACACTGCCGGTGTGTTCGAGCACGTTTTCCACGAACACATTGACGACAACCAGCGCGACCGGGATGAGCCCGGATTGCTTCCACTCGGTCAGCCACTCGCGGACCAGCCGGCGTGATTCGCGCAGGCTGGTCAGGTTCGCGGGCAACGCGGAATCGGCCCGCTGGATGGTCTGACGGGTGAGCTTGCCGAGCGCTTTGATGGCCGCCTTTTCCGTCGAGTAGATCGGCATAAAGCGCGCGACCTCGTTGCGGGTGAGCGCGTCGCGGGTCGCGCGATGCGCGCTAACCAGCACAATCGGAACTCGTGTCTGAGTGCCGAGCTGCAAATGGGCACTGATGAAGGCCGACCACGCCGACTCCGCGGGCACCTTGAGTTCGCTGATGTTGATGATGACGGCCGTCGGCTCGTCCAGCGTTGCCTTGGAGATGCTCTCGCGCAGCGCCCCGACGTTGCTGGCGTCAAGCACGCCGCCGACGGTCAGGACGGCGATCGAGTCGTCCGTCCGAGTCGCAACGGCCAGCGAGCTCGGCGACTCAGCTACCGCACTCACGAGAGGCACTCCTTTCCGTCTAGGACATTATCCCTGCTTATCGCGCTCCGCGATGCAGCGGTTTGTGGGCGCGTGTCCTAATTGCGGTTAGGGCACAGGAATCCTAGCGCGGTCGGAAAGTAACCGAACGTATCGATCCGGCATTCCATCTCCTGCTCCCTCGAATTCCCATCCGGCAAAACGAATGAGGAACCGCCCCCCCCGGCGGCAGAGACTTCTCACGTTAGTTCAGTGGCATCGATGCCACCAGACGAGAGAAATCGGAGCCGTTCAGGATTTCGTCATGGCATAAGGGGGAGTACCCACGCCGGCCACCGCGTGGGTGCCCCACGGCGTCTGTTCGACGATGCGGGCCGCCGCGCTGCGTTCGCCGACCGTCAGCGTCGCCATACGGATCTGCTTGAACGCTTCGTCCGGTAGGGGTTGCGCCGGGGAGCCGAAGAGCGTTCCCTGCCAGTGGTAACGGCCGTCGATCGGATCGAGGCGTCCGGTCAGCCGAACCCGTACCGGAAGGGACGTGCCGGCGATGGTCAGCGTCGCGCTGCCGTCGTATATCGCGTCGTCGGCGGCGCGCGACGACAAATCGAACGCGGACGTCACCGGAAATGGCGGGGTGGCTTGGAAATGTGCGCGTTCGTTGAAGACTTGCTGACTACTGCGCAATACCTCAATACGGGTGCTGTCGCTGCGTTGCAGCAACTCAAGGCACTCGACGACATAGCGTGTTTGCACGACGACATCGGGCCCGGTGACCGAGAAGTAGTTAGGGAACCCGTGCATCGCTACGCCCAGGAAGGGCTCGGTGCCGTCGGCCCAGGTGTGCTTGAGTGATAATCCGCCGCTACCAATCAGCGTGGGCGCCTGATCGGTGATTGTGAATCCGGTGCCGTAGATGATCGCGTCGGCGCTGTGGTCGACACCATCGCTGGTGCGAATGCCCGACGCGGTGATCGCGGCGATGGGCGAGGCTACGCGTGCGGGCCGAGATTGCCTGCGGCCCAAGGATGTCAGGGCCTTGCGGCGCAGCCACCGCTTGACACGAGTTGGCGGCAACGGCAATTCGGCGACGATCCGGCGCGGGGGGTGCGCGAAAACGGTGACCGAGGCCGCTGCCGCGGTCAGCCGCGGCAGGTGGTAACCCGCGGTGGAGTCGGTGCCGACGACCGCGACGTGCTTGCCGGTCGGATCGAAATCGGAGTCCCACTGCGCCGCGTGAAACGAGATACCGCGAAAGTCATTGCGCCCGGCCAGCTCTGGCGTCCATGCGACGAACATCGATCGATCCACTGCGACGACCGCCCGGGCGTTCAGCGTCGCACCCGCGGCGGTGCGCAACTCCCAGGTGTGGGTGCCGTCGTCGAACCGCGAGCTGACCACCGGGGATTCATCGAGAACGACAACGTCGGTGACGCCCGCCGCGAGCAGTTCGGTCGCGGCACCGCGGCTGGTCGCTCCCGCGCCGATAACGATGACCTGCGTCGGGCTCACAGAAAGCCGGTGCGTTTCCAGGCGCGACGCGCGATCGGGCCCAGTAGGCCGATCTCGGTCAAAAACGCTGCGAGCGGGGCGAATCCGGCTGCCTGGATGTCGTTGCGGTGCGGGCTGCTGCGCGCGATCGCCCGCGCCCGATGGGGATCCAGCCCGGTCCGCGCGTACGGGATCGGATTGCTGAACAGGAAACGGAAGAAATACCCGCCCAGCCCGTTGATGTTGGCCATGAAGAATCTGTTGAGCCACGGCATTGTCTGCGCGCGCTTACGGGCGCCGTCGCGCGCGAACTGGATATGGCGGGCCTCTTCGGTGACGTGAATACGCATGAGCCGCTGAATGATTGGCTGCAATTCCGGATCGTCCATCATCTGGCGTTGCAGCGAATCGAAGATCTCTTCACCGATCAGGGCGGCTATCCACAGCATCGAGCCACGCTGGAAAAACAGTGGCAGAGTGTTGATGATCATCCGGTGCAGCCGCCGGGGGCGTACCGGCTTGGCGCCGATGCGCTCGATGGCTTTGCCGAACATCACCATATGCCGGGTTTCGTCGCCCAGCTCGGTCAGCTTGTAGTGCGTGGACCGGCTTGTCGGGTCCTCGTGCAGGATTGTGCGCAGCAGCGACTGGTTGAGCATGTTCTCGAACCAGATTCCGGCCGACAGCGTATTGACCAGTTCCTGGCGGGACAGCTCGATTTGTTGCTCACGGCTCATCTCGTCCCACATCGGCGTGTTGTACAGCGAGACCAGCCGGGGCGGCAGATAGAACTTGTCCGGGTCCAGCGGGGCATCCCAGTCGATGTCGACGATCGGCTCGTAGGACTTCTTGACGGAGCCCTTCAGTAACCGCTCCGAGAACTCTTCACGACTCGGCCCGCCCGGCCGCACCGCAGTAGTCATCGCTGGCGTCCCTTCATTGGGTGCTTCAGACGGTACCCATGGTACTGGGTACTTACGACCCCGACTAGGTGTTCGAGATTGCGATTCGGCAATGTGGCGGGGAACGACGCATGAGGAGGTAGCGGGTGAGTCGGCATATCCACGTGATCGGCATCGGCGCGGGCGACCCCGACTACGTGACCGTGCAGGCGATCGATGCGCTCAACGACACCGAGGTGTTCTTCGCCGCGGACAAGGGCCAGGCGAAAAGCGATCTGGTCGCGCTGCGACGGGAGATCTGCACGCGGTTCATCCGCGAACCGGGCTATCGCTTCGTGGAATTGCCCGATCCGAAGCGGTCCAGTCCGGGCGACGAGCAAGGCCGGTACCGGGACGCGGTCGCCGAGTGGCACGCGGCGCGCACCCGGATCTGGGCGCGGGCCATCGCCACCGAGCTGGGCCCAGACGGCGTCGGGGCATTCCTGGCCTGGGGGGATCCGTCGCTGTACGACAGCACGCTGCGGATTCTGGACGCGGTCGCGGCCGAGATCGACTTCACCTTCGACGTCATCCCGGGTATCACCGCCGTCCAGGCGCTGACCGCCCGGCACCGCATCCCGCTCAACGACGTCGGCGAACCCGTGCTGATCACCACCGGTCGCCAGCTACGCACCCACGGGATGACGGGCTCGACGGTGGTGATGCTCGACGCGGACTGCTCGTTTTCGGCCTGCCCCGCCGACACCCGCATCTGGTGGGGCGCCTACCTGGGGACCGACGACGAGATGCTGGTCGCGGGCACTGTCGGCGAGGTGGGGTCGCGCATCGTGGCGCTGCGTTCGCGGGCCCGCGAACGGCACGGCTGGATCATGGATACCTACTTATTACGGCCGTCCTGAGCTTCGATGGACACTTCACAGCTGCGATCGGCAAACTGAATAGATGCCCGAACTGCCCGAGATCGAAGCGCTCGTCGACCATCTGCGGCGCCACGCCGTCGGTTCGACGATCGGCCGCGTCGATGTCGGGGCACTGTCGGTCCTGAAAACCTTCGATCCGCCGATCAGCGCGCTGCACGGCCTTACCGTCACCGCGGCCAACCGGTGGGGTAAGTATCTGGGGCTGCAGGCCGGCAACCTGTTGTTGATCGCCCACCTTTCCCGCGCGGGGTGGTTGCGCTGGTCGGACAAGTTGGCCGCGGCCCCGCTGCGACCCGGCAAAGGACCCATCGCGCTGCGCGTGCACCTGGGCACGCCGGGTGAGGCGCCGGGCTTCGACCTCACCGAGGCCGGCACCCAGAAGCGGCTGGCAGTGTGGCTTGTCGACGACCCGGAGCTGGTGCCGGGCATCGCCGCGCTGGGCCCGGACGCCCTGGATCTGGGCGCCGACGACTTGGCCGCGGTGCTGGCCGGCAATACCGGTCGGATCAAGACCGTCATCACCGACCAGAAGGTGATCGCCGGAATCGGCAACGCCTACAGCGACGAAATCCTGCATGTCGCCAAGATGTCGCCGTTCGCGACGGCCGGAAAGCTGACGCGCGAACAGCTCGTCACCCTGCACGACGCGATGATCTCGGTGCTGACCGACGCGGTGAACCGCTCCGTCGGCCAAGGCGCGGCGATGCTCAAAGGCGAGAAGCGCTCCGGGCTGCGGGTGCACGCGCGCACCGGGCTGCCTTGCCCGGTGTGCGGGGACACCGTGCGGGAAGTGTCGTTCGCGGACAAGTCTTTCCAGTACTGCCCGACGTGTCAGACCGGCGGCAAGGTGCTGGCCGATCGGCGGATGTCACGGTTGCTCAAATGACGTTGGGCCGCAACGTCGACTCGTCGCGGCAATCAACCCACATCCGGCCGATCGTGGCGAACTTGACACCTGTCGATATGCTGCCCGGGTGACACGCCAGAAGATCCTCATCACCGGCGCCAGTTCCGGCCTGGGCGCCGGCATGGCGCGTGCTTTCGCCGCCAAGGGGCGCGACCTGGCGCTGTGCGCCCGTCGCACCGACCGGCTCGATGAGCTGAAAGCCGAGCTCTCGCAGCAGTATCCGTCGATCAAGATTGCGGTGGCTCCGCTGGACGTCCGGGAGCACGAGCAGGTGCCGAAGGTGTTCGCGGAGCTCAGCGACGAGTTGGGCGGCATCGATCGCATCATCGTCAACGCCGGGATCGGCAGCGGGGCGCCGCTGGGAAGCGGCAAGCTGTGGGCGAACAAGAAGACCATCGAGACCAACCTGCTGGCCGCGCTCGTGCAGATCGAAACCGCTCTCGAGATGTTCAACAAGAGCGGCTCGGGCCACCTGGTGCTGATCTCGTCGGTCCTCGGCAACAAGGGCGTCCCCGGCGTGAAAGCCGCCTACTGCGCGAGCAAAGCCGGACTGACGTCGCTGGGCGAGTCGTTGCGCGCCGAGTACGCCAAGGGCCCCATCAAGATTTCGTCGATCGAGCCCGGTTACATCGAGTCGGAGATGACCGCGAAATCGGCGAGCACAATGTTGATGGTGGACAACGAAACTGGCGTTCGGGCACTGGTGGCCGCGATCGAGCGCGAGCCCGGCCGCGCCGTGGTGCCGCGGTGGCCGTGGGCGCCGCTGGTGCAGCTGATGCGGGTGCTACCGCCGCCGCTGACCAAAGCATTCGCCTGAACTCACTGCGGGACTGGCGTGTAATGCGCTGCGTCGCTGGTGAATTCGGGCTTTCCGTAGGTCTTTAGCCGGAGCTTGAGCAGCCCGATCACATAAGCGTCGGTGATGTCCCGAAGCACGGGGATGCGACTGGCCTGGCTGACCGCGGTGAAACGTCCGAGGATGAACGGCGCGGTCAGTGCGATGCGCAGCAGATCCGTCGGGTCGAGGCTGACGCCCATGGCCTCGGCGACGTCGCGATTGCCGCCACAGAACGTGCGCACGAAAGTGAACTTGCTGAAACTCTTTTCGACCGCGTCGGCACAGCGGTCGAAAACAGTGGTGTCGGGGCGCAGATAGGCCGCCATGGTGCCGCGGACCAGCTCCTGGCAGATCTTGTCGAATCCGTGCCGCAGCAATGCCGAGCGCGCGTGCATGACGTGGATGATGTCGGCGGGTTCGGACGGCAGTAGTTCTTCCGGCAGACCGAGCAGAAAGCAGCGATACCGGGCGAATTCGACGACGGCACGTTCTTCGGCGGTGAATTCGGTGCGGCCCTGCTGTCTTGCCTTGCGCGCCAACAGATACTGGCCGATCATCCCGGCCGGCATCTGGTCGACCTGTGGCACCGGCATGCCGTAGATCGCAACGTCCCACTTGTCGGATTTCTTCAGCGCGTTGTAGCGGACCATCGAGTGCATCAGCCGGACCATCGCCGCTGCTTCGAATCCGGGGCCGTAGCGGTCCAGCGCACCGGGCAGGGTGGTGACGGCGAAGAAGCTGGCCGTCTCGTTGACCCGTCGGGCGGCCCGCTTGCCCGAGAGGGCTCCGGTCAGCGCCATTGGCAGCGCGGCGTAGGTGTTGGTGAACGTCGCGACGAAGGCACCGCGGGTGATGAATGGGGCCAGCAGCGCCGCCGGAATGCGTTCTTGGCGAGCACCTTCGCGCACCAGATCGAAGTCGATCCATTGCGGGGTCGCCTCCATTGCGGCGATGAACGACACCAGCTCGGGGGGTGCGTCGGGCACCGCCTCCAGCCCGTGGCGGCAGGCCGTCTTGAGCATGTCGATCAGGTGCGTGACGCTGTGGGTGGTCATCAGCGCCGCATAGGGATCGGCGACCACATCGCCGAGCAGGGTGGCCGTGCTCATCAACTCGACGACGCGGTCGTCCTGCAGGATCGGCGTCCGGTCGGCGACCCATGCGGGCAGGGCGGTGTCGACGTCAGGCTCGGTGGCCAGGCGATCGGGCCGCTGGTCGAAGTCGAAGTTGCCGTAGAGCTCGGGCTGCAGATCGCGCTGGCTACGGACCCTCTCCGCGAGTTCGGGGTAGTACGTGACCATCACAACCTCCGCTAACTAACAGTCAGTGAGTAATACTCACAAGTTGTTAGTTATGCTGTCAAGCGTGACTGTGGTCAGCCCCAAGCGGCGCATGACCGCCGAGGGTCGCCGCGAGCAGATCCTCGACGTCGCGCACGCGATCGTCGACGCCGAAGGCTTCCACGCGGCGACGCCGCAGCGCATCGCGGCGCAGGCCGGGATCGACCGGTCGTTGATCTATCAGAAGTTCGGCGACCTGGCTGGGCTGTTCGTCGAGCTGATCGATCGCGAGGCGGCGCGGGCCGGCGCCCAGTTCGCCGAGGCGATCTCCGGATTGGAAACCGTCACCGAAGATCAGGCGTTCGTGCTCGCGTTCGACGGGGTGCTGGCCGCCGTCGACGCCCACCCGGCGACGTGGCGGCTGTTCATGTTCCCGCCGCAGGGCGCGCCGCCGGAGTTGTATGCCCGCCTGGCCCAGTCCGAAGCCGTCGTGCTCCAGTTCTTCGTCCGCGAACTGCTGCGCATCAATCCCCGCGTGCACGATCCCGAATACACGGCCCGGATCCTGCATGCCTCCGGTCGCGAATTGCTGCGGCTACACCTGTCCGACCCGCAGACCGCGACCGTGGAACGGCTTCGCACCTTTGTGCGGCGACTCGGGTCCGACGTGATGAGCCCGACTGCCGCAGACGCCTAGCTGACTCGTCCGCGTTCGGTCCGGTAACGACGAACCAGGGCGTCGGTCGAGCTGTCCGATTGTGGCGCCGGGGAGGTGTCGCTGGTCAGCACCGGAAGCAGCGCCTTGGCCTGCGTCTTGCCCAGCTCGACACCCCACTGATCGAACGAGTCGATGCCCCACACCACGCCCTCGGTGAACACCTGATGCTCGTAGAGTGCGATCAGCTGTCCCACCACCGACGGCGTAAGCCGTTCGGCCAGAATCGAAGTCGACGGCCGGTTGCCGGGCATGACCTTGTGTGGCACCACTTCGGCGGGCGTGCCCTCGGCGGCGATCTCCTGCGCCGTCTTGCCGAACGCCAGCACCTGGGTCTGCGCGAAGAAGTTGCTCATCAACAGGTCGTGCATGCTGCCGGTGCCTTCGATGGTGGGCAGGTCGTCGGTGGGTTGGCTGAAGCCGATGAAGTCGGCCGGTATCAACCGGGTGCCCTGGTGCAGCAGTTGGTAGAAGGCGTGCTGACCGTTGGTTCCTGGTTCGCCCCAATAGATTTCACCGGTATCGGTGGTAACCGGTGTGCCATCCGCACGCACCGACTTACCGTTGGATTCCATGGTCAGCTGTTGCAGGTAGGCCGCGAAGCGGGCCAGGTCGTTGGAGTAGGGCAGCACGGCGCGCGACTGGGCGTTGAAGTAGGTCGAGTACCACA
The DNA here is from genome assembly GCF_039023525.1 of Mycobacterium sp. 050272. Classification (NCBI taxonomy): domain Bacteria; kingdom Bacillati; phylum Actinomycetota; class Actinomycetes; order Mycobacteriales; family Mycobacteriaceae; genus Mycobacterium; species Mycobacterium sp. 050272. Next base: position 414,412 of record NZ_JBCHKV010000002.1, on the reverse strand, counting down.
GCCCGATCAGGCCTAGCAGGGCGGGCGCATTGGACTCCAGCGGCGCGGTCCTGAAGTGCTCGTCGACGATGTGGAATCCGGACAGGAAATCGGCGAAGGCCTCCCGGCCGATCGCGGCCATCACCGACAGCCCGATTGCCGAATCGACCGAGTAACGTCCGCCGACCCAATCCCAGAACCCGAACATGTTGTCGGTGTTGATACCGAACTCGTCGACCAGGCGCTTGTTCGTCGAGACCGCGACGAAATGCTTCGACACCGCGGCGTCGCCGAGCGCGTCGGTCAGCCAGCGGCGCGCGGCCGTCGCGTTGGTGAGCGTTTCCAGGGTCGAGAATGTCTTGGACGCGACGATGAAAAGGGTTGTCGCGGGGTCTAAATCGGCAAGCTTTGCGACCAGGTCCGCTGGGTCGACGTTGGAGACAAAACGCGCCGAGATTCCGGCGTCCACGTAATGACGCAATGCCTGATACACCATCACCGGACCCAGATCCGAACCCCCGATGCCGATGTTGACGACGGTGCGAATTCGCTCGCCGGTGGCGCCGGTCCATTCGCCGCTGCGCAGACGATCGGTGAAATCGCCCATCGCATCCAGCACGCTGTGGACGTCCTCGACGACATTTTGGCCGTCGACCACTAGCTCGCTATCCCGGGGCAGCCGCAGCGCGGTGTGCAGAACCGCGCGATCCTCCGAGGTGTTGATGTGCACACCGGAGAACATTTGATCCCGGCGCTCTTCGAGGTTGGCCGCCCGCGCCAGTTCGACCAGCAGTCGCAGCGTCTCACGGCTGACGCGGTGCTTGCTGTAGTCGATGTAGAGGTCGCCGACCGTCACCGCCAGATCGCGACCGCGATCGGGGTCGTCGTCGAAGAGTTGGCGCAGGTGGGTTTCGCCGATTTGCTCGTGATGCCTACGCAGGGCGTCCCACGCCGGAGTGGCGGTGATATCGGGGATGGTGAGCACGGAGGTCATGGTTCGACCCTAGTGCCGAGTCACCGGCCACAGCCACCGCTAGCGGGCAGCACAATTCGCCGCGGGAATAGGAGAAATTCGACGGAGAAAATCCTCGGTGTCGAGGATTGTCAGTGGCCCAGCCGGCCCCGGCCCAGGCGCAGCAGCAGCATCGCCAAGTCCTTGCCCTCCGGGCCGAGCTCGCTGTAACGCTGGATGACCTTCATTTCCCGGCTGTGAACCAGGCGCGTCCCCCCGGACGCCATCCGGGCACGGCCGATCTCCCGCGAAACTTCGGCACGCCTTCTGACGGCCGCAAGAATCTCGGCATCCAGCCGGTCGATCTCAAGGCGCAACTCTTCAATGTTCGCCAACTGTTCAATGTCGATCATCTCGACGCTCATCCCTGCTACCCCCGTGTTGTTTTGTGTTGTTCTTTTCGTCTTGTTCGCTATTCGGCTTGAAAACGTTTCTCGCTCTGGAAAAAGTTCGAGCCCTGAATCCGGAAGGCGGACCGCAGGGCTCTAGCAATCACAGCTAGACCATGGGCACCGCGGGCCGGTACCCACAGAAAAATCGGCGACGCCACTCGAGGATCGAGAGGCGGCGATGGAGCTGCGTATTGTCCATGTAACGAGTGTGCCATACCCACGGACACGCGGGAGCAAAACGAAAAGTTGATCCCGTTCGACCCCGCAATGCGGCCGTGGCCTGGGCACTTGCCATCGGTGGTCGGCGGTAAATTGGGGCGGACATGACTGTGCACGCAACCGATGCCAAGCTCGCCGCCGAGATAGACCAGCTGCTCGACGGACTCAATCCGCAACAACGCCAGGCCGTCGTACACGAGGGCTCGCCACTGCTGATCGTGGCCGGCGCGGGCTCCGGGAAGACCGCGGTGCTGACGCGCCGCGTGGCTTACCTGATCGCCGCACGCGGCGTCGGGGTCGGCCAGATTCTCGCGATTACCTTCACCAACAAAGCCGCTGCTGAGATGCGCGAACGGGTGGTGCGGCTGGTCGGCAACCGCGCTCGCGCGATGTGGGTGTCCACCTTTCATTCGACGTGCGTTCGCATTCTGCGCAACCAGGCCTCCCTGATCAAGGGTCTCAATTCCAACTTCTCGATCTACGACGCCGACGACTCGCGCCGCCTGCTGCAGATGATCGGGCGCGACATGGGCTTGGATATCAAGCGGTACTCGCCGCGGCTGCTAGCCGTCGGGATCTCCAACCTGAAGAACGAACTGATCGATCCGGACCAGGCTGTGGCCAAACTCACGGACGAATCCGATGACCTGGCGCACACCGTCGCCTCGGTCTACGGCGAATACCAACGCCGGCTGCGCTCGGCCAACGCGCTGGACTTCGACGACCTGATCGGCGAGACCGTCGCGGTGCTGCAGACCTTTCCGCAGATCGCTCAGTACTACCGCCGTCGGTTCCGCCACGTTCTGGTCGACGAATACCAGGACACCAACCACGCCCAATACATGCTGGTGCGGGAATTGGTCGGGCGTCGGGACCCCAATTCGTCCGACGACGACGTGCCGCCCGCGGAATTATGTGTGGTCGGCGATGCGGATCAGTCGATCTACGCGTTCCGGGGTGCCACCATTCGCAATATCGAGGAGTTTGAACGCGACTACCCCGATGCCACCACCATTCTGCTGGAGCAGAATTACCGCTCGACGCAGAACATTCTTTCGGCGGCCAATTCGGTGATCGCGCGTAACTCGGGGCGCCGGGAGAAGCGGCTGTGGACCGACGCCGGTGAAGGGGAGTTGATCGTCGGCTATGTCGCCGACAATGAGCACGACGAGGCCCGGTTCGTCGCGCAAGAAATTGACGCGCTCGCCGAGCAGGGCGAAATTACCTATAACGATGTAGCCGTCTTCTACCGCACCAACAATTCGTCGCGGTCGCTGGAGGAGGTGTTCATCCGCGCCGGCATCCCGTACAAGGTTGTCGGGGGAGTGCGCTTCTACGAGCGCAAAGAAATCCGCGACATCGTCGCCTACCTGCGGGTGCTGGACAACCCCGGCGACGCGGTCAGCATGCGGCGCATCCTGAACACGCCCCGCCGGGGTATCGGCGACCGCGCCGAGGCGTGTGTGGCGGTCTACGCGGAGAACACCGGCGCCAGCTTCGCCGACGCGTTGGTCGCCGCCGCCGAGGGCAAAGTTCCGATGCTCAATTCCCGCGCGGAGAAGGCGATTTCGGGATTCGTCGAGCTGCTCGACGAGCTGCGGGGCCACCTCGATGACGACCTCGGCGATCTGGTCGAGGCGGTGCTGGAACGCTCCGGGTACCGTCGGGAGCTGGAGTCCTCGACCGATCCGCAGGAGTTGGCCCGGCTGGACAACCTCAACGAACTCGTCAGCGTCGCACACGAATTCAGCATCGATGAGGCCAATGCCGCCGCGCTCGAGGAGGCGCCGGAGGACGAAGACGTGCCCGAGACCGGTGTGCTGGCGCAATTTTTGGAACGGGTGTCGCTCGTCGCCGATACCGACGAGATTCCCGAGCATGCGGCGGGCGTGGTGACGCTGATGACGTTGCACACCGCGAAGGGCCTGGAGTTCCCGGTGGTGTTCGTCACCGGCTGGGAGGACGGGATGTTCCCGCACATGCGGGCGCTCGACGACCCGACCGAGCTGTCCGAGGAGCGGCGGCTGGCCTACGTGGGCATCACCCGGGCCCGGCAACGGCTGTATCTGAGCCGGGCGATTGTGCGTTCCTCCTGGGGGCAGCCGATGCTGAACCCCGAATCGCGGTTCCTGCAAGAGATTCCGCAAGAACTGATGCAGTGGCGGCGCACCGCGCCGGCCCCGTCGTACAGCGCGCCGGTGAGCGGTGCCGGACGGTTCGGGACGCCGCGCGCAGCGCCCACCCGCTCCGGGGCGGGCAAGCGGCCGCTGCTGGTGCTGGAGCCCGGCGATCGCGTGACCCACGACAAGTACGGGCTGGGTCGCGTCGAGGAAGTCTCCGGCGTCGGTGAATCGGCGATGTCACTGATCGACTTCGGCAGCTCCGGGCGGGTCAAGCTGATGCACAACCACGCTCCGGTCAGCAAGCTCTGAACCATTGCGCCGAGCGTGCGGCTCGGCGAAACGGGCTTACTTCTGCAGCCAGCGGGTGGTCTGCGGGTGCATCGCCAACAGAACGCTGGCGATCGGCAACACCGGGAAGGCGTGCACGATCCAGGCGACACGGGCCCCCGCGATGAAAACGCCGCCGTAGGTCAGCACCGCGACCACCGCTCCGGTGATGATCAGGTAGCGGCCCAACGCGCGGCGTTGCAGCAGCATGATCACGCCGGTGATGGTGGCGGTCGCGAACACCAGCGCCAGGAACGCGATCGCGATGCAGAACAGGCGATCGGTCCGCCACCAGCCGGCGATCAGATCCGTGGCGACCACCGACGTGGCCCAGCCGCTGACGATGCTGACCGCGGCGGCCGCGATGACCGTCCGAGGAGTCGGTTCATCGATCGGCCGGTCCGACAGGCTGCTGCGCGCAGCCGCACGCGTGGCTCCCTGATCGGGTGGGGCCGGGTGTGGCAGGTACGTGGTCGGGTTGTCCGGAATCAAGGGCATCGGCCCGCTCGGGGCACGTCGAATGATCCGTGTTCGTGATTCGGCAGGCGGCTCAGTTGGCCCGGGGTCGTTCGGCGCGGTCACCTCAACCAGCGTAATTGCCGACGAAAATTCCTCGCTTGGCCAGCCACGGGACCGGATCGATGCGCTCGGTGCCGCCTTGGAGCACCTCGAAGTGCAAGTGTGGGCCGGTGGAATTACCCCGGTTGCCCATCGTGGCGATCTGGTCGCCGGCCATCACGCGCTGGCCGACACTGACCAGGGCGGTGTTGATGTGGCCGTACAGCGTGACGGTGCCGTCGGCGTGGAGCAGCTTGACCCACATGCCGTAGCCGGCGGTCGGGCCGGCGTCGATCACGACTCCGTCGGACACCGCCACGATCGGCGTTCCGATCGAGTTGGCGAGGTCGATGCCGGCATGCAGCACGCCCCAGCGATAGCCGAAGTTCGACGTGAAGATCCCGTGGGTGGGCATGACGTACAGCGGTTGCTGCAGTCGCGCCTCGCGCTGGGCGCGGTCGTTGGCGAAAGCGACGCCCTTGGCGAGCTCCTGGTTGTGCAGGGCGTTGGCCGCCGGCTGGACCGCGATCACCTGGGCGCCGCGGGTCGCGTTGCCGCTCGATCCGCCGGTCAGTGCCGACGCGTTGGCGGTCAGCACCGTCTCGGCTTTGGTGGTCTCGGCTTGGCTGGTCGCGGTGTGGGCCGCGGCGGCCGCCGCGCCCGCGGCCATCGCCGAGATCAGCACACGGCCCTTGGCCGCACTGGTCGGCTGCTTGCGGTGCTGCCCGCTGCGGCGCACACCGCTGACGTCGATGTCGTCCGAGCCCGGGTCTGCGCCGAGCTTGAGGGCGAGCTGGGCCAGGCCCTCGTTCACGGCGGGGGCGGCCACCGTTGCGGGGGCCGCCAATCGCAGCGGGGTGAGATCGTCGATCTCGTCGAGGTCGTCGAGTTCGGGAGCGAGCAGCACCTGTGCTTCGTAATCGAACGTCGAGTCGTTGCTGAGGTCCAGCTCGTCGAGCTCCACGGAGTCCGCGAAGTCCAGGTCATTGAAGTCGAAACCGTCCAACGGCAGGATCTCGGTGACATCGTTGTGGTGCGGTTGCGACCACAGGTCGCGATGATGGCGACCGGCTCCTGACAACGCAGGAGTACGCGCAAGACGGTGTTGGGACAAGCTGAAATGTCCTCGTATCGTGACCATAACGTTATCTGGACTTTAGGACGTTATCCGTTTACCGATCCGGCTGGCAACCTCGGCGGCGGATTGTGAACTGGATCACGTTTGAGCCCTCCCGGCGTGTCGTGACCTGTGCCACATGGGTGGATGCGGCGGTAGCGGCCGTTTTGAGTGTGGATACAGTTCCACCGTGCGAGTTGCCGATTCCGGCACCGCCCAGCTGTAGGCCTTGCAAATAACTCGAGCGAAGACAGTGAGTTCATGGACCTTTTCGAGTATCAAGCGAAAGAACTGTTCGTTAAGCACAACGTACCTACTACGCCCGGTCGTGTAACCGACACCGCCGAGGGTGCGAAGGAAATCGCGACCGAGGTCGGTGCCCCCGTGATGGTCAAGGCGCAGGTCAAGGTCGGCGGCCGGGGCAAGGCCGGTGGCGTGAAATTCGCCGCGACACCCGACGACGCGTACGAGCACGCCAAGAACATCCTCGGCCTGGACATCAAGGGCCACATCGTGAAGAAGCTGCTGGTCGCCGAGGCCAGCGACATCGCCGAGGAGTACTACATCTCGTTCCTGCTCGACCGCGCCAACCGCACCTACCTGGCGATGTGCTCGGTCGAGGGCGGGATGGAGATCGAAGAAGTCGCCGCCACCAAGCCGGAGCGGCTGGCCAAGGTCCCGGTGGACGCCGTGACCGGTGTCGACCTGGCGACCGCCCGGTCCATCGCCGAGCAGGGCCACCTGCCGGCCGAGGTGCTCGACGCCGCGGCCAACACCATCTCCAAGCTGTGGGAGCTGTTCGTCGCCGAGGACGCCACGCTGGTCGAGGTAAACCCGCTGGTGCGCACGCCAGACGACCAAATCCTGGCTCTGGACGGCAAGGTCACCCTCGACGCCAACGCCGATTTCCGGCAGCCCGGCCACGCCGAGTTCGAGGACCGCGACGCGACCGACCCGCTGGAGCTCAAGGCCAAGGAGCACGACCTCAACTACGTCAAGCTCGATGGCGCCGTCGGCATCATCGGTAACGGGGCGGGTCTGGTGATGTCGACGCTCGACGTCGTCGCCTACGCGGGGGAGAAGCACGGTGGGGTCAAGCCGGCCAACTTCCTCGACATCGGCGGTGGCGCCTCGGCCGAAGTGATGGCCGCGGGTCTCGACGTCATCCTGAACGACAAGCAGGTCAAGAGCGTGTTCGTCAACGTGTTCGGCGGCATCACGTCCTGCGATGCCGTCGCCAACGGCATCGTGACCGCGCTGAACATGCTCGGCGACGAGGCCAACAAGCCGCTCGTGGTCCGGCTCGACGGCAACAACGTCGACGAAGGCCGCCAGATTCTGGCGAAAGCCAACCATCCGCTGGTGATCCAGGCCGAGACCATGGACGCCGGTGCCGACAAAGCCGCCGAGCTGGCGAATAAGTAAGGGAGCCGAGCAATGTCTATCTTCCTGAACAAGGACTCCAAGGTCATCGTCCAGGGCATCACCGGCGGTGAGGGCACCAAGCACACCGCCTTGATGCTGAAGGCCGGCACCGCGGTGGTCGGTGGCGTCAACGCCCGTAAGGCCGGCACCACGGTGTCGCACGTCGACGCGAAAGGCAAGGACGTCGAACTCCCGGTGTTCGGCAGCGTCGCCGAGGCGATGAAGGAGACCGGCGCCAACGTGTCGGTCGTGTTCGTTCCGCCGAAGTTCGCCAAGGATGCCATCATCGAAGCCATCGACGCCGAGATTGCGCTGCTGGTGGTCATCACCGAGGGAATTCCGGTGCAGGACAGCGCATATGCGTGGGCCTACAACGTCCACAAGGGCCAGAAGACGCGGATCATCGGCCCGAACTGCCCCGGCATCATCACTCCGGGTGAGGCGCTGGCCGGCATCACCCCGGCCAACATCAGCGGCCCCGGGCCGGTCGGGCTGGTGTCCAAGTCCGGCACGCTGACCTACCAGATGATGTACGAGCTGCGTGATTTCGGCTTCTCGACCTCGATCGGTATCGGTGGTGACCCGGTGATCGGCACCACCCACATCGATGCCATCGAAGCGTTCGAGAAGGACCCCGAGACCAAGATCATCGTGATGATCGGCGAGATCGGCGGTGACGCCGAGGAACGCGCGGCCGACTACATCAAGGCCAACGTGTCCAAGCCGGTCGTCGGCTACGTCGCGGGATTCACGGCGCCGGAAGGCAAGACGATGGGCCACGCGGGCGCGATCGTGTCCGGCTCGTCGGGCACCGCGGCCGCCAAGAAGGAAGCCTTGGAGGCCGCCGGGGTCAAGGTGGGCAAGACGCCGTCGGAGACCGCGGCGCTGGCCCGGGAGATCCTGCAGAACCTCTAGCTTTGCCGAGACTGCGGTCAGGTCGCGATAATCCGCGGGCTGGCCGCAGTTTCGTTTTGGTACCAGGCATCGATTAGCCTGTCGAACTAACAGTTGCCAGGAGGTTGTCATGCCGGTGGATCCGCGAACTCCGGTGCTCGTCGGCGTCGGACAGTTCACCGAGCGCATCGACGACCCCGACTATCGGGGCATGTCGGCGGTCGACCTCGCGACGGCGGCCGTGGCCGAAGCGCTTGCCGACACCGGCGCCAAAGGCGTTGCGCGGGCCGTCGACACGGTGTTCGCGCTGCGGCAGTTCGAGATCTCGGGACCGATGCCGGCGACGCTCGGCAAGTCGAACAACTACCCCCGTTCGGTGATGAATCGTCTCGGCGGCGACCCGGCCCGGGTGGTTCTCGAACCTGTCGGTGGACAGGGTCCGCAGAAGCTGGTCACCGAGGCGGGCAACGCGATCGCCGCGGGCGAGGCCGACGTCGTGCTGATCATGGGCTCGGAGCCGGGGTCGACGGCTCGCTACTTCGCCAACCGCGACCACAAGCCCAACTTCACCGAACATGTCGAGGGTCAGCTGGAGGATCGCGGTCACCAGATCTTCAGCTACATCGACGATTACACGATCCAGCACGGCCTGACCGGCGCTCCCGTGCAGTACGGGCTGATGGAGAACGCGCGGCGCGCCCGCCTTGGCCACAGCGTGGCCGACTATCGGCGAGAGATGGCCGAGCTGTTCGCCCCGATGTCGAAAGTGGCTGCCAAGAACCCGCTTTCGTCATCGCCGCTGGAGAGGTCGGTCGACGAGATCATCACCGTGAGCGACGACAACCGGATGATCTGTGACCCGTACCCGCGGTTGCTCGTCGCCCGCGATCAGGTCAACCAGGGCGCCGCGGCGGTGCTGATGTCCGTGGCGGCGGCGACCCGCCTGGGAGTCACCGAGGACAAATGGGTTTATCTGCACGGCCACTCGGACATGATCGAGCAGGCGATGCTGGATCGCGTCGACCTCGGAGCCAGCCCCGCGGCGGTCCATGCGGCCCGAGAAGCGTTGCGAGTAGCCGGAATTGGCGTCGACGACATCGCCACCTTCGATCTGTACAGCTGCTTCCCGTTCCCGGTGTTCGTCATCTGCGAAGCCCTGGGCATCGACGGCGACGATCCGCGCGGCCTGACCCTGACCGGCGGATTGCCGTACTTCGGCGGACCCGGGAACAGCTACTCGCTGCACGGTATCGCCGAGACGGTCGCGCAAATGCGGGACAGGCCAGGGCAATTCGGGCTGGTCGGCGCCAACGGCGGCATCATGAGCAAGTACTCGGTCGGCATCTACTCGACCACACCGGTGGACTGGCGCACCGACAACTGCGCCGCCTTGAAAAAAGAGATCGATGCGCTTCCGAAGGTTGAGGTCACGAAAACGCCCGACGGTGCGGCGAGGATCGAGACGTACTCCGTGCGCTACGACTGGCCGATCCGCACCGGCATCATCGTCGGCAGGCTCGCGGCGGACAACACCCGCTTCATGGCCACCACCGACGACGAGGATCTCGTCGCGTTGATGTGCAATGACGATCCGCTGGGTGTCCAGATCTCGGTGTGGACGACCGACAACGGCAACCGGGCTTGCCCGGGGTAGCTCTGGTCGGCTAGACCATCGACGAGAGCTTGCCCGCCAGACGCTCGACGTACGCGGCGACCTCGTCCGCGGACTTGTCCGGCAGGCCGAACAGCACCTCGGTCACCCCGAGCTCCGACCAGTGCGCCAGCTTTTCGGGCACCGGCTTGAAGTCCAGCGCCACGATCTGGGGGGCGCCATCGCGCCCGGCCGCCGCCCAGGTGTCCTGCAACAGCTTCACCGGCTCGTCGATGTTGAAGTCGCGGGGTGTGGTGATCCAGCCGTCCGCGCTGCGTGCGATCCACTTGAAGTTCTTTTCGTTCCCCGCGGCGCCCACCAGCACCGGAACGTGCGCCTGCACCGGCTTGGGCCACGCCCAGCTGGGGCCGAACTTGACGAACTCGCCGTCGTAGGAGGCTTCTTCTTGTGTCCACAGCGCGCGCATCGCTTCGAGGTACTCGCGCAGGCAGGTGCGGCGGCGTCCGGCCGGCACGCCATGGTCGGCGAGTTCGTCGGTGTTCCACCCGAATCCGACACCGAGGCTGACGCGGCCACCGGACAGGTGGTCCAGCGTGGCGATGCTTTTCGCCAGCGTGATCGGGTCATGCTCGACGGGCAGCGCGACCGCGGTGGACAGTCGCACGCGCGACGTCACCGCGCAGGCGGCCCCCAAGCTCACCCACGGGTCTAACGTGCGCATGTAGCGGTCGTCGGGCAGCGACTCGTCACCCGTGGTCGGGTGCGCGGCCTCCCGCTTGACCGGGATGTGGGTGTGTTCCGGCACGTAGAACGTCTTGAAGCCGTGGTCGTCGGCAAGTTTGGCGGCCGCGGCCGGAGAGATGCCCCGGTCACTGGTGAAGAGCACTAGCCCGTAATCCATGCACAGAATTAGAACGTGTTCTACCTGTGCCGAGCAACCCGCCCCCCGCGGAGTCCCTCGCGGACGGGGTGCCGCGGCGATCCGCCCTGGTCGCGCGCGGGGGTCGGTCGCTCCGGCATGCCCGCCCGAACGTGCGCTAGCGTGGTGGATCGATCGCGCGTAACGCAGGCGCGGGCACGTCTTGGTAGTTGAGTAGGGCGGGCCCTGGAAGCACAGCGTCGCACCGCAAAGGTGGGGTGGCGCCTGTCGAGGTAAGGCACTGAAGCAACAGGAGGAGTCATGACCTACTCGCCCGGGAGTCCCGGTTATCCGCAAGCGCAGCCGGGTGGCTCCTACCCCGGTGCCACCCCCTCGTTCGCGAAGACCGACGACGGCGAGAGCAAGCTGCCGTTGTACGTCAACATCGCGGTGGTGGTGCTCGGTCTGGCGGTGTACCTGCTGAACTTCGGACCGACCTTCGTGCTCAGCTCCGACCTCGGTCCGGCTGCCGGCGGACGCGCCGGCGACGCCGGCACCGCCGTGCTGGTCGCCGTGTTGGCCGCGCTGCTCGCCGGGTTGAGCCTGCTGCCCAAGGCCAAGAACTACTCCGGAGTCGTGGCCGCCGTCGCCGTCCTGGGCGCGCTGCTGGCGATCGCCGAGGTCATCAACACCCCGTCCGGGTTCGCCGTCGGCTGGGCGATGTGGCCGCTGGTTGCGGCCAGTGTGCTGCAGGCCGTCGCCGCCGTCGTCGCGCTGCTGCTGGACGCCGGCGTCATCACCGCGCCGCCGCCGCGGCCCAAGTACGACCCTTACGCGCAGCAATACGGTCAATACGGTCAGTACGGGCAATACGGCGGTCAACAGCACGGCGGCTACTACGGTCAGCAGCCCCCGCAGCAGCACAACCCGCAGTCGGGATACGGATCGCAGTACGGCGGCTACAACCCCTCGAGCCAGGCCCCGACCCAGAGTGCGATCCCGACCGGGGGGTTCGGCGCCCAGTCTCCGCAGTCCGGGCCGCAGCCGGCCGCCCAGCAGCACGGCCCCTCGACACCGCCCACCGGCTTCCCGAGCTTCAGCCCGCCCCCCTCGGTCGCCGCTGAGCAGCCCGGGGACCAGTCGCCCTCTGGACCGGCCCCCTCCTAACCGCGGGTTCTCGCGCCTCGTAGGGCACGTGCGCCAAGAGTGAAAAGGGTGCCAGAAAGCGGGGACAACCGGGCAGCGGGCGCTCGCCAGGCGCGTGACCTCGTCCGGGTCGCGTTCGGCCCGGCGGTGTTGGCGCTGGTCGTCATCGCCGCCGTCACGTTGCTGCAGCTGTTGATCGCCAACAGCGACATGACCGGCGCGCTCGGGGCGATCGCCAGCATCTGGCTGGGCGTGCACAAGGTGCCGATTTCGATCGGCGGCCGCGAGCTCGGTGTATTGCCGCTGCTGCCAATCCTTTTCATGGTGTGGGCGACCGCGCGTACCACCGCACGGGCCACCAGCCGTTATTCGTCCTGGCTCGTGGCGCGTTGGGTCGTCGCGTCGGCGCTGGGTGGTCCCCTGCTGATCGCGGCGATCGCGCTGGCCGTCATCCACGACGCGTCCACGGTGCTCACCGAGTTGCAGACACCCAGCGCCCTGCGCGCATTCGCCAGCGTCGCGGTGGTGCACGCCATCGGCGCCGCGATCGGGGTGGGATCCCGGGTGGGCCGGCGGGCGCTGGCGGCGGCGTCACTGCCCTTCTGGCTGGCCGATTCGTTGCGTGCCGCGGTCGCCGGCGTGCTGGCGCTGGTCGGACTCTCCGGCTTGGTGACGGCGGGATCGCTGGTTGTGCACTGGGCGACGATGCAGGATCTCTACGGGATCACCGATTCCATCTTCGGCGAGTTCAGCCTCACTGTGCTCTCGATCCTCTACGCGCCCAACGTCATCGTCGGAACCTCGGCGGTCGCGGTGGGGTCCAGCGCGCATATCGGATTCGCGACGTTCAGTTCGTTCACCGTTTTCGGCGGTGACATTCCGGCGCTGCCCGTGTTGGCCGCCGCGCCCACGCCGCCGCTGGGGCCGGTATGGGTGGCGCTGCTGATCGTCGGCGCGTCGTCGGGTGTGGCGGTCGGCCAGCAATGTGCCCGGCGTCCGCTCCCGCTGCTTGCTGCGCTGGCCAAGCTGCTGGTTGCCGCGGTGGTCGGAACGCTGGTGATGTCGCTGCTGGCATTTGGCGGCAGCGGCCGGTTGGGCAACTTCGGCGACGTCGGGGTGGACCAGGGCGCCCTGTGGATCGGCACCTTCTTCTGGTTCGCGGTCATCGGCTGGGTCACGGTGGTGATGGCCGGCGGGATCAGGCCGATCCGGCTCAGCAGGCTTCGGCGGCCCAAACAGAAGCGCGCGCCCGCACCGCCGGCTGACGAACCGAAGGATTTCGCGGACGTCTTTTCCGAGCCTGTCGAGCACGATCTGCTCCTCGAAGACGAGGAGGAGTTTGCCCAGCCTTCGTTGGACGAACCGCTGTTGGACGAACCGCTGTTGGACGAGCCGCTGCTCCGCGAGCCGCTGCCCGGCGAGCCATCGCCCGGCGAGCCCGCGTTCGACGAACCCGCGGTGCCCGAGCCCGACGAACCGGAGCGCAGCGCGACCGAGCGCGATCGCCCGGACTAGCAGGTTGCGGTGTCGGGCCGGTCGTATCGTCGACCAGCCGGCGTCGTCGCGGCCCGATTGCCCGACTCCTCCCGCGTCGCGCGGCGACGCGCATCGTCGTCGGGCTGCGGCCCGATTGCCCGACTCCTCCCGCGTCGCGCGGCGACGCGCATCGTCGTCGGGCTGCGGCCCGATTGCCCGACTCCTCCCGCGTCGCGCAGCGACGCGCATCGTCGTCGGGCTAGGCTCGCGATGTGGTCGAACCGCTCCGCGTGCCCCCGAGTGCGCCGGCGCGACTGGTGGTGCTGGCGTCGGGCACCGGATCGCTATTGAATTCCCTGCTGGCCGCGGCCGTCGACGACTACCCGGCGCGGGTGGTGGCGGTTGGCGTGGATCGCGACTGCCGGGCCACCGAGGTCGCCGCGGCCGCATCGGTGCCGACCTTCACCGTCCGCCTCGGCGATCACCCCGATCGGCAGGCCTGGGACGCTGCGATCACCGAGGCCACCGCCGCGCACTCTCCCGATCTGATCGTCTCGGCCGGTTTCATGAAAATCCTTGGACCGCAATTCCTTTCACGATTCGTCGGCCGCACGCTGAATACGCATCCGGCGCTGTTGCCGGCCTTCGCGGGAGCGCATGCCGTTCCCGAAGCGCTGGATTACGGTGTGAAGGTCACCGGCGCTACGGTGCACCTGGTGGATGCCGGCATGGACACCGGGCCGATATTGGCGCAGGAGCCGATTCCGGTGCTCGATGGCGACACCGAAGAGACCTTGCACGAACGCATCAAAGTCATCGAACGGCGACTGCTGGTGGACGTGGTGGCCGCGATCGCGACCCGCGGCGTGACCTGGATCGGACGAAAGGCGACCCTGGGATGAGCACAGTATGAGCACCGACGAGTCAAGAAGGCCGATTCGCCGCGCGTTGATCAGCGTCTACGACAAGACCGGCCTGATCGAACTCGCTCAGGGGCTGAGCGAGGCCGGCGTCGAGATCGTCTCGACCGGGTCGACCGCGAAAACCATTGCAGACAAGGGGATTCGGGTTACCCCCGTGGAGGAGCTGACCGGTTTCCCCGAGGTGCTCGACGGCCGGGTCAAGACCCTGCACCCGCGCGTGCACGCCGGACTGCTGGCCGATCTGCGCAAGCCCGAGCACGCCGCGGCGCTCGAGGAGCTCGGGATTGCCGCCTTCGAGCTCGTCGTCGTCAACCTCTATCCGTTCAGCCAGACCGTCGACTCCGGCGCGGGCCTGGACGAATGTGTCGAGCAGATCGACATCGGCGGGCCGTCGATGGTCCGGGCGGCCGCGAAGAACCACCCGAGTGTGGCGGTCGTCGTGGACCCACTCGGCTACGACGGGGTGCTCGCGGCGACGCGCAGCGGCGGATTCACCCTCGCCGAGCGCAAGAAGCTGGCGTCGCTGGCCTTTGCGCACACCGCCGAGTACGACATCGCCGTGGCGAGCTGGATGGAGTCGACGCTGGCGCCCGAGCATCCGGAGACCACCTTCCCGCGGTGGTTCGGCCACAGCTGGCGCCGCTCGGCGATGTTGCGCTACGGCGAGAACCCGCACCAGCAGGCCGCCCTGTACGTCGACCCCGCGGCGTGGCCGGGTCTGGCGCAGGCCGAGCAGCTGCACGGAAAAGAGATGTCCTACAACAACTTCACCGATGCGGATGCGGCCTGGCGGGCGGCCTTCGACCACGAAGAAACCTGTGTGGCAATCATCAAGCACGCCAACCCGTGTGGGATCGCCATCTCGTCGGTGTCGGTCGCCGACGCACATCGCAAGGCCCACGAGTGCGATCCGCTGAGCGCCTTCGGGGGCGTCATCGCCACCAATACCGAAGTGAGCGTTGAGATGGCGGAATACGTCAGCACCATCTTCACCGAGGTGATCGTCGCCCCGGCCTACGCGCCGGATGCCCTCGACGTGCTGACGCGCAAGAAGAACATCCGGGTGCTGGTGGCCTCCGAGCCGCTGGCCGGTGGCGCTGAGCTGAAACCGATCAGCGGGGGATTGCTGATGCAGCAGCGCGATCAGCTTGACGCGCACGGCGACAACCCGGCCAACTGGACGCTGGCGGCCGGATCGCCGGCGGACCCGGCGACGTTGAGCGACCTGGTGTTTGCGTGGCGCACCTGTCGCGCGGTGAAGTCGAACGCGATCGTGATCGCCTCCGGCGGCGCCACCATCGGCGTCGGCATGGGTCAGGTCAACAGGGTCGACGCGGCTCGGCTGGCCGTTGAGAGAGGTGGTGACCGCGTCGGTGGTGCGGTCGCGGCCTCCGACGCCTTCTTCCCGTTTCCGGACGGGTTGGAAACGCTGGCGCGCGCCGGCGTCAAGGCGATCGTGCACCCCGGCGGCTCGGTGCGCGACGACGAAGTCACCGCCGCCGCCGCGCAAGCCGGTGTCACCTTGTACCTCACCGGTGCGCGCCACTTCGCTCACTAGCGCGCACTAAAGCCGGTGCGCATGACGCATGTGTGTATCGCGACGTAGCGTGGAGTGGTGACATCACCGAGCAATCTGCCCCGAACCGTCGGCGAACTGCGTGCGGCAGGCCATCGCGAGCGGGGCGTCAAGCAGGAAATCCGCGAGAATCTGCTGACCGCGCTGGCCGAGGGTGACGACATCTGGCCGGGCATCCTCGGATTCGAGGACACCGTATTGCCCCAGCTGGAGCGGGCGCTGATCGCGGGTCACGACTTCGTTCTGCTCGGCGAACGCGGCCAGGGCAAGACTCGACTCCTGCGCGCGCTGACCGGACTGCTCGACGAATGGACGCCGGTGATCGGTGGCGCGGAACTCGGCGAGCACCCGTATACGCCGATCACGCCGGAGTCGATTCGCCGGGCCGCCACCCTCGGCGACGACCTGCCGGTGGAGTGGCGGCACCGCAGCGAGCGCTACACCGAGAAACTGGCCACCCCCGACACCAGCGTCGCCGACCTGGTCGGTGACATCGACCCGATCAAGGTGGCCGAGGGCCGCAGCCTCGGGGACCCGGAGACCATTGCCTACGGCCTGATCCCGCGCGCCCACCGCGGCATCGTCGCGGTCAACGAACTGCCCGACCTCGCCGAGCGCATTCAGGTGTCGATGCTCAACGTGATGGAGGAACGCGACATCCAGGTCCGTGGCTACACGCTGCGTCTGCCGCTGGACGTGCTGGTGGTCGCCAGCGCCAACCCCGAGGACTACACCAACCGCGGGCGCATCATCACCCCGCTCAAAGACCGCTTCGGCGCCGAGATCCGTACCCACTACCCGCTGGAGCTGGACGCGGAGGTCGGCGTCATCGTTCAGGAAGCGCACCTGAGCGCACAGGTGCCCGATTACCTGACCCAGGTGATCGCGCGGTTCGCCCGCTACCTGCGCGAGTCCAACTCGGTCGACCAGCGATCCGGCGTCTCGGCGCGGTTCGCCATCGCCGCCGCCGAGACCGTCGCCGCCTCGGCCCGCCACCGCGGCGCGGTACTCGGCGAGAGCGACCCGGTGGCCCGAGTTGTGGACCTGGGCACCGTGATCGACGTGCTGCGCGGCAAATTGGAATTCGAGTCCGGTGAAGAAGGCCGCGAGCAGGCGGTGCTCGAGCACCTGTTGCGCCGCGCGACCGCCGACACCGCATCCCGCGCGCTCGGTGGCATCGACGTCGCGCCATTGGTCGCCGCGGTGGAAGCCGGTTCCGCGGTGACCACCGGCGAGCGCGTCTCCGCCAAGGACGTGCTGGCCGCCGTTCCGGGCCTGCCCGTCGTCGAACAGATCGCCGACCGGCTGAATGCGGAATCCGAGGGCGAACGGGCCGCGGCATTGGAACTGGCGCTGGAAGCGTTGTATCTGGCCAAGAGAATCGACAAGGTTTCCGGGGAGGGCCAGACCGTCTATGGCTAAAGGGCATTCCTCGCGATACTCGGCATACACCGGCGGGCCCGACCCGCTGGCGCCGCCGGTGGATCTGCGCGAGGCGCTCGAGCAGATCGGGCAGGACGTGATGGGCGGAACCTCTCCGCGCCGGGCGCTGTCCGAGCTGCTCCGCCGTGGCACCGAAAACATGCGCGGCGCCGACCGGCTGGCCGCAGAGGCGAACCGGCGCCGACGGGACCTGTTGCGCCGCAACAACTTAGACGGGACGCTGCAGGATATCAAAAAGCTGCTCGACGAGGCGGTGCTGGCCGAGCGTAAGGAATTGGCCCGCGCGCTCGACGACGACGCCCGCTTCGGCGAACTGCAGCTCGATGCCCTGCCGTCCTCGCCGGCCAAGGCGGTCCAGGAACTGTCCGAGTACAACTGGCGCAGCCAGGAGGCCCGCGAAAAGTACGACCAGATCAAGGATCTGCTCGGCCGCGAGATGCTCGACCAGCGCTTCGCCGGGATGAAGGAGGCGCTTGCGGGCGCCACCGACGAGGATCGCCAACGTGTCAACGACATGCTGGACGACCTCAACGACCTGCTGGACAAACACAATCGCGGCGAGGACACCCAGCAGGACTTCGAGGACTTCATGGACTCCCACGGCGAGTTCTTCCCGGAGAACCCGCGCAACATCGACGAGCTGATGGACTCGCTGGCTAAGCGGGCCGCCGCCGCGCAACGTTTCCGCAACAGCCTCAGCCCCGATCAGCGCGCCGAACTGGATGCCTTGGCGCAGCAGGCTTTTGGCTCTCCGTCGCTGATGAACGCGTTGAACCGCCTTGATGCGAACCTGCAGGCCGCCCGGCCAGGCGAGGACTGGATGGGTTCCGAGCAGTTCTCCGGCGACAACCCGTTCGGCATGGGCGAAGGCACCCAGGCCCTGGCCGACGTCGCCGAGCTGGAGCAGCTGGCCGACCAGCTTTCGCAGAGCTATCCCGGCGCCACGATGGACGACGTCGACCTGGATGCGCTGGCGCGCCAGCTTGGCGATCAGGCCGCGATCGACGCGCGGACGCTGTCCGAGCTGGAACGGGCGCTGGTTAATCAGGGCTTTTTGGATCGTGGTTCCGACGGCCAGTGGCGGTTGTCGCCCAAAGCGATGCGCAGGCTCGGCGAGACCGCTTTGCGTGATGTGGCACAGCAACTTTCGAGCCGCCGGGGTGACCGTGAGCTGCGGCGTGCCGGGGCGGCGGGCGAACTGACGGGCGCGACCCGGCCGTGGCAGTTCGGCGACACCGAGCCGTGGAACATTCCCCGCACGCTGACCAATGCGGTGTTGCGGCAAGCGGGCACCTCGACTCTCGACGGCCCGGACGCGCGGCTGAGCATCTCCGTCGACGACGTCGAGGTGTCCGAGACCGAGACACGCAGCCAGGCCGCGGTGGCGCTGTTGGTCGACACCTCGTTTTCGATGGTGATGGAGAACCGCTGGCTGCCGATGAAGCAGACGGCGCTCGCGCTCAACCACTTGGTGTGCACGCGGTTCCGCTCGGATGCCTTGCAGATCATCGCTTTTGGCCGGTATGCCCGGACCGTGTCCGCGGCCGAGCTCACCGGTCTGGAGGGGGTTTACGAGCAGGGCACCAACCTGCATCACGCGCTGGCGCTGGCGGGCCGTCATCTGCGACGTCATCCCAACGCGCAGCCCGTCGTGCTGGTGGTGACCGACGGCGAGCCGACCGCACACCTCGAGGATGTCGACGGCGACGGGTCGTCGGTGTTTTTTGATTATCCGCCGCACCCGCGGACCATCGCGCACACCGTGCGTGGCTTCGACGATATGGCGCGGTTGGGTGCACAGATCACGATCTTCCGGCTGGGCAGTGACCCCGGCCTGGCGCGGTTCATCGACCAGGTCGCGCGACGGGTCGAGGGACGCGTCGTGGTGCCCGATCTCGACGGCCTGGGTGCCGCGGTGGTAGGCGACTATCTACGGTCTCGGCGCCGTCGCTAGCGCGATGCCGCGCTGGCGGTGCGCCAGCCCGCGATGGCGGTCAGCGAGAATTCGCTCAACGCACTCGAGATGTGTTCTCTGAGATCCTCATTCGAGTTCTGGCGGCCCAGCTCATAGGCCAGGAACGAGACGAACACCTGTCCGTGCACTCGCCCCGACAACAACGCGAGCGCGCCGTTGGTGTTGTACATCGTCGCGGCGGTGACGCCCGGATACACCGACTTCATCGCGAAGTAGTCGGCGTCGGTGCCGTCCGGCCGGTTGGCCGCCGGGTTGATCGCGCCGAGATTGGACGACACGACCGTGCTGGCGCTGCCGGTGACCACGCTGATCAGCCGCCGGAAGACGGGCTTCGGTATCAGGGGGATCAGCGGTAGCAATGCCCACCGCTCGTCGGGCAGCTCCTGACTGCGGATCAGCGATCGCTTGATCGCGGCGCGGATCTCGCCCAGACCGCTCGCCGCGGTCGCCGGTCTGACCGTGACGTCGACGTTGATCACGGCGTTGGCGCGGGTATCGCCGGCAGCGCGCTCGTTGAGCGGCATCCCGACGTTGACCGAGCCGTCCGCCGCGACCCGGCCCACCCGCTGGGCGAGATAGGTGGCCAAGCCGGCCAGGAGCGCGTTGCTGGTTCCGCCGAGCGCCTCTGCGCGGGCGTCCCACTCGTCGGCGTCGAAGAAGAGCATCGCCATCGGCAACGAGATGCTTTGGTCCGGTCCGCTGGGCGGCGCGGGGCGCTTCTTCGCCGATTTGGCGGGGCCACTGTCGTTGGCCTGCCGGGCCATCCGCGCGGCGGCGACAATTGCGCGCCCCATATCCGTTGTGTCGCGTGCGGTTTGGCGTGCGTCCTCGCGCAGCGCCTGCCACCGCCGCCGCGACGCTGCGGCCGGCCAGATGATCGCGTCGTCGCGTCCGTACGCCGCGTCGGCCAACGCCTCGCAGAGCCCCACCCCGTCGGTGAGGCAGTGTGTGACAACGAAACTCACTGCCGCGCCGCCGTCGGTCAGCGGCAGCATGGCCAGGTGCCAGCCGGGTCCGTGTTCGGCGTCTGGCCGGTGGCTCGCCTGCGTCTCGAGCCACGCGTCGATCTCGTCACGCGGTCGGGCCGTCGTGGCGATCTCGAGGCTGGGACGGTCGCCGGGCGTCACCCAGCGGTGCCGGCCGAACGGCAAGGGGGACCGTTCGATTCGGCGTGACAGCCGCCCGCGGCCAAGATGGTGGTGGAAGCGCCGCAGGCCGTCGACGTCGATGGCGTGGTCGTACACCCAGATACATTGCAACACACTGGTGGCCGCGGTCGCCCGCTCGCCGAGAAAGAGCGTCTGGTCGGCCAAGTCCAGCACATTGCTCATATTCTAAGCCGCCTCGTCGTCGTCTTTCGTCGGGGAAAGGGCGTACAGGCCACCCGAATTCACCTCAGCCGCAACGATACTCGACTGCTCCAGGGCCTTGCCGGCGATGCGGGCGAAAATCCGATTCAGGGTCTCGACGTACTGGTGCGCCGACTCCCTGGCGACCTCATTGTCCGGGAACGAGATCGTCACCGTGGTTCGCTCGGCGTGCCGGTTGATCCAGACGTTCACTCCGCCATGGGACAGGCTGTCGCCGTAGGTGCCGAAGTTCGTCTCTGCCCACAGCCCGGCCAGGGGAATCTTACGAAAGTCGAGGAAGGAGAGCATCATCGGTAGCTGCGAGGGCAGCTTGATGCCCAGCTCATCCGGTGTCGCGAGCTCCAAGACCCGCTCCACCGGCACATGAGCGAGATCCTTGGCCGCATCGAACGACTTCTGGGCGGCCCGGGCCGCGTCGGGGAACGAGCCGCCGGCGGTCGGCACGACGACCGGAACCATGCTTGCGAACCATCCCACCGTCATCGTGTCGATGCCCTGGGTCCGGGTGTCCCTGGCGGTGAATCCGCGATGAATCTCGTTGCCGGTCAATATATAGTCGGCCAACGCGGTGCACGCCAGAACGCCGCCGAGGAACCGGGCGCCGGCCGCGATGCAGGCGGCATCGAACGCCTCCGTTGCGGCGGCGTCCAGCAACTCGACGGTCACCAAGTCGCCGGCGCTGCTGGTCCAGGTGTCGCCCAGGGGCAGCGGGAAACTCGGCCAATCACCGTCGGCGTCGCGCGCGAACGCGATCCAGTCCTTGATCTCCGGCGATTCCAGGGTCAGATCCGCAACCTTCTCGCGCTGCCGCGTGGTGTAGTCGCGGTAGCTTCTGAGCTGTGGAGGCGTGGCGGGCTGGTGCGCCGCGCCCGCCGACAGTTCTTGATACGTCAGGTGGATGTCGAAGAAGATGACGCCAGCGGACAAGCCGTCGATGTGCAGATGGTCGACGCTGGCGTAGAAGGTGAAGTAGTCGGCGTGCTGGATGATGCCGAAGCTGAAGCATCCCCATTCGAGCGTTTCCCGGGTCGTCGTCAGGACATGGGTGCGCACCTGATCGGGGGTCATATGTCCCCACGGTACGGGCACCAATTCGATGTCTTCCGGGTCCTCGATGGGGCGGCGCACGATCACGCCGTCCTCGAATTCGAACCAGTTGTGATACGTGTCATGGCGACGGACATGGGAGTTGACCGCCGTCGTCATAATCGGAATGTCGCACCTGCCCGCGATATCCCAGGCCACGACCATCAGCCGCGGTAGCTGCCTTTCCATGGCCCTGCCGTGGAACGCGGCCCAGAGGTGTTGTGCCTGCTGGTAACTCGGGGCGAGAGCGCTTCGCTGGGCGGTGCGGGCCGCCTCATGTGCCGTCGGTACGGCAGTCCACATGGTCAGCGGACCGTGTGGCGGCTGCCATTCGTTGATGTTCCCCAGTGCGACCATTTTTCAGCCTCGCTGTGCGTGATGTCGGCATTCCGTGGCGGCTCGGGAGGGCGGAAATACCGTTGGCACATCGTTTTTCGCGCAGCCTTGATACACCTTTGCGCTGGAATTCGTGCGACGCACTTCCCGATATGCCGGGGCCCAACCCTGTGGCGTCGCTTGCACCCCCTGAGTCGCTGTTCTGGACGCTAGTCGACGGGCGGCACGTTTTCGTGGTTTTGCGAAGATACGCAATCCCACGCATTTTCGAAACGATGCCAGTAGCCTTGACGCCCTTAACAGGTCCGGCGGGTTTACCCGTGGGGTCGGCGGGCTTTGCGCTTGATGCCCACACCGCCCCACAGCGAGAAGCCGTGGATGTTCACCTTCGGCGCGCCCGGTGTACCTTGGCCGACGATATCGCGGTCGAAGCCCCCCATGACGCCGCGGCCGTGGATCTCGACATTGACCTCGGGCGGCAGCAGGATGTTCTGCGCACCCATGATCGAGACGACGTGGATATCGACTTCGGTCGACGTGAAGTCGGCGTAGCGCAGATCCACCACCCCGCTGCCCCACAGCGTGAACGTGGTCAGCTTCTTCGGGACGTTCCAGCGCCCCCGCCGCTCGAATCCACTCAGCAGGGCGAGCAGCAGGGTGGAGGGCGCCGGATTCTGCTTCCCGCCGCGGCGGGGGCTTATCGGCGCGCCCGGCAGATCGGCCCGGAGCTGATCCAGTTCTTCGTAGGTCGTCGCCGCGTATGCCCTGGTCAGACGGTCTTCGTAATCCTTGAGCTGCAGGCGGCCCTGTTCAGCCGCGTAGGCGAGTAATTGCGCGATTTGTATGCGATCGGTATCGGCCGCACGCGAGAAATCCTCGCGCGCGTCCTTCGCATCGTGCTGCGCTGAATCGCTCATCATCCACGAGCGTACGACTTACAACTTTTGCTGCAAGAGGGTTGGCTAAATCGCAACCATCCTCCTACGCATGCCTAATTGCGGTCGGCATCGTCGGTGGCGGCGGGCGGGGCCCAACTGGGTGGACGTTTCTGCAGGAATGCCAGCATGCCTTCGCGGGCTTCGTCGGAGACGAACAGCCTGGCGGATTCCTCGGTGAGCCGCTGCGCGTCGCGGTCGAACCCGGCGAGTACCGCGGCCGTCGTGAGTGCCTTCGACGCGGCCAGACCCTGGGGCGATCCGCGGCCGATATCGGCGACCAGTTCGGCCACCGCAGCGTCGACGTCGTCGGCCGCGATCGTGACCAATCCGATCTGCGCGGCCGCGGCCGCGTCGAACGTCTCGCCGGTGAGGTAATAGCGGGCGGCCGCGCGCGGGGACAGCTTCGGCAGCAGCGTCAGCGAGATGATCGACGGGGCCACACCGATGCGCGCCTCGGTCAACGCGAAGGTGCTGCGCGGTCCGGCCACCGCGATATCGCAGGCGCCGACCAAACCGAATCCGCCCGCGCGCACATGACCGTCGACCGCGGCGATGACCGGCAGGGGCGAGGAGACGATGGCCCGCAGTAATGCGGTCATCTCGTTGGCCCGCGCCGCGGCCATGTCGAACGGGTTGCCGGCGCCGGCTTCGCTGAGGTCCGCACCGGCGCAGAACGTGCCGCCGGTGTGCCCCAGCACCACCACTCGGACGGTCGCATCCGCCGCCGCGTCGCGCAGACCCTGGTGCAGCTGGCTGACCAGGGTGGTCGATAGCGCGTTGCGGTTGTGCGGTGAGTTCAGCGTCAGCCGAGCCAACGGTCCCGCGACGGCGTATTCGACGAGGGCTGTCATTGAAAAGACCCCGTCATCAGTAGCTTCGGGGCAGGCCCAGGGAGGTCTGCGCGACGAAGTTCAGCACCATCTCGCGGCTGACCGGCGCGATCCGTCCCAGCCGGGCCGAGGCGAGCATCGCGGCGACGCCGTACTCCTTGGTCAGGCCATTGCCGCCCATCGACTGCACGGCCTGATCCACCGAACGGGTAGCAGCCTCGGCCGCAGCGTATTTCGCCATGTTGGCGGCCTCGGCCGCACCGAAGTCATCACCGGCGTCGTAGAGCGTGGCGGCCTTCTGCATCATCAATTTGGCGAGCTGGACCTCAATGTGGCACTGCGCCAACGGGTGTGACAGACCCTGGTGCGCGCCGATCGGGGTTCCCCACACCTGGCGGGTCTTGACGTAGTCGGAAGCCTTCTCCAGCGCGAAGCGGCCCATGCCCACCGAGCTCGCCGCACCCATGATCCGCTCGGGGTTCAGGCCCGCGAAAAGCTGTGCGATCGCGGCATCTTCGGCCCCGACGAGCGCATCGGCGGGCAGCCGGACGTCGTCCAGGAAGACCTGGAACTGGCGCTCGGGGCTGATCAGCTCCATCTCGATCGGCGTGTAGCTGAAGCCGGGCGCGTCGGTGGGCACCACGAACAACGCCGGGCGCAGTTTGCCCGTCTTGGCCTCCTCTGAGCGTGCCACCACCAGCACGGCCTGCGCCTGATCGACGCCGGAGATGTAGACCTTCTGGCCCTTGAGAATCCAGTCGCTGCCGTCGCGGCGCGCGGTGGTGGTGATCTTGTGCGAGTTCGACCCGGCGTCGGGCTCGGTGATCGCGAACGCCATCGTCATCGTGCCGTCGGCGATGGAGGGGATCCAGCGCTTCTTCTGCTCTTCGGTGCCGAACTTGCTGATGATCGTGCCGTTGATCGCCGGCGAGACCACCATCAGCAACAGCGCGCTGCCCGCGGCGGCCATTTCTTCCATGACCAAAGACAGCTCGTACATTCCGGCGCCGCCACCACCGTATTCCTCCGGCAGGTTCACGCCGAGGAAGCCGAGTTGACCCGCCTCTGACCACAATTCATCGGTGTGCTCGTGGGCGCGCGCCTTTTTCAGGTAGTACTCGCTGCCGTATTTGGACGCCCAGGCGGCCACCGACTTGCGCAGCGCCTGGCGCTCCTCGCTCTCGATGAAGCTGGTATCGGTCATTTACGAATCTCCTTTTACTTGGCCGTTCTCCGGCGCTTCGACTATCGCCAGGACGGCGCCGACTTCCACTTGCTGGCCGCTCGTGACGGCCAGGGAGCTGAGTACGCCGTCCGACGGCGCGGTGATGGTGTGCTCCATCTTCATCGCTTCCAGCCAGATCAGCGGCTGGCCGGCCGTGACGCTGTCGCCCACCTGTGCGCCGAGCCGGATGACGTTTCCCGGCATGGGCGCCACCAGTGATCCCTTGGCGACCGCCGATCCCGGCTCCGGGAACCGGGGCACCGCGTTCAGATGGACCGGCCCGCGCGCCGAGTCGACGTAGACGTCTTCGAGGGTGGGGCCGTAGCGGGCAACCGCGAAGCGGCATGCCACGCCATTGGCGTCGGCCAGCACCACTTCCTCGGGTGCCGACGAGACCAGATGCACGGCCTCGTTCCCGGCGAGCACCAATCCGGTTCTGGTGAACCGGTATTCGATTCGGTGTTCGTTGTCCTCGTCGTCTGTGTAGGTCTTGACCTGATAGCCCGAGGTGAGGTTGCGCCAGCCGCTGGGCAGCGAGGCGAACGCCGCGGCCGACGCACGATTGTGCGCGGCGTCGGCCAGTGCCGCGGCGATTGCCGACAGACGCACTACGCTTTCGTCGCTCAGCGGTGCCGACAGCTGTGCCAGGCCGTGCGTGTCGAAAAACGCGGTGTCGGTCGCGCCGTCGAGGAATGCCTGATGCCGCAGCACGTTCACCAACAACTCTCGGTTGGTGCGCAGCCCGTGCAGTCGGGTCCGGGCCAACGCGTCGGCCAGCACCAACGCGGCTTGCCGGCGGGTCGGTGCGTACGAGATGACCTTCGCCAGCATCGGGTCGTAGTGGATCGACACCACCGAACCGTCGACGATGCCGGAGTCCAGCCGGATTCCGGTGCGCTGCCCCAGCGAGGCGAATTGTGCCCGGCTGCCGGGTACGTCGAAGGTGTGCACCAGGCCGGCCTGCGGCTGCCAGCCGCGCGCGGGGTCTTCGGCATACAACCGGGCTTCGATCGAATGACCCTGGGCGGCAGGAGGTTCGGCATCGAGGCGGTCGCCGTCGGCCACCGCGAGCTGCAGTTCGACGAGGTCGAGCCCGGTGGTCTCTTCGGTGACTGGGTGCTCTACCTGCAGCCTGGTGTTCATCTCCAGAAAGAAGAACTCGCCGTCGTCGTCGGCGAGGAACTCCACCGTCCCCGCCCCGGCGTAGCCGATGGCGCTGGCGGCCAGCCGGGCGGCATCGAAAAGCTTGGCCCGCATGCCCGGAATGCGTTCCACCAACGGCGACGGAGCCTCCTCGATGATCTTCTGGTGGCGTCGCTGAATCGAGCATTCCCGTTCTCCGACCGCCCACACCGTGCCGTGAGTGTCGGCGAGGACCTGAACCTCCACATGGTGCCCGGTCGGCAGGTAGCGCTCGCAGAATACGGTCGGATCGCCGAAGGCGGACTGCGCTTCGCGCTGGGCCGCGGCGACTTCGCCTGCCAGAGCCGATAACTCGCGCACCACCCGCATACCGCGGCCGCCGCCGCCCGCGGAGGCCTTGACCAGCACCGGCAACTGCGCCTGCGTGACCGAGTCGGGGTCGAGTTCGTCGAGCACCGGCACCCCGGCCGACGCCATCAGCTTCTTGGACTCGATCTTGGAGCCCATCGCCCGCACCGCGTTCACCGGCGGCCCCACCCAGGTCAGGCCCGCTTCCGCGACGGCTGCCGCGAAGTCGGCGTTCTCCGAAAGGAATCCATAACCGGGATGTATGGCGTCGGCGCCCGCGGCCCGCGCGGCGGCGATGATGGCCTCGGCATTCAGGTAGTCATTGGTCTTCGCCAGGCGCACCCGGGCGTCGGCCTCGGCGACGTGCGGGGCCGCGGCGTCCGGTTCGGTGTAGACCGCGACGGTGCCCAGACCGAGCCTGCGGCAGGTGGCGAAGACTCGGCGGGCGATCTCGCCGCGGTTGGCAACGAGTACTCGAGTGATTCCCATGGGGCTCACATCCGGAAGACGCCGAAGTTCGACGTCCCCTTGATCGGGCCATTCGCGATGGCGGACAGACACATTCCCAATACCGTGCGGGTATCGCGGGGGTCGATCACCCCGTCGTCGTAGAGCATCCCCGACAAGACCATCGGCAGTGACTCGGCCTCGATCTGTCCCTCGACCGCGGCTCGCATTGCGGCGTCGGCGTCCTCGTCGACCTGTTGGCCGCGGGCTTCGGCGGCCGCTCGGGCCACGATCGACAGCACGCCGGCCAGCTGGACACCGCCCATCACCGCGGATTTGGCGCTGGGCCAGGCGAACAGGAATCGAGGCTCGTACGCCCGCCCGCACATGCCGTAGTGGCCCGCGCCGTAGGAGGCACCGATCAACAGCGAGATGTGCGGGACGGTCGAGTTGGACACGGCGTTGATCATCATCGACCCGTGCTTGATCATGCCGCCCTCTTCATAGTCTTTGCCGACCATGTATCCGGTGGTGTTGTGCAAGAACAACAGTGGCGTGTCGTAACGGTTGGCCAGCTGAATGAATTGGGTGGCCTTCTGTGATTCCTCGCTGAACAGCACACCGCGATGGTTGGCCAGAATCCCGATCGGGTAGCCGCACAGCGTCGCCCAGCCGGTCACCAGCGACGAGCCGTACATCGGCTTGAACTCGTCGAATTCGGAGCCGTCGACGACGCGCGCGATCACGTCGCGCGGGTCGAACGGGATGCGCAGGTCCGATGACACGATGCCGATCAGCTCCTCGGCGTCGAACAGCGGCTCGGTTACGGGCCGCGGCACCGGCCCGAGCTTGCGCCAGTTCAGCCGGGTCACCACCCGGCGACCGATGCGGATCGCGTCGAGCTCGTCGACGGCGAAGTAGTCGGCCAGACCCGAAGTGCGGGCGTGCATTTCGGCGCCACCGAGGGACTCGTCGTCGGATTCTTCGCCAGTGGCCATCTTCACCAGCGGGGGACCGGCCAGGAACACCTTCGAGCGTTCCTTGATCATCACCACGTGATCGGACATGCCGGGGATGTAGGCACCGCCGGCAGTGGAGTTGCCGAAGACAAGCGCGATAGTCGGAATGCCCGCCGCCGAGAGCCGGGTCAGATCGCGGAACATCTGCCCGCCGGGGACGAAGATCTCTTTCTGGGTGGGCAGGTCCGCGCCGCCGGATTCCACCAGCGAGATCACCGGCAGCCGGTTCTGCAGCGCAATCTGGTTGGCCCGCAAGATCTTCTTCAGGGTCCAGGGGTTGCTGGTGCCGCCCTTGACGGTCGGGTCGTTGGCAACGATCAGGCACTCCACGCCCTCGACGGCGCCGATGCCCACCACCACGCTCGCCCCCAGGGTGAAGGAACTGCCGTAGGCGGCCAGCGGGCTCAGCTCGAGGAACGGCGAATCCGGGTCCAGCAGTAGTTCGATGCGCTCGCGGGCGGTGAACTTGCCGCGGGCATGGTGGCGCGCGGTGTACTTTTCTCCGCCCCCGGCCAGCGCCTTGCCGTGTTCGGCGTCGATCTCGGCCAGCTTGGCGAGCATGGTTTCGGCCGCGTCGGCGTACGTGGACGCCTTTGGGTCGAGGGTGGACTGCAGCACGGTCATGATTGGAATCCCAGCAGTTTGGCGGACAGTGCGGTCAGGATTTCGGTGGTACCGCCGCCAATGCCCAGGATTCGCATGTCCCGATATTGGCGTTCGACTTCGGATTCGGCCATGTAGCCCATGCCGCCGAACAGCTGAACGGCTTGGTTGGCCACCCATTCGCCGGCCTCGACGGCGGTGTTCTTGGCGAAGCACACCTGCGGGATCAGGTTGGTCTCGCCGGCCAGCTGGCGCTGCACCACATCGCGCGAATAGACGCGGGCGACGTCGATGCGCCGGGCCATCTCGGCCAGGGTGTTCTGCACCGACTGGCGCGAAATCAGTGGGCGACCGAACGTCTCACGGTCGCGACACCAAGCCACGGTGATGTCCAGGCACCGCTGTGCACTCGAATACGCTTGCGCGGCAAGGCCGATCCGCTCGGAGACGAACGCCTGCGCGATCTGGGCGAATCCGCTGTTCTCGGCGCCGACCAGGTTGGCGACCGGAACCCGGGCATCGACGTAGGACAGCTCGGCGGTGTCCGACGACCGCCACCCCATCTTGTCCAGCTTGCGGCTCACCTCGAAGCCCGGTGTGCCCTTCTCGACAGCCAGCAGCGAAACCCCGGCTGCGCCAGGCCCTCCGGTGCGCACCGCGGTCACGACGTAGTCGGCGCGTACCCCGGAGGTGATGTAAGTCTTGGCGCCGTTGACCACGTAGTGGTCGCCGTCACGCACCGCACTGGTGCGCAAATGCCCGACGTCCGAGCCACCGCCGGGCTCGGTGATGGCCAGCGATCCGATCTTCTCGCCGGCGAGCGTCGGCCGGACGAACTCCTCGATCAGCCGCTGATCGCCCGAGGCGATCATGTGGGGAACCGCGATGCCACAGGTGAACAGCGACGCGAAGACACCGCCCGGGCCGCCGGCCTGGTGGAACTCTTCGCAGATGACCACCGCGTCGGCACCGTCGCCGCCACCGCCGCCGGCCGCTTCGGGTAACCCGGCGCCGAGCAGCCCGGCCGCCCCGGCCCGCCGGTGCAATTCGCGCGGCAGGTCGCCGGTGCGTTCCCACTCGTCGACGTGCGGCAAGATCTCGCGTTCGGTGAAGGCGCGCACCGTCTTTCGTAGCTGTTCGCGCTCCGGGGTATTCCAGATATTCACAAAAGCCTTTCCGGGATGTCGACGTGGCGGCTGCGCAGCCATTCACCCAGCCCCTTGGCCTGGGGATCGAACCGCGCCTGATAGGCGACGCCCTGACCGAGGATGCCCTCGATCACGAAGTTCACCGCACGCAGGTTGGGCAGCACGTGACGGGTGACGTCGCAGTCGGCCGCCTCCGGTAGCAGCTCCTTGAGCAGTTCTACGGTCAATGTGTTTGCTAGCCAACGCCATTGGTCCTCGGTGCGCACCCAGACTCCGACGTTGGCCGAGCCGCCCTTGTCGCCGCTGCGGGCGCCGGCGACCCGGCCCAAGGGTGCGCGGCGGGTCGGCCCGGCCGGCAGAGGTTGTGGCAACACCGGGGAAGTGGCGGGTGATAGCTCCAAAGTATCTGTAGCACAAGGGATATCGATGCGCGTGCCGTCGGAGTGCACCGCGATGTGCGGCACGACGGCGGCGTCGACGTAGCCCGCGTTGAAGACGCCGTAGACCTGACCCTCGCCCGGCGGGGCGGTGACGTGGAAGCCCGGGTAGCTGGCAAGCGCCAGTTCGACTGCTGCCGAGGAGAATTGGCGTCCCACATTGGCGGGGTCGGGGTCGCGGACCACGCAGTGCAGCAGCGCACTGGCGGCTTCCTCGGTGTCGGCATCGCGGTGATCGGTGCGCGCCAGCGTCCACTGAAGCTCCGCGGGTTTGACGGTGAGGCCGGCCTCGAGTTGGCGGCGCACCAACTCGGCCTTGGCTTCGATGTCGAGCCCGGTCAACACGAAGGTCATCGCGTTGCGGAATCCGCCGATGCTGTTCAGCGACACCTTCAGCGTCGGTGGCGGCGGCTCACCGACCACGCCGCTGATGCGCACCCGGTCCGGGCCGTCGGAGGACAGCTCGACGGTGTCCATCCGCGCGGTGACGTCCGGGTTGGCGTAGCGGGCGCCGGTGATCTCGTAGAGCAGCTGCGCGGTGACGGTGTCGACGCTGACCAGTCCGCCGGTGCCGGGGTGCTTGGTGATCACCGAGGATCCGTCGGCGCTGACCTCGGCCAGCGGGAAGCCTGCGTAGGACAGGTCGGGCACCTCGGTGAAGAACGCGTAGTTGCCGCCGGTGGCCTGCACGCCGCATTCGATGACGTGTCCGGCGACCACCGCGCCGGCGAGTTCGTTGTAGTCGGTGCGGCCCCAGCCGAAGTGGGCGGCCGCAGCCCCGACGATCACCGAGGCGTCGGTGACCCGGCCGGTGACGACGACGTCGGCTCCGTCGTTCAGGCAGTCGACGATGCCCCACGCACCCAGGTAAGCGTTTGCCGTCAGCGGCGTGCCCAGCCCGAGTTCGGGTGCGCGCGGCGCCACGTCGTCACCCTCGACGTGGGCCACTCGGGCGGTGATGCCCAGCCGCTGCGCCAGGGCGCGGATCGCATCGGCCAGCCCGGCGGGGTTAAGGCCGCCGGCGTTGGCGACGATGCGCACCCCGCGGTCTTGAGCCTCGCCCAGGCAATCCTCGAGCTGAGTCAGGAAGGTCTTGGCGTAGCCGCGCTCGGGGTGCTTCATCTTGTCGCGGCCCAGGATCAGCATCGTGAGCTCGGCCAGGTAATCGCCGGTCAGGTAGTCGACGTCCCCGCCGGTCAGCATCTCGCGCATGGCCGCCAGCCGGTCGCCGTAGAACCCGGAGCAGTTCGCGATCCGGACCGCCCGGGATGAGCCAGAACCAGAGGCCATTGGCGTCCTCCATTCGGGAATTACCGGTGCTCAACCAACCAACCACCCGGTAGGTTAGCGGGTACCGCCGGTGTCACGTCAAGGATGCCCGTCCCGGCGCTCCCGTCATAGTCCCGCGGGCCGCACCGCCCGTTTTGGCCACCAGCAGGTCACCGACTATTCTTTAAGGCAATCGTCGCCGTCGGCCGCAGAGGTCATGCCGCGCGACGCACCGACCCGAAACCCCAGACCGAGGAGAAGGCCCGACCATGGCCGTACCCAAGCGCAGGATGTCGCGCTCGAACACCCGCAGCCGCCGCTCGCAGTGGAAGGCGGAAAAGACCGAGCTCGTCGGTGTGACCGTGGCCGGCCAGAAGCACAAGGTGCCGCGTCGACTGCTCAAGGCGGCACGCCTGGGCCTGATCGATCTCGACCGACGCTAATCTCGGCAAATACCCGGCGCGCCTCTCAGGCCGCTCTCAGGCCCTAGGGCGAAACTAGTGGCCGTGCGCATTCTTGTCGTCGATGACGATCGCGCGGTCCGCGAATCGCTGCGCAGATCGCTGTCCTTCAACGGCTACTCCGTCGAGTTGGCCCATGACGGGGTGGAGGCGCTGGAGCTCATCTCCAGCGACCGCCCCGACGCCGTCGTGCTCGATGTGATGATGCCGCGGCTGGACGGTCTCGAGGTCTGTCGGCAACTGCGCAGCACCGGCGACGACCTGCCGATCCTGGTGCTCACCGCCCGCGACTCGGTGTCCGAGCGGGTTGCCGGCCTGGACGCCGGCGCCGACGACTACCTGCCCAAGCCGTTCGCCCTCGAGGAGCTGCTGGCCCGGATGCGGGCGCTGCTGCGCCGCACCAAGCCCGAGGACGCCGAGTCGGTCGCGATGACGTTCTCCGATCTGGCTCTGGACCCGGTGACCCGGGAAGTCACCCGAGGGCACCGCCGGATCAGCCTGACCCGCACCGAGTTCGCCCTGCTGGAGATGCTGATCGCCAACCCGCGCCGGGTGCTCACCCGAAGCCGCATTCTCGAGGAGGTATGGGGATTCGACTTTCCCACTTCTGGCAATGCGCTGGAGGTCTACGTCGGATACCTGCGCCGCAAAACCGAAGCCGAGGGTGAGCCGCGCCTGATCCACACGGTTCGTGGCGTCGGCTATGTCCTGCGGGAGACCCCGCCCTGATGATCCGGTTCCAACGACGTCGGCGCGCGCCCCTGCGAGCCCCCAGTTCGTTGTCGTTGCGGTGGCGGGTCATGTTGCTGGCGATGTCGATGGTGGCGATGGTTGTCGTGCTGATGGCGTTCGCCGTCTACGCGGTGATCGCGGCGGCGCTCTACAGCGACATCGACAACCAGCTGGACAGCCGCGCGCAGCTGCTGATCGCCAGCGGGTCGCTGGCCGCCGACCCGGCCAAAGCCATCGAGGGCACGGCGTACTCGGACGTCAACGCGATGCTGGTGAACCCCGGCCACTCGATTTACACCGCCCAGCAGCCGGGCCAGACCTTGCCGGTCGCCGAGCCGGAGAAGGCGGTCATCCGCGGTGACTTGTTCATGTCCCGCCGTACCGCTTCCGACCAGCGCATCCTGGCGATCCACCTGCCCAACGGCAGTTCGCTGCTGATCTCCAAGAGCCTGCGGCCCACCGAGGCGGTGATGACCAAACTGCGCTGGGTGCTGCTGATCGTCGGCGGCATCGGGGTCGCGGTCGCCGCGGTGGCCGGCGGCATGGTCACTCGGGCGGGGCTGCGGCCAGTCGCCCGGCTGACCGAGGCGGCCGAGCGGGTGGCGCGCACCGACGACCTGCGTCCCATCCCGGTGTTCGGCAGCGACGAATTGGCAAGGCTCACTGAGGCATTCAACTTGATGCTGCGGGCGCTGGCGGAGTCGCGGGAGCGGCAGGCGCGGCTGGTCACCGACGCCGGACACGAATTACGCACCCCGCTGACATCACTGCGGACCAACGTCGAACTGCTGATGGCGTCCATGGAACCGGGGGCGCCGCGGCTGCCCGAGCAGGAGATGGTGGACCTGCGTTCGGATGTGCTGGCGCAGATCGAGGAATTGTCCACTCTGGTGGGCGATTTGGTAGACCTCACCCGCGACGACGCAGGCCAGGTAGTACACGAACCGGTCGACATGTCCGAGGTCATCGACCGCAGCCTGGAGCGAGTTAGGCGGCGCCGCAACGACATTCACTTCGATGTGGACGTAATCCCGTGGCAGGTCTACGGCGACAACGCCGGGTTGTCGCGGGCGGCCCTGAACCTGATGGACAACGCCGCCAAATGGAGTCCGCCGGGCGGCCGCGTCGGTGTCCGGATGCGCCAACTCGACCCGTCGCATGCCGAGTTGGTCGTCTCCGATGTGGGCCCGGGTATCCCGCCACACGAACGGCGCCTGGTGTTCGAGCGGTTCTACCGATCGACGACGGCGCGGGCCCTGCCGGGATCGGGGCTGGGGTTGGCCATCGTCAAACAGGTGGTGCTCAACCACGGCGGCCTGTTGCGCGTCGAAGACACAGTTCCGGGCGGTCATCCTCCAGGAACATCGATCTACGTGCTGCTTCCCGGTCGGCCACTGCCGGTGTCGACGTATCCGACGGCCGGGACCGAGAGCGGGGCCTCGGTCGGTGGAGCCACCGGCGAAGCCAACACCGATCCCGCCGTTCGCACAGATGACGACGCAGCGAACTCTCGGGAATCGGCGAACGTTATCTCAGTGGACTCTCAGTCCGCACGCGCAAGGTAGAGGCAGTTAGTGTTGACAATCGAGCCAAGTCGAGCTCGACAGCACCCCAATTAGAGGAAGAGCGACTTAGCGCCATGACGAATGACCCGAGGTATTCGCCACCGCCTCAGCAGCCGGGCTACCCCAGCGCGCCTAACCAGCCCTTTGAACCGGGTGGAGCTCCCGCGTATGCCCAAGGGCATCAGCAACCGTACAACCAGCCTTACGACTGGCGGTACCAGCAAGGCCAGCAATCACAACCGTCGCAGACCTCGCAGTACCGTCGGCCGTACGAGCCGTTCGGAGACACCGGGGCCGGTGTGATACCCGGCGGCACCGGGCCGGGCCGGATCCCCGGCGGTACCGGCGCGGGCCCGATTCCTGGAAGCACCGGCGCCGGACCCATTCCCGGCCACACCGGAGTAGGGCCGATTCCCGGAGCCACCGGCACGGGTCCGATCCCCGGCATGCTGCCGCCGATGGGGCCGCAGCGACCGCAGAAGCGAGGCCGCGCCGGCCTGCTGGTAGCCGGAGCCCTGGCGATCTCGGTGGTGTCGGCGGGCATCGGCGGCGCCGCGGCCACGGTGGTCGAACTGGGGACGCACTCCACCACCGCCAGCGGTAGCAGCGGTCCGTCGGGCGCCACACCCGGCGTTCCGGCGGCAAACATGCCGCCCGGCACCGTCGAACAGGTTGCCGCGAAGGTGGTGCCCAGCGTCGTGATGCTGGAGACCGATCTCGGTCGGGCATCCGAAGAGGGGTCCGGCGTCATCCTGTCGTCCGACGGGCTGATTCTGACCAACAACCACGTCATCGCCGCGGCCGCCGCCCCGCCGAAGGGTCCCGGTGGACCTGGTACCCCGACGCCCGGAAGCCCGCCGCCCGGAAGCCCGCCGCCCGGCGGGCCGGGTGGTCCCGCGCCGAAAACGACGGTGACCTTCTCGGACGGCCGCACCGCGCCGTTCACGGTGGTGGGTGCCGATCCCACCAGCGATATCGCCGTCATCCGTGTGCAGGGTGTCTCCGGCCTGACCCCGATCGCGATGGGTTCCTCGTCCGATGTGCGGGTCGGCCAGCCCGTGATGGCGATCGGTTCCCCGCTGGGCTTGTCGGGCACGGTGACCACCGGGATCATCAGCGCCCTGAACCGGCCGGTGTCCACGACCGGCGAGTCGGGCAATCAGAACACCGTGCTGGACGCCATTCAGACCGATGCCGCGATTAACCCGGGTAACTCCGGTGGTGCGCTGGTCAACCTGCAGGGGCAGCTGGTCGGCATCAACTCCGCGATCGCCACCCTGGGTTCGGATTCGCCGGACGCCCAGAGCGGTTCGATCGGCCTCGGTTTCGCGATTCCGGTCGACCAGGCCAAGCGCATCGCCGACGAGTTGATCAGCACCGGCAAGGCGTCGCATGCGTCGCTGGGCGTGCAGGTGACCAGTGACAAGAGCACGCCCGGCGCCAAGGTCGTCGACGTCGTGACCGGCGGCGCGGCCTCGAACGCGGGCGTGCCCAAGAACGTGGTCGTTACCAAGGTCGACGACCGTCCGATCAGCAGCGCCGACGCGCTGGTCGCCGCGGTGCGGTCCAAGGCGCCAGGCGACAAGGTATCGCTGACCTTCCAAGATCCCGGCGGCGGCAGCCGGACCGTGCAGGTCACCCTCGGCAAGGCGGATCAGTGATGAGAGTCGACGAGCCCATGTCCGAGCTCGGATATACGGTTGCACCCATGGATACGGGTGCGGAATTGGTAGTCGGCCGGGCTCTGGTCGTGGTGGTCGACGATCGCACCGCCCACGGGGACGAAGAAGACCACAGCGGGCCGCTGGTCACCGAGCTGCTGACCGAGGCGGGATTCGTGGTCGACGGTGTGGTGGCGGTCGCGGCCGACGAGGTCGAGATCCGCAACGCGCTGAACACCGCGGTGATCGGTGGGGTGGATCTGGTGGTGTCGGTCGGCGGCACCGGAGTGACCCCGCGCGATGTCACACCGGAGGCCACCGTCGAGATCTTGGACCGGGAAATCCTGGGCATCGCCGAGGCCGTCCGGGCCTCCGGGCTGTCGGCGGGAATCATCGACGCCGGGTTGTCACGTGGTCTGGCCGGCGTGTCCGGAAGCACCCTGGTGGTCAACCTTGCCGGTTCCCGGTACGCGGTGCGCGATGGCATGGCGACGCTGAATCCGCTCGCCGCACAGATCATCGGGCAGTTATCGAGCCTCGAGATCTAAAGTCGCGCGGGCGTCTCGTTCAGGCCGCGGGGACCTACAGCGATTCGGCGTCCGCGCGCGGCCCGTATTCGGGCGGCGGCGTGGTGCCCGCCCCGCCGTGCCGGCCCGACGAAGCCCCTCCGTTTGTCTGCGCGAGCAGGTCGCGGATCTCGGTCAGCAAGACCACCTGGGCGTCGTCGGCCTGCTCGACCTCGCCGCGTTTGCGGAACGTGTTGTAGGGCAGCACGACCAGGAAGTACACCACCGCGGCGACCAGGACGAAGTTGATCGCGGCGGACACCAGCACGTTGAGGTCAATCGTCTGGCCGCCACCGATGCTGATCTTCAGGATGCCGACATCGGATTGCTGGTTGACGCCGATCCGGTTGATCAACGGCTGAATGATGCTGTCGGTGAACTTGGTGACCAGGCCGGTGAATGCCGTACCGATGACCACCGCGACGGACAGGTCGACGATATTGCCCCGCGCGAGAAACTCCTTGAACCCCTTGAGCATTCGACGTCCTTTCTGGGCTGGACACAGTTTGCTGCGGGCGCTCTGGCGAGCGGGGTGTCAGGCACTCAGTGCAGGGTGAGGGTCACTGCCTGCCCTAGCACCGAGCCTGCCACCGTGTTCGCCACGCGGGCCGGCAGCGCAACTAAGACTACGCGGTCATTATCGGCGGCCTGGACTTTCTGCTTCGGCGACACGAGCACCACGACGGCATCGGTGGCCACCACCACGCTGGTCGCCTGGGTGCCCGGCCGCGAATCGGTGGGCGCGGCCAGCACGTCGACCACGTCGCCGGCACGCACCAGGTCGATCAGCGCGCTGTCGGCCAAATGCAGCGGCACGATGCGCGCGCCCGGCCCGGCCTTCGATCCGATCGCGGCCTCGGCCAGCCGGCTGCCCAGCAGCCGGACGTCGGTGAGCACCTCACCCCGACGCGCCGGACCGGCCAGCATCGAACCCACGACGGCGCTCACGTCTGCTTGTGAACCATCAGGAAGTGTTGTCGCCAAACGCTTTTCAACTCGAACATCGTCGGAGCTCAACGCCGTGCCGGGAGTCAGGTCACGCGCGGCCACCACCGCGTCGACGCGATCGCCGTCCGGATTCGAGCGCACCGCCGCGATACCGGCCAACGCGACGAGCCCGCCCGCCGCCACCCGGCGGGCCAGCACGGTCCGGGTCCAGTCCGGGCGCAGCGACTGCGATATCCGCTGCAGGAGCGCCGGATTCAGCGATGGTTCGGCCACGCCGCGACAGTAGGCCCAGCGGGCAACGCAATGCGCCCGAAAGGCATCGGTGCTGTGGATAACCCGCTAGCTGGCCGCGGCCGACGTCGTCGACTTCTCGCTGGACGAGGACTTGTCGCCGGAGCTGGATTTCTCGCTGGACGAGGACTTGTCGCTTGAGCTGGAGGTCTCGGAAGATCCGTTGGTCGACGAGCCGTTGCTCGAGGTCGACGACGACTTTTTGCCCGACTCGCGGCTGTCGGTGCGGTAGAAGCCGCTGCCCTTGAACACGACGCCGACGGAGTTGAACAACTTGCGCAGTCGGCCCGAGCACTTCTCACACGTGGTCAGGGCGTCGTCGGTGAAGGCCTGTACGACGTCGAAGCGGTCATCGCATTCGGTGCACGCGTAGCTGTAGGTCGGCACTCCAAAACCTCCGTTAGATAAGCTTGTTAGCACTCTACAGTGCTTGAGTGCTAAAACAGCCATGAAATCCGTCTCATTCCCGGGCGTTGTCACCCCGTGTGCAGCGCCACCACGCCGTGCCCGGGGGTGATTACGTGCGTCATCGGCACATCGTGCGGTTCGGCCGGCAATTCCTCGACGAACTCCTCGTCGCGCACCATCGCGATCAGCCGTGCCTGCGGGTTTCTGGCATCCAGCGAGCGGTCGTAGAAGCCGCGGCCCCGGCCCAGCCGCACGCCCCGGCGGTCCACGGCCAGTGCCGGAACCACCACCATCTCCGCCTCGGCCAGCACAGACGCCGGCAGCCACGGCTCGGGCGGCTCGAGCAGGCCCCAGCGGCCAGCGACGAGCTCACCCGGCCGGTACTCGGCCCAGCGCAGCCGCATCGGGGTGCCGTCACCGCGGGTGCGCGCAACGGGCAACAACACCCGCCGCGCGTGGCGCAGCAACATGTCCAGCATCGCGACCGAACCCGGCTCGGTACCCACCGGGACGTAGGCGCAGACGGTGCTGCCGCTGCTCACCGTGAGGGCGAGCTGTTCGTTGAGCATCCGCGCCTGCGCGGCGCGCACGTCGTCGGCAACCTGACTTCGGGCCGCCAGCACGTGCTCGCGCAACGCGGCCTTGGTCGAAGTCGTCATGCATCAACGATGACAGCCCGGGTATTCGGCCTGCCATGCAACGGCGGCAACCCCTCTGAGCGCTATGGTGTGAACGATGTCACGGCCAGATGAAGTCCCGATCCCGTACACGGCGATCGTCCCCGCAGCCGGTCTGGGCACCCGTTTCCTGCCGGCCACCAAGACGGTGCCCAAAGAGTTGCTGCCCGTCGTCGATACGCCCGGTATCGAGCTGGTCGCCGAGGAGGCGGCCGCCGCCGGCGCCGAGCGGTTGGTGATCATCACCTCCGAGGGCAAGGACGGCGTGGTCGCGCACTTCGTCGAGGACCTGGTGCTGGAGGGCACGCTCGAAGCGCGCGGCAAGAAGGCGATGCTGGCCAAGGTGCGCCGCGCGCCGGCGCTGATCAAGGTCGAGTCGGTGGTGCAGGCCGAACCGCTCGGGCTGGGACACGCGATCGGTTGCGTGGAGCCGAGGCTGACGCCCGACGAGGACGCCGTGATGGTGCTGCTGCCCGACGACCTGGTGCTGCCGACCGGCGTGCTGGAGACGATGGCCAAGGTGCGCGCCGAGTACGGCGGCACGGTGTTGTGCGCCATCGAGGTCACGCCCGAGGAAATCAGTGCCTACGGTGTTTTCGACGTCGAGGCCATCCCCGGTGCGGGCAATTCCGACGTGCTCAAAGTCAACGGCATGGTGGAAAAGCCCAAGGCGTCCGAGGCTCCGTCGTTGTACGCCGCAGCCGGCCGTTATGTGCTCGACCGCGCCATTTTCGACGCGTTGCGCCGCATCGACCACGGTGCCGGCGGCGAGTTACAGCTCACCGATGCGATCGCGTTGCTGATCAAAGAGGGCCACCCGGTGCATGTCGTCGTGCATCGCGGATCTCGACACGACTTGGGAAATCCCGGCGGCTACCTCAAGGCTGCGGTTGACTTTGCATTGGATCGTGACGACTACGGCCCGGAATTGCGGCGGTGGTTGGTGGCGCGATTGGGCCTGAACGAGCAGTAGCCGGCCGCCATGCCGGGCCCGGTGAACAGACCGGGCGATCGGGCGAAGGCCCGATACGGCGCGCCCGTCAGGGTGACGGCAGAGAGGCGCGGCGAGTGCGTTCGGTTGAGGAGCAGCAAGCCCGGATAACGGCGGCCGCGGTAGCCCCGCGCCCGATACGGGTCGCCATCGCGGAGGCGCAGGGATTGTTGTGCGCCGAGGAAGTGGTGACCGAGCGGCCGCTGCCCGGCTTCGACCAGGCCGCGATCGACGGTTACGCGGTGCGCAGCGTCGACGTGCTGGGGATCGGTGAGGTGGGTGGCGACCTTTCGCTCGACGAAACCGGCGAGCCGATGGCCGACGAGGACAACCCCGGCGGGTTGGTCCTGCCGGTGATGGGGACCATCGAGGCCGGGGCGCGAACGCCGAGCCGGCTGCAGCCGCGCCAAGCCGCCCGGGTGCAGACCGGGGCGCCGCTGCCCACGCTGGCCGACGCTGTGCTGCCGCTGCGGTGGACCGACGGCGGCACGTCGAAGGTGCGGATTCTGCGCGGGGCGCCGTCGGGTGCCTATGTGCGGCGCGCCGGCGACGACGTCCAGCCCGGCGATGTGGCGGTGCGGGCCGGGACGATCATCGGCCCGGCTCAGGTGGGCTTGCTTGCCGCGGTCGGCCGCGAGCGGGTCCTGGTGCACCCGCGCCCGCGGGTGTCGGTGATGGCGGTGGGTGGGGAGCTGGTCGACATCTCGCGGACGCCGAGCAACGGGCAGGTCTACGACGTCAACTCCTACGCGCTGGCTGCCGCGGCCCGGGATGCCGGCGCGGAGGTCAACCGGGTCGGCATTGTGCCCAACAACCCGCAGGAGCTCGGCGAAATCGTCCAGGGTCAGATCAATCGCGCCGAGGTTGTGGTGATCGCCGGCGGAGTCGGGGGCGCGGCCGCCGAAGCGGTGCGGGTGGTGTTGTCCGAACTCGGTGACATGGAGGTCGTCCGGGTCGCCATGCACCCGGGATCGGTGCAGGGCTTCGGGCAGCTCGGGCGCGACGGCGTGCCGGTCTTTCTGCTGCCGGCCAACCCGGTCAGTGCGCTGGTGGTCTTCGAGGTGATGGTGCGGCCACTGATCCGGCTGTCGCTGGGCAAGCGCCAGCCGATGCGGCGCGTCGTGCAGGCCCGCACGCTGTCGCCGATCACGTCGGTGGCCGGGCGCAAGGGTTACCTGCGCGGCCAGCTGATGCGCGACCAGGACAGCGGCGAGTATCTGGTACAGGCCCTGGGCGGCGCCCCGGGGGCGTCTTCGCATTTGCTCGCGACGCTGGCTGAGGCAAACTGTCTAGTTGTGGTTCCCAGTGGTGCCGAACAGATTCGCACCGGCGAGATCGTCGACGTCGCGTTCCTGGCCCAGCGCGGCTGACTCATACGACTGCGCACGCCGGTGAACCTTTTGCGCTCTAGCGCCCGTCACCCCGGTTGGCCGTCGTCGGTGGGGCCGCTGCGGGTCGCGGCCGGTGTGGTCCGGTTGCGCGCGGTGCGGATGCGCGACGGCGCGCAGTGGAGTCGCCACCGGTTGGCCGACCGGGCACATCTCGAGCCGTGGGAGCCCACCTCCGACGGCGATTGGGGGCTGCGGCACACCGTCGCGGCCTGGCCCGCGTTGTGTTCCGGCCTGCGTGCCGAGGCCCGCAACGGCCGAATGCTGCCGTACGTGATCGAGCTCGACGGGCAATTCTGCGGACAGCTGACCATCGGCAACGTGACCCACGGCGCGCTGCGCTCGGCGTGGATCGGCTACTGGGTGCCGAGCTCGGCGACCGGTGCAGGTGTGGCCACCGGCGCGCTGGCGCTGGGGCTGGATCATTGCTTCGGGCCGGTGATGCTGCACCGGGTGGAGGCCACCGTGCGCCCGGAGAATCTCGCGAGCCGCGCCGTGTTGGCCAAGGTCGGCTTTCGCGAGGAGGGCCTGCTGCGCCGCTATCTCGAGGTCGACCGGGCGTGGCGCGACCATCTGCTGATGGCGATTACGGCCGAGGAGGTCTACGGATCGGTGGCATCGACGCTGGTCCGTGCCGGATACGCGCGCTGGGCGTAAGTTCGCGGCCCTCGGCCTCGCCTTCGGGGCAGTTTCGCTGCTCGACGACCCGCCGCCGTAGACAAATCGCAATATTTCTGTGGCTCACGTGACATATGTGGCGTGTGATGCTTGATTGAGGCAAATTACAGGTGTGTAATTGCGCTGGTCACAGGTCCCGGCCGCGCAGGTCAACGATCGGCCTCGCGGGGATCCGGACCAGAAGGAGCAGGTCATAATGCCAAGCATCCCGCAGTCGTTGTTGTGGATCTCACTCGTGGTGCTCTGGCTGTTCGTGCTGGTACCGATGCTGATCAGCAAGCGAGACGCCGTGCGACGCACCAGTGACGTGGCGCTGGCGACCCGGGTGCTCAACGGCACCGGGTCCCGGCTGCTGCGGCGCAGCGGTCCGGCCTCGGGCCACCGCAGCGACCCGCACTGGCAGCCGGAAGACTCGGCCGAGGACGAGTTCGACGATGCGGAGCACCGCGACGACCTCACCGGGACCGATGATGAACACGACGCCGAGACCGAGGAACTGCGCCCCGCCCGTCCGGTGGTGATGCGGGTGGCGGCCGCCGAGCCGGCCGAGCCCGACTACCTGGACGTCGACGTCATCGAAGACTCCGACGCGCTGCCGGTCGGTGCCAGCGCCGCGGCCACCGAACCCCAGCTCGCGGCCGTCGACGAGGACGAGCAGGCCGGGGCCGACGAGGAACACCACGACGACGAGTACGAATACGTCGAGGACTCGTCCGGTTTGGAGCCCGAGGCAGACGACGACGAACCGGCTGTGCGCGAGCGCGTGATGCCGTCGAGTGCCCAGCGTCGCCGTCGCTTCGACACCAAGACCGCGGCCGCCGTCACCGCCCGCAAGTACGCCTTCCGTAAGAAGGTGCTGATGGTGATGGCCGTGATCCTGGTCGGCTCGGCGACGGCCGCGTTCGAGATCAGCCCGACCGCCTGGTGGGTCTGCGGTGTGGCCACCGCGATCACGATCCTCTACCTGGGCTATCTGCGCAGGCAGACCAGGATCGAGGAGAAGATCCGTCGCCGCCGCACGCAGCGGATGGCCCGCGCGCGCATGGGCGTGGAGAACACGCGCGACCGCGACTACGACGTGGTCCCGTCGCGGCTGCGCCGACCCGGCGCGGTGGTCCTGGAGATCGACGACGAGGACCCGATCTTCGAGCACCTGGATTACGCGATGCCGCAGCAGCACTTCGGCTGGCCCCGCGACCTGCCCCGCGCCGTCGGCCAGTAGTGCCGTCCGTGCTGGCGCCCGTGCGGAACTGGTAGCCTCTAGCGGTCAAGGGGCTATAGCGCAGTTGGTAGCGCGTCTCGTTCGCATCGAGAAGGTCAGGGGTTCGATTCCCCTTAGCTCCACCACGTTTGAACAGTGCGTGGCACTAGTCGGGCGACGTTGTACCGCGCATCGGTTGAAGCTGATTATTTGCAAGCCACTCGTCGATGTAGCGCATGGTTATGGGCAGGCAGCTTCCGGAGAAGACCATGTGGTCAGAGTTTGGTATGAGAACGACGTCGGCGTGCTGGTATTGCGCCGCGGTCTGTTGCAGAACTCGCTCGGGCACGATCAGGTCGTACTCACCGCCAAGGACTAGTACGGGCGTGTCCACCGCGGCAGCATCGACAAGGGTCGTCTTGGATAGCTTGAGTGTCGCGAGGAGCATCTCCCATTGAGCGCGGCCCGAGTCGCAGACTAGGCCGTCGAATATCTCACGGGCGGTGTCCTCGGATTGGGTGTTCGCTATCCACGCCCGGAAGCGCTCGTACGTCGGGGGAGGCACGGGCTTGGCCCAGGCGCGAGGCCTAAGGAACCAGGGCATCGACATTCGCCTGTTCGCAGGTGTC
Organism: Mycobacterium sp. 050272; assembly: GCF_039023525.1. Lineage (NCBI taxonomy): Bacteria > Bacillati > Actinomycetota > Actinomycetes > Mycobacteriales > Mycobacteriaceae > Mycobacterium > Mycobacterium sp. 050272. The sequence continues at coordinate 370,961 of NZ_JBCHKV010000002.1, read as the reverse complement.
GAACCTGCAATGCCTGCCGCGGGAGCGGGGCACGCCGCTACTAGCCCGATGTGTGGTGTGCGTGCGGCGACCAGTTGCGCAATCAGGCCGCCCATCGAGTGGCCGACCAACAACGGTGGCGTTTCGAGCGAACCGACGAAGGCCAACAGGTCGTCGACATAGTCCCGCAGCCGCAGCGACGCGATCTTGCGGGCGCCCTCACGGATCGGCAGTTCGTGATGGCGCAGTGTCGGGGCGTGAGCGATGAAGCCGCGTTCGTCGAAGGCGGTACGCAGACCAGCCAGCTGTTCTCCGCGGGACCAGTTGCCGTGAATCAGAACAACGTGCCGGGCTTCGGACATGCCCAAAGGATGACACCTGCTGACAATGCGTTGTCAGCAATTTCTGTGATTGCCGCTCAGCGGGCTTTCGTCGGTTAGGTGTGGAAGTGATCGGCAGGCGACAGTGCGGACGTTTCTCAAAGATCCGTATGACCATACCAAGCATTGCGTGTATTCAACTGCATATAAGCCCGTGGATCATTGACGGACGGTTAAGATGGTCATACGCTTTTGCTGAAGATGTCGGCCAAGGCGGCTGACGGAGAGACGAGATGTCGATGAACCTGAACAGCGCCGCTCCCAACGTCTTCCAAGCCGGGCTGCCGACGCTCACGTACAGCCTCGACGCGACCCCGCACGACATCCTCGACGACGTCCGGCTGGCGCAATCGCGCGCGCCCATCGCCATCGGGCCCCTGGGCCCGGAGATCCTGACGTACGAAATGGCCCGTGAAATGCTGCGCGACAACAGATTCCGGCTACCGCCCGGTATCACTCTGGCCGCACAGGGCATCACCTCGGGTCCGTTGTTCGACAAGCTGGCGAACAGCCTGCTCGGCTTGGACGGCGCCTCACACGTGCGGTTGCGCAAACTGGTTTCCAAGGCGTTTACGCCCCGCGCGACATCGCGTCTGCAGGACACCATCCATGAGGTGGTAAACGGGCTGATCGACCGGGTAGTGGATGCCGGGCGGTGTGACGTGGTGACCGACATCGCGCGTCCCTATCCCACCCCGATCATGTGCGCGCTGCTCGGTGCGCCCCGCGGGGACTGGCAGTTGTTTTCGGACTGGACCGAAGAGATCTTCAAAGCCCTCAACTTTCAGCCGGACGCCAACTTCGATGAAGCCGAGATCATGGGAGCGTGGGGCGAACTGGACGACTACGTCGATGACATGGTCGCCGCCCGCCGAAACAATCTGACCGATGACCTGCTGTCGGAGCTCATCCGCGCCGAAAGCGACGGCGACCGGCTGAATCTCGACGAGCTCCGCATGCTGGTCGCCGGTTTCTTGATGGCGGGAACGGACACGACGCGAAACCAGCTGGCGGCGTCGGTGCAGGTGCTCTGTGAGCATCCGGACCAGTGGGCGAAGCTGCGCGACCACCCGGAACTTGCGATGCAGGCGGTCGAGGAGAGCATGCGGCACTCCCCGGCGGCCTGCATCGTGCCGCGAGCCGCCATTGACGATGTCGAGTTCGGTGGTTACATGTTCCCCGCGGGAACGTTCGTACTCGTGAATACCCTTGCGGCCAACCGTGATCCAGCGATTTACACAGATGCTGGCCGCTTCGACATCGCGCGCAAGGACGTTCCCGCCATTCTGACGTTCGGAGGTGGCGCACACTATTGCCTCGGGGCGAACCTCGCCCGCCGGGAATTGGCGGAAGCACTCACCGTCCTCACCCGCCGGCTTCTCACCACCCATCGCATCGGCCCGGCACCGTGGAGATCCGTGCTGGGAATGACCGGCCCGACAACACTTCCGATTGAATTCACCAGTGAACGGCTTGTGACGTCGGATGCGTAGTCGCGGCTGGGCAGGTGCGACGCCCGCATCGGACGAGGAAGCAATTTCGCGGATCCTGAGCGCGGTCGACGAGGAAATCGCCGAGCATGGAGCGGCGATACGACTTGCCGACATTGCCCGTAGGCTCGGAGTCACCCGCCAGACGGTGTACCGCTACTTTCCCAACGCCGACGCGATGCTGATCGCCAGCGCAATGCGCGCCGTCAACGGATTCATCGACCAAGTCGCAGACCACGGCAGCGGCTTCCAAGACCCGGTCACCGCGGTAGTCGAATGCGTTTCCTTCGGTGTCGAAAACCTCTCCGGCGATCCGCAGCTGGAGAAGCTACTGACCCGGCGAGACGACGGCGACGCGGTCACTTCGCTGACCTCCGACACGGCAATCGCATTCTGCCTATCCGTGTTTCACCGGCTCGACGTCGATTGGAAGCTGCACGGCTTCGACCCTCCCGCCCTGCGTGAGCTTGCCGAAATGACCTTGCGTACGGTGCAATCCCTGCTCACCGATCCTGGACAGGCGACGCGCCAGGGACTCCCGCTGCGCCGCTTCGTTACTCGATGGTTGGGCCCGGCAATCCTGTATCCGAGACTCTCATCGCTGTCGATCCACGAATAAGACGCAACGCTCAACAGGGGTGCGGGGTAGACCCTTCGGAATCGACGCCCAACTCCGTCCCGGTTGGCGGCGCCGCGCTTGCCGCTGTCGTGGGGATGGCGTTGTCGATGAGGACGTCGGCGATGGCTGCGGCGGTGGCAAAGGCTTCGGCATTGAGGACTCGGCTGCGCGCGGAGGCGCCGTCCAGGAGCAGCGCCAGTTGTTCGCCAAGCTGTTCGGGGTCGCTCGCGCCGGCCGCACGCGCGGTTTCGATGAGCCGCGCGGCAAAAGCCTTTTTGTAGTCGCAGGCGTGTGCGCGGGCGGGGTGGCCGGGGTCCTGGATTTCGACGGCCGCGGCGATGAACGGGCACAGGGGTCCGTGCATGTCGAAGGCCGCGCGCAGCCGTTGGCGGGGCGTCAGATCGGTGCGGTCGAATAGCTCCGGCAGGACGTCCGGATCGAATCGGCGTAGGTATTCGGCGATCAGCTCGTCCTTGCCGGTGAAGTGCTGGTAAAACGTGCGCTTGGACACCTGCGCCGTCGCGCAGAGCTGATCCAGGCCGGTGCCGTTGATGCCCTGCTCTCCGAACAGCTGTCGTGACGCGCCGAGGATGCGCTCTCGTGCGCCCCTGCCACGGCGCAGACCTCGCGGCCCCTTCTCCAGCTCCACCACCTCCCCAGCGTAACCCGGTTGGGTACGGATCGGTGTGCATAGCTTGCGGTCCGCGCCATCCTCCGATACGTTAAGCACTCTGATCGGTGTACATAATATGCGGAACGAACGGAGTGATCGTGGGAAAACTTGACGGCAAAGTCGCGGTGATCACTGGGGCGACAAGCGGATTGGCCTTGGCCGGCGCGAAGTTGTTCGTTGACGAAGGAGCTCATGTCTTCATCACGGGCCGCCGCAAGGACGCGCTGGACGAAGCCGTCCAGCAGATCGGCCGGAACGTGACGGGCGTGCAGGCCGATGCGGCCGACCTCGACGACCTGGACCGTTTGTTCGGCACGGTCAGAGACGAGAAGGGCTCCATCGACGTGTTGTGGGCAAGTGCCGGGACGGGGGAGCAGGGCAGGCTCGGCGAGATCACCGAGGAGCACTTCCACGCCGCCTTCTGGCTGAATGCGCGCGGCACCCTGTTCACGGTGCAAAAGGCGCTGCCGCTGTTCAACGACGGCGGCTCGATCTTCATGACCGGGTCGAACGCCTCGCTCAAGGGCTACCCCGAGTGGAGCGTGTATGCCGCCAGCAAGGCCGTGCTGCCCGCCTACGCCCGGGTGTGGCTGTCGGAGTTGAAGGACAGAAGGATCCGGGTGAACGTGCTGACGCCCGGTCAGGTGGCCACCCCAAAGCAAGAAGAGTTGTTCGACGAGGAGACCAAGGCGCAGTTCGAGTCCCTGATCCCGCGGGGACAGATGGGCAGCCCGGGGGAGATCGCGTCGGCCGCGTTGTTCCTCGCCTCCGACGACTCGAGCTACGTCAACGGGATGGAGTTGGTGGTCGACGGCGGTACCTCGGCGATCTGACCGCGGGACCCCGTCCTGGTGGAAGTCACGTCACCGGGACGGTCGGGTGCGCCGAGTCGGCCCACGCCTGTCAGTGCACACGTCCAGGTGCCGAAATGCGAACTGCAGCCGGGAAATTGTGCACAATCGAATCGTGTCGGTCGCGCAGACTCCAGGCCACCCGAAGCCGAAATACCATCCCGCGACGCTCGTGCTCGTCGTCCTACATGCCGCGCTGGTAGGCCTCACGCTGATGCTGAGTGTCTTTCTTCTGGTCTCTAGCCTGGACGATCCGCACGGCGAATGCACGATGCACGGTATTCGCTGTGATCGAGGCTCGCATATTCGAGAGGCTCTCTTGGTTGGTGCGGTCGGAACCGCCGGCCTGATCATCCTCGAGGTTCTCATGCTTCTGGTATTCCGCAAGAGGCGCACCATATTTCGCATATCTTTTGTCGTCCCAATCGTGTGCTGCATAGGTCAGTTCATCATCTTGGGCACGATTGCCTTGTCCGACAACTCGATTCCGTCCAGCAGATGAGTGTCAAGTTTCAGCAGCGGGGTGATCGCGCGGCGCAGCGGGTCGTGCTCAGGACACCAACAGCAGGGCGGTCGCGACGAGCATGACCGCCGCGGTGCCGCCGTGCACACCGTAGGCGACTGACTTGGCTCCGCCGTTGCGCAGCACGATGGTGGCGTCGACGATCGGGATCACGGTGGCGGCCAGCATGATCCAGCCGACGAGGTGTGTGGCGTGCGCGAGCATCGCGATGATCACGAAGAGTCCGGTGGTGATGTCGCGGATGCCCTTGACGCCGAGGTAAGCGCGTACCGCGGGTTGGTCAGGATCGGCGGGCACGCCGTAGCCGGCGGCGGCGACGCGCGGCGCGATCAGGAACCGGGCGCCGACGAAGATGATGGCTGCGGCGAGGATGCCGGCGAGGACGTAGCCGATGGTGGTGGTCATGTCGAGTGCTCCGTTCGATTAGTGGATCGGGGAAGAAGGTGTCGGGTCGAGCAGTGCGGTCTGGACGTCGAGGATGTCGGCGACATCGAAGCCGGCCATGTCGGCGGCGAACTCCGGGCTGGCCATGACGCGCCGGGTGAGCTCCTCGGAGTCCGCACCGGGCGGGTAGCTGATCACGGCGACCAGCCGATTCGTGTCGCCGCCGTGTTCGGTCCACACCCCGTGGGTGGTGACGCCGAACGCGGCGAAGGTCACCACGTGACGGGCCCAGTGCACGTCGGCGTATTGCCGAAGGGCCTGCGCTGATCGCAGGGTGTAGAGCCTGAGCTCAAACATGTGCGGTGTGCTCCTTGTGTCTGGCGGGGTCAGATCGTCAGCGCGACACACAACGCGGCCACGGCCAGGCCCTGCAGTGCCGCGCGGGCATTGATGACGGCATCCCATCGGGCTTGCAGGGCACGCCCATCCGGCAACGTTTCGCCGCGCTCGGCGGCGGCGGTGAGCTGCCGGTTGATGGGCGCGCTGATTCGCAGGTAAAGCAGCAGCCAGAGCAGCAGCGCGGCCAGCGCAACGATCGAGGCGATCGCTTGGGGCCAGTGCGCGCAGGCTGCCGCGGTCGCCGCGCCGATCGCCGCGGCGACGATGCCGAGCACGCCGGGCACCGGCATGCGCCGGTCGCCGTAGCGGTGCACGTGGCCCATCACCGTGACCAGCGTGTCGTCGTCGATCCGGCCCAGCGCGGGACGCATCACCATCGCACAGAACACGTCGGTGCCGTACACCACGCCGGTACCCAATACCGCCACCACTGGGGCGGCGCGGATGAGCAGGTCCAATACCATTTTCGGTCCCTTTCTCCTGAAGTGCTAGCAACGCTAACCCTCCATCCGAACCTCGTCGATAGCATTGCTATTCCAAGTAGCGGTGCTACCATCAAGCATGGCCATCAAAGAGCGTCGCGATCGTGAGCAAGCGGCCCGACGACGGCTCATCGTCAGCACCGCGCGCATTCTGGCCGAGGCCGAAGGCTGGGATGCGGTCACCACCCGCCGGCTCGCCAATGAGATCGAGTACAGCCAGCCCGTGCTGTACAAGCACTTCGCGAGCATGGAACAGATAGCCGACGCCGTCGCCCTCGATGGTTACGCGGAGCTCGCCGCGGCGATTCAGGGTGCCGATGCGGATGCCGCGGCCGAGGTGGCCCTGGCCCGGATCGCACAGGCCTACCTGGACTTCGCCCGCGACAACCCGGCCGTCTACGCCGCGATGTTCACCCGCGCAACCGCGCTCCGATTCGCCGCAGCCGACACACCCCCGCAGCTGGCGGAGGCGTTCGCGGCGTTGCGTCAGGCGGTCGGTCGAGTCGCCGACGGCGATGACGCCGATACCCTGACCGAGGTGTTCTGGGCGGCGCTGCACGGACTGGTGACACTTGCCGCCACGGGGCGCCTGCGTGCCAACCACATCAGCGAACGCGTGCACCTGTTGGTCGAGCGGTTTGCCGGCAGCGAGCGACCGTCGCGGTAACGGCGGCGGTTGCGACGCGGCTAGGGCCTGCGGGCTCCCGGCGCCTAGGCTTCTTGTATGAGTAGGGGCTTCGTCGTCATGTTCGCGGTCGGATTGCTCATCGCGCTGTTCGGTCTGATCTGGGCGCTGCAGGGATTCGGGGTCCTGGGCGGTAGCCCGATGAGCAACACCACAACCTGGTCGATCATCGGTCCGATCACGGTGCTGATCGGCATCGCGATTGCGGTATTCAGTTGGCGCAAACTGACGTCGAAATAGTTCGTCAGTTCTCCGCCACGGTGAAGTTCACCGTGTGCCAGCCGGTGGCGCCGTCGGGGACACTGGGAACTTGATCCGCAGTTTGGGTAGCTCCGGAGTTGTCGGTGGCGCGCACTGTAATGCGATGATTTCCAACGGTTTTCGCCTCCCAGGGCAAGCTCCACAATCGCCACGTCGCATTGGAATAACTGGCGCCCAATTCGGCGGGCTGCCATCCACCATCGTCGATGCGAACCTCCACGGCCCGCACCCCCCGATTCTGTGCCCACGCCACACCCCCGAACACGACGGATCCTCTCGGCAGTTTCTGGCCGTCTGCCGGCACGTCGATGCGCGACTCGGTCTTGATCGGCGCCTGCGCCGCCCAGCCGAACCGCGTCCAGTACGCCTTTGCTTTGTCGAATCGAGTCAGCTCCAAGTCGACGACCCACTTGGTGGCGGACACATACCCGTAGAGCCCGGGCACCACGAGCCGGGCCGGATAGCCGTGCTCTACCGGCAGCGGCTGACCGTTCAGGCCCACCGCCAGCAGCGCGTCGCGGCCATCGGTGAGGGCCTGCACCGGCGTGCCCGCGGTGAATCCGTCGATCGAGGTGGAGAGCACCATGTCGGCGGTTGCGTGCACACCGGCGGCCGTCAGCAGGTCGGCCAGCCGGTAACCTGTCCACACACCCGTCGAAATCAGCTTTCCACCAACGGGATTCGACACACAGGTCAATGTCGCCACCGTCTCCACGACCTCGAAACGGGTCAGGTCGTCAAAGTTGTAGGTGGCTTCGCGGTCCACCATGCCGTGAATGCGCAGCCGCCAGTCGCGGTGGCTGAGTTGGGGAACGCTGAGCGCGGTGTCCACCCGGTAAAAGTCGCTGGCAGCGGTGACAAAGCTCGGGAGCGCGACGCCTTTCGGTTGGACGTCGGCGGGGACGGGTGGAGCCGGTACGCGGGGGGTGGGAAGCGTGACGGCGTTGCGGTCGGCGGCCACCGAATGCACCAATCGGGTGACGACCGCACCCACCACACCGCCCAACACGCCGAAACCAAACAATCCGTACACCAGCAGCGCGCGCCGGCGTGCGTCCGGCTCGTCGCCGTCGGGGTCCTTCGGCTCACACCGGCGGGTGAGAAAGCGCAGGCTCGCCACGCCGCTGAGCGCACCCGCGACGGTGGGGATCGTGTCGGGCAACGTCGCGCCCTGCCGGGACAGCACTGCGGCGCAGCCGAGGATGCCCGCCCCGGCGATGACCGCGCTGCCGACGGGACGCCGCTTGGTTTCGAAGCTGCCGGCGACCGCCGCGATCGTCGCGATCACCACGAGCACGACGACCGCCAAGAAGATCTTGTCCAGCGAGCCCAAGGTCTGAATCGCGCACTCTTTGACGGGCCCCGGGGTCAGATCGACGACCATGGAGCCGACCGCGGCGCGCGCATCCGCCCGCGCGCCGAATGGGATGCCCACCAGCGCGGCGACCCCGAGCGAGACCGCCGCGGCGGCAACCCCCGCGATCATCCGCTGATTCGACGTCGCGGCAGCCATCGGACCAACACTACTCGTGTTCAGTCAGCACGCGGCAAAAACCTTGCCGGGCAGCCGATCACGCTTTGGTCGTGTTGCCGAATCCGACGTGGCTGTGAATCAGGGGCAGTGTCGCCGCCGTGGCGAAGCTCGATGGGGCTGCGCAGATCGCGGGCACGGCGTTGAGCACTTGCATGCCGGTGGCCACGCTTGCCGAGCGGACGTGCTCTTGCATGCTCGCGGCGCGGGTGAAGCTGGCCAGGCAGAAGAAGTGGGTCCGCATCGAGGGGTCGCCCTCGATCGTCAGCGTCCACCCGTCCTGGGGTTTGGGCCAATTGTCCGGGTATTCGCCGCCGACGGTCCACAGTGTCTCGATCTCGACGAGCACCTCGCCGTTGCGCCGGCCCGACCATTTCCACCGTTGCCCCGCAGTGGTTCCCGCGCGCAGCACCTGATCGAAGATCTGATGATCCTCGCGGGCGGGAACGGCCTGTACGGTCGCGGTGACCTCGTCGATGTCGGCGTTGAGCGTGTCGGCGAGGAACCAGACCTGTTCGGTGAAGATCCCGCTGTTGAAGGCCAGAAACTCGCTGGCTTGCGGGCTGATCTCCTCGACGGGTTGGCCAAAACGCATGTTGTCGAACGTGATTGAGGTGCTTTCGTAGACCGACCAGTCGGCGCGCTCCTGCAGCGTGATCTTGTCGATGGTGCGGCACATGCCGGACAGGGTCAGCGGCAGTGCCCCGGAGAGGTTCCCGGGGTTCAGCCCGCTGCCGTGCACCGTGGTGTTGCCGGCTCGGCAAGCCTCGAGCACCCGATGGCGGTCGGCCGGTGCGATACGGCGCGGATGGAACAGGAATGCCGTTGTCGCAACGTTTTTTCCGCCGACAAGTAACGCGCAGACCTCGTCGAGGTTGGTGTTGCGCGGCGTGTAGAGCACGCAGTCCGCGTCGAGCTCCATGATCTTGTCGACGTCGGTGGTCGCGGCGACACCGATCGGGTCGCGACCCACCAGGGTGCCGACGTCGACTCCGTCCTTTGCGTCGGAATACACCCGGGCGCCGACGATCTCGAGATCGGGTCGATGGTCGATGATGGTCGTGACCATCTCGGCGCCCACCGTTCCGATGCCCCAGGGGACGACGCGCAGTGGCGGACGCGGCTGGCGATCACTAGCTGGCATCATTGCCGTCTTTCTGTAGCCGAAGGTGTGGTCGCCATAGACGATAGAGTGCCGCGCAGCTTCAGTGGTCAGTGGTGATGAGCGTTCGACGCGATGCTCTCGCGATGTTCCTGGGCCGCGTTGGTGCCGCCGGCCGGATAGGCATGAATCATCGCGGTGGTCAGCTTGGGCACGGCGTGCATCAGATCGTGCTCGGATTCGTGCGCGATTCGGTGCGCGGCAGCCAAACTCAACGCAGGGTCGATATCGAGTTCGGCATCGGCGTGGAGCCGGTGCCCGATCCAGCGCATCCGCACACTACGCACCGCACGCACGCCGGGTCGGGCGGCCAGCGCGGCTTCAGCAGTGTCGATGAGCTCCGGATCGACGCCGTCCATCAAGCGGCGGAACACATCTCGCACCGCGGTGCGCAGCACCGCCAAGATGGCCAACGTGATCACCAAGCCGACGATCGGATCGGCAAGCGGGAAGCCCAACGCCACGCCGCCGGCACCGGCCAGCACCGCCAGCGAGGTGAAGCCATCGGTGCGCGCGTGCAGGCCGTCGGCGACAAGCGCGGCCGAGCCGATGCGGCGACCGACCCGAATGCGGTAGAGCGCCACCCATTCGTTTCCGATGAACCCGAGTAGTCCTGCCACCGCGACCCAGCCGACGTGCTCGATGGGCCGCGGATTGATCAGCCGCTCAACGGCCTCGTACCCGGCGATGATCGCCGACAGTGTGATCATCGCGACCACGAACAGCCCGGCAAGGTCTTCGGCCCGGCCGAAGCCGTAGGTGTAGCGGCGCGTTGCGGCCTTGGTGCTCAACGCAAATGCGATCCACAGCGGCACCGCGGTCAGAGCGTCGGAGAAATTGTGGATGGTGTCTGCGGCCAGCGCGATGGAGCCGGAGAGGACCACGACGACGATCTGCGCAATGGCCGTCGCGCCCAGGACCAGCAGGCTGATCTTGACCGCGCGGATGCCGTCGGCACTGGACTCCAGCTCGCTGTCAACGCTGTCGGCGGCATCGTGGGAATGCGGTGCGAAGATCTCCTTGACCGCGCCCCACAATCCCTTCGGGTGGCGGTGCGCGTGATCGTGTCCGTGCGAGTGGTCGTGCCCGTGATCGCTCATCGTGCGCGGGCCTTGCCTAGTCGGCGATCGCTCGTGATGCCCCGTACATCGGGGTCGCCGCGATGGTGGGATGGCACGCCGGGACCGGCATGTTCGGCGTTGCACACCGCGTCGATGACCAACTGGCGGACGTGCTCGTTTTCCAGGCTGTAGTAGATCGTGGTGCCGGCCCGGCGAGTGCGGACCAGCCGGGCCATTCGCAGCTTGGCCAAATGCTGGGACACCGACGGCGCGGGCTTGTCCACCTTTTCGGCAAGGTCGTTGACCGACGACTCACCCTCGGTCAGCGCCCACAGCACCCGAATGCGGGTGTGGTCGGCCAACATCCGGAAGACCTCGACGATCAGGCTGACCTGATCCTCGGCGAGCGGCGGTGCAGCATTATCTGCATGCATACGTAGATAGTAGCTAATGCGGGCGCGCACCGCTTGCCTGAAGTCGGGCGGGGTCCGCCCAGGCTAGAACTTCGCCACAGCCCCCGCATCGATCGGCAGCGCGGCGCCGGTGATGTACTGCGACTCGTCGGAGGCCAGAAACAGCACGGCGTTACTGACCGCGCTCGCATCGATGACCGGCACCGGCAGCATATGGAAGTGACCGAGCACGGCAGCCGTGTCGTCCATCGTGGGGTTGGGGAGGTCGGGCCGCAGCATGCGGTGGAACGGCTCGTTGTCGATCATCGGCGTCCGGATGTTGCCGGGATGAATCGAATTCACTCGAATCAACTGCGGCGCAAGCTCATTCGCGAGGGAGTTCATCAAGCCAACCACGCCGTGCTTCGCCGAGGCGTAGTGCGCCATGTAACCGCCGCCGCGCAGCCCCAACATGGAGCTCACCAGGATGATGGACCCGCCGCGACCGTCGGACATATGCGGCACCGCCACCTTGACGGTGTGCCAGACCCCGGTGAGATTGATGTCGAGCATTGTCTGCCAGGCGGCTTCCTCGATCATCGCGGCGGGTGCGGGACTGCCGCTGATGCCGGCGTTGGCGATCACCACGTCGGGGCGACCCAACTCGTCGACCCCGCGCTGCAACGCTTCACCCAGGCTCGCAACGTTTCTGACATCGGCCGTCGCGGCCACGATGCGCCGGTCCAACTTTTCGACCAGCGCCACGGTTTCCTCGAGATCGTCCTGAGTGGCCCCCGGGTACATCACGCCCTCGACGTCACCACACAGATCCACGGCGATGATGTCGGCGCCCTCCTCGGCGAGGCGGACGGCATGTTCTCGGCCTTGGCCGCGCGCAGCGCCCGTGATGAACGCGACTTTGCCGGCCACTCTGCCCACGGAGCTCGTCATGGGGACCCTTCCTACCGATCGATAACCTTGACCGAGACGATAGCCCTGCTCGGGGAGCCTTCGTGGCCAGCTAGGTCACTGCGGGGTCAGCGGCCGGGAAACTGAAACGGGGTGGGCGCGGGGTTGGCGCCCATCAGCGGGAACGGCATCTTGCCGTTGGCAACCGAGGTCAGCACGCCCGGGCATTCCATCTGGATCGCCATGCCGGTGACCAGCCCGGCCATGGTCGCCGAAAGCCCAGTCTTCCCGGACAGTTGCGATGCGATGGACGCGACCGTCGCACCCGGCTTTACCAAGGATGGGCAAATTGACTGGCCGAGTCCGGCAATGGTGTTGCTCAGCGAGCCATTGTTGCCGATACCCGCGCCGTTGAGTGCGGTGGTGATGGTGTCGTCGGACGTGTCAGCCTGGGCGAGCGCGGGCAGCGTCGCTGCGGCTGCGAGGACGCCGGCCACAACCGCCAACGGGCGAACCGCCCCGGAAGCCGCATTGATGAAACCTGCCCAAGCAGTCGGTTCGCGGTCCGCACCGCAGCGACGAACCGTCTGGGTAGTCCATGGGCGGAACATCATCAGTGCGGTCATATCGCTCCTAGGAGTCGGGGAAGTGCACAGCCATGCACTGCCCCTTTCTTCGGTAACGATCGTCAATCCGTTACATCACGATCCGGGTGCATCGGCAGCCGTCGGCCAGGCCCGCCCGCTCAGGAGTCGCAATCCGTTGAGCGCGACGATGATGGTCGAACCCTCGTGGCCCGCCACGCCGAGGGGGAGCGGCAGGTGGCCGAACAGGTCCCAGACGACGAGTCCGGTGATGAAGGCCGCCGCGATGGCCAAATTGGCGATCACAACCCGGCGAGCCCGACGGGCCAGCGCAACCACGGCCGGGATCGTCGCGAGTTCGTCCCGGACGGTGACGGCGTCGGCGGTTTCCAAGGTGAGGTCGGCGCCGTTGCGGCCCATGGCAATCGAGGCGTGCGCGGCGGCCATGGCGGGCGCGTCATTGATGCCGTCGCCGACCAGCAACACCCGGTGGCCGTCGGCCTGCAGTTGGCGCACGGCGGCGACCTTGTCGTCGGGCAGCAGGTCGGCTCGGACATCGGTGATCCCGACCCGTGCGGCCAGCTGCTCGGCGGCAGGGCGAGTATCACCGGTCAGCAGGACCGGCGGTCCCGCAGTGATCGCGGCGATAGCACGGACCACGCGCTCGCTTCCCTCGCGCACGGTGTCGTCGAGTCCGAGAACGCCCACCGGCGCACCATCGACGACGACGAGAACGGCCGTGGTGCCTTGGCGTTCGAGGTCGCTCGCCGCGGCCGGGTTGCCGTGAAATGCGCGCGGGCTCAGCACTTCGATGCTGCGGCCGGTGACACGCGCACGCACGCCCCGACCGGGCAGGGCTTCAAAATCGGTGGCCTCGGCAACGGCCAGCTTGCGCGCGCGGGCGGCGGCGACGATCGCGCGCCCGAGCGGATGTTCGCTGAATTGCTCTGCGCTGGCAGCTATTCGCAACACATCGTCATCGCGGTAGCCGTCGTCAATCACGGCGATGCCGCTGAGTCGCGGTGTGCCCGTCGTGAGCGTGCCGGTCTTGTCGATCGTCACCTGGGTGGTGTCGGCCAGGTGCTCCATCGCAACCGCCGACTTGACCAGCACACCGCGGCGCCCGGCGTTGGCGATCGCCGAGAGCAGCGGCGGCATGGTCGCCAACACGACCGCACACGGCGATGCCACGATCATGAACGTCATCGCGCGAAGCAGCGTGGACCGTAAGTCGGCGCCGAGGATCAGGGGCGCCGCGAACAGGGCGAGCGTCGTCACGACGACGCCCACGGAATAACGTTGCTCGACCTTCTCAATGAACAGTTGCGTGTTGGCCTTGGTGGCCGATGCCGCCGCGACCAGGGCAACGATGCGGGCGACGACCGTGTCGGAGGGGTCTTTGGTAACGCGAACACGAAGTGCCCCAGCACCATTGAGGGTTCCGGCAAAGACTTCGTCGTGGGCGGCCTTTACGACCGGCATCGGCTCCCCGGTCACTGACGACTGATCGACATCGGAGGCGCCGTCGACAACGACACCGTCGGCGCCGACGCGCTCACCTGGGCGCACGATGACGAGGTCGCCGACGCGCAGCTCGGTGGCGTGGACCGATTCTTCGATCCCGTTGGCGGCCAGGCGGATGGCGCGATCGGGTGCCAGGTCGAGCAAGCCCTTGACTGAATCCTCGGTGCGTTTGGTCGCCGCGTCCTCCAACGCGCCCGACGTGGCGAAAATGACGATCAACAACGCACCGTCGAAGACCTGGCCGATGCTCGCGGCGCCGATCGCGGCGAGGACCATCAGCAGATCGACGTCGAGTGTGCGAGAACGCAACGCCTGCAAGCCCTCCCAGGCCGGTTCCCAGCCGCCGGTCAGGTAGCAGGCCAGGTACAGGACCCACCAAGCCCACGCAGGAGCGCCCAGCAACTGCGTCGCGAGCCCGGCCATGAACAGGGCCAGGGCTACCGTCGCCCACCGAATCGACCCGACCGACCACAGACCCGAGACGGGTGAGCGCCCGGCGTCCGACAAGGGCGTGCGCGTCGGCTGCGCGGTGGTGCACGTCATCGAAGCGGCCTCTTTCCCGGGGCAATCCACTATGCATGTATACATGTAAAGCTCTACATATGTCATATCAGTTTGTGGACGCGTGCTTCAATTGACAGATGGGGCACGGAGTCGACGGCAGGGTGACGCCACCAGCCACGCTCGACTCGGTCTCGGCCATCAAGATCGCCGAGACACTGCAAGCGCTGGCCTCACCCAACCGGCTGATGATCCTGACCCGGCTACGGCAATCGCCGTGCTCGGTCGGCGAACTGTCCACGGCGGTCGGCATGGAACAGCCGGCGGTGTCTCACCAATTGCGGCTGCTGCGCGCCTTGGGGCTGGTTGCCGGCGACCGCAACGGCCGCAACATCGTCTACCGCCTCTACGACAACCATGTCGCTCAATTGCTCGACGAGGCCGTGTACCACATCGAGCATCTGCGCTTGGGCGCCACCGATACGACGGCGTAGCCCGTCGGGGCCGCGATCGGCACGATCGGAAAAATTTAGCTGAACATTCGATAAGAGCGCGTTTCGGCCTCGGATTAGAGACGGCCTCGGCTCTAATGTGATGGGGATGAGCACGAAGTACTACTTGCAGAAGGTCCCGGTCGAATCCGTTCAGCCGGGCTTCTCACTGGCCGTCGGCCACGACGGCGATTACCGGCTGTTCCAGGTCGACTGCACGCAGATGTCGCAGCGGGCCGGCTTGCCGGTCATGTTCAGGCTGACCTCTGAGCCCGTCAACGGTGGCGATCCCTGGGTCCTCGAGTGCGAAGAGGGCACGCCGGTGGTCCGGATTCTCGGTGTCGGCAAGGCGGCTTCCTAGGCCTCCTGGGCGGTTGCCGGCTTAGCCGCGACGACGAACTGCACCGCGCGCTGCGTCTGCTGTTCGATGTCGACGAGCCCGGCCGACGAGAACAGGTCGACGAAGTCGCGCCGGCCGAACACCGTGAGCCCGATGCTGCGCGCGACGGCGCTCATCAGTTGATGCACCGCGGCCGAGTCCGGCGCATAGCTGGTCAAGATCGCTACCCGGCCACCGGGTTTGAGCACCCGCACCATCTCGGCGGCCACCCGGAACGGTTCGGGCATCAGGTACAGCGCACCGAAACAGCAAACAGCGTCGAAGGTTTCGTCGCCGAACGGCAGCATGCGGGCATCGCCGCGGACATAGCAGGTGTGCGGCCCGCTGTTGTCGGTGACGGCCCGCCTCAGCATCGACTCGGAGATATCGAATCCGACCGCCAGACCGCCGTCGGGCAGTTCGGCAGCCAGGGGAGCGGTGAAATTGCCTGGGCCACAAGCGACATCGAGCAACCGGTGAGCGGTCGCCAGATGGAGAGCCGATGCCGCCCGGCGCTGTTCGGCCCGGTGGGTGAGGCCGCTGGCCGCGTAGAAGGCGGTCGGCCGCCACAGCCGTTCGTAGACGGTCGCGACGAACGGGCTATTCATGGCGCGTTGCGCGACGGTGGGCACCGGCGCACTGGTCGATTCGCCCAACACGTCGAGAAAACCGTGTCGCAGCTGGGCGGTCTGGCTCATGAGGCCGCGGGTCGTCTCGACCGGATCCTGGCTCATTGTGTTCCGACGCTAGTGGACCGCCCCGCCGCGCCGGTGGCCCGGGTGCGGGCGTAGGGCCGGTCGCAGTGATAATCATTTTCATCAATGGTTATGAGGTTTCAGGCCGGGTGCGGTAGATGAGGGCCGAGCGTCGCGCACGTTTCGGGTCCATGGAAGTCCTGGTCTTCGGTTTGGTGGGGTTCGCGATCGCTGGGACGTGGTTGCGCACCGCCGTTGTCAACAGCACCGCCTTGTCCACCGCGGGCACCGTGTTCTGCGGCGTCTTCGTCCAGGCCTTGCCGTTTCTGGGCCTGGGCGTGGTGGTCAGCGGATTGATCGCGGTGTTCGTGCCGCCCGAACGGCTGGTGCGCTGGCTGCCGCGCCGGCCCGCGGCCGCGGTCATCGCCGCCGGTGTGGCCGGGGCGGCCCTGCCCGGATGCGAGTGCGGCTCGGTGCCGGTAGCTCGCCGGCTCTTCGGCGACGGCGGCGCCGCTGGAGCGGCCGCGTTGACGTTCATGCTCGCCGCACCCGCGATCAACCCCGTCGTGGTGGTCGCGACGGCCGTCGCGTTCCCGGGTCAGCCGAAGATGGTCGTCGCGCGGGTCGCCGCGTCGCTGCTGACCGCGGTGGTGATGGGCTGGGCCTGGTCGCGGTGGGGCCGCGCCGAATGGATCACCCGCCGGCTTGCGCCGCACCACTCGCACCGCCCCGGGGCGCGGTCGAAGTGGCTGGTGTTCTGCGAAGTGGCCCGGCACGACTTTCTGCAGGCGGCGGCCTATCTGGTGGTGGGAGCCGCCGCCGCGGCGGCCCTGCACGTGTTGGTGCCGCCGTGGATCTTCGAAAACGTCGGCGCGCATTTGGTTCTCGGCGTCGTCGTGATGGCGGCGCTGGCCGTCACGCTGGCGGTGTGCTCGGAGGCCGACGCGTTCGTGGCATCCAGCCTGACGATGCTGCCGCTGATTCCGCGGCTGGTGTTCCTGGTGGTCGGGCCGGCCGTCGACGTCAAGCTGCTGGCGATGCAGGCCGGCATGTTCGGCCGGGCGTTCGCCACCCGGTTCGGACCCGCGACCTTCGTCGTCGCCACCGCAGTGGCCACCGCAGTCGGCGTGCTGCTGCTCGGCGGTTCTCGATGAAGCGCGAAACCGAGAACACGATCCTGCTGCTGGTCGGGCTGAGCATCGCGCTGATCGTGGCCACCGGCGTGTTCACCCGCTACGTCAAGCCGTCGCTGCTGCCGTGGCTGGTGCTCACCGCCGCGTTGTTGATCGCGCTCGCGCTGGTGTCCATCGTCGGCGACGTGCGCAGCGGCGGCCGCGATCACGACGACGGGCATGCCCATCGCGGCGGCGTGGTGTGGCTGCTCGCCGTGCCCATCGTAGTGCTGTGCTTTGTGACGCCCCCGGCCCTGCGGCCCCAGGCCGCCACGGTGACGAACGTCTCCAATGACGTTCTGCGCGTGGCATTTCCGCCGTTACCGCAGGGGCGCGCGCCCGAGATCTCGCTGGCCGAGGCGGTGGTGCGCTCGGCCAACGACAGCACCGGCTCGCTGAACAACCGGCTGATCACGGTGACCGGTTTCGCCCTCAACGAACCCGGTGGCATCGACCTGGCCCGCATCGTCATCATCTGTTGCGCTGCCGACGCCCAACTGGCCCGCATCCATCTGCGCGACCACGACGGCGGCAGCACGTTGCACTTCGCCGACAACACCTGGCTGAAGGTGGAGGGCGTGATCACCCCCGCGCAGCGCCAGCCCCATACCCCGCCGATCCCGACGCTGCGGGCCGTCTCGGTCACGCCCGTGCCCGCTCCGGCAAACCCCTACGCGTAGCCAAACCCAAAGATCGCCCACCTGGATCCTGGCTGGCTGCATGACTTGTGATTCTCACCGCAATGGCGCCGAAGTTCCACGGAACTGCTGACGTCGGTTCGCCTGGTTGTTGCTGCATCGCCCGCCGACGCCATAGCCTGAGCGAATCGGACCGCAAGATGGGCCGCCGTGGCCGAGCTGATCGGCGCGCGGGCGGAAGAACTCGCCGCGATGGACATCTTCGAGGGATGCGCCATCGAAGACTTGGAGCCATTGGCGGCCAGCCTGCAGCCGCTGTGCGCCGCGGGTGGACAGACTTTAATGCAGCAGGGCGAGCAGGCCGTGTCGTTTCTGCTGATCTCCTCGGGTGCCGCCGAGATCCGACACGTCGGCGTGGACGGTGCCGTGGCGATCGGCGAGACGGCCGCCGGCGCGATCATCGGCGAGATCGCGCTGCTGCGCGACAGCCCCCGCATCGCGACCGTCACCGCGCTCGAGCCGCTGACCGGCTGGATCGGTGACAACGATGCGTTCACCCGGCTGGTGCACATCCCGGGCATCATGCCCCGGCTGCTGCGGATGGTGCGCCAGCGGCTGGCCGCCTTCGTCACGCCCATCCCGATCCGGATGCGCGACGGCAGTCACCTGCTGCTGCGCCCGGTGCTGCCCGGTGACGACGTGCGCACCGTGCACGGCCATATCCAGTTCTCCAGCGAAACGCTGTATCGGCGGTTCATGACGGCCCGGGTGCCCTCGCCGGCGTTGATGCACTACCTGTCCGAGGTCGACTACGTCGACCATTTCGTGTGGGTGGTGACCGATGGCGACGACCCGGTGGCCGATGCGCGCTTCGTCCGCGACGAAAAGGATCCGACGGTCGCCGAGATCGCGTTCACCGTCGCCGACGCCTACCAGGGCCGGGGGATCGGGAGCTTCCTGATCGGTGCACTGTCGATCGCCGCCAAGGTTGACGGTGTCGAAAGGTTCTCCGCGCGAATGCTTTCCGATAATCTGCCGATGCGAGCGATCATGGACCGGCACGGCGCGATCTGGCAGCGTGAAGACGTCGGGGTCATCACCACTGTCATCGACGTGCCGCGGCGGCGCGACTTGGGCATCAAGCGTGGCCTGGCCGACGAAATCAAACGGGTCGCCCGGCAGGTGATCGAGGCGCTCGGCTGAATCAGAACACCGGCTGGTGGACAGTCAACTTCGCCGTGATGTCACCGACCAGGTCGTCGTCATACGGGTTGATCGCGACCGGATCGGATCCCTCGGTGAAGTCGAGGCCGTCCAGCTCGATCCAGACCGTGTTCGGGCTGGTCGTCAGCTCGAAGAAGTAAGTCCGGTTTGTCAGGTCGGTGACCGTGCGGAATTCGGTGTTGTAGATCCCGAAATCCTCGTAGGGTGCGCCGAACGGCACCGAGACGTTGCGCATGATCGCCATCACGCCGGCCACTGCCTGCCGGGTGTCGCGCGGCTCGGGCAGCAGTGCCAAAAAGTACGCCGCACGCTGGAACCGATCGACCGCGTTGACGTTACCGGGCAGCGGCATCTCGCAGCTGGGCTTGGAAAAGTCTTGCTTGGCAAGCAGTTCCAGCTGTTCGTCATAAGTTGGGTCGTTGGTCATCAGGGTGTACTCGCAACCGTGATGCACGACCATGCGGCCGTGGTCGAACTCGACGATGGCCGAATCGCCGGACACATCCTCGATCGCGAGGTGGATGGTGGCGTCGTACCCGCGCGCGTTGATCATCACCAGCTGAATGTTGTTCATCAACGCCAGCGCCTCGGAAACGGTGGCGGCCTGGTCGAGCAGATACTGGTTCCACAGTCCGACGTGCAATCCCGGCTTGGACGGGTCGCGCGGCCCCAGATCCGTGGATTCCAGATACAGCCCGTGCACGGCCAGGCCGCGTTCGTTGACGCCGTCGAAACTGCCGACGCCGTAGACGGTGGTGACCAGGCTCCCGTAACGGCTGGTCCACTTCAGCGGATTCTGTTCGACAACGGTGTTTCCGGCCACCACACCGCCGTCACGATCGCGTCCGCGCGGAAATGCCACGATCATCGGCTCAGTGGATTCCGGCCAGTCCATGCTGCGGCCGGTCAGAACGGACAGCTTGTTGGTGTTCCAGAGGACGCGTGTGCACACCCGCGTCAAGCTACTCGTCTCGTGATATCAACTTCGCATGCGGCCGTTCTGGTTTGGTGCGGTGCTCACGGCATTGGTGTCCGCATGCGGCCACGCACCGGCACACCGGCCTTCGGCAACGCCCTCGCCGTCGGCGCACTCCACCACCGTCAACCCAGCCAACATCAAGCGGGTCGTTCGCGACCTGCCGCCCAATTACGAGGCAACGTCCGGCATTCCGGGCGCGGCCTCGCCGCGGGCGATCTGGGGTCTTGGCCCCGACGCGACGTCGCAGCCCGCGTCATGCGCCGCACTCGCCGAGCCCGGCAAGGGACGCGACCAATCCGCGCAGGGCCTGTCCGCCTCGGGTCCGGGTGGCATCATCAACGTGGCGGTGGTGGCTTTGCCAGACATTGACCTGGACCGCGGCGTCGTCGACACCTGCGGCGAGTGGACCATGACCGCCGAGCACACTACGGCCAGCGTCCGGCTCACCGACTCGCCGCGCATCGACGATGCGCAAACCGTCGGCATGACCGTCGACATCAGATCCACTGTCGAGTCGGGAACCGAAATCGATTCGCGGGCATACACGTTCATCGCCTACCTGGGCGGCTACTACGCCTTCACCACGGTGACCACCGATCCGGGCTCGGCGCTGCCGGCGTTGCCGGCGCAAGCCGCCGCCGATCTGCTCGTCAAAACGGTGTCCACGTTGCGCAGCTGAACCTCCGGCTTTGGGTAGATTAGCCACGGTGTCCAAGCTGGTAGGCGTGATCGCAGCCGGGTTCGTGCTTGCCGGTTGCTCATCGAATGCGACCTCGACCAACGCCGACATCGCCAAGGTCGTGGGCGTGAAGTCGAGCTTCGGGCCCGAGTTCAAGGTCAGCGACATCTCGGAACGGGCGATCGATCCCAAGCTGCTGTCGGCCCGCAAGCTGCCCGAGGGGCTGAAATTCGACCCCGCCAACTGCGCGAAGCTGGCGGCCGGACCCGACATGCCGCCGGACGTGCAGGGCAACATGGCCGCGGTGTCCGCCGAGGGTGGCGGTAACCGGTACGTCGTCATCGCGGTGGAAACCTCCAAACCGCTGCCCCTCAACGACCCGGGCAAGGACTGCACCAAGGTCGCGTTCTCCGGCACCGGGGTGCGCGGCGGCCTCGAGGTCATCGACGCGCCCAACATCGACGGGACGCACACGTTCGGCGTGCACCGCGTCCTGCAGGCGCTGGTCGCCGGCGGTCCCCGCACCGGCGAGCTCTACGACTACTCCGCGCAATTCGGCGACTACCAGGTGATCGTGATCGCCAACCCGCTCGTCGTGCCCGACCAGCCCGTCGCCAAGGTCGACACGCAGCGCGCCCGTGACCTGCTCGTCAAGGCGGTCGCCGCGATCCGCACGTCCTAGCGCACGTCGCGCGGCCGGAATTGGATGCTGACGCGCGGGCCCTTGCGCAGCGCGGTCTTCGGAACGGCGTGCTCCCAGGTGCGCTGGCAGGATCCGCCCATCACCAGCAGATCGCCGTGCGCCTGGGGCAGCCGTAGCGACGGCCCGCCCCCGCGCGGACGCATCGCGAACGTCCGCGTGGCGCCGAGACTGATGATCGCGACCATGGTGTCCTCGCTGCTGCTGCGGCCGATCGTGTCGCCGTGCCAGGCGACGCTGTCGGCGCCGTCGCGGTAGTAGCACAGTCCGATCGTGGTGAAGGGCTCGCCGAGCTCACCCGCGTAGATGTCGTTGAGCCGGCGGCGCAACCGCCCGAGCAGCGGGTGAGGCGGATCCTCGACGGTCAGGTCGTGAAAGCTCACCAGCCGCGGCACGTCGACCACCCGGTCGTACATCTGGCGGCGTTCGGCCCGCCACGCGACGGTGTTCAGCAGCGCGTCGAGCAGGTCTTGAGAACCGGACGGATCGTCGCTGAGCCAGCCGGCGCGGATCTCGATGAAGGCACCGTCGCCGAGATGTCGTCGTTGGGTGTGCTCGAACAGCGAGCCCTGTACCCCTGATATCTGGGTCCCCACACCGCACAGCGTATCGCACATCCGTTCGATCGATCGAGACTCGCCGGGCCACCAGCGCGCCCCGGGTGTGGCGCGACGGTGCCGTTCGGCGCGGCTACGGTTTAGCTGTGGGTGTTATTGAGCTCGGCACGAATTCCGAGGTAGGCGCGCTGCGGGTGGCGATCCTGCATCGTCCCGGCGCGGAGCTGCGGCGACTCAATCCACGCAACAACGACCAGCTGCTGTTCGACGGGTTGCCCTGGGTCGACCGCGCGCAGGACGAACACGACCAGTTCGCCGAGCTGCTGCGCTCGCGTGGGGTGGAAGTGTTGCTGCTGTCCGACCTGCTGACCGAGGCACTCAACCACAGCGGCGCCGCCCGCATGCAAGGCGTTGCCGCCGCCGTGGATGCGCGCCGACTGGGAGCGCCGCTGGCGCAAGAGCTTTCGGCCTACCTGCGTGGGCTGGACCCCGCCAGGTTGGCGCACATCCTGATGGCGGGTATGACGTTCAACGAGCTGCCGCCGGATACCCGAACCGACGTGTCGTTGGTGCTGCGCATGCATCAGGGCGCGGATTTCGTGATCGATCCCTTGCCGAACCTGGTGTTCACCCGGGACTCGTCGATCTGGATCGGCGCGCGAGTGGTGATCCCGTCGCTGGCGCTGCGGGCCCGGATCCGCGAGACGTCGTTGACCGACCTGATCTACGCTCATCACCCGCGGTTTACCGGGGTGCGCAAGGCGTACGAGTCGAGGTCCGCGCCCGTCGAGGGCGGCGACGTGCTGTTGCTATCTCCTGGCGTGGTCGCGGTAGGGGTGGGGGAGCGGACCACCCCGGCCGGGGCGGAAGCATTGGCGCGCAGTCTCTTCGATGACGAACTGGCCCACACCGTGCTGGCCGTGCCGATCGCGCAGCAGCGCGCACAGATGCACCTGGACACGGTGTGCACGATGGTCGACACCGACACGGTGGTGATGTACGCCAACGTCATCGACAAGCTGTCGGCATTCACGATCCAGCCGTCGCCGGATGGCGTGAACATCGGCGACGAGACGCCATTTCTGGAAGCCGCGGCCAGGGCGATGGGCATCGACAAGCTGCGCGTGATCGACACCGGCCTGGACCCCGTCGTCGCCGAACGCGAGCAGTGGGACGACGGCAACAACACGCTGGCGCTGGCGCCCGGCGTCGTCGTCGCCTACGAACGCAACGTGCAGACCAACACCCGGCTGCAAGACGCGGGCATCGAGGTGTTGGCGATCGCGGGGTCGGAATTGGGCACCGGACGCGGTGGTCCGCGGTGCATGTCCTGCCCGGTCGCCCGCGACGCCCTCTAGCTTGTGCGTCGAGATTGCGCCCATGGTCGCGGTCGGAGCGAAATCACAGCCGTCACGGCAATCTCGACGCAGCCCGGCGCGCGAGCGCGTCACGCGCCCGGTCAACGACGGTCGTCGGCCGGTCTTCGTTGACCACCCGGATCACGTGCCAACCGGCGCGTTGCACCATCTCGGCGCGACGGATGTCTTTGACGTACTGCCGTCGATCGCTGCGATGTTGGTCACCGTCGTATTCGACGGCCACCATCGGCTTTTCCCAACCCATGTCGAGGTATGGATGAGACGCCCGTCGGAGACTTTGAGCTGTATGGCCGGCGTTGGTAGTCCGGCGTCGATGAGGACGAGCCGCAACCAGCTTTCTTTGGGCGATTGCGCCCCGCCGTCCATCAGATATAGAGCCTCTCTGCACCTGCGCACACCCCTTGCACCCACGTAGCGGGTGATCAACGCCGCTGCGTCCGACGCGATGACACCGGTCGCAGCGGACAACGCGTCGAGATTGGCAACTGCGACGGCGCGTGGCAGATGTCGCGCCAGATCGAAAGCCGTCCGCGCGACACCGGTCACACGGAGGCCGTTCATTTCTACGATTTCGTCGGACTCGATCCGCTCGCGGCGAACGACGATCCCCGGCGGCGGATGGTTGAACGGCCCCAGGATTTCGACAGGCGCGAAATCGTCGACCCATTTGGCTCCGTGGACTGCGGCGGCTGCGCGACCGGCGATGATTCCCGAACGGCCTGACCACAACCAGGCCGCATAGATGTTGTGCCACAGAGACCTCCGGGCATCCTTCGCGAGGTACACATCACGATGGATTTGCCGGTAGTTCCAACGCAATTGACCGCGAGTCAGCTTGCCGCGCGCCATTGCTTCGCTTCCAAGAAAGACCCCCACCACGTCCTGATGATGCGGTGATCGACCGACATCTCAGCGAGATTGCTGCCAGGGTTGTGGATGACGCGAAATTGCAGCCATAGCGGCAATCTTGACGCACAAAACAGCAAATCAGCGCCAGCTGGGCAGCCAGATCTCCATGTCCCAGGTCTGCTGCGAGATGGGCATGCCGGTCAGCACCGGGAACAGCCAGGCGAAGTTGGTCACCACCAGGGCGACATAGCTGGACACCACGATCAGGCCCAGCGTCCGGCGCTCCGCGGTCTGGTTAGGAGGGCGATAGAGAATGTCCCCGCAGATCAGCGCGATGCCCATCGCCAGAAACGGCGCCATGGTCGCGGCGTAGAAGAAGTACATCTGCCGGTCGATGTCGGCGAACCACGGCAGCCACCCGGCGCAGTAGCCGACCAGGACGACGGCGTAACGCCAGTCCCGCCGGACGAACGCGCGCCAGCACGCATAGAGCAGTACCGGCACCGCCAGCCACCACATCGCGGGCGTGCCGACCAGCATCTCCGCCTTCACGCACGACTGCGCGCCGCAGCCGCCGACGTTCTGCTGATCGATCGCGTAGAGCACCGGCCGCAACGACATCGGCCAGCTCCACGGCTTGGATTCCCACGGGTGGTAGTTGCCCGCCGAATTCGTCAGGCCGGCATGGAATTCCAGCGCCTTCGCGCTGTAGTGCCACAACGAACGCAAGGCGTCGGGGAACGGGAAGGCGCTGTGCGGGCCGATCGTCTGGCCCACCTCGTGCCGCTCGATCGCGGTCTCGGACGCGAACCACGGCCCATAGCTGGCCAAGTACACCGCGATCGGGATCAGCCCCAGCGCGTATCCGGTGGGGACGAGGTCGCGCCACAGTGTCCCCAGCCAGGGCCGGTTCACCTGATATTGCCGGCGTGCGGCCACGTCGAACGCCAGCGACATCAAACCGAAGAAGACCACGAAGTAGAGGCCGGACCACTTTGTCCCGCAAGCCAATCCGAGCATGACGCCCGCCAGGAACCGCCACCAGCGCACCCCCAGGCGCGGGCCCCACTCGGTTGCGGTGTTGCGGCCTTCCAGCAGCGCGACGTGCATTCGCCGTCGCACCTCATCGCGGTCGACGATCAGTGCGCCGAACGCGGCGACCACGAAGAAGACGAGGATGCCGTCGAGCAGCGCGGTGCGGGAGGCGACGAAGGTGACCCCGTCGCAGATGCACAGCACCCCGGCGATCGCGCCCACCAGCGTCGAGCGGCTGATCCGGCGCACGATTCGCGTCACCAGCAGCACCAGCACGACGCCGAGCAGCGCGCCGGTGAATCGCCATCCCACGCCGTTGTAGCCGAAGATCGCCTCGCCGACCGCGATCAGTTGCTTGCCGACCGGCGGGTGGACCACGAGGCCGAACCCGGGGTTGTCCTCCACGCCGTGGTTGTGCAGCACCTGCCAGGCCTGCGGGGCGTAGTGCTTCTCGTCGAAGATCGGGGTTCCGGCATCGGTCGGCGAGCCCAGGTTCACGAATCGGCTGATCGTCGCCAGCAGGGTGATGATGCCGGTGACCACCCAGCCGCGGATGGTGTCGACCGGACCGAAATCCGCGACCGGGACCAACGGCCCCGGGCTGACGACGGGCACGGCGCGCTCCTGGACGGCGTCCTGCACGTGCACGGCGGCGTCGCTGGGCGGGGCGGTCATCAGCTCGATCGTAGGCTGTCCGTCATGCCCCACGGTCGCCTGTTGCTCGGTGCGACCCCGCTGGGCCAGCCGTCGGATGCCTCGCCGCGGCTGATCAAGGCGCTCGGCGAGGCCGATGTGGTGGCTGCCGAGGACACCCGGCGAGTGCGAACACTGGCCAAAGCGCTCGGCGTCGCGATCACCGGCAAGGTGGTCAGTATGTTCGATCAAGTCGAGGCCACCCGGGTGCCCGCGCTGATCGACGAGATCAAGGCCGGTGCGACGGTGCTGGTGGTCAGCGACGCCGGAATGCCGCTGATCAGCGACCCCGGCTACCGGATAGTCGCGGCGTGTGTGGACGCCGGTGTGCCGGTCACGTGCTTGCCCGGGCCGTCGGCGGTGACGACCGCGCTGGCCGTGTCGGGTCTGCCCTCGGAGAAGTTCTGCTTCGAGGGTTTCGCGCCACGCAAGAGCGGGGCGCGCAAGACCTGGCTGGCGTCGCTGGCCGACGAGCGGCGCACCTGCGTGTTTTTCGAGTCACCGCGCCGGCTGGCGGCGTGTCTGAGCGATGCCGTCGAGCAGCTCGGCGGTGCGCGTCCCGCCGCGATCTGCCGGGAGCTGACCAAGGTGCACGAGGAAGTGGTGCGAGGGACGCTGCAGGAGCTGGCGACCTGGGCGGGTGACGGCGTGCTCGGTGAGATCACCGTCGTGCTGGGTGGTGCGACGCCGGCCGCCGACGTGCCGTCGCTGGTGGCCCGGGTGCGCGAGCTCGTCGCCGACGGGGTTCGCGTCAAGGACGCCTGCAACGAGGTGGCCGCGGCGCATCCGGGCGTGCGCTCGCGACAGCTGTACGACGAGGTGCTCAGAGCGCGCCCGGACTAGCCCTGGCTAACCGACTCCTGCCGCGGCCGCGGTGCACGGCACCCCGACGACGGGAGCCGCCTTGTGCAGGCATTCCTCCCATTCGGCGTCGGGTTTGGAATCGGCGGTGATCCCGCCGCCGACGCCCAGCACCGCGGTACCGGCGTCGTCGAACTCCACGGTGCGGATCGCGACGTTGAGCTCACATCCCGCGATAGGCGATGCTAAACCGACTGTGCCGCAATATATCCCGCGACTATGCGGCTCCCACTGCGAAATCAGCTGGCGGGCCCGATGTTTGGGTGTGCCGGTAACCGAGGCGGGCGGGAAGGCGGCGTCCAGCAACGCCGACGTGGGCAGCTCGGCGGGCACCTGCGCCGACACCGTCGACACCAGGTGCCACACACCCGGCGCGCGCCGCACCACCAGCAGCTCGGGCACCTTGACGGTGCCGGTGACCGCCACCCGGCCCAGGTCGTTGCGAACCAGGTCCACGATCATGATGTTCTCGGCCACCTCTTTAGGTGAGGCGCGCAGCGCCGACGGCCAGGCGTCCAGCGGCAGCGTCCCCTTGATCGGGCTCGACAACACGGCGTTGCCGTGGCGGCGCAGAAACAGCTCGGGCGACAGCGACGCCACCGCACCCCAGGGGCCGGCCAGGTAGGCCGCGCGGGCCGGCGACGTGCGCGCGACGCCGTCGACGAAGAAGTCCAGTGAGGACCCGGTGACGGTCCCGGCAAACCGTGTGCACACACACGCCTGATAGACCTCGCCCGCGCGAATCGCTTCCAGGCACGCCAGCACCGCGCAGCGGTGCGTCTCGCGGTCGGCCACGTCCCAGTCGATCCGGCAGTCACGCGCCGGCCCCGGGGTCGCGGCGAGCGCGGCGGTCAGCCAGTGCGGCATCGCCGCCCCGGACAGGCTCTCGTACCACCACCGCCCGTCGCGGTCGCGGCGCAACACGCAGTCGGTCCAGCCACCGGCGGCCTCGGGGATCCGATGCGGGCGCCCATCGGCACCGGCGTCCGGATAGGACAGGTAGCCGACCCAGCCACCGCCCACCGCGGGCGACTCGTCGGCCTGCGAGCTCAGCGCAACCGCGAAGGCGTCCGCCGGAGCCACCGGCCGCACCGCCAGGCTCGGCGCGATCACCGCCAGCGCGCCGAACCACTCGCCGGTCAGCGCCGCAGGCGGCGGCAGCCCCAGCCGCCGGGCGGCATCCCCGATCGCGCGCAGCACACCGGGTGCCCCGCCGAGGTTGCCGAGCCGGTCAATCCGCACGGTCCTAGCTTGACAGAAGGTGAATTTTCCCGCCCCGGACCGCCGCGGCTCAGCCGCGGCTGATGTCGCGGGCGGTCGCCACCGCGGCCAGTTTGTCGGGGTTGCGCATTACGTAGAAGTTGGTGATCAAGCCGTCGGCGATCTCCAGGGTGATCACGCCCTCGAGTTGGTCGCCGAGGTACAGCAGCACCGCCGGGGCGCTGTTGCACGTCACCATTTCCGCACGCAGCACGGCCGCGGCCTTGCGCATCAGCCCGGCGACAGCGCGGGCCACCCGGTCGGCCCCGACGACGGGCCGTCGGGCCGCGGACACCTTGCCGCCGCTGTCGGCCATCCAGGTGGCGTCCGGCGCCAGCATCGCCATCAGCCCGTCCACGTCGCCACTGGCCGCGGTGGCCAGGAACTGCGCGGTGATCTCGGCGTTGCGTTGCGGGTCAGCGTCGAAGCGCTTGCGCCGTGCCCGCACGTGCTCGCGGGCCCGGTGCGCCACCTGGCGGACCGTCGGCGCCGGTTTGCCCACCGCTTCGGCGATCTCGCCGTAGTCGAACCCGAACACCTCGCGCAGCACGAACACCGCCCGCTCGTCCGGGCTCAGCGTCTCCAGCAGCACCAACATGGCCATCGAAACCGATTCCGCCAGAACGACATCGGTCGACGGGTCCTGGTCGTCGAGCAGCAACGGCTCGGGCAGCCACGGCCCGACGTACTCCTCGCGGCGGCGGGCGCCGGCCCGCAACGTGTTGAGCGCCTGGCGAGTCACCAGCGCAGCCAGATACGACCTGGTGTCGTGCACGGTTGACAAGTCGACGTCCGCCCACCGCAGATAACTGTCCTGCAGTACGTCGTCGGACTCGGTGGCCGAGCCGAGGATTTCGTAGGCGATGGTGAACAGCAGCGGGCGCAGCAGCGTGAACCGTTCCGCGTGCTCGCCGGTCGCGATCATTTGATCGCGACCTGCTCGTCGGCCGATTGCCCGGGCGCGTGGGAAGGCCGATTACCGCCCTTGAGCCAGAAGTACGCACCCGGTTTGGCGGCCTCGCGCCGGATGGCCCACAGCGTGCTCTGACAGATTCGTTCCTTGATCGCGGCGGTGGTTCGGCCGCCCAGGGCCAGGTTCACCGGGGTGTCGTCGGTGCGTGCGAACTGCAGCGTGCCGCGCGAGCGGCCGATGCTGATGCACTGGCCGACGAACGCCTGGTTGAGCGCCGTGGGGGTGTCGCCGGCGATCCGGGCCAGCACCGTCTCGGCGGCCTGGGCGCCCAACGGCTCGGCGGCCTGGCAGCTCATCCGCAGCGGCCGGCCCGAGGGCGCGGCGGCGTCGCCGGCGGCAACGATGCGGGCGTCGTCGACGCTGGTCAACGTCTCGTCGGTGAGCAGCCGCCCCAGCTCGTCGGTGCGCAGGCCGCTGCGGGCGGCCAGATCCGGCACGGCGAACCCGGCCGTCCACACCGTCGCCGCGCTGGGCAGCACCGCGCCGTCGCTGAGCACCACGCCGTCCCAGCGAACCTCGCTCACGGCGACGGATTCGCAGATGGTGACCTCGAGCTGGCCCAGCTGCTTGGCCACCGAGCGCCGGCCCCGCTTGCTCAGCGACGCCCCCAGCGTGCCACCGCAGATCAGGGTCACCGGGCGGCCCTGCTCGGCCAGCTCGGAAGCCGTCTCGATGCCGGTCAACCCGCCGCCGACCACGGTGACCGCAGCATTGCGCGGCAGGTCGGCCAGCGCGTAGCGCAGCCGCTGTGCGCTTTCCAGGTCGCAGATCGAGTGGGCGAACTCGGCGGCACCGGGCGTCGCGGGCACCGCGCCCGTGCTGCCGACGGCATAGATCAGGTAGTCGTAATCCAGCGCGGTGCCAGACGTCAGCTCCAGGCGACGGGCAACAGTGTCGATCCGCTCCACGGCGTCGACGACCAACTGGATTCCGTCGCCCAGCAGCGACCCGTAGTCGGCTGTCGCGGTGCCGGTGTCGGCGACCAGCTGATGCAAGCGAATTCGCTCGACGAAGACCGGGCGGGGATTCACCAGCGTGATCTCGAGGTCCGGCCGCTGGCGCAGGCGATTGGCGGCCAGGGTGCCGGCGTATCCACCGCCGACGATGACGACACGAGTGAGGTTGGTCATTGCTGTCTCCCTAATTCTCGTTCGGAGTTGTGCCCTGGAGACACCGCAGAGCCGCGGGACGTGACAATTCGGCCGTCGATTGTGAGCTGTATCACCGAAGAGGGCGGGGGGACCGGGCGGTGGCTCAGTGTCCTTCGGGAAGGAAGGTGAAGTTGTTCACGTAAACACCACGTGTGGCCCGGCCGTCCTCGCTGCCGCCGAGGCTCGCCGGGTTCTGGTGGTGGGTCGGGTCGAATTCAGTTATCGGCCGTTGCGCGCCACCGAGGTCGAAGTAACCCGAGTAGCCGAGTCCAGCCAGCAATTCGGTGATCTCGGCGACGGCATTGAGGTGATGGCGTTCTTCGGCCTCCACCACAATCACTGGTTGGTTGCGCGCGAGGGTGTCCATAGCGCCGCGCAGTACGGCCAGTTCGTGGCCCTCGACGTCAATCTTGATCAGGCCAATGCCGTCCAAGTGCAGATCGTCGAGGCGCTTGACGGGCACGTCGATGCTCTGGACGGCACGGCCGTCCACGTCGTTCAGGGCGTTGTCGGTATCGATTGTGCTGCGGCCTGGTTCGGACTCGACCACGCGCATGGTCGTCACACCCGGTTTGTCCGACAGCGCCACGGCTTTCACCTCGACCGGGGCGCCGACCGCGTCAAACATCGCTGCCAGATCGTGGGCCTGCGCCGGACGTGGTTCGAAGGCGATCACCGACCGCGAGGTGGCGAGCATCGCTATCGTGAACTCGCCCACATCGGCCCCGATGTCCAACGAGACGCGGTTGGGGTCGCACAGCGACGCGACGAGCTGCACGTCAGCGCGCGCCTCGCCCAAATGCTGCAGGATGCGGTACTTTCGCCGCCAGAACAGGTGTGGGGTGACAGCCTTCGCGACCGGGACGAGCCAACGTTTGGCCGTGCGTGCGACGGGCATTCCTTGAGTCTCCAGCCACGGTGTTTCTGACGATCGCCAGCAAGTTGTCAGCAGCCGACAGCCTAGTCGAACGCCGGCGTGCTTAGCGCCCGCTCTGGCGATGATGGGCGGAGCCGCCGCTCACGCCGGGGCGCGCGTCCCTCTAGCATCGCAACGATGGTCCGGACACTGAGGCGATGCGCGGCGGCTGTGGGCGTCTGCGCGGTACTGGTGTTGAGCGGCTGCGGCGGTCACAACAGCCCCGGGCCGCTGTCGGCCATGGTCAGCCCGGCCATCCCGCCCAGCGTTGCTGATATCCCGAACCCGCTGCGCGGCCAGTACGAAGACTTGATGAATCCGCTTTTCCCGCAAGGCAATCCCGCCCAGCAGCGCTACCCGGCGTGGCCGGCGTCCTACGACGCCAGCATGCAGATCTCGTGGCGGCAATTGCAGCCCAGCGATCCGGCCACGCTGCCGCCCGACGCACCCGATGACCGCAGATTCGACTTCAGCGCGATCGACGACGCGCTGAACAAGCTGGCCAGCCGCAACATGCGGCTCGCCCTGCGCGTCTACGCCTACAGTCCCGATCCGAACGGCACTGGCATCGCCGTTCCCGAATGGGCGCGGCCACTGACCACCAGCTACCCGCCGCCGCCGAACAGCCCCGGGGTGCCGCAAGTGGTGCCGAACTGGGACAACCCGCACTATCTCGACGCATTCGGACAGCTGGTGGCCGCGCTGGGCCGCCGCTATGACGGCGACGAGCGGCTGGCCGTCTTCGAATTCTCCGGATACAACCAGTTTCGGGACCAGGGCATCGGCGGCGCGTCGATCCGCCGGCTGGTCACGGCGAATGTCAACGCCTTCGGTCACACGCAATTAGTGGTGGCGCCGCAGAACGCGGAGATCGTGCGCGAACTGCTCTCCGACGACGTCACCAAGAAGCTGTCCGCCCCGGTCGGCATCCGCTCGGATTGCCTCGGTGTCGCATCCCCGTTGCCCGCCTGGGCCGAGTCCGGCGACTCACAGTACGTCCGAAACAACGATGCGGTCGTCAACGCGATCAAGCAGCGGCTGCGCTCGGCGCCGGTGATCACCGAATGGTGTTCCCTGCCCGGTGGGGCCGACTCGAAGGGCTACTACGAGAAGGGTCTGCACGACGTCGTCAAATACCACGTGTCGATGACGTCGAGCGCGAACTTCCCGGACCGGGATTCGACATCGGCGATGGAGCCCAAGCTGTATGCGTTGTGGGCGCAGGCCAATGCCGCTGCCGGATACCGGTATTCCGTCGAGGCAAAGCCGGGATCGCAATCGATTCAAGGCAGGGTCGCGGCCATCTCGGTGGAGTGGACGAACTACGGCGCGGCGGCCGCGACCGAGCAGTGGGCGCCCAACTACAAGCTGGTCGATTACACCGGTGCGGTGGTTCGCACCCTGCCCGCCACGGTCAACCTGAAGACATTGGTGCACGACGATTCCAGCTCGTCCCGCGAGGAGGCGGTGCCGGCGTCGTTCACCGAGACCGTGCACGTCGACCTGTCCGGGTTGGCGCCCGGGCACTACACGCTGCGTGCCGCGGTGGACTGGCAACAACACAAACCGGGCGCCTCGCACGTGGTCAACTACGTGCCGATGGCGCTGGCTCGCGACGGACGCGACGGCTCCGGGTTGTACCCGATTGCGACCCTTGACATCCCGCGCGACAACACCAGCGCGACCAACGGTTGACACCGCCCGCGACGCAGTGCGTAAGCCCGGAGCAAATGCGTCGTGCATGATACGGTTGTCTAACTAATCCGTTCCGTGACCTGCTCAAATCTGGCCGCTCGGCCGGGACATGCGCCCCATATCGGAGGTCTCCATGCCGCGCAGCCTGGACCTGGTCGTAGCCTCGGTCGCCACCGCGCTGATGGAGGCCACGGCGGCCACGGCGACCGAGGTGAGCCAAAAAGTCCTCGCGCGGCTGGTCGAGCAATTCAGCCTGGACGCCAGTTTCCTGCGGCACCGCGACGAGTTGTCACGCGCCTCGGTGCTGGTCGCGGAGTCCCCGCTGCGCGCCGAGGTCGCGGATCCGGGCGCGACGGCCGTCGTCTCCTACAGCGACGCCGAGCCCCTGCTCGCCGAGTGTGAGCAGGGCAGGAAGCCGGTGCTGATATCGGGCGGTCGGCGTTCGCGGTGGCGCTGGCTGACGCGGCCCGAACAACCCAGCGCGCCCTCGGTGGCGGCCGCGCCGCTGGTGTCGGGCGAGGTGACAACCGGCGTGCTCGGGTTCGTCAGGTCCGGCGACCGCAAGTGGAAGCAAACCGAGATCAACACGCTCGAGGCGGTCGCCGCCTTGTTCGCCCAGCTGCAAGCGCGCCTTGCCGCCGAGGAGAAGCTTCGCTATCTGGCCGAGCACGACGACCTGACCGGCCTGTACAACCGAAGGGCGCTGGTCGCGCACTTGTCCGAACGGCTTGCCGCTGGAAAGCCGGGGCCCGTCGCGGTGCTGTATCTCGACCTCGATCGGCTCAAGCCGATCAACGACTATCTGGGCCACACCGCCGGTGACTGGTTCATCAGAGTGTTCGCGCAACGCATCCAGGTGTGTGCCGGCAGCCAGGCCATGATCGCCCGGCTCGGTGGTGACGAGTTCGTCGTCGTGCCTGAGCAGTCGATGTCACCGGAGACCGCGGAGTCGTTCGCCCGCCGGCTGTCGAAGATGCTCTGCGAGCGGCTGGCCATCGGCGGTCACATGATCAGCCGCACCGTCAGCATCGGGCTGGCCGTCGGCATGCCGGAGCGTGACAACTGCACCGCCCTGCTGCGCCGTGCCGACGAGGCCGTGCTGACCGCCAAGCGCGCCGGCGGCAACCAGATCGCGGTGTTCACCGACGACATGTCGCTCAAAAGCGCCTTCCGTAACGACATCGAGCTGCATCTGCAGGGCGACATCGGCAGCGAAGCGCTACTGCTGCACTACCTGCCCGAGGTCGACTTGTGGACCGGCGCGGTGGTGGCCGCCGAGGCGCTGGTCCGCTGGCGGCACCCGATCTGGGGGATGCTGCTGCCGGACTCGTTCATCGGCGTCGCCGAATCGACCAACCTGGCCGGCGAGCTGGGCCGCTGGGTGATGCGATCCGCGTGCGCGGAATTCGGCCGGTGGCGCGCCAACGGTGTGGGGCTGGGTGCCACCCTGCGGATCAATGTCTCGCCCATGCAGCTGATCACCCGCGGCTTCGTGCGCAGCGTCGCCGAAACGATCGACGAGTTTGGCATCGACGCCGGATCGTTGTGCCTGGAGATCACCGAGCGCGCCGTCGTGCACGACATCGAAGCGACCTTCGATACCCTCGCGGAGCTCAAAGAGGTCGGGGTGCAGTTGGCGATCGACGACTTCGGTACCGGCTATGCGGTGCTGTCACACCTCAAGCAGCTGCCGGTCGACATGCTCAAGATCGATGCCGGGTTCGTGCGCGACCTGGGGACCAACGCCGGCGACCTGGCCATCGTTCGCGCCATCATCGGGCTCGCCGAGGCGTTCGGTTTGCAAGTAGTCGCCGAGGGAGTCGAGACACCCGCTGCCGCACTGACTTTGATGCAGCACGGGTGTCACCGCGCGCAAGGGTTCCTGTTGTCCAGACCCGTCCCCGGCGATGCGATGGAGGCATTGTTCTCGGCGCGCTGGATGCCGATGCCGTTCCTGGCCGACCGTGAGGCCTTGTCGCAGGGCGCAATCTAATTTCAGAAGAGAATGGTACGAATAATTAGCAAAAAGGCGCTGGCCCTTGCCGTGTTCGCAATGCTGTTGCTCAATGGGTGTGGTGGTCAGAAGCAAACCGGTCCGTTGAGTGCGATGGTAAGTCCGGCGATCCCGTCGAACGCGCAGGAGATCCCTAACCCGTTGCGTGGCCAGTACGAGGATCTCCTGGAACCGCTTTTCCCGCAAGGGAATCCGGCGCAACAACGGTATCCGGCTTGGCCGGCGTCGTCCGATGCCAGCCTGCGAATCCCGTGGCGGCAGATACAGCCCACCGACCCACGTACCTTGCCTCCCGATGCCCCTGACGATCGCAAATACGATTTCAGCGTGATCGACAACGCACTGGCCAAGCTTGCCGACCGCGGCATGCGGATGACGCTGCGGGTTATGGCCTACAGCTCCTGCTGCGACGACTCGTACCCGAACAACATGAACATTGGTGTCCCCGAGTGGGTTCGCGCCACCCCCGGGGCCACCACCAACTATGCAAATCCGACGACCGGGCCCGCGCCGGGCGTGACCCAGGTGGTGCCGAACTGGAACGACCCTAGCTATCTGGGTGCATTCGAGCAGCTCCTCGCCGCGCTCGGCCGCCGCTATGATCGCGATGAGCGGCTCAGCGTCTTCGAATTCTCCGGCTATGGGGATTTCAGCGAAAACCACATCTCGTATTTGCGTGATTCGCTGGGCGCACCGGGCCCGGAGCCCGACGACAGCGTCGCAAAGCTGGGCTATTACAGCCAGTTTCGCGACCAGAGCATTACGGTGGCATCCATTCGGCGACTGGTTGCGGCGAACGTGAACGCGTTTCCCCATACCCAGCTGGTCACCGCGCCGGACAATCCGGAGATCGTGCGCCAATTGCTCGCCGACGACACCACGAAAAAACTGTCCGCGCCCGTGGGGATCCGCGCAGACTGCCTCGGGGTGTATGCACCCCTGCCTACCTGGGCCGACTCGAAAGACTCTCAATACGTAAAGTCCAACGATGCGGTGGTGAACGCGATCAAGCAGCGGTTGTCCACCGCGCTGCTGATCACCGAATGGTGCCAGCTGCCCGATGGGACCAACCCCCGGACTTACTACGAAAAAGGGCTGCGCGACGTGATCAGGTACCACGTGTCGATGACGTCGAGCTTCAATTTCCCTGACCGGGAATCGAATGCGGCGATGGACCCGAAGCTCTATGTGCTGTGGGCTCAGGCCAACGTGGCTGCCGGTTACCGGTATTCGGTCGAGGCTCGGCAGGGATCGCAATCGATACAGGGCAAAGCGGCAACGATTGTGGCGGTGTGGACTAATCACGGAGCCGCCGCCGCCACCGAGAATTGGTCACCAAGCTATAAGTTGGTGGACTTCTCGGGAACGGTGGTGCGGACGATTCCGGCAACGGTCAACCTCAAATCGCTGGTCTCCGACGACACCAGCCAGTCACGCGAGCAGCCGGTACCGGCGTCAGCGACCGAGACGGTGCACGTCGACGTCGGGGGCCTGGCACCTGGGCACTACACGCTGCGCGCCTCGGTGGACTGGCAACAGCACAAGCCGGATGCGACGCACGTGGTGAACTATCCGCCCATGCGGTTGGCGCGCGACGGACGCGACAACTCGGGGTTGTATCCAATTGCGACACTTGATATTTCGCGCGACACCCTGATCTCCGCCGTCGGCAAATAACGTGTCGGATCCCACGCGAGCTGGCCTTCGGGTGCTGTGGCTCTCGCCGTGGTTGCGGCCGCTGGCACGCGTTCAGGTGGAAGCGTTGCGACAGCGTGGCACCGATGTCTTGCTGGTGACCTGCGATCTGCATCCGGAATCCGACGCGGCCCGGGACTACGAGGTGGTGCTCGACCCGCGGTTTCGCACGGCCGCGACCTGGCCGCCCGCCATCGCGGCGTGGCGGCGCATCCGCCAGTATCGGCCGCAAGTCGTCGTCGCCGAGTTGGTGCGCGATCCTCGATGGATCGCGCTGGCCGGACGCGCTCCCCGGGTGCAGCTGGTGCACGACGACCGTCCCCACGACGCGGTCGAAGAACTGCCGATGTACGAGTACGCCCTATTCGACCGGTGGGGGGCGCGCTCGGCGGCCACGGTTGCCTACAGTGACTATGTCGCGGCGGCCATTGCCAACCGTCGCGATGTGCGCGGCACCCGCATCCACGTCTTGCCGCTGACCAGCGACCTCGATCCGGCGTTGGTGCCGCCGCTGGCGGGCCCCGATGAGCGCCGCGACTTCATCATGATCGGCCGTCTGCACCCGTACAAGAACATCGATTTGGTCCTTGACGCCTGGCGTCAACACGTGGCCGGCGGGGGCTGGCGCGGCGACGATCTGGTGCTCATCGGCGACGGTTCAGTCAATGTGGGCCCGCTGCCCGAACACGTGCGCCGGCGCGGCGGGAGCTACCGCTACTCCGAGATCGTCGAGACGCTGACGGCCGCCAAGGGTTCGATCGCGCACTATCGGCGCGCTTCGCAGAGCGGGGTGCAGGTGCTGTCGATGCAGCTGGGTGTCATGCCGATCGTTTCCACGGCCGGCGCCTTGCCCGAATACCAACCGCCGGGCTGCCCGGCGATTGATGTCGACGACGTGGCTGGGGTGGTCGCCGCCTTCGACGAACTGGCCGATCCCGCGGTTGCAGCGCGCCGCGGAGCCGCGGCGGCCCGGCACTACGCGCAGCGGTTCAGCGTCGATTGCCTGGCGGATCGCTTGTTGACAGTGCTCACCGAGGTGGTGGACAGCCGGCGCTGAGCCCGTCGGTCAACCGCGATGGACGACGCAACGCTTAGACGGCGAGGTCTTCCAGTTCGAGGTCGGTCGGCACGTTGAGTGCCGGGACGTAGCTTGCGCCGATGCTGCTGAACCGGCTCAAGAAGATGGCGTTGCCGAGGACGTAGCGGCTGAATAGCCTCTTCGGCTCGCTCAGCAGACGGAACACCCACTCCATGTGGATCTCGCGCACCCAGCGCGGTGCCCGCTTGGTCTTGCCGCCGATGAAGTCGATCAGCGCACCCGCGTTGATGATCAACGGGTTGTAGGTAACGTTTTCCTTCAGGTACGCGGCGATCAGTTCCTGCTTGGGCATGCCCATTCCGAGGACGATGACCTTCGGCCGGTACTGCTCGACCAGCGCCAGGTAGGTCGCCCTGTCCTGGAATCCGTCCTGGGCGACGATCACGTTGTGGCCCGCCTGCGTGAGCTGGTCGACAGCGTTCGACAGGTAGGGGTCCGCGGTGCCAAGGAGGCCGACGGTCTGACCCTTGGCGCGGTCCAGCAGCCGCGGGATCAGATCGGTGCCGTTCATGTTCAGGCCGGCGTCGAGGTTCAGCTTCTGGAAGAGCAGCTGCATGCCGATGCCATCGCGGAGGATCACATCCGACTGCAGCAGGCCGTCGGCGAAGGCACCGTCGCGCTTGCACATGTTGAATGCGTGCGCGTTGACAAACGAGATAACGCGAGCGGTCCGAGAAGCGAGGCACTTGTCGATCAACGCGTCGGCGGCCTCATCGGTGTTAACCACGGTGATGCTGTTGATGATGTCGCTCGCGATGTTGCGCTCGTCTGCGTCAGTCCGGGCCGCCCGCAGCGGGAGGGTAACGCCCACGCCGCCCTCGGGTCGCACGCCAGCGTCTTCGACGCGGATGACGTCGAGGATGCCGATCGGCGACGAACTGAAAGCTTGCATGTAAGGAATAATACATGCCAGAGGTATGTAACGACAACATCAACAAACTGTGAGTTGGGTAATAACGACAGGCAAAGGCAGTGAGGGATCACTGAGGCGCCCAGCCTCAACCCTGGGTATCGCTGTTCTCAGCGAATCGCGGTGCGTGTTTAGCCGACCGTGCCGGCTCTTCCAGGCCTCCTACCAGCACCGGGATCGGTTCTGTCGTCGCATCGGCGACGGTTGAGCCGTCGTCGGGCCTCGCGTCGGAGGTTTCTTCCGGCCGTTTGCGGGCCATATTGGCGAGCCCCATCGCGGCGCCGAGCACCATACCGAACACCACGGAATCCGGGGTGTCCTCAATATTTGGTCCGACAACGTTCAAGGCGAGCAGGCCCACGCTGACCGCGCCGGCGATTTTGGCCGGCTGCGACGTGCTGCGCAGCGCCCGGATCACCGGCCGCAGTGCAAACCAGGCGAAGATCGTCATGCCGATCGCCCCGGCTTTGACGAGCCACCACAGATAAAAGTTGTGGGCGTAGGTGGTACCTAGCAGCACGGTGAAGCTGTCGAAGCTGAACTGGTCGTTGCCCGAGTCCTCGCCGAAGGCCAGTCGGTAGGCGTAGCCCATGCCGTGGCCGAAGATCGGCGCCTTGGCGATCGCGCGGGTGAGGTCGGCGTTTTCGATCAGCCGATATTTCGTCGAGTCGTCCACGGCGAGCGAACTTGCCGTGACGCCGCTCAGGACACGGTGACTGAAGCCGGCGAACTGATGGCCCAGCCATGCTCCGGCCTTCGAACGCTGCAATAGAAAGAGTGCGCCCGGCACCATGGCCGCCATGATCGCCACGCTGCTGACGGCGAAGGCGGCGGAGCGCCGCAGCGCCTGCCAACCGGGGTTGGCCAAGAACGCGACGACACCGGCCACGGCGATCGCGATCAGCGTGCCGCGGGAAAACGCCAGGAGCGAGATGATCAATGAGGGCACGCCCACCGCCCAGAACGTCGCGGGCCGGACCCGACCGAGGACCTGGGCAGCGACCAGCGCGGCCAGCACGGCGACGGCCGGCGCGGTGGTTGGGATGATCAGCCGGGTGACCGAGCCGCCGGTGGTCGATTCGCCGATGGTTTCGAAGCGGCCGGTCAGGCGTAGACCCAGCGACGAGCTCACGATCGCCATGACCGCCGAAAACCACAGCGTCGCGACGAGCGTCTGCGTCGCTCCCTTGATGTAGTCGCCGTGGACGATCAACAGGGCCAGCATGTACCCGGCGACCATTTCGAAGAGGCACGTCATTTCATGCAGGATCGCCTCGGCGGAATGTCCGTCCTCGAACCCGGCGGCGGTATAGAGAAGCACGGTCAGGACGAAGATGCCCGGTGGCACGTAATCGGAGAACCGCGGCCGCACCAGCAGAATCAGATAGAAGATCGCCAACAACGTCACGACGTGCCAGACATAGATCGTGGTCGGGCCGACAACCTTTCCGACGTACAGTCCGATGGGCAGCGCCCCGAAGGTATAGAACAGCGCGATCCATACCATCGCCTCCGGTCTGGCCCAGTACACGACCAAGCCGAACATCGCGCCGACGAGCACGATCCCCTGATAAGGGTCGCGAACCGACGCCACGCCGAAGGCGAAACAGAACAACAGGAACACCCCCAGGGCCATCGCGGCCATTACCAGGCGATGGCGAGTCTGCAGGTACCTGATCATGCCTATCCGCCGAGTTTTGCCCGGTAAGCCTTGGTGGCAGCCCTGTTGTGCCGAGCGACCCGGGCATCGGTCAAGACGGTGCCGATCACCCGGGCACCTGCGGCGTTCAGTGCGGTCAGGGCGTCGGCGAGTTCCTCCTCGGTGGTGCGCCGCGCCCGGACCACCAGCACGGTGGCCTGTACGGCGCCTGCCAGCAGGCCGGAGTCGGCCGTGGCCAGCACCGGCGGGCCGTCGATGATCGTCCGGGAAAAGGTCGCGGACAATTCCTGCATCACGTTGTCCAGCACCTCTGGCTGGTAGGAGCTGCAGGGCAGAGTGTCACGGCGGGCGGCGCGCGGCGCCAGCAGGAACAGCTTCGGGATCGGGGTCGCCTTGACCACCTCGACCGCGATTTCAGGGTTGGCCAGCGCGCTGGCCAGGCCTTCTCCCGATTCGACCTTCAGCAGACCGGCGATCACGGGTCGACGGGTGTCGCCCTCGACCAGCAGCACGTCCTCGCCGGCTTCGGCGGATGCCTTGGCTAGGTTCAGGGCCGTGGTCGTGGTGCCCTCGCCGCCGAACGGCGCCGTAACCACCACCCGGCTCGCTCCGGGGCCGGCCGCACGCAGCATCCGCGCGCGCAGACCGCGGACCGCGTCGTCGAAAGTGACGTCGGTGCCGAAGCGCGGCGCGGTGCCCCGCCGCCCCGGCAACTCGGCCAGGGTCGGCAGATTGGAGAGCCGCTCAAGCTTTTCGCGATCGCGCACGCTGTGGTCGGTGGCTTCACGGGTCAACGCCACTCCGACGCCGAGGAGGACCCCCGCCACCAGCCCCAAACCCATGTTGCGCGTCGGCACCGGACTGGTCGGGTACTTCGGCACGGTGGCGGGCTCGACCACCGTCGCCCGGGCCATGACCGTCTCCGGTTGCGGGTTCTGCGGCGGTGGTTCGCCATTCTGCGGCTGCGGCGGTGCTCCCTTAGGACTGGCGCCCAGGGTTCCGACGACGCTGACGAACTCGTCGGCCATCGCCTTGGCCAGCTGGGCGGTGCGATTCGCATCGGTGTCGGTCACGGTGATCGTGAACAGCAGTGACTTCGGGACGTACTGGACGTGCGTCTTGGCTGCCAGGGCGTCGGGACTGATCGGCAGGTCGTAATGCGCTACCGCGCGGTCCGCCACCGAGCGTCCGCCGGCGATCGTCGCGTACGACGAGAGCCGGTCCTGCACAGCCTGCGTCCCGTAGTACAGCTGGGTCGGGTCGGTCTGCCCGGGAAACGAAATGAGCACGGTGGCCGACGACTCGTAAAGTCTCGTCTGAAACGCCGTGACCGCAGCGGCGCCCGCCAGACAGGCCAGCATGGCACCGGCTAACAGCTTCCAGTGGACGGTCAACGTCCGGGCGAAGGTGCGGAAATCCATCGGGTAATACCTCTCTATGCCCTCTCCGGGCACTCTCTAGCGAAAAGCGCGCCGATTCAGACTGAGCTTCGTCGGGCCCGGTACACGAGCACGCCGCCGCCGATCGCGACTGCCAGCACCCAGGCGCCGCCAATCCACCACAGCCACGTGTAGTTGTCCTCGTGTTTAGGCTGTTGTACCGCGATGTCGCTGGGCGGATTCGCAATCGTGATCGGTTCCTTGCCCGGCACGTCGATAA
The DNA here is from genome assembly GCF_039023525.1 of Mycobacterium sp. 050272. NCBI lineage: Bacteria > Bacillati > Actinomycetota > Actinomycetes > Mycobacteriales > Mycobacteriaceae > Mycobacterium > Mycobacterium sp. 050272. Next base: position 329,208 of record NZ_JBCHKV010000002.1, on the reverse strand, counting down.
TCTCTCGGCCGTCGAGCCCGAACCACCGGCCCGGCTCGGCGGCCAGCCACCGCAGCAACTCATCGAGCTGCTGAGGGGCAGCGTTGGACGTCGCGATCAGAATCGAGCGGTGACCGTCGTAGGTGGTCTGCAACGAGCCGAAGTGGATCGATGGATCGAGGGTCAGCGAGACGGACTCGCCCCCGGAATCCAAACCCTCGACCGTGATGTTGCCGTTCTCGGCGTTGAACGGCAACGGGATCGTCTGCACCGGCCACGCACCGGCCGAGATCAGCACCGCCGGGTCGTGGCTGTCGATCGCCTGCTTGAGGCTGGTCACCTTGGTCGTCAGCGGCACCACCGACAGCTGTTGCAGGCCGACGACGATTTGGACCGCGCGCACGGTGTCGTTGAACGCGTCGTCAGTGATGCCGACTTGAACGCGTGGGGTCATCAAAGATTGCGGGATGGACGGAAAGCCTTTTGGCATAGGCGGATCGGCACGACTGGTCTGAATCTCGGTTTTCGGGTCGATTTTCAGGGTGATCGGGAGGTACTCGCCGCAGTGTCCGGCGTCCCCGGTGGTGTGCACCTTGATCGAGAGGCTGGTGGCACGAGTCAGCAACCGATCCGGAATGTCCACCCAGTGATCGATCGTGCCGTTGGCCTCGGCCGGCCATCGGTTGACCGTCTGCCCTCCGACCGAGGCGATCACCTCACCGCCGAAATTGCTGGGAAGTGGTGTGTGCGAACCGAGCACGTGTACCCGGACGTGTTCGAGCGAATGGCCCCATCGCGTTTGGTCCAGGCTGATGCTTACGTCGGGCCATAGATCCTCGGCACTGAGCCCGGTCTGATTCATCTTTTCCAGCGTGGTGGTATCGCCGGCCAGCTTTTGTTTGTTCGGCAGCGGCCCGGCGACTGCGGTAGGTCCCTGTGCGAATGTCAACGAGGGATCCGTCAGCAGGCGCGTCTGGTTGGTGAGCTCGTCGCCGGCTCCCGAGATGACCAGGGAGGGAACGCCCGTGCTGCCTTGCAGCGCAAGGCCTTTGTCCGGGCCCTCCTTGATGATGATCTGCCGCTCGAGGGGCAGCGACGGATCGACCAGGGTGCTGCCACGGTCGTAGAGGGCTTCGACCGACACCTGCGGGTTCTGCCCGCCGTAGCGGTCTTCCAGGGCTGCCGCCAGTTGTACCGCCGCGTCGGACTCCTGCTGCGTCGGCTTCGGCGGCACGAAGATCGTCAGTTTGCGGACGACCGGGGGGAGAAAGTCGGCGATCGTCTTCGGTGCGACCTCCCCGCCGGTGAACGTGATCGAGCCGTTGACCAGCCGAATCGGGGTCAGGGGATCCCAGCAGTAGTTCTCGAGCGGCAGCAACGTCGCTGTCAGGGTGAGGCTCACCGAATTGCCGGTGACCTTCGTTCCGGCCAGGGGGATGACCATCGGCGTCTGGTCCTTGGTCGGCAACTCCATCCGGCTGATCGTGCGGTCGTCCTGAGTGATCGTCAGATTGCCGAACCGGAGATTGACCGGGATCTCCAGCGTCGCGTTCAACGACACCGGAGTCAGTCCCGCGGGCACCGAAAACGTCAGACCGGTGACGGAGAGTTCGCGGTGCGGGTAAAACTCGATCGTGCTCTGCGCGCCCAAATTACTCAGCGGCAGGGTGGGAGCGTCAATGACGGCACCGCCGACGCTGGGCGGGTCTGCCGCTGCGGGCGGTGCCACCAGGATGAGCATCGCGATAACCCCGGCGAGTGCTAGAAGCCGGCGCGGCAGACTCCTTATCATCGCTGCATTGTAGGCAGTCGAGCTAGGCCGATTCGGCCCGATGCTGTCGAGGCGCGGGGACGCAAGGGCTTGTGTTCGTCGATGAGCATCGCGGCCCGATTCCGGGTCGCGAATCCGCTTGTCGCTGATCTTAATTCCCTTCCGGTACGCGGTCGGCGCGAGGCGAAACCGTCTTTACTTCGTTCTTCATTGCGCAAAGGTGCAGCGGTGCATACGGGTTACGCGGCCGGTGGACCCTATGAGCTTCACATTCGTTCACAGGACCGCATCTATCGCGTCGAGGTAGGCATCGGTCATCGCTTCCACGGTGTAGTGCGTGCGCATGCGCTCGTAGCCACGCATTCCGACCGAGGGCAACGCGGCAGGGTCTGCCAGTATCTTGGCCAAGCATTCTCGCCAGCCCTGCACCGTGATGGGATCGACGAGAAAGCCCGCCTTTCCGAAATCCAGCATTTCCGGAACCGCGCAGACCGCCGATGACACAACCGGTATGGCTCGCCCCATGGCCTCGAGGATCACCAACGGAAACGCTTCCAGGCGGCTGGGCAGGCACATCACATCGGCATCGGCCAGCGCATGTTCGGGACCGGGTGACCAGCCGCGCCAATGCACCCGGTCGCGTAGCGCCGCGGGTGTGCGGGCTTCGAGTTCCGCTCGATCGGGGCCATCGCCGAATATCGATAACTCCCAAGGCAATTCCGTGAGCCCGGCGAGGGCCTCGACCAGGAGGTGGGGCTTCTTGTGCTCGACGATCCGCGAAAGCATCACCAAATGCACCGGGGCATCCGCGGGGCGAACCCGCTGGGTCGGCTTTCCCTCGAAGGGGACGCCGTTGGGCGCCACGAAGCGTCGCCCGGTCAACCGGTGGTGCGCGGCGATCATATCCCAGTGTCGTTGTGCCAGAACGATAAAGCCGTCCGAGCGCGACATCGCGGCCGCTAGTGGCCGCGAGTAGATCGGCTCGTGCTCCTCGGGAGGGGTATGTGGGGCGACCAGCCAGCGCCGCTGCCGCCCGGAGGCCCGCCATAGCGTGCCGAAGCCCGTCTCGGTGTTGGTGTCGCCACTGATCAACACCGCCGGACCTTCGGGCAGGTCGACGACCGGAGCCCACCACGGCTGGCGTACCACCCGCACGCTGGGTGGAATTTCCTCGATCATCGGGCCGAACCGTTGTACGCACACGATGGTCACCGTGTAGCCGCGACGAACCAATTCGGCTGCCAGCAATGCCTTTTGCCGCTCGGCGCCACCGAATACCAGACGATTGGTGGCGATCACGATTGTCGGCAGACCGTTGCGTCGGTTGCGCCGCGCTGCCCGGCGGGCCGCTCGCTTCGGGGCCTGTATCCGATCCAGAAGCGTTGTCCCGAGCAGGTATACGTCCGCATGGTGGACGCTGGTCCGGTGCTCAAGGACCAGCGCGGTGTTGGCCCGCGTCAAGTCGCGGTCGCGGCGGCCGCGGTCGACGGAAAGGTCGGGCATCGCGTCTGCCTCGAGCGCGCCGAAGGCCGCCACCGGATCGGCGGTGTCGAAGCCGATCTCATCGGCGAGCAGGATCTGCCAGCCTGCCGCGTGGGCGCGGGTCTGCCAGTCGACGTCGGCGCCGTAGCCGAAGAACTCCTCGTCGAAGCCGCCGATCGTGTTCCACGCCGCGCGGCTGATCGCCAGGCAGCCGCCGCCGATATAGCCGTCGACGCCGTGCGACTCGGTGGGCTGGTGCGGGTATCGAGGCGAAACCGGCGTTCGGCGTAGCCTATTCGAGTATCCGGCGACCCCGACCAGGGCACGCAGCAGCGTGGGGCGGCGCATCGCGTGGTCCCACGGGACCTGATCGGTTGTGGCGCTGGTGTGCGCCATCGGCGAGACCGCCGCCACATGCGGCTGACGAAGCAGCTCTCGGGTGCGCGTCAACGGTCCCCGCAGCTGGGTTGCGGGACTCAACAGCAGCAGGTCCGCGTCACACGGTGCGTTCTGCGCCAGCGCGTTGAACGCCGCACCGACGCCAAGCCGTGCCGACCCCAACGTCCAATGGACCGCGGGGTGCCGGGCGAGGAGCTCCTCGCGATCGGGAGATACGTCACCGCTGTTCTCGTACACATAGACGGGCAGCTCGGGCAGGTGCTCGGCGACGCCGGCAAGACATTTCTCGAACGAGCCATCGTTCTGATCGGTCACGATCAGCACAGCGAGCGACCTCGCGGAAGGCAGCGCGACCGCATCACCGGCCGGGCGTCTCAGATATGCCCGATCCCTTACCCGGGTCATGCCGGTATCTTTTTTCCGGTGAGCGAGGCCAGCATTGACCATTTGACGGGCCCGATTGCCAGATTGGCGATCAGGTAGACGGCGGCCGCGAGCAGCAGCACCACCACCACGTGCAGGTGGGGGAGTAAGAGCACCACCGCGACACTGGCCGCGGTCGGCACGAGCAGCCGCAGCACGAATGCCAGCGGCTCGCGGTAGCCGGACTTGCGGCGCAGTTGCCAGCTGGCGGCCGCCACGCTGAACAGCTCCGTGCACACCAACGTGATACCGGCACCGACAGCGCCGAACCGTGGGGCCAGAACAAGATTCAGCACCACGTTGAGTGCCAGGGTGATAATCCAGGCCCGGAACAAGAACTGCTGTTGATGCGAGGCGAACAAGCCCTGTCCGAGAGTGCTTGCGATGCAACGTAATCCGGCCGCAACCAACAGCAGTGCCAGGGTCGGGGTACCGCGCGCCACGAAGGCCTGGTCGCCGAGTAGGCCGATCAACGGGCCGGCCAGTAGTGCGCCGACCACGGCGACCGGCACCATCATGAAGTACATCAATTCGACGCTGCGGCCGAGGAACTGGGCGAACGCGGGGACATCGCGGGAGAAGAGCTCGGTGGCTGTAGACAGCGACGACTTGAGGAAGAAGATCGCCAGCACCTCGGTGTTGAACGCAAGCGTGTAGGCCAGCCCGTAGACGCCGACCTCGGAATGGGTGCTCAGTACCGACAGCAGGACGCCGTCGGCGCGCCAGTACACGAGCGCGACCACCATGACGCCCATCAGCGGCAGGCTCTCCCGCAACAACTCCACCGTCTCCCGCGGCGCGAAGATGGGACGCAGCGAAATGTGTCGCGCCGCGGCGGTTCCTTGGATCAGCAACTGCAGGACCGGCGGGATGAGCTGGATCACCGCGAACCAGATCACGTCGGCGTGGCCGGCCACCAGGCAGCAGACCGCCGCCAGCACCCCGAGCCGGCTGGCCACGTCGGAGATGGCCATCGCGGAGAACTTGACCGTAGCCATGAATACCGGCTCGAACCGAGTGGTCATCGTCATCAACAGCAACTGCCCGGACAGCACCACCAGCATCACGCGCACGTCACGGTCGTGGTAGATCAGCAATCCGGTGAGCGTCGCCATCGCCGCGAGTGGAAGGCAGTACAACACCGACAGGCCGCTGTTGACCCGAACGAGCCGCTCGAGCTCGCCCCGGCCGGACGCCACCCGGCGGACGATGACGGTCCCGATGCCGAGATCAGCCAGGCTGGACCACATCCCGATGAATACGACCGCGATCGTGAGCTGACCGTAGGGTCCGGGACCAAGGTAGCGGGCGGTCATCGCGACCGAGACGACCGAGGCCAGCATCCCCAGTGCCCGGCAGATCAGCTGGATCGCGTAGGCGTGCGCAATTTTCGACAGCGGCACGGACGGCGTGACCGCTGGGTCGACGACCGGTTCCGTCATCGCTGTTTCATCAGTAGGCTCCGTCGCCTACCAGGACGACCTTGACGGTCTTAGCGACGATCATCAGATCGCCGGCCATCGACCAGTTATCGACATAGGACAGATCCAACCGGACCGAATCTTCCCAGGAAAGGTCTGAACGGCCGCTGACTTGCCACAATCCGGTGACGCCCGGCTTCACCAGCAACCGACGCCGCGCTTCGAAGTCATAGCTGTCCACCTCGCGCCGCAGCGGTGGCCGTGGGCCGACGACGCTCATGTCCTGCTTGAGCACGTTGATGAATTGCGGCAACTCATCGATGCTGAGCTTGCGCAGCACCTTGCCGACACGCGTGATGCGGGGATCCTCGCGCATCTTGAACAACACGCCCCCGGCGCTGTCGTTGTGCGCCAGCAGATCCGCGACCTGTTGGTCGGCGCCGTCCACCATGGTGCGGAATTTGAGCATCGTGAAGGGCTTGCCATCGATGCCGATGCGCTCGGCTCGGTAGAAGACCGGCCCCTTGCTCGTCAGCCTGATGGCAATGGCACACACGATCATGACCGGAAATGTGACGACGATGGCGGCCAGCGCGAAACAGAAATCGAAGGCTCGTTTCTGAAATCGGTTGGTCTCTTCATATTGGGGCTTCTCCACGTGCAGCAGCGGAAAACCCGCGTAAGGTCGCAGCGCCAATCGCGCATTGGCGACATCCATGACCCCCGGCGACACCACGAGGTCGATATCCATGGTTTCCAGCTGCCACATCAGTTCCCGGATGCGCTGTTCCCCGAATTGCTCCGTGCGGGCCACCGCCACGGTGTCCGCTGCGCAAGCCGAGATCCCGGCCGCGGCATGAGTGTCGTCGCCGAGGATGGGGATCTCTTGGCCGCTGACCTCGAGGGTCTCGCCGTGCGGCAGTCCGTATCCCGGAATGCAGACGCCGACCATGGCGTAGCCGTCTTTCGGGTTGCGCAGCAGTTCCCGGGCGAGGTGCTCGACACCGGATCGGTCCCCGATCGCCAGGACCCTGGTCTGGTAAGCGCCCTGCGCGCGCTTGCGGCCGACATACCGGCGCCACATGTTGCGGCTGACCAGCAATCCCAGCGTGCCGACCGGAAGCGCGACGGCGAGGTACCCGCGGGCCAGTTCAATCTTGGCCAGCAGCGTGATGATCGCGATGATCCCGAACGTCTGGAATGACGCGTGGGCCACGCGGCGGTATTCGTCGAGGCCACCTCCGATGACGCGCGTCGAGCGGGTTTGAAAGATTTCGAGCGACGAGAGCCAGAGCAGTGCGAAGACAACCGAGAACAGCGTCATCACATCGCCGTCGTAACCGGAGGCCGATGGCGAACCCCCGAACCGGATCAACTGCGCCAGCATCACCGAACCGGTGACGATCAACGCGTCGGTGACCCGCACGCGGATCGCATACTTCTTTTGCCAGCGACGGAGGTTGCGGCCACCGGTAGTTGGCACGGTAAGCGTGGCTTCAGACACGCTGCCGGTCGGCTGGTGCTGAAAAATGGCTACGCCGACCCGGTTTCGTGGTGATGTCGAAGGTCGTCCATAGCGAACCGCGTTCTGGATGGCGAGGCGTATTCGCTGAGGTGGACGGGCCAGCGCGCGGGGCGCGCCATGATGGCGGGTGGATCGCACGTCGACCGTTCGACCAACAGCCGGTCGACATCCACCTTGACGACGACGTCTTTTTCGGCGGGCGCCAATTTCGGCCAGCTGGCGTCCGCTTCGGAGATCACCGTGACCGGCAGCGGCCATTTGATCCCGAACTTCGGCTCGCTGAACCGAAAGCCCTCTTCGCCGGAGGGCGCCTGGGCACCGCTGATCTGCATGCTGACTTCAGTCTTGTCCCGCAGGGTCTGGAATCCGTGCGCGAAATGAGGCGGGACGAACAGCGCCCGGTGATTATCGGCGCTCAACTCCACGATGATGTGATCGCCGTAGGTGGGCGACTCAGGACGTACGTCCACCACGACTTCGGCGATCGCACCGCGAGTGCAGCGGATGAGTCTGGCCTCCGTGGACGGTGGTGGCTGACGGTGCAGGCCGCGCACGGTGCCCCGGGTGTGGTTGAACAAAATTTCCGTCTGCACCACATCGCCCATCAGCCCGATTTCGGCGAATTCCTGGGCGGAAAAGGACTGCGAGACGAACCCGCGATGATCGCTGGTGGGCTCGATGTCGACGATCGTGACCCCCGCGATGCGCGTAGGCGAATACTTCACTTACGTTTCCTTTCGGGACAGTCGCTCTTAGGGGTCGGGTAGTCGCCGCTGCGCGCTTGCGTGGCCACCGCAGACTCGCGGGGTTATCCGTATCCGGCGGACGGTGGCTGTGCCATGACGGTGGGGACCAAGCCGTAGCGTGGCCCGGGGGTGGGGCCTGCGCCGCTGCCCGGAGCCCGCAATGGCACTCCGCCCAACATGCTTGGCATCGAAGATGCACCGCCCGCGGCGCCGGGCAGGGCCGTCACGGCACCGCCGACCGGCGCCGGCGGAATCACGCTCGTCCAACCCTGCGGAATCGAGAGCGGCCCCAAAGAGGTTGCCGAGCCCATGGTGCCGAGCACGCCCGCGTTGCCCAGCCCGGCCGCGCCGGCAGTGGCCGCTTCGGCGGCGCCGACGCCTGCCGCGGCGGCATCGGCGCCGATGGGGACAGCGGCGATCCCCATGGCCTGGCTGCTCTGGGCGATGCCAAAAAGGCTGGACAGCGCGTACAGCGGGGTGGGCACAGCCATGATCCAGATGGCCGCGAGGTTGCTGAGCGTGGAAACGGTTGTCGGGTCGAGCCCCAAGCCGAACAATCCCGAGGCCGTGTCCCCGACCAGACTCGTGGACGCGAGGCTGACCGGCGTCGACATCGCGTCCAGCGTCGAGGGCACCGCCTGTACCAGGCTCTGCATCGCCGCCTGGTCGCCTGCCGAGAGGCCAGTGGCCTTGGCGACCGCGACCTCTTGGGAGGCCAACCCATTCGTATCCGTCACTTGTGGTGCGTCGGTGAACGGTGTTACGTCGGTCGCGATCGCGGAGTTCGCGGCGTATTGGTACATCGCCGCGGCGTCCTGCGCCCACATCTCGCCGTACTGGGCTTCATTTGCCGCGATCGCCGGCGAGTTCTGGCCGAAGAAGTTGGTGGCGGTCAGCGTGGCGAGTTGTGCGCGGTTACCGAACACCACCGGCGGTGGGACGGTCATCGCGAACGCCGCCTCGTAAGCTTCGACGCCAAGCCTGGCTTGGCCCGCCGCCTCAGCGGCCCGCGCGGCCGCCCCCGTCGTCCATGCCACATACGGACCGAAGGCGGATGCCATCGACAGCGACGACGGCCCCATCCACCGTCCGGTGGTCAGGCCGGCAATCACCGTCCGGTACGAGCTCGCGACGAAATGCAGCTCCGCGGCGAGGTTGTCCCAGGCCACCGCGGCGGCCGACAAAGACAACGGGCCGGGCCCGGCATACATCCTGGTGGAGTTGATCTCCGGCGGCAGCGCGCCAAAATCGATCACGTTCAATCCCCGCGTGGGTCTGCCGCAACGGGATGGGCGGGGCCGGAACAGGAGACGAGACCGTCGGAGAAAGCTGTCGCGGCCGGCATTCCGCCGATCGTCACCGTGTCGGAAATCCCTGGTGTGCGGGCCAACGCGGCCAAGCGAGCTGGCTGCACCGTGACCAGCGACATGTGATTTCCCCCTAGGTGGACTACCAAACTGATAACTTCATTGTAGCCCATAAAGCATACTTTTAGTCCACAAATGTGGTGTGATCTCGACTATGGGTATCTAGCGTTGCGAATCGTCGATCCGAAGCTGCGGCTGCCGGGACTGCTAACCTCAGTAGTGCCCAACTGCCGCTTGAGACGCTCGGCGAGTGTTTGCTCTCGACGGCTGTAGACGCGAGGTGCCTGACGGCATCGACTTCGGGGAGGCGGAAGACCGTGGTGCTGACGCTGGCCTCGTCGACAAGCGATCGGGTGGCATCGCAAACGTGAGTTCGCCGATCCGATGACCTCCCAATCCCATGATGGCCGCGCGGATGCGACCCGGAGACAGATTTTGAGAGCTGCCTCTCATCAGTTCGCGCGTCGCGCCTACCACGAAGTCGGGCTTGACGACATCCTCGCCGAGGCTGAACTGACCAAGGGCGCCATGTACTTCCACTTCAAGTCGAAGCACGCCTTGGCGGTCGCGATCATCGAAAAGCAGACCGCCGCGGGTGCCAGCGCCGTGCAAGAAGTGTTGAAGCGGGGGCTGTCTGGCCTCGAGACCCTGATCGACTTCTCGTATCTGATCGCCGTTGGGGACATCAAGACCGATGCCGTGCGTGCGGGTCTCAACCTCATCGAGTCGGTGGGGCGGACGCAAGGTCTGCAGGAGAGGTTGGTGGACGACTGGGTCAAATCCTTGGCCACCGTCGTTGCGCAAGCGATCGCCGAAGGCGACGTCGATCAGCGGTGCGATCCCGAGGATGTGGGGCGCCTGTTGGTGTCCCTGCACATGGGACTGCGACAAACCAGCTCGCTGGATGAACCCGAACGGTTCCTACTCGACCTGGAGAAGTGTTGGACTTTCATTCTGACAGGCGTTCTGCAGCCGGACCGGTTCGAATACTTCGGTCAATTCCTTAGGCGGCGTGCGATGCTCGCAATCAACTCCAGTTCTGCTGACGAAGAGTCGCCGCAATAGCGACGGCGCGGGGGTTAGTCGACAGGGCAGTTGCGGCTGTTAATCTGCTTGCGAGGCAATGTGAGACGAGGTCAACAGAATCTGCGCACCGATGAGGGTCCGGAGGCATAGCGGCAATGGCGCGCCAGGTTCGGTCTGAAGCGACTCGGCGAAGGATCCTCGCGGCCGCAATCGAAGTGTTCGGCGAGGTCGGGTATGCGGCCGCCGGGTGGAGCGCGATCATCGAGCGCACGGGAATGACCAAGGGTGCGCTCTACCACCATTTCGATTCCAAAGAAGCGTTGGCGTCAGCCATTATTGAGGAAGGCTCCGCCAAGCTGCTCAGCGCTTTCCGGGATGTTTGCGGGTCGTCATCGCCGGGTCTCGAGAACTTGCTGCACGGCACGTTCACGATCGTCAAAGTGCTGAGTGTCGACGAAATCGCCAGTGCTGCTGAGGATTTGATCCGCGCCCTGAGTGGCTTCAACACCGCTGCCGGGTCTTTCTGTACGGACATGATCGAGCTGATGGCTACCGAGGCGCGGCGGGCAATCGCTGAAGGAGATTTGCGCAAAGACGCCGACGCTAAAGTGATCGGTGAGTCGATCATCGGCGCTGTCTTGGGAATGCGGTTGCTGTCCAACGCGGTATTTGGGCATGGCAGCGAAAAGAGTGCGGGGGGCGACGGCATCGAGCGCCTGGCGCAGATTTGGGAACTGCTCCTGCCGGGGATCGTCTCGGATGCGTCGCAGCCTTACTTCCGGCAATTGCTTGCTCGCGAGAAAATGCGTCATGCCCGGGCCGCAACAACCGCGGTGCCGGACCAAACCAGCTAGCTCAGCGCACGCGACTCAGTGCTCGTCGTCCCACAGTTGCTCGGTCAGATCCTGGAAGGTCGCCAGGGCGAACCGGTCGTCGGCGCGCATTCCCACTGATTTGCTCATCAGCGCACGCACGACCGAGCCGTCCTTGTGTGCCAACTCGACGACCTCATTCGCTAAGGCATGGACCACAGACAGTAGCGAGGATTCCGAGTCCGGAGCCCGGTGGAAAACCTCGCCGAAGCGCAGCGCCAGCACCTCGTCGGGTTCGTAGCCCACCATTTCCGCAAATGCGGTGTTGGTGAACAGGATCGCCCCGTCGTCGCCGACCGCCAGCACGGGGACCGGAATCCGCTCCAGCACCACCAGGGCAGGAAGCTGCTTCAAGGTGGTCATCGGCGATTGATTGTGCTGGTGCCGATTCTGTCGTCGCTCCACAGAGCGATTATGGTCTATGCCAGAGGTCATGTTGCACACATTTCCTGTCGCGTGCCCTGACGGGGCTTTGCCGCCATTTTTACCCGTCTTCGGAGGCTGGCTGGTACCGGGGGAATACCCCGGTAGGCGCCGGCAATACCGAGCCAGGGGTTAGCCGCGCACCGATCGCGGCAAACGTCCGCTGGCCGTCGGGCTGCCCGAGTAGATCCAGCAACTTGCCGGCCGATTCCGGCATCACCGGCGCGACCAGCAGTGCCGCGATGCGAACCGCTTCGCAGGTCACGTAGAGCACGGTCCGAAAGCGCACCTGGTCCGCCTCGGATTCGCTTTTGCGCAGCACCCACGGCTGCTCGGCCGAGAAGTACCTGTTGGCCTCGCCCAGCATCAGCCAGATCGCCTCGAGTGCCACGTGCATGGCCTGCTCGTCGAAGTTCGCGCGCACCCGCTCCAGTAACGCGTCGGCCGTCGCGAGCAGGCCGGAGTCGGCGGCGGTGAACTCGCCGGGTTCGGGCATCACGCCGTCGAGGTTCTTGGCGATCATCGACAACGACCGTTGCGCCAAGTTCCCCAATTCGTTGGCCAGATCGGTGTTGATCCGGTTGATGATGGCCTCTTCGCTGTAGCTGCCGTCCTGGCCGAACGGCACCTCGCGCAGCAGGAAGTAGCGCAGCTGGTCCACGCCGAACGCATCCGCCAGCGCCACCGGGTCGATGGTGTTGCCCACCGATTTGCTCATCTTCTCGCCGCGGTGGTGCAAGAACCCGTGCGCGAAAACCCTTCTCGGCAGCTCGATTCCGGCCGACATCAGAAACGCCGGCCAGTAGACCGCGTGGAACCGGATGATGTCCTTGCCGATCATGTGCAAATCGGCGGGCCAGTAGCGGCGGAACAACTCCGAGCCGGTGGCGGGGAATCCGGCGCCGGTCAGGTAGTTGGTCAGTGCGTCGACCCAGACGTACATGACGTGGTCGGGGTGCTCGGGCACCTGCACGCCCCAGTCGAAGGTGGTTCGCGAGATCGAGAAATCGGTCAGCCCGCCCGAGACGAAGCTGACGACCTCGTTGCGCCGCACCTCGGGTCCGATGAAGTCGGGATTGGCCTCGTAGTGGGCCAGCAGCTTGTCGGCGTAGGCCGAGAGCCGGAAGAAGAACGTCTGCTCCTTCTCGCTCCAGGTCACCGGTGCGCCGGTCTCGGTGGCGATGCGGGTCCCGTCGACCACCTCGGTTTCCGAGTCGGAAAAGTAGCGCTCGTCGCGCACCGAGTACCACCCGGAGTAGGTCGCCAGATAGATGTCTCCGGCCGCTTGCATGCGCCGCCAGATCTCCTGGGACGCCTCGTGGTGGTCGGCGTCGGTGGTGCGGATGAAGCGGTCGAACGAAATGTTCAGCGCTTCCTGCATACGTTGGAACACATCGGAATTGCGCCGGGCCAGCTCGGCGGTCGGGACCCCCGCGGCGGCCGCGGTCTCGGCGACTTTCTGGCCGTGCTCGTCGGTCCCGGTCAGGAACCGCACGTCGAAACCGTCGAGCCGCTTGAAGCGGGCGATCGCGTCGGTCGCGATGTATTCGTAGGCATGACCCACGTGCGGCGCGCCGTTTGGATACGCGATCGCAGTAGTGACGTAATAGGGCCTCATCGAGATTCACCCTATTGTGTGCGCGTGAGCTCCAGCCGACCTGGTAAACGAGAAGCGCCACCCGCCCCGGCGCCGCTGGCGCCCCTGATCGATGCGCACACTCACCTCGACGCCTGCGGCGCCCACGATGCCGCCGGCGTGGTGGCCATCGTGGACCGTGCCGCCGCGGTGGGGGTGGGGGCCGTCGTGACGATCGCCGACGATCTGGACTCGGCGCGCTGGGCGGCCCGGGCGGCCGGCTGGGACCCGCGCGTGTACGCCGCGGTGGCGTTGCACCCGACGCGCGCGAACGCCCTCGACGACGCGGCGCGCGCCGAGATCGAGCGGTTGGTGGCCGATCCTCGCGTGGTGGCCGTGGGGGAGACCGGGATGGATCTGTACTGGCCGGGTCGGCTGGACGGCTGCGCCGCACCCGACGTGCAGCGGGAGGCCTTCGCGTGGCATATCGACCTGGCCAAGCGGTGCGGCAAGCCGCTGATGATTCACAACCGGGACGCCGACGCCGCGGTGCTCGACGTGCTGGACGCCGAAGGCGCTCCCGAAGCCGTGATCTTCCACTGCTTTTCGTCCGACAGCGCGATGGCCCGTCGCTGCGCCGACGCCGGGTGGTTTGTCAGCCTGTCCGGAACGGTGAGCTTCCGAAACGCGCGCGCGCTGCGCGAGGCCGTGCCGCTGGTACCGGCCGAACAGCTGCTGGTGGAAACCGATGCGCCGTTTTTGACACCACATCCTTACCGCGGCGCACCCAACGAGCCGTATTGCCTTCCTTATACTGTTCGTGCGATCGCGGAACTGCTCGATCGCCCGGCGGAGGAACTAGCCCGAATCACCACGAGCAATGCCGGGCGGGTCTACGGACTCGTCGAATCGGGCGGGTGATTTCCACAACACATTCGCGCCGGAGTTGCTCCAGCTTGACCGGTTCGTTACCGTCTTGTGATCGAATTGTTGGTTTATTGCACTGTTGTCGAATGCTGCTGGGTAGGTCGTTAAGTTGGTTGCTGAGGTCGGAGTGGACGCGCGTTTGACCGTACTGAGAAGGCTTCATCAGACCCCGTCGCCGATGTTGCGGCTCGTCGTAGCAGGGCTGCTTCTGGTGCTCGCGTTCGCCGGCGGTTTCGCGGTCTCGGTATCCAAGACGGTGACCCTGACCGTCGACGGCATCGCGATGCGGGTGACGACGATGAAGTCCAAGGTGATCGACATCGTCGAAGAGAACGGCTACGTGGTCGATCAACGCGACGACCTGTACCCCGCCGCCGACGTGCAGATCCACGACGCGGACAAGATCACGCTGCGGCGCAGCCGGCCGCTGCAGATCTCGCTGGACGGCAGCGACACCAAGCAGGTGTGGACGACCGCCTCCACCGTCGACGAGGCGCTGGCCCAGCTCGCGATGACCGACACCGCCCCGGCGGCCGCCTCGCGCGCCAGCCGGGTTCCGCTGGCCGGCATGGCCCTGCCGGTCGTCAGCGCTAAGAGCGTCCAGATCAACGACGGCGGCAACATCCGCATGGTGCACCTGCCGGCGCCCAACGTCGCGGGATTGCTGAGTGCGGCAGGCGTGCCGCTGCAAGACAGCGATCAGGTGGTGCCCGCCGCGACCACGCCGATCGTCGACGGCATGCAGATTCAGGTGACGCGTAACCGCATCGAGAAGGTCACCGAGCGGGTCCCGCTGCCGCCCAACGCGCGCAAGGTCGAAGACCCCGACATGAACATGAGCCGCCAGGTTGTCGAGGATCCGGGCAGCCCGGGCACCCAAGACGTGACCTACGCGGTGGCCACGGTCAACGGCGTGGAGACCGGCCGGCTGCCGATCGCCAACATCGTGATCGCGCCGGCCCGCGACTCGGTGGTGCGGGTGGGCACCAAGCCCGGCACCGAGGTGCCGCCGGTGACCGATGGATCCATCTGGGATGCCATCGCCGGCTGCGAGGCCGGCGGAAACTGGGCGATCAACACCGGCAACGGCTATTACGGCGGCGTGCAGTTCGATCAAAGTACCTGGGAGCGCAACGGCGGGTTGCGGTTTGCCCCGCGGGCCGACCTCGCCAGCCGCGACGAGCAGATCACGGTCGCCGAGGTGACCAGGGAGCGCCAGGGTTGGGGCGCGTGGCCGGTGTGCAGCGGAAGAGCCGGTGCGCGCTGACGATCCAGCTGCTCGGACGAACCGATATCAGGCGGCTGGCCAAAGAACTTGAGTTTCGGCCACGGAAATCGTTGGGCCAGAACTTCGTCCACGACGCGAATACCGTCCGGCGGATAGTTTCGACCTCCGGAATCGGCCGCGCCGACCACGTCCTGGAGGTCGGCCCGGGTCTCGGCTCGCTCACCTTGGCGCTGCTCGACCGCGGTGCCACGGTCACCGCCATCGAAATCGACCCGGTGCTCGCCGAGCGGCTGCCGCAGACCGTCGGCGAGCACTCCCACAGCGAGATCCAACGGCTGACGGTGCTCAACCGCGACGTGCTGAACCTGCGGCGCGACGAGCTGGCCACCCAGCCGACCGCTGTCGTCGCGAATCTGCCCTACAACGTCGCGGTCCCGGCGTTGCTGCATCTGCTCGCCGAATTCCCGACCCTGGCGACCGTCACCGTGATGGTGCAGGCCGAGGTCGCCGAGCGGCTGGCCGCCGAGCCGGGCGGCAAGGAGTACGGCGTGCCCAGCGTCAAGGTGCGCTTCTTCGGGCGGGTTCGCCGGTGCGGCATGGTGTCGCCGACCGTGTTCTGGCCGGTGCCCCGCGTCTACTCCGGGCTGGTTCGCATCGACCGGTACGACCGCGCGCCCTGGCGCACGGACGACGCCTTCCGGCGCCAGGTGTTCGAATTGGTTGACATCGCGTTCGCGCAACGGCGCAAGACGTCTCGCAACGCGTTCTCGGAGTGGGCAGGCTCGGGCAACGAATCGGCAAATCGCTTGCTGGCGGCCAGCATCGATCCCGCCCGCCGCGGCGAGACGCTGTCCATCGACGACTTCGTACGGCTGCTGCGCCGGTCCGGCGACCCCGCGCAGCCGCAGGCATCCGGCGGCTGAGCCCCGGTGCCGTTGCGTGTGGTTCGCGTGCCACAGCGATAGTCTGCTGCCGTGGCGGTGGTTGGCTGGGAGACTGCACATGTCTGACGGCAGCACCGCCGCGCAGTGGGTGCCCACCGGTTCCGTCACCGTCCGCGTGCCCGGAAAGGTCAACCTGTACCTCGCGGTCGGCGACCGGCGCGACGACGGCTACCACGAGCTGACGACCGTGTTCCAGGCCGTCTCGCTGCTCGACGAGCTGACCGTGCGCAACGCCGACGTCTTGTCGCTTGAGCTGGTCGGCGAGGGTGCCGACAAGCTACCCACCGACGAACGCAACCTGGCCTGGCAGGCCGCGGAGCTGATGGCCGAACACGTCGGCCGCGCGCCCGACGTCTCGATCATGATCGACAAATCCATCCCGGTGGCCGGCGGCATGGCGGGCGGCAGCGCGGACGCCGCGGCGGTGCTGGTCGCGATGAACTCGCTGTGGGAGCTCAACGTGCCGCGCCGCGATCTGCGCATGCTGGCCGCGCGGTTGGGCAGCGACGTGCCGTTTGCGCTGCACGGCGGCACCGCGTTGGGCACCGGGCGCGGCGAGGAGCTGGCCACGGTGCTTTCCCGGAACACCTTCCACTGGGTGCTGGCCTTCGCCCACGGTGAGTTGCTCACGCCGAAGGTGTTCGGTGAGCTCGACCGGCTGCGGGAAGACGCGCACACGCCGCGGCTCGCCGAGCCCGGACCGGTGCTGGCAGCGTTGGCCGCCGGCGATCCCGAACAGTTGGCACCGCTGCTGGGCAACGAATTGCAGGCGGCCGCGGTCAGCCTGAGTCCCACGCTGCGGCGCACGCTGCGCGCAGGGGAAGAGGCGGGGGCGCTGACCGGCATCGTGTCCGGCTCGGGCCCGACCTGCGCGTTTCTGTGCAGTTCAGCGTCCTCGGCGGTTGACATCGGTACCCACCTGTCCGGCGCCGGCGTATGCCGCACGGTTCGCGTCGCCACCGGTCCGGTGCCGGGCGCCCGCGTGGTCCCGACGCCGATGACCGACGACTGAACGTGCTGTGAAATCCGACTCAAATCGCCGAAATGGTGGGTTGCTACTTAAGAGGAGTTTAAGATAACTCGCGGTGACCACTTTCGAGCAGCTCGAGCATTCGGTCTGGCCGTCCACCGGGAGTCGCGGTGGACGGCCGCTTGATCGATGCCGGGCGGACTTGGCGGGTCGGGGTCGTCGCGCTGATCGGGCAACCGGACACGGGGTTGCTGACCAACCACTATTTCGAGATCTAACCGCTTCCCAACTGTGCTCGCGCGCCTGCTGCAAAGTGTTGCCTGGCGAGCGGAACATGAAATTTCGGGTCTTGGGGATAGCGCCGGAACCGAGGAGGTTTGCGTGAGCAGGTTTACCGAGAAGATGTTCCACAATGCCCGGGTCTCGAAGAAGGGCATGGTCACCGGTGAACCCCACGAGCCCGTTCGCCACACCTGGGGCGAGGTCCACGAGCGCGCGCGCTGTATCGCGGGCGGCCTGGCCGCCGCGGGCATCGGCCTCGGTGACGCCGTCGGCGTGCTCGCCGGCTACCCGGTGGAGATCGCCCCTACCGCGCAGGGCCTGTGGATGCGCGGCGCCAGCCTGACGATGCTCCACCAGCCCACCCCACGCACGGATCTGGCCGTGTGGGCCGAGGACACGATGAACGTCATCGGCATGATCGAGGCGCAGGTCGTGATCGTCTCCGAGCCCTTCCTGGTCGCGATTCCGGTGCTGGAGGAGAAGGGCATCAAGGTTCTCACCGTCACCGACCTGCTGGCGTCGCAGCCGATCGACCCCATCGAGGTGGGCGAGGACGACCTGGCGCTGATGCAGCTGACGTCGGGTTCGACCGGCTCGCCGAAGGCCGTCCAGATCACCCACCGCAACATCTACTCCAACGCCGAGGCGATGTTCATCGGCGCGCAGTACGACATCGACAACGATGTGATGGTCAGCTGGCTGCCCTGCTTCCACGACATGGGCATGGTTGGCTTCCTCACCATTCCGATGTACTTCGGCGCGGAGCTGGTCAAGGTCACGCCGATGGACTTCCTGCGCGACGCGCTGCTGTGGGCCAAGCTGATCGACAAGTACCAGGGCACCATGACCGCGGCGCCCAACTTCGCCTACGCGCTGCTGGCCAAGCGGCTGCGCCGCAACGCCAAGCCCGGCGACTTCGACCTGTCCACCCTGCGGTTCGCACTGTCGGGCGCCGAGCCCGTCGAGCCCGCCGACGTCGAGGACCTGCTGGACGCGGGTAAGCCGTTCGGCCTGAGGTCCTCGGCGATCCTGCCGGCCTACGGCATGGCCGAGACGACGCTGGCCGTGTCGTTCTCGGAGTGCAACGCCGGTCTCGTCGTCGACGAGGTGGACGCCGACCTGCTGGCCGCCCTGCGCCGGGCCGTACCCGCGACCAAGGGCAACACCCGCCGGCTGGCCACGCTCGGCCCGCTGCTCAAGGACCTCGAGGCACGCATCATCGACGAGCAGGGCAACGTGATGCCGCCGCGCGGCGTCGGGGTCATCGAGCTGCGCGGCGAGTCGCTGACACCCGGCTACCTGACCATGGGCGGGTTCATCTCCGCCCAGGACGAGCACGGCTGGTACGACACCGGCGACCTCGGCTACATGACCGAAGAGGGCCACGTCGTGGTGTGCGGCCGCGTCAAGGACGTCATCATCATGGCCGGGCGCAACATCTACCCGACCGACATCGAGCGGGCCGCCGGCCGCGTCGACGGGGTCCGCCCCGGTTGCGCCGTGGCCGTCCGCCTCGACGCCGGCCACTCACGCGAGACGTTCGCGGTCGCGGTCGAGTCCAACGCGTTCGGCGACCCGGCCGAGGTGCGCCGGATGGAACACGAAGTCGCCCGCGAGGTTCTCAAAGAGGTCGACATGCGGCCCCGCAACGTCGTGGTGCTCGGTCCGGGCACTATCCCGAAGACGCCGTCGGGCAAGCTGCGCCGGTCCAACTCCGTCACGCTTGTCACCAGGTAGCGGCTTTCGCGCGGTCAGCCGCGGCGGTCGGCGTCGCCCCTCACGCGCACCGAACGTGAATTACCAGGCGTGGACGCGGTTCTGCGCCGGCTCTAGCCCCAGTTCGATCAGCAGCTCGGTGGCGTCTGCGGCCTGCTCGCAGATCGTCGGGACTTCGGGCCGCTCGCCCGCGGTGAAGTTCTCCAGCACGAAGGCCGCCGGATCCTTGCGTCCGGGCGGACGCCCGATGCCGATGCGCACCCGCTGAAAATCCTTGGTGCCCAGCGCCGAGGCCACCGAGCGCAGCCCGTTGTGGCCGCCTTCGCCGCCGCCGAGCTTGAGCCGGATGCGACCGAAGTCGAGGTCAAGCTCGTCGTGAACGACGATGATGTCGGCCGGCGCCACGGAGTAGAACTTGGCCAGCGGGCCGACCTGGCGGCCGGACTCGTTCATGTAGCAGCGCGGCTTGGCCACCAGCACCGAGTGCCCGGCGAGCCGGCCGTTGACCACTTCGGCGCCGGAACGCTTGTGCACCTTGAACTTTGAGCCCAGTCGCGCGGCGAGCAGGTCGGCAACCATGAACCCGAGGTTGTGCCGGGTTCGGGCGTAGTTGTCTCCGGGATTGCCCAGGCCGACCACCAGAAGAGGATCGGCCACGTCGTCGGCTGCCTACTCGGACTCTTCTTCGGAGGCCTCGGCTTCGCCGGCCCCCTCCTCGGCGGCTTCGGCGCCCTCGCCGGTCGTGCCCGCGCCCTCTTCCTCGAGGTCGGCAGCGGTCGGCGCGTTCACCACGTTGACCACCAGCATGTCCGGGTCGGAGATCAGGTTGACGCCCGACGGCAGCGGGATCTGACCGGCGGTGAACTGCGTGCCGGGCGGGGCGTCTTGGACCGACACGGTCAACTGCTCGGGAATCGACAGGGCCTCGGCTTCGATCTCGATGGTGTTGGTCTCCTGGGTGACCAGGGTGTCCGGTCCGGCCTCGCCCTCGATCACGACATTGACCTCGACGTTGACCTTCTCGCCGCGGCGCACGACCAGCAGGTCGGCGTGCTGGATGGTGCGGCGGATCGGGTGGATGTCGAGCACTTTGGTCAGCGCAAACTGTTCCTTGCCGGCGATGTTGAGAGTCAGCACCGCGTTGGTGCCGGAGTGCCGCAGCACGGCCGCGAAGTCACGCCCGGGCAGTTCCAGGTGCTGGGGATCGGCGCCGTGGCCGTAGAGGACGGCGGGAATCTTGCCGTCGCGGCGGGCCCGCCGCGACGCGCCCTTGCCCGTCTCCGTTCGGACCGTGGCCGTGAGTTGGTTGACTGCGGACTTCGCCATCGTGTCGCTCCTGTGTGCTCTGTACCTAGGTTTCCAGGCACGGCCAGGATCGCGACATGTGTCGGTCTCCGTCGATAACGGTGCCGGCTAGACGCCTGCCACCCTCGCCGTGACGCCCGGCCAGGGTAGCGCATCGGCGCCTCAGAGCGGAAATTTGGTGCCGGTGAGCTGCTCGGATAGGTCCCAGAGCGCGGTCGCGGCGGTCGGATCCTGGGCGTGCCGGCTGCGGCTGACGGGTTGGGTTCGGCCGATCCAGCCGAACTTGGGACCGATGAACGTGTCGCCCGGCAGGTCCTGCGACGCGGCGTACAGCGTTTGCTGCGCGCCGAACTCGGGGCTGGTAGCAACCACCCGGGTCACTGCCGACATCATTGCGTCGCCCAGCTTGCGGCCCGTGGCGCCCTGCAGATTCGTGTGCGAGTAACCGGGATGGGCCGCCAGGGAGCGCAGCGGTGAACCGGCCAGCTTGAGCCGGCGCTGCAGCTCGTTGGTGAACAGCAGGTTGGCCAGCTTCGACTGGCAGTAGGCCAGCCAGGGCGAATAGCGCCGGTTCTTCCAGTTGATGTCGTCGAAGTCGATCCGGCCGGCCCAGTGCGCCATCGATGTCAGCGTCACGACCCGGTCGGTCAGCTTGGGCAGCAGCAGGTTGGTCAGCGCGAAGTGACCGAAGTGGTTGGTGCCCATCTGGCTCTCGAAGCCGTCAGCGGTCAGGGCGAACGGGGCCGCCATGATGCCCGCGTTGTTGATCAGCACGTCGACCGTGTCGACCCCCTCGGCGAACAGGTGGATCGACGTCAGAGCGGCCAGATCGAGTTGGCGCACCTCGACTTGGCCGCGCATGTCACGAGCGGCCTTCTCACCCTTGCGTGGGTCGCGTACCGCCATGATGACCGTCGCGCCGACTCGGGCCAGCTCGCGCGCCGTGATCGCACCCAGCCCACTGTTGGCGCCGGTGACAATCACGGTGCGCCCGGCGAATGACGGCAGATCGGCGGCGGTCCAGTCAGTCATGCCTGATAACCCTAGTGTTCGAGGCCTCGCGGTGAGTCGGCAGTCTCGCGGCCGGGCGGCTGTACTACTGCGGCCGCCGAATGACTTCGAGATCATCCTCCGGCACGTGGATCAGTGCACACGGAACCCCGTCGGAATCCCGGAAACGCACGAGCTATTTCGCCGCGACGACGAACCCGTGGATGATCGTGTCGATGTCGGTCGACTGCGCGGCGGCCTGGTCGGCCAGGCCGGTGATCGTGAGCTGAACGAAGTAGCGCTGCTTGGCCGGCGGCGCCCCGGTCGGCAGCACGATCCGGTTCCAACTGTGCAGCCGGATGCCGTTGTCGCCGTTGTAGCTGCCCTGGATCATCGCCGAGGGAAAGCCGTTGTAGGGCTCCATCGAGGAATCCAATTGCTTGAAATTCTCGAACAATTGGGCATCGTCGTTGCCGTGCTTGATGACCTGCGCCGGGTCGAAGTCACCGTTGAGGGCGAACACCACCAGACGTGCGGTCGGATACTTCTTGTCCTTGGCCAAGATCACCGTCTCGGGCGTGATATGCGGATCCGTGAACGGCGACCAGCCCGGCGGTGTCGGTATCGATACCAACAGATCGGTCAGGGCGCTCGGCGCTACCTGCTTGCCCGTCACGCCGATGCTATTCAGGTACTGCGACAAGGGAACCGGTTTTTCGACCGTGGTGGTGGTCGCCGTCGAACTCGTCGTCCAAACCGTCGAGTAGTCAGGAGCTTTCGGCCCACAAGCGACCGCAACCGCGGTCAGCGCGGTCATGGTGGCAGCGGCCGCGAGCCGTCTCACAGAATCTCGTGGACCGCGTCGATCGGACGGGCCAGCCGGGTGCCCTTGTCCGTCGCGACGAACGGGCGCTCGATCAGGATCGGGTGCTTGGCCATCGCGTCGAGCAACTCGTCATCGGACGCGTCGGCCAGCCCGAGCTCGGCGTACAGCGCCTCACGCTTACGTACCGCGGCGCGTACGTCGATACCCGCGTCGCGGATCATCTTGGCCAACTCGGCGCGCGACGGCGGAGTCTTCAGGTACTGGATAATCGTGGGCTCTAAACCGTTGTCCCGCAACAACTCCAGCGTCTTGCGTGAGGTGCTGCACTTGGGATTGTGGTAGATGACAGCCTGGGCGGCCATCTAGGCGTCTCCGTCGAATAGTCCTGTGACAGAACCATTTTCGAAGACCGCACGAATGGTGCTGGCCAGCAATGGCGCGATCGACAATACCGTCAGCTGAGGAAAGCGCTTCTCCTCGCCGATCGGCAGCGTGTTGGTGACGATGACCTCGCGGGCGCCGCAGGAGGCCAGCCGCTCGGCGGCCGGCTCCGAGAGCACACCGTGAGTGGCCGCGACGATCACGTCGCTGGCGCCGTCGGAGCGCAGCAGGTTCACCGCGCCGGCGATCGTGCCGCCGGTGTCGATCATGTCGTCGATCAGCACGCAGGTGCGGCCCTCGACCTCACCGACGACGCGGTTGGAGACGACCTGGTTGGGCACCCGCGGGTCGCGGGTCTTGTGAATGAAGGCCAGCGGGACGCCACCCAACGAGTCGGCCCACTTCTCGGCGATGCGCACCCGGCCCGAGTCGGGGGAGACCACGACCATGTTGCCTTCGGGGTAGTTGTCCTTGATGTAGGTCGTCAGCAAGGTCTGGCCGCGCATGTGGTCGACGGGCCCGTCGAAGAAACCCTGGATCTGGTCGGTGTGCAGGTCGACGGTGACGATCCGGTCGGCACCGGCGGTCTTGAGCAGGTCGGCGACCAGCCGGGCCGAGATCGGCTCGCGGCCGCGATGCTTCTTGTCCTGGCGGGCGTAGGGATAGAACGGCATGACGGCGGTGATCCGCTTGGCGCTGCCTCGCTTGAGCGCGTCGATCATGATCAGCTGTTCCATCAGCCAGTTGTTCACCGGCGCCGGATTCGACTGCAGGACGAAGGCGTCGCACCCGCGCACCGACTCGTGGAAGCGCACGAAGATCTCGCCGTTGGCGAACTCGCGCGCCGTCTGCGCGGTGACGTGCACGTCGAGTTCCTTGGCGACCTGCTCGGCCAGCTCGGGGTGCGCCCGGCCGGAGAACAGCATCAGATTTTTGCGGTTATCGGTCCAGTCGTGGCTCACCGTGCTGCCCTCGCCGTTCGGGATCGAAAATTGGAAATGCCCATCGTACGTAGCGAATGGTACGGAAGGGCGGCCGGGTTGCCAGGCACCAAATTCATGGTGTCTATTCGGGTTCGGACGGCTCGGCAGCCGTCGTAGCTTGCTGGGCGGCCTTGTCCGCTGCCTCCGCGGCGGCACTGCCTGGACGTTTCCGTTGCACCCAGTTCTCGATGTTGCGTTGCGGGCCGGCGGAAACCGCCAATGCCCCCGGCGGCACGTCGTCGCGCAATACGGTGCCCGCCCCGGTGTAGGCGCCGTCGCCGACGGTCACCGGTGCGACGAACATGGTGTCCGAGCCGGTGCGCACGTGTGAGCCGACGGTGGTGCGCCGCTTGGTCTGCCCGTCGTAGTTGACGAACACGCTGGACGCCCCGATGTTGCTGTGCTCGCCGATGTCGGCGTCGCCGACGTAGGTCAAGTGCGGCACCTTGGTGCCGGTCCCGATGCTGGAGTTCTTGACCTCGACGAAGGCGCCGAGCTTACCGTCGGCTCCCAGTACGGTGCCGGGGCGCAGGTAGGTGTACGGGCCGACCGTCGCGCCGCTGCCGATCGACGCCGAGTCGCCATGGGTGCGGACCACCGAGGCGCCGTCGCCGACGGTGACGTCGGTCAGCGTGGTGTCGGGCCCGACGACGCAGCCGCCCCCGAGCTGGGTGCGGCCCAGCAGCTGGGTGCCGGGGTGCACGACGGTGTCGCGCCCGATCGCCACGTCGACGTCGATCCAGGTGGTGGCCGGGTCGATCACGGTCACGCCGGCCATCTGATGCGCGGCGACGATGCGGCGGTTGAGCTCGGCGCCCAGCGCGGCGAGCTGGACGCGGTTGTTCACCCCGGCGACCAGCGCACTGTCGTCGACGTGGCGGGCGTGCACCGGCCGGCCGTCGCCGCGCAGGATCGCGATGACGTCGGTCAGGTACAACTCCTGCTGGGCGTTGTCGGAGCTCAGCCGGCCGAGCGCCGACCGCAGCGCCGCGGCGTCGAAGGCGTAGACACCTGCGTTGACCTCGCCGATCGTGCGCTGTGAGTCCGTCGCGTCGGCTTCCTCCACGATCGCCATCACTTCGTCGTCCCCGGTGCGCAGAATGCGGCCATAGCCGAACGGATCGCGCAGTGTGGTGGTCAGCACCGTCGCGGCCGCCGACACCGCGTGGTGGGTCGCGATCAGATCGGCCAGGGTGTCGGCGTCCAGCAGCGGGGTATCGCCCGAGGTGATCACGACGATGCCGGCGTAGTCCTGCGGCAGTGCGGACAGGCCGCAGAGCGCGGCGTGGCCGGTGCCGCGGGGGCGGTCCTGCAGGGCGACGTCGATCGGACGGCCCAGGGTCTGGGCCAGGTCGGCCACAATGGGCGAGATGCGCTGGTGTTCATGGCCCAGCACCACGACCAGCCGCTGCGGCGCCACCTTGGCGATCGCGTGCAGGGAGTGCGACAACATGCTGCGCCCGCCGATGGTGTGCAGCACCTTGGGGGTATCCGAGCGCATCCGGGTGCCGGGCCCGGCCGCTAGAACGACGACCGCAGTGTCACCGCGAAACGACATCGACTCTCCTCGTGCTGTGTCCCACGCCGGGCGGTACGCGCAGGCGCCGCCACGCCGTCAAGACTGTCATTCACCTGCACTGGTGGCAAAAATCTCATCCCGTGCCCCCGGCAGGACCAGCAACCGAAGCTCCGTCGCCAGGACTCGAACCTGAACTATCTGAACCAAAATCAGAGGTGCTGCCGATTACACCACGACGGACTGCAGATCACGGCCGACGGCGGCTAACCGCCAACCGCGCCACCAAGACTTTAGACGGTGTGCAAGCCATTGGCGGCCCGCCGTCGAACCCGGGCAATTTCACCAGGCCAAACCGATACCCTGAATAACGTGGCAGCCCCGGACAAAGAAGTGCGCGCGCCACGCGCCCGGATGACCGGCAGCGAGCGACGACACCAGTTGATCGGCATCGCGCGCTCACTTTTTGCCGAACGTGGCTACGACGGCACCTCGATCGAGGAGATCGCGCAGCGCGCCAACGTGTCCAAGCCCGTCGTCTACGAGCACTTCGGCGGCAAGGAGGGCCTGTATGCCGTCGTCGTCGACCGGGAGATGTCGGCGCTGCTGGACGGGATCACCTCGTCGCTGACCAACAACCGATCCCGGGTGCGGGTCGAGCGCGTCGCGCTGGCGCTGCTCACCTACGTCGAGGAACGCACCGACGGCTTCCGCATCCTGATTCGCGACTCACCCGCCGCGATCAGCACCGGCACCTACTCCAGCCTGCTCAACGACGCCGTCGGGCAGGTGTCCTCGATCCTGGCCGGCGACTTCGCCCGCCGCGGCCTGGATCCGGATCTGGCGCCGCTCTACGCGCAGGCGTTGGTGGGCTCGGTGTCGATGACCGCGCAGTGGTGGCTGGACACCCGGGAGCCCAAGAAGGAAGTCGTGGCCGCGCATCTGGTCAACCTGATGTGGAACGGCCTGACCCACCTCGAATCCGACCCCCGGCTCCAAGACGAGTAGGCCTGCTGGACGATCTGGCATCCGCGAGGGCCTAGTCGACGGCAACCGGTCGAGCTGCGGGCCGGAGCAGGCGTGGCAATAGCATGCCGGTGCGGGCCTTATAGGCGGCGAAGCCGGGAAGTCGCGACATGGAGCGGTCCTTCTTGACCATGTTGCGGATGAAGAACCCGAAGATCCACGCGGAGTTGACGATGAACGGGATCCAGTGCCAGGAGATGATGGCAAAACCCATATAGGTCAGGATCTCGCCGAGATAGTTCGGGTTGCGGGTGCGGGCGAACAGGCCGGTGTCGATCAGACCGGAGCGCACCTGCAGGGTGTAGTACTTCTGCGCGTCGGAGACGTAGTGCAGAAAGATCCCGAAGGTGAAAATCGAGACGCCGAGGCCGACCGCCCAGGCCGGCACGTTGGGGTGCAGCCAGGCCAGCAGGATCGGCGCGGCGTAGTACCCGGCGAGCGGCAAGAACACGAACACGATGCCGATCCAGATCGGCACCTGCTCGGCGAAACGACGGTCCGGGTAGGTGCGGCCCTTGATGAGCCACAGCATCGAGTAGGTGCCGTGCATTCCCAGGTACACCCACATCGCGGTGGAGAAGTTGCCGAAGGTCAGCATGGCCGCCACCGTCACCGGGATGACCAGCGCCTTGTGCACATTGATGAACAAGCCGGTGGGCTGTGTTAGTGCCATACGCCGAAGCTAAGCCGGCGAACGCGCCGGTGGCAGGGGCGGAAGGCCTTTGCGCCGGGGTCATCGGTCAGCATCCGACGGCCCCGGCCCGATTCAACCGCAGTCGCGTGCGAGCAGGTCGGCGACCGTCTCGCGGCGAACGAGTTGTCGGGCCCGGCCGTCCTTGACGGCCACCAGCGGCGGCCGGCACACCATGTTGTAGTTCGACGCCATGCTGTGGTGATACGACCCGGTGCACGCGACGGCCAGCAGGTCGCCGGGATGCAGATCCACCGGCAACTCGACGTCGCGGGCGATCTCGTCGCCGGCCTCGCAGTGCCGGCCGGCGACCGTGACCCGCTGCTTGAGCCCCACCGAATGGCGGTTGGCCAACGCGACCGTGTACTGGGCGCCGTACAACGACACCCGGGGGTTGTCGCTCATGCCGCCGTCGACCGCGACGAAGGTGCGCCCACCCGGCTGCGTCTTGATCGAGCACACGCGATACAGCGTCACGCCGGCCCGGCCGCTGATCGCGCGACCGGGTTCCACCACGAGCGTCGGCCGCGGGAAATGCTCGGCGGCGCAGGCCTCGTCGAGCGCGTCTTCGAGGACGACGGCCAGGTCGTCGAGGTCGAGTTCACGATCGCCCGGCAGGTACGGGATCGCGTGGCCGCCGCCGATGTTCAGCTCGGTCAGGATGATTCCGTGCCGGGCCCGGATGTCGGCCATCGCGGCGATCATCCGGTGGATGGCCTCCCCGTACAGCGCGGGGTCGGTGACCTGTGAGCCGATATGGCAGTGCAGCCCGACCAGGTCGAGGATCGGGTGCGCCAGCACCCGCTTCACCGCGTCGGCGGCATGATCCCCGGCGAGCGTGAAGCCGAATTTCTGGTCGCTGATACCGGTGGTGACCGCGCGGTGCCCATGAATGTCGATGTCCGGGGTCACCCGGATCAGCACCGGCTGGCTCTTGCGGGCGCATCCCGCCAAGTACGCGATCTCAATGCAGGAATCCAGCACGACGCGCCCTACCCCGGCGCGCACCGCCTGCTGCAACTCCTCGGGCGATTTCGCGTTGCCGTGCATGATGATCCGGGCCGGATCCACCCCACCGGCCAGCGCGACCGCCAGCTCGCCGGCCGAGCAGACGTCGACGCCCAGGCCTTCTTCGCGGGCCCAGCGCGCCACCCCCGTGGTCAGCAGAGACTTTCCGGCGTAGACGATCTCAAAACCTTGCCAGCCGCGTAACGCCTTGCGGTAGCGACGGGCGCGGTAGCGGAAGTCGGTTTCGTCTATCACGTAGGTAGGGGTGTGGAACTCGTCGGCGATATCTGACAACGCGACGTCGCCGATGCAGAGCCGGCCTTCCTCGTCGGAATGCGCAGTGACAGGCCAGATCGCGGGATCCAGCCGTCGGGGCGCCGCCCGACCGATAGAGGGCAGCATGTCAAGCAATGTCATGACTTCAAAGTGCGCCCGGCCGGGTCCGCATGGCGGAATCCTTACGATCCCTTGACGGCCCCCGGCTCAATATTGACGTTGTTCGGTGCACTTTTCGCCGCACCTAGAATGGGTGCATCATGACCGCACCGGGGCCTGCTCGCCCAGAAACCCCGATCGCGGGGCTCGTTGAATTAGCGCTGACGGCGCCCACTTTCCAGCAGCTGGCCGCGGATGCGGCCGCCGCGCCGGACGAACTGAACCTGGTCGGCCCGGCCAGCGCGCGCCTGTTCGTGGCCAGCGCCCTGGCGCGACGTGGGCCGCTGCTCGTGGTCACCGCCACCGGGCGGGAAGCCGACGATCTGAGTGCCGAGCTGCGCGGCGTGTTCGGCGACGCGGTGGCGGTGTTCCCGTCCTGGGAAACGCTGCCGCACGAACGCCTTTCGCCGGGCGTGGACACCGTCGGCACCCGCTTGATGGTGCTGCGCCGGCTGGCGCATCCCGACGACACCACCCTGGGTCCGCCCCTGCAGGTGGTGGTGACCGCCGCGCGTTCGCTGTTACAGCCGATGACGCCGCGGCTGGGCCATGTGGAACCGCTCACATTGCGCGTCGGCACGGAAGTCGAATTCGAGAGCGTGATCACCCGGCTGGTCGAACTGGCCTACACCCGGGTCGACATGGTCGGCCGGCGCGGCGAATTCGCCGTTCGCGGTGGCATTCTCGACGTCTTCGCGCCCACGGCCGAACACCCGGTGCGCATTGAGTTCTGGGGCGACGAGGTCAGCGAGATGCGGATGTTCGCCGTCGCCGATCAGCGGTCCATCCCGGAGATCGAGGTCGACACCTTCGTCGCGGTCGCCTGCCGTGAATTGCTGCTGACCGACGACGTGAAGGCGCGGGCCGCCGAGCTGCTGTCCCGCCATCCGGCGGCCGAGGGCGCGATCACCGGCAGCGTCTCCGACATGCTCGCCAAGCTCTCCGAAGGCATCCCGGTCGACGGGATGGAGGCGCTGCTTCCGGTCCTTCGGCCCGACGATCACGCGCTGCTGACCGATCAGCTGGCCGACGGCACCCCGGTGTTGCTGTGCGACCCGGAGAAGGTGCGCAGCCGCGCGGCCGACCTGATCAAGACCGGCCGCGAATTCCTCGAGGCGTCCTGGTCGGTCGCGGCCATGGGCACCGACGCGCCGGTCGACGTCGAGCAGCTCGGCGGGTCGGGCTTCGCCGAGCTGGACGACGTGGCGGCCGCCGCGGCCCAGGCCGGTCACCCGTGGTGGACGCTGAGTCAGCTGTCCGACGAGTCGGCGGTCGAGCTGGAGGTGCGGGCGGCGCCGTCGGCCCGCGGCCACCAGCACGACATCGAAAGCATCTTCGCGATGCTGCGCGCACACGTGTCCACCGGCGGCTACGCCGTGATTGTCGCCCCCGGAACCGGTACCGCCCATCGCGTGGTGGAGCGGCTGGCCGAATCCGACACCCCGGCCGCGATGCTCGACTCCGGCGCGGCGCCCAGGGCCGGCGTGGTCGGGGTGCTCAAGGGGCCGCTGCACGACGGCGTCGTGATTCCCGGCGCCAACCTCGTCGTCATCACCGAGACCGACCTGACCGGCAACCGGGCGACATCGCCGGAAGGCAAGCGGCTGGCGGCCAAGCGGCGCAACACCGTCGACCCGCTGGCGCTGACCGCCGGCGACCTGGTGGTCCACGACCAGCACGGCATCGGGCGGTTCGTCGAGATGACCGAACGGACCGTGGGCGGAGCCCGCCGCGAATATCTGGTGCTGGAATATGCCTCGAGCAAAAGGGGCGGCGGTTCCGACAAGCTGTATGTCCCGATGGACTCGCTGGACCAGCTCTCCAGATATGTCGGCGGGCAGGCGCCGGCGCTGAGCAAGCTCGGCGGCAGCGACTGGACCAACACCAAGACCAAGGCCCGTCGCGCGGTGCGCGAGATCGCCGGCGAGCTGGTGTCGCTGTACGCCAAGCGGCAGGCCAGCCCCGGCCACGCGTTCGCTCCGGACACCCCGTGGCAGGCCGAGATGGAGGACGCGTTCGGGTTCACCGAGACCGTCGACCAGCTGACCGCGATCACCGAGGTCAAGTCCGACATGGAGAAGCCTATCCCGATGGACCGGGTGATCTGCGGTGACGTCGGCTACGGCAAGACCGAGATCGCGGTGCGGGCGGCATTCAAGGCCGTCCAGGACGGCAAGCAGGTCGCGGTGCTGGTGCCCACCACGCTGCTCGCCGACCAGCATCTGCAGACGTTCAGCGATCGGATGGCCGGCTTCCCGGTGACCGTCAAGGGGTTGTCCCGCTTCACCGACGCGGGCGAGTCCCGCGCCGTGATCGACGGCCTGGCCGACGGGTCGGTCGACGTCGTGATCGGCACGCATCGGCTGCTGCAGACCGGGGTGCGCTGGAAGGACCTGGGCCTGGTCGTCGTCGACGAGGAGCAGCGCTTCGGCGTCGAGCACAAGGAACACATCAAGAGCCTGCGCACCCACGTCGACGTGCTGACGATGAGCGCCACCCCGATCCCGCGCACCCTGGAGATGAGCCTGGCCGGGATCCGCGAGATGTCGACGATCCTGACACCGCCCGAAGAGCGCTACCCGGTGCTGACCTATGTGGGCCCGCACGACGACAAGCAGGTGGCGGCGGCTCTGCGGCGCGAATTGCTCCGCGACGGCCAGGCCTTCTACGTGCACAACCGGGTCAGTTCGATCGACTCGGCCGCGGCCCGGCTGCGCGACATGGTGCCGGAGGCGCGTGTCGTGGTCGCGCACGGCCAGATGCCCGAGGAGCTGCTGGAACGCACCGTGCAGGGGTTCTGGAACCGCGACTACGACATCCTGGTGTGCACCACGATCATCGAGACCGGCCTGGACATCTCCAACGCGAACACGCTGATCGTCGAGCGCTCCGACACCTTCGGGCTGTCCCAGCTGCACCAGCTGCGGGGCCGGGTCGGCCGCAGCCGGGAACGTGGCTACGCCTACTTCCTGTATCCGCCGCACGTGCCGCTGACCGAGACGGCCTACGACCGGTTGGCGACCATCGCGCAGAACAACGAGCTGGGCGCCGGGATGGCCGTCGCGCTGAAGGACCTCGAGATCCGCGGCGCCGGCAACGTGCTCGGTGTCGAGCAGTCCGGGCACGTCGCGGGGGTCGGCTTCGACCTGTATGTGCGGTTGGTGGGCGAGGCCGTCGAGGCGTACAAGGCGGCCGCCGACGGGGAGACCGTCAGCACCGTCGAGGAGCCCAAGGATGTGCGCATCGACCTGCCGGTGGACGCGCACCTGCCGCCGGACTACATCGCCAGTGACCGGCTGCGGCTGGAGGGCTACCGGCGCCTGGCCGCCGCGCCCGACGACGCGGCGGTCGACGCCGTCGTCGAGGAGCTGGCCGACCGCTATGGCGCGCTGCCCGAACCAGCCCTGCGGCTGGTGGCGGTGGCGCGGTTGCGGCTACTGTGCCGCGCCTCGGGCATCACCGAGGTGTCGGCCCCATCTGCGGCGACGGTGCGGCTGTCGCCGATCACGCTGCTAGATTCTGCCCAGGTGCGGCTCAAGCGGATGTATCCGGCCGCCAACTACCGCGCCACGACGTCCACGGTGCAGGTTCCGATTCCGCGAGCCGGCGGCGTGGGCGCGCCGCGGCTTCGCGATGTCGAGTTAGTGCAGATGGTGGCCAACTTGGTGACGGCTTTACAGGGGAAACCGCAGCAAGAAATTGGTATAACGAGTTCGTCACCTGCGCCGATGACCAGGGAGGAGCGACAAGCGTGATCGTCGTGTTGTTCGATCCTCGTCGGCCATCTCTGGTACCCGTCGAAGCGATCGAGCACCTGACCGGTGAGATCCAGTACACCGAGGAGATGCCCGTCGCGGTGCCCTGGTCGTTGTCCTCCGCCCGTCCGGTGGACACCGGAGGCCCCGACGATCCAGCGCCGGTGTTGCTGTCGTCGGACCCCGAGCACCCCGCCGTGACCGCGCGGCTGGCCGCCGGCGCGCGGCTGATCTCGGCGCCCGACACGCCGCGCGGCGAGCGTCTCGTCGACGCCGTCGCGATGATGGACAAACTGCGGACCGCCGGGCCGTGGGAAAGCGAGCAAACCCACGACTCGCTGCGCCGGTTCCTGCTGGAAGAGACCTACGAGCTGTTGGACGCGGTCCGCAGCGGCAACGCCGAGGCGCTGCGCGAGGAGCTCGGTGATGTGTTGCTGCAGGTGCTCTTTCACGCCCGCATCGCCGAAGAGGCACGGCAGTTCCCGTTCGACATCGACGACGTCGCCGCCACGCTGATGCGAAAGCTGGGCAACCGTGTGCCGGGAGTGCTTGCAGGCCAATCGATTTCGCTCGAAGAACAACTGGCCCAATGGGAAGAGCGCAAAGCCGCTGAGAAACCCCGCAATTCGGTGATGGATGACGTGCACACCGGCCAGCCGGCGTTAGCGCTGGCGCAGAAGGTGATTGCGCGCGCGCATGCGGCCGGCTTGCCCGCCGATCTGATTCCCGCCGAGATCACCTCCATCTCGGTGTCGACGGATATCGACGCGGAAAGTGTGCTGCGGACCAACGTTTTGGAATTCGTGGACATGGTCCGCGCGGTCGAGCGCTCGATCGCCGCCACGCGCCGCGGGGACACCGTGCCCGAAGAGTTCGACGTGGCCCCGCTGGGCGAGGTCACCGAGCAGGAGTGGCGCGAGCACTGGCCATCCGAGCAGGCCGCCGAACTCGAGCCCGCGGCAGCGGACGAGGAGGACTTCGAGGACCAGGACGACGACGCGAATTCGGAAGCCGACGAGGACGACGACGAGTCGGAGGACGACGACGGGAGCGAGGACGCGGAGACGGACGGCCAGACCGGCAAAGGATCCAAGAAGTCCGGCAAAAGCGCCAAGCGGACCCGAGATCGAGGCTGATGCCGGTTTGAATCGCGTTCGCATCTTTGCCGATCAGCGATCGCCGCGATGTTTGCCGTTTTCCGTGGTCACGACGGGTAATGTGGCTTGTGAGTTGGTGAATCCCAGTGGTCGGCAATGTTCGCGCTTTGCTAGCCACGGCAAGCGGCAGCTAAGCGACGAATCGGCCGAAACCGCATTCTCCGGCTCAACACGACCGGTTCCTCCGAAAGGTCATGGGACGATAATCATTGGGTGACGTTGGTATAGGGGAAGTTAAGGGGAAAGTGGTGTCGCCGAGGCGTTGGTTGCGGGCGGCCGCCGTGATAGGCGCGACCGCGATGCTGATGGCCTCCAGCTGCACCTGGCAACTCAGCCTGTTCATCCCCGCCGGCGTGCCGCCGCCATTCGGGGATCCGGTGCCCGCGGTGAACACTCACGCCAGCGGCCGGCCCGCAGATCAGTTGCGGGACTGGGCGCGGCCCCGCGCCGCGGCCCTGGAAATCCCGCTGATCGCCTTGGAGGCCTACGCGTACGCGGCCCGTGTCGCCGAGGTGGAAAACCCGAAGTGCCACATCGCGTGGACCACACTGGCCGGCATCGGGCAGGTCGAGAGCCACCACGGCACCTATCGCGGCGCCACGCTGTCGCCCAACGGGGATGTGAATCCACCCATCCGGGGTGTCCAGCTGGACGGCAGCGGCGGCAACCTGCGCATTGTCGACGCCGCGCAAGACAGCACCGAGAGCCAGCCCGCGATGGCCCGCGCGATGGGGCCCATGCAGTTCATTCCGGAGACCTGGCGACTGTACGGGGTCGACGCCCACAACGACGGTCGTCTCAGCCCGGACAACATTGACGACGCCGCTCTGGCGGCGGCAGGGTACTTGTGTTGGCGCGGAAAGGATCTCGCGACGGCCCGTGGATGGGTCACCGCGCTGCGCGCCTACAACAACTCCGGGGTCTACGCGCGTGCGGTACGTGACTGGGCGACCGCCTATGCGGCGGGTCACCCGCTGTAGAAGGATGAAGCACGGTCCCAGGCTTTAGGCTGAAGGCCGTCCCGGGGCAGGCATCAGCTACGAGCAAGGAGATCCTAGTGCCGATTATCGAGCAGGTCGGGGCCCGCGAGATCCTCGATTCCCGAGGTAACCCGACTGTCGAGGTCGAGATAGCCCTGATCGACGGAACCTTCGCCCGTGCGGCGGTGCCGTCCGGCGCGTCGACGGGCGAGCACGAGGCCGTCGAGCTACGCGACGGCGGCGAGCGCTACGGCGGCAAGGGCGTGGACAAGGCCGTGCAGGCCGTGCTTGACGAGATCGGCCCGGCCGTGATCGGACTCAATGCTGACGACCAGCGGCTGGTCGACCAGGCGCTGGTGGATCTGGACGGCACCCCGGACAAGTCCCGGCTCGGCGCCAACTCGATCCTGGGTGTGTCGCTGGCTGTCGCCAAGGCCGCCGCCGATTCCGCCGAGCTGCCGCTGTTCCGCTACCTCGGCGGGCCGAACGCCCACATCCTGCCGGTGCCGATGATGAACATCCTTAACGGCGGCGCGCACGCCGACACCGGGGTCGACGTCCAGGAGTTCATGGTCGCGCCGATCGGCGCGCCGAGCTTCAAGGAAGCGCTGCGCTGGGGCGCCGAGGTGTACCACTCGCTGAAGTCGGTGTTGAAGAAGCAGGGCCTGAGCACCGGGCTGGGTGACGAGGGCGGTTTCGCGCCCGACGTCGCGGGTACCAAGGCGGCGCTTGACCTGATCCTGTCGGCGATCGAAGCGACCGGCTTCAAGACGGGATCCGACGTGGCCCTGGCGCTCGATGTGGCGGCCACCGAATTCTTCACCGACGGTGAGGGTTACAGCTTCGAGAAACAGACCCGCAGCGCCGAGCAGATGTCCGAGTTCTACGCGAGCCTGCTCGACACCTACCCGCTGGTCTCCCTCGAGGATCCGCTGTCCGAGGACGACTGGGACGGATGGGTGGCGTTGACGACGGCCATCGGTGACCGCGTCCAGATCGTCGGAGACGACCTGTTCGTCACCAACCCGGAGCGCCTCGAAGAAGGCATCGAACGCGGCGCCGGCAACGCGCTGCTGGTCAAGGTGAACCAAATCGGCACGCTGACCGAGACACTCGACGCCGTCGCGCTGGCTCACCACAGCGGGTACCGAACGATGATGAGCCACCGCAGCGGCGAGACCGAGGACACCACGATCGCCGATCTGGCGGTCGCCGTCGGCAGCGGGCAGATCAAGACCGGCGCGCCGGCCCGCAGCGAGCGGGTCGCCAAATACAACCAGCTGTTGCGCATCGAGGAAGCCCTCGGTGACGCCGCCCGCTACGCCGGCGATCTGGCCTTCCCGCGCTACGCACTGGATGTGAAATAGCTTGACAGTCAACGGAAAACACGGCTAGGCGTCCATGCCCGACGCGAAACGGCCAGATCCGAAGCGCCGCTCCCCGGCATCGCGCCCGGGCAAGGCCGGCGATTCGGTCCGGCGGGGTCGGGCCGCCAAGCCGTCGTCCAAGCCGTCCTCGCGCACGTCGAAACTCACGCAGAACGCCGCCGCTGCCCGCACGACGGCCGAGCACATCGTCGAACCCATCAAGCGGCAGATCGCCGAGTCCGTCGAGCAACGATCCGAGCAGCGGCTCGGTTTCACCGCCCGGCGCGCGGCGGTGCTGGCCGCCGTGGTGTGCGTGCTGACGTTGACGATCGCGGGACCGGTGCGCACCTATTTCGCGCAGCGCACCGAGATGGCTCAGCTGAACGCCAGTGAGGCGGCGCTGCGCCGTCAGATCGCCGACCTCGAGCAAAAGAAGGTCAAGCTCGGCGATCCGGCCTATATCGCGGCGCAGGCCCGCGAGCGCCTGGGTTTCGTGATGCCGGGGGACACGCCGTTCCAGGTCCAGCTTCCGGCCGGCGCGGCGGTGTCCCCCCAGCCGGGCGCCGAGACGGCGAAGCCGTCGAGCAGTGCGCCGTGGTACTCCTCGCTGTGGCACACCATCGCCGACGCGCCGCACCTGCCACCGGCCAGCGCTCCGGGGTCGCCGGCCAACCCCGGGCAGCCCGCGCCGCCGCCGGAACCACCGAAGCTGACGACCCCCGGTGGTTGATCGTGCTGACTCCGAAGCGGTGGCACGCCAACTCGGTCGCGAGCCGCGCGGTGTGCTGGAGATCGCCTACCGATGCCCCAACGGCGAGCCCGGCGTGGTGAAGACCGCGCCGAAACTTCCTGACGGAACACCGTTTCCGACGTTGTATTACCTGACGCATCCCGCGCTCACCGCGGCCGCGAGCAGGCTGGAGACGACGGGACTGATGCGGGATATGACCGAGCGGCTGCGGGCGAACCCCGAACTGGCCGCCGCGTATCGGCGGGCGCACGAGTCATATCTGGCCGAGCGGGACGCGATCGAACCGCTCGGGACGACGTTCTCCGGCGGCGGGATGCCGGACCGGGTCAAATGCCTGCACGTGCTGATCGCGCATGCGCTGGCCAAGGGACCCGGGGTCAATCCGCTGGGTGACGAGGCGGTGGCGTTGCTGGCCGCCGAGCCGGCTATGGCCACAATCCTGGACGGTGAGCTGTGGCGCTAAGAGCCGCCGGTGTCGACTGCGGCACCAACTCGATCCGGTTGCTGATCGCCGACGTCTCCGACGGGCGGCTGACCGACGTACACCGCGAGACGCGGATCGTGCGCCTGGGTCAGGGTGTCGACGCCACTGGCCAGTTCGCTCCGGAGGCGATCGAGCGAGCCAGAGTCGCGCTCGTCGACTATGCGGAGCTGATGAAAGCCCATGGTGTCCAACGGGTTCGGATGGTTGCCACCTCGGCCGCTCGCGACGTCAGCAACCGCGACGACTTCTTCGCGATGACCGCCGAGGTGCTGGGCACGGTGCTGCCCGGCACCCTCGCCGAGGTGATCACTGGAGCCGAAGAGGCCGAGCTGTCCTTCCGGGGCGCGGTCGGTGAATTAGACAGCGCCCGTGGGCCGTTCGTTGTCGTCGATCTGGGCGGTGGCTCGACAGAAATTGTGCTGGGCACCGACCAGGTGATCGCGAGCTACTCGGCCGACATCGGCTGCGTTCGGCTGACCGAACGCTGCCTGCACTCCGACCCGCCGACGCCTGCGGAAGTGGACGCCGCGCGTGCGTTCGTGCGCGAGCGGCTCGAGCCCGCGCTGCGGTCCGTGCCGGTCGAGGGAGCCCGGACCTGGGTCGGACTGGCCGGCACGATGACCACGCTGTCGGCGCTGGCGCACAACATGGCGACCTATGACGCTGCGGCCATTCATCTTTCGCGGGTCACCGGCGATGACTTGGTGTCGGTGTGCGAGAAGCTGATCGGCATGACACGAGCACAGCGGGTCGCACTCGCGCCGATGCACGAGGGCCGCGCCGATGTGATCGGCGGCGGCGCGATCGTGGTGCAGGAGCTGGCCGGTGAACTGCGCGCCCGGGCCGGCATCGACGAGTTGACGGTCAGCGAGCACGACATCCTCGACGGCATCGTGCTCTCGGTCGCGCAGTAGCGGTGCGTCGACCGCTTTGAGTGTGCGTCCAGGGCGCCGTCAACGCACAACCCCCGCCGTGCGGGCACACTCGAAACCCAGATGCGACTCAGGCCTCGAAGCGGTAGCCCATGCCCGATTCGGTCAGCAGGTGCTTGGGATGCGATGGGTCGTCTTCGAGTTTGCGCCGCAATTGAGCGAGATACACACGCAGGTAATGAGTTTCGGTGGCGTATGCCGGGCCCCATACCTCTTTGAGTAATTCCTCGCGGCCGACCAGCTTCCCGCGATTGCGCACCAGCACCTCCAGCATGCCCCATTCGGTCGGGGTGAGGTGCACCTCGGCGCCGTTCTTGGTGACCTTCTTAGCGGCCAGGTCCACGGTGAACGCGTCGGTTTCGACCACCGGCTCGTCTAACTCGGAGGCCGCGGCGTTGCGGCGCACCGCGGCCCGCAGCCGCGCCAGAAATTCGTCCATCCCAAAGGGTTTCGTGACATAGTCGTCAGCCCCGGCATCCAGCGCCTCGACTTTGTCGGAAGAATCGGTGCGCGCGGACAACACGATCACCGGCGCCGTCAGCCACCCGCGCAGACCCGCGAGCACCTCGATACCCGAGACGTCGGGCAGGCCGAGATCGAGGATTACCACATCGGGTTTGTGTTCGGCCGCGGCGCGCAGGGCGCCGGCACCGGTCGCCGCGGTGACGACCTCGTAGCCACGCACCGACAAGTTGATCCGCAGCGCACGCAGAATGTGCGGCTCGTCGTCGATCACCAGGACCCGCGTCATCGGACACCAATCGGTTGCGGCGGTGCAGCCAGTTCTACGACGACGGTGAGTCCACCCCCAGGAGTGTCGCCGGCCGCGATGCTGCCTCCCATGGCTTCCACGAAGCCGCGCGCCACCGACATCCCCAGTCCCACACCGGTGGTGTTGTCGTGATCGCCCAGCCGCTGGAACGCCTCGAAGATCTGCTCCTCGGTTCCGTGCGGGATGCCGGGGCCCTCGTCGATCACATTGATCAGCACCCGGTCTCCGACCCGACCGGCATTGACCCGGACCACGCAGTTGGGCGCGTAGCGTAGCGCGTTGTCGATCAGGTTGGCGAGCACCCGTTCCAGTAGTCCGGGATCGGCCATCGCCACCGCGTCGCCCACGTCGACCTTGACGCGGTCAATCGCGGATCGGTAGAAGCCGGTGGCGCCCTTGCCGATACTGACCAGCGCGCGCTGCACGGTTTCCTCGAGATAGACCATGCGCAGGTCCGGGCGGACCACGCCCGCTGCCAGACGCGAAGAATCAAGCAGGTTTCCGACCAAGGCGGTCAGCTGGTCGATGGATTCCTCGATGGTGGCCAGCAATTCGGCGGTGTCCTCGGCGGAGAAGGCGACATCTTCGGCGCGCAGACTCGACACCGCGACCTTGGCCGCCGCCAGCGGGGTGCGCAAGTCATGGCTGACCGCCGAGAGCAGCGAGCGCCGCAGCTCGTCGGCCCGCACAATGGCCTCGGTTCGGCTCGCCTCCTCGGCCAGCTCGCTCTGCCGGATCAGCCCGGCGGCCTGCTTGGCCACCGCGGTCAGCACCCGGCGGTCGCGGGCGGACAGCTTGCGTCCCGCCATCAGCATCCAGAACTCGTCGTCACCGACCTCGATCGCGGTATCCGCGGAATCGACGGTCACACAAGGATCTTTGCCCACGCAGGCGACGATGTAGCTCTTCTTGCCGGCGGCGCGGGCTTCCTCGCTGGGCTCGCGCAGCATGCTCACCGCGCGCTGGGAGTAGGTCTCGCGTACCCGCTCCAGTAGCGTCTCGAGGTCCGCACCGCGCAGCACCGAACCCGCGAACAGTGTCAGCAGCTCGGCCTCCTGAGCCGCCAGCCGGGCTTCGCGGGTGCGTTTGTTGGCGAAGTCGACCAGCACCGCGACCGCGACAGCGATCAGCAACAGCACCAATTCAGTGATGGCACTGTTGGGTTCGGCGATCGTGAAGCTGTGCCGGGGAGCAATCAGGAAGTAGTTCAGCAGCAGCCCGGACAGCACCGCCGAAAGAGCCGCCGGGGCAACGCCTCCCAGCAAACCCACCAGCAAAACCCCGACGAAGAACAGCGCGCTTTCCCCGCCGGTGTCCAGATAGGGGTCCAGCATTGTCACCGTGACCGCGCAGATGATCGATGGAATGAAGACGGCCGCAAGCCACGACGTGACGCGCCGCTCGCGGGGCGCCAATGAGGTGAGGTGGAAACCCCGTTTGGATTCCTCGTGCGTGACGATGTGCACGTCGATCTTGCCCGACTGCTGGACGACGGTTGTGCCGATGCCCTCGTCGAACACCCGGGCCCACCGAGACCGGCGCGACGTTCCGATTACCAGCTGCGTGGCGTTGATCTCACGGGCGAAATCCAGTAGCGCCGTGGGCACATCGTCACCCACGACGGTATGTACCGAGGCGTCCAGGCTGCTCGCCAGTTCCCGGACCTTACCCATTCGGGACTCCGAAATGCCGGCCAGCCCGTCACCCCGGATGACGTGCACCACCATCAGCTCGGCGCTGGACTTCGATGCGATCCGGGATGCCCGGCGTACCAACGTTTCGGATTCCGGACCGCCGGTGACTGCCACGACAACCCGCTCCCGCGCCTCCCATATGTCCGTGATTTTGTTCTCCGCGCGGTACTTGGCCAGTGCGGTATCGACCTGGTCGGCCAGCCACAACAACGCCAATTCTCTTAGCGCAGTGAGGTTTCCACGGCGGAAGTAGTTCGACAGCGCCGCGTCGATCTTCTCGGGCGCATAGACATTCCCGTGAGATAGCCGGCGCTGCAGTGCTTCCGGGGTGATGTCAATGAGTTCCACTTGCGAGGCTTGTCGAACGATGGAGTCGGGGATGGTCTCCTGCTGCTCGATGCCGGTGATCTGTGCGACGACGTCGTTGAGGCTTTCCAGGTGCTGGATGTTAACCGTGGAGATCACCGCGATACCCGCGTCGAGGAGCTCCTCGACATCCTGCCAGCGTTTGTGATTCTTGCTGCCCGGCGTATTGGTGTGGGCAAGTTCGTCGACGAGAACCACCTGTGGATGACGTGCCAGCACCGCCGGCACGTCGAGTTCGGGAAAGCGGCCTTCTCGATATTCGATATAGCGCGGCGCAATGACCTCGATGCCTTCGAGCATCTCCGCGGTTTTTCGGCGGCCATGCGTCTCGACGACGGCCGCCACCAGGTCGGTGCCGCGTTCCAACCGGCGGTGCGCCTCGCCGAGCATCGCAAAGGTCTTGCCGACGCCCGGTGCCGCCCCGAGGTAGATGCGTAGCTCGCCTCGTTTCAGACGGTGGTCTTTGAGGGAGACGTCGCTCACGTCATCCATCATCCCCCTGTGCCGTCAGCTCGATACCGGATATTTGCGGTCGAGTTGCATGTTGAGTTGCAGCACGTTGACGGTCGGCTCACCGAAGAATCCGAGGTCCCGACCGCTGCGGTACTCCGTGACGACCGCGCGAACCTGATCCGGGCTAACATGGCGAGCCTTGGCCACCCGCACGATCTGAATATTGGCGTAGGCCGGTGAGATATCCGGGTCCAGGCCGCTGCCGCTGGCGGTGACGGCATCGGCGGGAACCGCCGGGCTGGCGGGTGCGCTGCCGCGAACGGGCACGATCTGGCCCATCGAGTAGTCGTCGCCGTATTTCGCGCACTCGACGCGCACTCCCTCGTAAAGGGTCAGAAACGGCGTCCGCGTCGTCTGGCATGGCTCGTTGACGCTGACCACCCGGGAGGGGTGCACGACGTTTCCGCGGGTGTCGCGCGGGCCGATCACCGAGAGCACCGCGCCCACCCCGCCACCGGTGCAGAACGGACGCGAACCGTCGACACCCTCCAGCTGGCCCACGGTGGCGCTGCGCGTGCATACCTGGGTCAGCAGGCTCGGCTTGAAGCCGGCGTCGGAAGCGGACTTGCCGGCGGCTAATTGCGCCGGATCGGCCGGTGTGTCGACGATGTTTTCCGGCCCGAGGTTGCTCGCGCTCGAGGACGTCGGGTCGTAACCGGTGCCTGCCGCCGAGGGCCGGCTCTGGAAGTACTGGGGCAGTGCGTTGCCGTCCTTATCGGTGAACAGCTGGCCGATTAGCCGGCTGCCGATCGGCTTGCCGTTCACCGTCAGGATCGATCCTTCGGCCTTGTCGTGCAGTCCCGGGATCTGCGCCACGAGCCAGACGAACACGGGGTACGCCAGGCCAGTGATGACGGTCAGCACCAGCAGTGCGCGGAAGGCCGCCCAGTGCACGCGGACGAAATTCGAAAACTTCATGTCAGGACATCCCTGGGACGAATTGGATAATCAGGTCGATGAGCTTGATCCCGATGAACGGGGCGATGATTCCGCCGAGCCCGTAAATATAGAGGTTGCGGCTCAACAGTTTTGACGCGCTGCTCGGCGTGTAGCGGACACCCCGCAGCGACAGCGGAATCAGCGCCACAATGACGACCGCGTTGAAAATCACCGCGGACAGAATTGCCGACTGCGGGCTGTGCAGCCGCATGATGTTGATCAGATCCAGCCC
This sequence comes from Mycobacterium sp. 050272, assembly GCF_039023525.1. Lineage (NCBI taxonomy): Bacteria > Bacillati > Actinomycetota > Actinomycetes > Mycobacteriales > Mycobacteriaceae > Mycobacterium > Mycobacterium sp. 050272. The sequence goes on along the minus strand of NZ_JBCHKV010000002.1, from coordinate 287,028 downwards.
GGGAAACAGTGCGACGAACATGGCCGGGATGATCGCGAAATACTTCGCGATGTCGTTGGCGATCGAGAAGGTGGTCAGCGCTCCACGGGTAATCAGCAGCTGCTTGCCGATTTCCACGATCTCGATGAGTTTGGTCGGGTCGGAGTCCAGATCGACCATGTTGCCGGCCTCTTTTGCGGCCGAGGTGCCGGTGTTCATGGCCACCCCCACGTCGGCCTGAGCAAGAGCCGGAGCATCATTGGTGCCGTCACCGGTCATCGCGACCAGTTTGCCGCCCTCTTGCTCGCGTTTGATCAGCGCGAGCTTGTCTTCCGGCGTGGCTTCGGCGAGGAAGTCGTCAACACCGGCCTCATCGGCGATCGCCTTGGCGGTCAACGGGTTATCGCCGGTGATCATCACCGTGCGAATGCCCATCTTCCGCATCTCGTCGAAACGATCCCGCATGCCTTGCTTGACAACGTCTTTGAGATGGATGACTCCGAGCACCGCCGCCTCGCCGTCGCGGGTCTCACCGACGACCAGGGGGGTGCCACCGCCAGCGGAGATGCCGTCGACGATCTCGCCAAGCTGATGCGGTACGTCGCCGCCCTGGCCGCTTACCCATTCGGCGACCGAGCTGGCCGCCCCCTTGCGGAGCAGATGGCCGTCCAGGTCGACGCCGGACATCCTTGTGGTAGCCGAGAATTCGACCCACTGGGCGTGTGCGAGCTCGCCCGGTGTGCGTGCCCGCAACCCGAAGTGTTGTTTGGCGAACACGACGACCGAGCGGCCTTCCGGCGTTTCGTCGGCCAGGCTGGACAGCTGCGCGGCGTCGGCCAGTTGCTCATCGGTGACGCCGTCGAGGGGGATGAAAGCGGCGGCCTGCCGGTTACCCAGGGTGATGGTCCCGGTCTTGTCCAGCAGCAGCGTGTTGACGTCGCCGGCGGCTTCCACCGCCCGCCCCGACATCGCCAGCACGTTGCGTTGCACCAGCCGGTCCATGCCGGCGATGCCGATCGCGGACAGCAGCGCACCGATGGTCGTAGGGATCAGGCAGACCAGCAGCGCCACCATCACGATCCCGGTGACCCCGCTTGCGTTGAGCGCCTCGCTGTTTGGGACACCCGGGTTGTTCATCTTGGAGTAGATCGCGAGCGGCTGCAGGGTGGCGACAGCGAAGACGAAGATGATCGTCAGCGCGGCCAGCAGGATGTTCAGCGCGATCTCGTTCGGGGTTTTCTGCCGGTTGGCGCCCTCGACCAGTGCGATCATCCGGTCGATGAAGCTTTCCCCGGGTTTTTGGGTGATCTGCACGACGATGCGGTCGCTGAGCACGGTGGTACCGCCGGTGACCGCCGAGCGGTCGCCGCCGGATTCCCGGATCACTGGTGCCGACTCCCCGGTGATCGCCGATTCGTCCACTGACGCAATGCCTTCCACGACGTCGCCGTCACCCGGTATCACCTGCCCGGCTTCGACCACGACGACATCGCCTTGTTGCAGCAGCGGCGCGGCGACTTCCTCTTCCACGCCGGAGGCGCCGGGCGCCCAGCCCTTGAGGCGCCGCGCCATGGTGGAGGTTTTCGCTTTGCGCAGGGTTTCGGCCTGGGCCTTGCCGCGGCCCTCGGCCACCGCCTCGGCGACATTGGCGAACACTACGGTCAGCCAGAGCCAGACCACGGTCAGCCACGCGAACCAGGTCGGGTTGATGATCGCCAACACGGTGCTCCATGCGGCGCCGATCTCGACGATGAACATGACCGGGTTGCGCCACAGCGTGCGGGGATCGAGTTTGCGCAGCGCATCCGGCGTCGACTTCCACAGCATCTTCGGGTCGAGCAGACCGCCCTGTACCCGTTTCGTGGTGTCGGGGGTCGCGGACTGCGACTGCGCAGCCGAATCGACGGTCGCGGTCATCAGTGAATTCCTTCAGCGAGAGGCCCAAGCGCGAGCATGGGCAGGAAAGTAAGGGCAACGAGAATCAGCGTGACGCCGGCGACCATTCCGACGAATTGCGGCCTATGGGTGGGCAGGGTTCCCGCCGATTCGGGCGTGGCACCCTGCTTGGCCAGCGATCCGGCCAAGGCCAGCACCAGCACGATAGGCAGGAATCTGCCGAAGACCATCGCCAGTCCGAGGGCGGTGTTGTACCAGTCGGTATTGACGCTGATTCCAGCGAATGCCGATCCATTGTTGTTGGCGGCGGAGGTGAACGCGTACAACACTTCCGAGAGTCCATGCGGGCCGGTATTCAGCATGCCGGCGCGTTCGCCCGGCAGCGCCATCGCTATCGCGGTTCCGGTCAGCACGATCAGGGGTGTGACAAGGAAATAGCTTGCCGCCAACTTGATTTCGCGCGGGTTGATCTTCTTGCCGAGGTATTCCGGGGTGCGGCCAACCATCAGGCCTGCGATGAAAACGGTGATCACCGCCAGGATCAGCATGCCGTAGAGGCCCGAGCCGGTGCCACCGGGGGCGACCTCACCGAGCTGCATGTTGAACATCGTGATCATTCCGCCGAGGCTGGTGTAGGAGTCGTGGAACGAGTCGACGGCACCGGTGGAGGTCAGCGTTGTGGAGTCGGCGAACACCGCCGAATCTGCCACGCCGAAGCGCTGTTCGACGCCTTCCGTAGCAGCACCAATCGCGGTCGGCACCGTGCCGTGATGCTGCAACTGGAACCACAGCATGAGCGACACGCTGACGAGATACAGCGACGCCATGACCGAGGCAATGGCGTAGCCCTGCTTGGTGCTGCCCACCATGCGCCCGAAGGTGCGGGGCAGCGAAAAGCTGATCACCAGCAGCAGGAAAATCTCCAGCCAGTTCGTCCACGGGTTCGGGTTCTCGAAGGGGTGTGCGGAGTTGGCGTTGTAGAAGCCGCCGCCGTTGGTGCCAAGCTCTTTGATGGCTTCCTGGCTGGCCACCGGGCCGCCGGTGATGGTCTGTTGGGTACCGGCAAGCGTGTTGACCACCTGGTCGTTGAGGTGGAAGTTCTGAATCGCCCCACCCGCGATCAACACGATCGCCCCGATGACCGCGATCGGCAGCAGGATGCGCAATGTGCCGCGCACCAGGTCGACCCAGAAGTTCCCCAGATCGCCGGTGCGCCGGCGGGCGAACCCGCGCACCAGCGCAACCGCCACTGCCATGCCCACGGCGGCCGAGACGAAGTTCTGCACCGCCAGCCCGGCCATCTGCACCAGGTGGCCCTGCGTCGATTCACCGGAGTAGGCCTGCCAGTTGGTGTTGGTGACGAAGCTGACGGCGGTGTTCCAGGCCAGCGCCGGCGTCATCTTCGTGGCCGGATCATGCAGATGCAACGGCAATTTGCCTTGCACGAGCTGGAATACGAACAAAAAGAGGATGCTGATCGACGAGAATGCCAACACGCTTCGGGCATAGGCGCCCCACGTTTGCTCGGATCGCGAATCGACACCGATCAGCCGGTAGATCACCCGCTCGACAGGGGAGTCCTTCTCCGATGTGTACACCCGATACATGTAGTCGCCCAACGGAATATGCACCGCGGCGAGCGCCACGACGAGCACGATCAGGAAGACGATTCCCGCCGATGTTGTGCTCACTAGAACCTCTCCGGGAACAGCAGGGCGCACCCGAGAAACAGTGCGAGAACGACGGATAGCGCCAATCCGACGATGTTTTCGTAGCTCACAGCCGCTCGACCAACTTCTGCACCAGGCCCAGCACGGCGAACACCGCCACTGTGAGCACGACGAATACCAACACGCCCATCTTGTCTCCGTTCCGCGCCGAACGCGTGCATACGAAAGGACCTCATCGAGTCAGCCACACCGCAGTCCTCGGAGGCAAGGTCAGCTTGAAATTAATCGGGGCCAGTCCGATAGGGCCGTTGGTTGATACTTTCCTAACGGCGCCGCAGTGCACCTTTGCGGTTTCTTTACGCCACTATGTTCGAACCCGATGGCGCTGTTCAGGCGTGCGTTCACCTCGCCGGCGAGCCCTGCGGCTGTTCCTGCTCGGCCGCCGTCACGACGGACCCAGGCGCGCGGTTCGTCGTGGCCAATTACGAGTCGCGACAGAGCTTTTCGTGGAGGTCGGCTAAAGCGACGTAACGGCGCTCGACGTCGGCGCGGTCAGAGTGCTCGGAAACCGACTCCACATTCGCGCGCTGAATCATGGCCGCCTGCTCCATCAGGACTTGTGCGCGCCGCGGATCGGTCGTTTGTTCCATGATCGTCGTCAACGCGTCGAGCTGACGGATCATTACCGCCGGCATCCCCCGGCCGGCTTGGCGGATTTTTTCAAACGCTCGCTGTACCAGCCGCTCATAGCTGACTTGATCAGAGATGACCCGGATGATCCCGCGACGGTCGCGGTGAACTTGAGTCGGCGCCCATATCGGCGCAATCTTGCACAGGCAGTCGCCGAGCCAATCGATGCATGTCAGCGCGGTAAAGGTGTCGTTGACGGCGGGGGAGAGTGCCCGGATAGCGATTTCGACGAGCTGATCGACACCGAAAGCGACATCCTGGGTCAGAGTGCGATGGGGTCCCGTTGCCTGAGCCCGCGCCAGGTAGTCGGCCACCCGCTCGGCAGCGGTGGAAGGCCACACGCTGGCCAGTTCACGGCCTTCAACCAGGAAGTGTCCCGGGCGGTACGGCAGCCGGATCACCGCGTCGGCTTGAGCGGCGACGCGGACCAGCGCCTGATGCCGGATGAATTGCAGGTAACCGCTTTTGGGCGTGGGTATGACGCTGCCCGCGGTTTCAATCCTGGCGAGCAGCTCGTCGAGCGACGGACCTTGCGCAGGTTTGCGCGTCGCGAATTTCGGTTGGTCCTCGCTCTGTATCGCCACGGCACGGCCCAGATCTTTGGCAATGCCGGCAATCACCTGGGGTAGCTGGATTTGGGTGGCGATGTGGTGAATGAAGTAGATCAGGACCATGACATCGATGAGAACCAGGCCGAAAGCGGTCGTGATCGAAATGTGGGGCACGAAGTCGCCGCGATTTCCGGGGCCGATCGACACCAGCGTCACAATGCAATACACGAACGTCGCCACGAACGCTCCCAGCGTGAGCTGAGTACCGCGGTCGCGGATGAAGTTTCGCAGCATCCGCGGACCGAACTGCGTCGACGCGAGCGTCAGGGTCACGATCGTGATGGAAAAGACGATGCCGACGACGGTGATCACCGAAGCCGCAATAGAGGTCAGAATCTGGCGGGCGGCATCGGCGGTGCCGCTGATCACCCACCCCGGAGGCTGGAGCTCACCCTGGTACGCCGCCCGGTCCAAGCACAACGTCAAGGCGAAAAGGCCGAGCGCCGCGAGTATCACCATCGCCGGAACCAACCACAAATTGGTGCGCAGTTCTTCTCGCCGCCACTCCGGCCACACCAGACGCGGGCTAAGCATCAGATCAGCGCGGCTGCCGGCGAACACACACCGTAGCGTTCACTACCACGGCCGATATCTAACTGAGCAGCCCCGACTAGCGCAAGCTCCGGCCGGCAAACGCCAGCTCGGGTGCATCGGATGAAAAAGTTCCGTAAATGTTGGCGCAACGCCCGTATGGATGCTGTTTGGACCAGGGCGCGCGTCCGGCGAGCGGCGTACATCTGGCTTCATGCACGACACGCGCGAGCGAGTTGCCCGACCCGACATGGCCCGGACGACACACGCGGAACCTTCAGCATGGGGACGGTGGTCGCGGCTGCTCGACGGCGCCCATCCGTGGGGATCGTTTGATGCCACGGTCGGGCGATACGGAGTTCAGCAATTTCAGCTGGTCATCTATCCGCCCGGCAGCAGCCTCGTCGATCGGCAACTGGCGCGGCTATGGCGGGGATGGCCGATAAGTGGCGCTGCGCTCGGGTTGATTGCGATGGTGCTGCTCGGCGAGGTGGCCGCCTCGCCTGACACAGTGCTGGCTTTCGCCGTCGGCTGCTACATAGCCATCGGCGCGCTGCTTTTCCTGACGGCCGGACCCAGTCGCGTGAAGGTTAGGTCTGTGTCGATCGCCCTGATGCCCCACGTCGACGCTTGCGAAATTAACAGGTACGTCGAAGGTCTCAGCTTGGTCGCCATGCTGACCCGCGCCGACCGATTGCTTCGGGCGGGTGCGATCTCATCGGACGAGCATGAGGCGATTTGGCAGGAAGCCTACGAGCGTCTCGGCGCGATTCAAATCTGATGTGCTGTAGCGGATTTCCGGGTCCGCCGGCGCGCGTCTCACCGAGCCTGCGGGTTACCCGCCCGGGGCGTCGATCATCGGCAGCCGCACCTTGAAGACCGTTCGGCCGTGGGCGGATTCGGCACTGACCGAGCCGTGATGGGCCTTGACGATCGAACTGACGATGGCCAGGCCCAGTCCGATGCCCGACCCGTCGGATCGGGAGGTGTTCGCGCGGACGAATCGCTCGAACAGCCGGGGCAGCAGATCCGCGTCGATGCCGGGACCGTTATCGGCAACACTCAGCTCGGCGTGCGCAGCGCCGGAATCAGCGCGCTGGCAGGTGATTGCGGTGGTGACTGTGACGCCGGGCGGCGTGTGCAGGCGGGCGTTGCTGTGCAGATTGCTGACGGCTTGATGCAGCCGGGCATGGTCGCCACGCACCCAGACCGGGCCTTCGGGCAGGTCCTTGAGCCAAATGTGTGTCGGCGCCGCGGCCGCGGCGTCGTTCACCGCGTTGATGACCAGTTCGGCCAGGTCCACGTCTTCGTTCTGCAGGTCCTCACCCTCGCCCAGGCGGGAGAGCAGCAGCAGCTCCTCGACGAGCAAAGACATCCGCTGTGCCTCGGACTCGATGCGCGCCAGCGCGTACTCGGTGGTCGGTGGCAGCGCCGAACTGTCCTGGCGGGTCAGCTCCGCGTAGCCCTGAATCGCCGCCAGCGGTGTTCTCAGCTCGTGGCTGGCGTCGGTGAGGAACTGCCGCATGCGCATGTCGGAGTCGACGCGATGCGCCAGCGCGCTATCCACGTTGTCCAGCAACCGGTTCAGTGTGTGTCCGACGATGCCGACCTCGTTGTCCGGATCGGTGTCTTCCTGCCGGACCCGGACGCTGATTCGGTGGTCGTCGCCGGTAAGCGGCATGGCGGCGACTTCCGCGGCGGTCGCCGCGACCCGGCGCAGCGGGCGAAGTGTGTAGCCGACCACCCAGACGGTGAGCCCGGCGGTGATCACCAGGGCGGCCGCGATCAGCAGGCTGGTGGTGATGTATTTGCGGGCCATGATCTGGTCGGCCAGCTTCACCGACATCCCGACGATCAGTAGATCGGATCCCTCGCGCCGGCTGTCGACGCGGTAGGCGCCCAGGCTGCCCAGCCGTACGGTCCTGGGTGGTGCGTCGGCCCAGGACAGCGACTCGATCGCGTGAATCACGTCGGGCGGGGCGGGTTTTGGTTCGTCCTCGGAAAACACCGCGGAGCCGATCACGGTGCCGTTGTGCACCACGGCGATCAGGTTGCCCGGTGTTTGGCCGGTGAATTCCAGCATCGCCTGGTCCACCGGCGGAGTGCGGCGGTGCGCCGAGGTGTGCTCGCCGTTTCGGTATCGGGTGTAGGAGTTGCTCAGCGCATCGAGCGACTCGGCGACATCGGCGTCGCTGATCGCGGTGACGTAGCCGCGCAGGCTGAGCACCGAGACCACCCCGACAGACACCAAAACCACTGTGACAACGGCTAATACGCCTATCAGTAATTGGCGGCGCAGCGACCGGGGCAACCAGAAAGGGGTATTGCGCTGGCGCGTCATTCCAGGGGTCGCAGCATGTATCCGACACCTCGCACGGTGTGGATCATCGGCTCACGGCCAGAGTCGATTTTCTTTCGCAGATAGGAGATGTAGAGGTCGACGATGCTGGTGCGCCCGGCGAAGTCATAGTTCCAGACGCGGTCCAGGATTTCGGTACGGCTCAGCGCGCGGCGCGGGTTGCGCATCAGGAAACGCAGCAATTCGAACTCGGTAGACGACAGCGATATCGGTGTGCCGTCGCGGGTGACTTCGCGGCTGGCGGTGTCCAGCCGAAGATCGCCGACCTTGAGCGCTTCGGCGGCCGGCGGGGACAGCTGGCTGGACCGGCGCAGCAACCCGCGCAGACGTGCGACCAGTTCCTCGAGGCTGAACGGCTTGGTCATGTAGTCATCGGCGCCCGCGGTGAGGCCGGTGACCCGGTCCATGACCGAATCGCGTGCGGTCAAGAACAGCGTGGGGGTGTAGACGTCGGATTCGCGGATCCGCTGCAGAATACGCAGTCCATCCATGTCCGGAAGCATGATGTCGAGAACGAGGACATCCGGCGTGACCCGGTCAAACTTGGCGAGTGCTTCGCGTCCGTTGTGGGCGATCTCCACCACCCAGCCCTCGTAGTGCAGGGCCATTTTGACGAGGTTGGTGAGAGCCGGCTCGTCGTCCACCAGCAAAACCCGGATGGGTGAACCGTCGGCACGATAGATCCTTGGCAGCTGTCCCAGGATGGCTTGACGTGGGCGCTGGCTACCCGCGTATCCGGACGTTACGGCGGTCATGTCCTTGAATTCTCGCAAAGCACATAAGCGCTTGTCACGGAGTTCATAGACTTCTCAAATCTTGAGAAGTGCCGGATCGCGTGCGGCGTGAATATCGTCGCAAACGACGTTGTGGGCCAACGAATTTCACTGACGTGTGCACCCGGGCCGGGCAATACGGCGCCGGCGCACATGAACGGGGCCGCACACCGATTGGTGTGCGGCCCCGGTTGAAGCGAAGGGTGTCAGGCCCAGCTGGACCCGACGGCGCTGTCGGTGCTGGCCATGTTGTTGCCCGCGGTCTGCACCTTCTGCCCGTGCTGGTTGGCCTGCTCGTAGATCACCTGGAAGTTGCGACCCAACTGGGTGATGAACTCCTGGCACGCCACCGAACCGGCGCCACCCCAGAAGTCACCGGCAGCCAGCACATCGCGAACGATGGCCTGGTGCTCGGCCTCCAACGAAGCGGCCTGCGCGCGGATCAACGCACCGTGCGCGTCCACATCTCCGAACTGGTAATTGATCGACATTGTCTATCCTCCTGAGTGAAAAGTTCTGGGATCCAGTGGTTTTCGCGGCTAGTGGCCGAGGGCCTGCTGCGAGGCCTGCTCTTGCGTCTCGTAGTTGTTGGCGTCACGGATCAGTCCGTCACGCACGCCGTGGAGCATGTTGACAATGTTGTTGAACGCCTGGTTCATCTGACCCATCGTGTCGTACGACGTGGCCTGGGCCTGACCGCTCCAGCCCGCACCGGCGATGTTCATCGACGACGCCCACATCTTGCGAGCCTCATCCGACACCGTCTGCGCGTGCATCTCAAAACGGCCCGCCATCGCACGCATCGCGTGCGGGTCGGTCATAAAACGTGTTGCCATGTTGCCTTTCTCCTTTTTTCGGGTGATGCCTTCGATAGGTGGAAGTCTTGGCGCGGTGGTAGCCGCGCAGCGGATAGATTACGGCCTAGCGGTTAACTGCCGGCCTCGAGCGAGTGACATGTGACCCTTGATTTCGGCGGTCACACCACAACCTGCTTGGGCATGACGATCGGCTTGAAGCCATACCGCGGACCCGAGCCGAAGGCGCCGGCGCCCTTGGCTCCGGCCACCATGCCGGGCATGCCGGGCGCGCCCATGACCGAGGCTTCCTCGGTGGCCGCGGTCCAGCCCGAACCCTCGATCGGAGCGGTCGCTGCCGCCAACTCCGTCTGGGGTGCAGCGTTGGCCGCCCAGCTGGCCGGCACCGACAGACGGCTCACGGTCTGCGCCCCGCCCATGCTCGCCGTTGCTGCGCTGCCCAAGCCGCCCGCCGGTGTCACCGAGCTGACCACGGAGCCCTCGATGATGCCGCCCGCACCGGCCGGCACCACGTCGCTGACCGCGGCCGCCGGCACCGCGGCGCCGGCCAGCACGTGGCCCAGTGAAACCGCGGTCGGGATGGTGATCATGCTGAACCAGGCCGCGGTGTTGACCGCACCGTTGATGGCGTTCAGCACCGAAGGCGTACCGAGGAAGCCGTCGATCGACTGCAGAATGTTGTTGCTCGCGACAGGGTTGGTGATCCCTAGCGAGTCGAGCAGCGAATTCAAGTCGAGTGCTTGCAACGCCTGGGGCGCGAGGTCCGCCGCCTGGACCGGGGCGTCGGCGGCTTGAACGGCGGGGTCCACGGTTGAGGTCAGTGGTGTCACCGGCTGCAGCATCCCGGCGGCCGCGTCACTGGCCGCCTGATACGCGCTCATCGCGGTGGCGTCTTGCACCCACATCTCCGAGTACTCCATCTCCAATTCCGTCACCTGCGGGAGGGTGAAGGGGAGCCCGGCGAGTGCGGCGGTGAATTCCGCGCGGTTGGTGAAGACCAGCGCCGGGTTGACCACCCCAGCGTGAGCGGCCTCAAAAGCCGCCGCCGACGATGCCGCAGCGGAGCCCGCCTGCTCGAGTGCGGTTGCCGTGTCGGTCAAGTAGGTCAAGATCGGCTGCGCCGCGGTCGCGGCCGCTGCCGACCCGCCGCCTGTCCACGCCTCGGTGGTCAGCAACGAGATGATCGACTCCCACGAGGTCGCCGTGGTGCTCACCTCGGCGGCCAGGTTGGCGTACGCGGTTGCGGCAGCCATCAGCGGCGCCGAGCCCGGCCCGCTCCACACCAGCGTCGAGGTGATCTCCGGGGGTAGTGCTGCAAAGTCCATAACCATTTTGGGTATCCGCTCCTGTTCGAAGAATTCGCTTGGTGGTTAACCGTGAAAGTTGTTAGACGGCAGTCAGTTTCGGCATGACGATCGGCTTGACGCCATAGCGCGGCGCGCCGAAGCCGCTGGAGGTGCGTCCCGCGCCCGTGACCATGCCGGGCATGCCGGCCATCGGCGCACCAGCGCTGGCCTGTGGCGCCGCGCCGGTCCAGCCCACGGTGTGCAGCGGGGTGGCGGTGGTGCCGACCACCGGAGTGACTTGACCGCCAACCCAACTCGGCGGCACCGCCAGATTGCCGACCAGGGTGCCCTGGCCGATGCCGGCGACCACCGGCGTCACGGCACCGCCCATGCCCGCCGGCATCGGGGTGGTCGAGGCGGCCAGGTCCGCGGCGCCCGCTGCCGCGGCGGCGTCGCCGATCGTGTCGCTACCGGCGGGAAGCAGACCACCACCGGCCATACCGACGAGGTTCGATGCGGCCGAAGCCCAGTTGCCCGCACCGATGTTGAGGATGTTGGCACTGTTACTGGACAGACCGAACATGCCGCCGAGCATCGCAGAGTTGGTGTAGTTGCCGGTGCCGCCGAGCAGGTATTGCAGCCAGTCGAGGCCGGTGGTGCCGGGCCCGGCCGCCTGGACTTGCGAGACCGGATCCGACAGGAGGCTCATCTGCGAGGGGTCGGCCGACTGAAGCAGGGCCGACGCCGCGTTGTTGGCCTCGGTGTCGCTGTAGCTGTTGGAGCTGGTGCCCAGGTTGGTCGTATACGTTTCCAGCTGGGTCTGAGCTTCCCCGGCGGTCGTCTGGTAGGTGGTGCCGAACGCGGAGAAAAGCGCCGCCTGCTGCAGCGACACCGCATCGGCGCCGGCCGGAGCGACAACCGTCGTCGCTGCCGCGGCGCCGGCATTCTGCGCCGCCAGATTGGCATTGATCGCTTCCAGCTGCCCCTGCGCGGCAAGCAACTCTTCAGTCACTGTTGTCAGGAATGACATCCATTGCTCCTCTAATGTTCGAACCATGTCGACCCAAAGAACTGGGTCAACCCTGAGTGGTGGTGTACAAGCCCCTGTGTACTGGCGTAAGGCTATTTCCCCCAGTCACCAACTTCCCGATCGAAAGGGCGCGGGTGACGGGCGTTTACGGCGTTTTAACGCTGGTGCCGGCAGTTTTAACAGGGTCCTGTCGGCCGACATGGCGGTGACATCTGTTACGAAGCGTTGGGTAGCTGGACGTCGCGCGGCGCGCGGATCTTACGCGAACCGTGACCCACGCGCACGTCCTGAATTCGGCCACATTCGGGGGGCGCGGTGTCCCGCGATCGGGTCGCGCGCGCTAGATTCGCCGCCGGGGCCCCCATAGCCCAATTGGCAGAGGCAGCGGACTTAAAATCCGCCCAGTGTCGGTTCGAGTCCGACTGGGGGCACGGAATTAGAGCGTGGTTCTGGGTGCTCCGTGGCAGTAGGCCGCTGATCGCTGCGCGGCACAGTCGACTCGGGTGAACGAAATCGTGCCGTGCGAAGCCCGCTACCTGCCGACTTGGTGTTCGACGTTTCGTTTGAGTACCGCCAACATGCGTGCCTGCATGATCCAGACGGTAAGGGGAAAGAAACAGGGAACCACGAGACGTTCAAACCATCGCGGGCGGAAGGCTTCGTAACCGCTGATGACGAGGCGTGTGTGGCCGCCAGGTAGCTCCTTCAATTGGAAGCCCCACAACCCTTCGGCGTATGCGCACGGCCGCGGGCGATTGAGGTCCAGCTGATGGCCCCGCAGATCGCTGAGCCCGTGCAGACCTAAGAAACGATTCGGTTCTAGCCGTTCAACCCGCCATGCATTCACTGCGCCGCGGCGAGTCCAATACTTGACGTAATCTCCGACGGCGAGATCTTGCCATTCCGGATGAACTTTGCGAGCACTCGGGCGGCCACCGTTGTCGAGGCGGTCCCAGGAGTACCAACCCCCACGATCGCCACCCAGCTGGACCAGCCACGGCCAAACCCGTTGCGGCGCAGCCTTAATCGTGACGGCCATCGTCGCCCCACGCTTGCCGTCGGGTACCAGCCCAGCCCCGGGGAAAGGTCCAGTTATCTCCACATCCGTTGCGCCCCAATGCATAAGCCGGGGCCGCACAAATGCTCCGTAGATGACTGCTGCTGTTCCGGCGGCCGCCGCCACGGCCACGCGTCGTACCATCACAGGGTAAGTGTGGGGCCCTCTGGTGCGACTCGCGAGGGACCAATGACCCAACTTGGGGCCTGACCGTTTCGTTCGTCAGGTTCAACCGCGGATGGCGATCTCAGACATCGCACCCTGGTAGTAATCGATGATGTCGGCCTCGCTGATCGAGACGTCGCTTTTGCGGCCGAGGAAGAATACGCTGCTGGCCCCGTCGATCGCGTGTCTCGGGTCGAGGATGCGGTCGATCCAGCTGAGCCAGAAAAAGCAGAGCACTGCGAGCCTGCCGAGCCGGCGGGAGCGGGTGAGAGCCCGGACGAAATAGTCGATCGACCAACGCAAAGCGGTGCCGGGGCCGGCCACACATCCGGAGTCAATGCGTTCGAATCTGCGGAACAAATAGCGGTGCCCGCTATCGGTAAAGCGGGTCAAATCGTAAGGCCCCTCGGAGACCTGCTGGATGAACGGCGAGTCGGCGTACACGATTCCCCGGCTATGCAGCACCCGGTGGATCTCCTTCGCGACTACCGTCGGCTCGAGCACATACTGAAGCACCGCCTGGACGACCACGCCATCGACGGAGGCGTCGGACAGCGGGATCGCGTGACCGTCGGCGACGAATTGGACTATCGGGCTGGCGTAGATATCGAAGGAGATCAGATCGATATCCGGGTCGGCGTAGAGCTTGGCCAAGCCGTCGCCCTGGGAGCCACCCCCGATCACGAGAACCCGCGGTCGCCGCCCGGTCGCGACAGCGTCGGCCCGGAGTAACTCGAGCATCCGGTCCACGCTGGCCGCGGCAACGGTGTTGGCGGGGTGTACCAGCGCACGCAGTGTGCGGTTGAGCCCGGATCGGGCGATATCGGAGGCGCCCTGGGAAGCCTGCAAACGATCGGCGTCGACCACGCTGTGCTCGAAGTCGACGAGGGCCGGTACCCCGGAGACGGTCGGGAACGGCACTTCGGCGTATCTGCAAGAAGTATTGCTGCATCGCAACGAACCGGCGTCGGAGCGTACCGTGGCGGCGCAGCGCGGACAGATGAAGAGGTTTTCGCGGACCATCGTGTCCAGGGCAAGCACCGATCAACCTTAGCTCGCGGCCATCCGCGGGAAGCGAAATTGCCTCCGGAGCCCGAGGTCAGCTCTACATTTTGCTGCGGTTCTGCGGGCAGTAGGCCGCAACCGCCGCGCCGACGATGCTGCCGGCACCCATGTTGCTCACTCCCAGCGCCTTCTTCACATCGTCGACGGTCTGGGCCATCGTGTCCCCGGCGTCGAAGTCCTGACACACCGCGTGACCGGCGTTGATCATCATCTGGTCCTGGCCGCCGGGCCAGGAGAGGCCACGCTGCTGCAGCGTGTGCAGGAAGGTGTCATCCGCCCCGTCGGCACTCGCGATCGGGGCAGCGGCGATGGCGACAAGGCCGGTCGCGACGGCGGCGATCGGGCCCGCCAACCATGCCGTGTTCTTCATATATGTCGACCCCCTTGACGTGAACCATGCAGGACCAGAATCCTAACTTCGTCTTGACATTATGTCTCGACAACGGATCTCGCGGCTGTGCGCGCCAGCCCTGGGCGCGAGATACTGCCGCGCACAACTTATTACGCGTCGTGCTCACCCGCGCCGATGGCCATCGACAGGAAGTCCAGCCGCCAGAGCTCCTGAAAAAGCTTGCGCGCGAAGTGCTCCGCTTCGCCGATGCCGCCGCCACCGCGCTGCGCAACCCCGGCGGCGATCGCCCGGATGCTGCGGTGGCCGTCGACGAGTTGCGCGAAGGGCAGTTGAGCCGGGCCGAGGCGCAGCCGATAGCCGGGTCCCAGCAGGTCGGCTTCCGACAGCACGCACGCGGTACGCGACATCGGGACGTAATCCAGCGCCGCATCCGCCGTGAAATCGATCGTGTACTGCTCTTCGGGACGGTCCGGGCGACAGGCCATGAAGAAATGTGTCGCGTTGGCCGTCTGCAGCCGCTCCATCACCGACCACAGTTCGGTCTCCGGCAATTTGGCCAGGTGATCCACGAATTTGCTTGCCGGAGTGAACATTTCGTGTGGGTAATACGGCGACTTGTGGAACCACCCCTGAAAGGTGAGCCCGGCCGCGGCGACCAGTTCGCGACACTCGTCGACGGTGTAGCTGCGCTGGCGACCGTGCAGGAACGTATCGACAAGCGCGCCGTCGGTTACCAGATCGCGCGCCACCGCCAGGTAACTGCGGACGGGGTGGCCCGCGGGCAGCGTCGCGATGGCGTCCTTGACCGCCTGAACCGACGCGTCGTCCTGGGAAAGGCCCATGTCGCTAAAGACCGACTCGAGCAGTTCGACCCCGATCCGTCCGTATTTGGCGTAGAGCATGATCCCCATCGCGCCCTCGCGTCGCAGGCAACCCCCCAGCGCCGCCATGCCGGCCAGCGGATCGGCCAGGTGATGCAGAACGCCGGTGGACACGATCAGGTCGAAGTCGCGGCCCAGCGCCGACACCTCTTCGATCGGCAGCAGGTGCAATTCCAGGTTGTCCAGGCCGTGCTTGTCCTTGAGGTAGCGCTGATGGTCCAGCGCCGACTGGCTGACGTCGATCGCCACCACCTTGGCCGCACGGTTGGTGAAGGCGAAAACCGACGCCTGGTTAGCTCCGCACCCCGCGATCAGAATGTCGAGGTCGGGTCGATAGCCGCGGTCCGGCCACAACACCCGGTGCGCCCGCATCGGGTCGAACCACTCCCAATTGTTCTTCGAGTAGGCCTCGAGGTCGTCAATGGGTGGCGGGTACTGCCACCGATCGTATTGCCGGGAGACCACGTCGTTGCGCGGATCGTCGTTCACTACAGACGCAATGTAATGGGTTTGCCCGGTCGCCGCAGGATGCCCGGCGGCGCCGATGCGGCGGTGCCCGCCGGTGCAGGAGGGGCTAACTCATACACTGGCCCACCGTGGGCATGCTCTTCGGATTTGCGCCGTGGCTTATCTACTGGGTGTTGGTCGGCAACGTCCCGTTCAAGACCGCGGTGGTGGTCGCGCTGGTGATTGCGATCGCCGCATTTGCGATCGGGCGCGCCCTCGGGAAGTCGAGCGGGATCCTGGAGATCGGGGCGGTAGCCACGTTCGCCGTGCTGACGGTTCTGACCTTCACGCTCAGCGAGACGTTCATGCATCGATGGATTCAGCCGCTCAGTAGCGGCGGGATCTTCCTGGTGGCCCTGATCGGGCAGCTGGTCGGCAGGTCGTTCGTGCGCGAGTTCGCCGCCGCCGAGCAGCCCCCTGACGTGGTCAAGACCGAGCTGTTCGGCCGCATCACCGATGTCTTGTCCTGGATCTGGATCGCCGCGTTCGCCGGTATGACGGTGTCATCCGCGATTCCGCCGGTGCTCGAGCAGTTCGGGGGGCAAGCGGCCACGATCCTGGACACGAAGACCCCACTGCTGTTCATCTGCTACTGGGTGATTCCGTATTCGTTGCTGGGGGCGGCGGCGCTCGCGTCACGGTATGTCCCGGAGCGGATGCTGGTCGGGGTCGACGACCTCGCCCGGGAAACGTCGTTCGTCGCGTACGACGAAGCGACGATCGATGAGCTGTATTACCTTGCCCAGGAACACGCGAATCGCGAGGTGGGCCCGGGCAAGGAGGCGTACAACGTGAAGGTCGGGGGGATGGGAACTCCGCTGACCGGCGACGAGTCACGCAAGTCGTGGCCGTCGTCTTACAAGGTGCGCGATAAGAAGGGGTAGGGCGCGCAACGTCTGCTCGCGCGACATTCATCAGCGAGACAACTTCCACTTGTTAGGTCGATTGCATGGCATCCAAGAGGATCTGGCCCGTCGCTGCCGTCACCGTGCTCCTTACGGCGGCGGCCTGCTCGTCAGGCCATTCCGGGTCGGGCGCTAAGCCGGACTTGAGCACGCCCGCCGGTAAGGCGCTGACCATCACCCCGGAGCAGATGCTGGCCGCGACGGAGGGGGATACGCCGGTCGCGTATGCCAAGCCCGAACACGGCACCATCACCTACGGCCCCAACGGCGCGATGATCTACACCCCGGACGCCGGGTTCACCGGCACCGACCAGCTCCACCTCACCTCCACGCCCAGCGTCAAGCTCTATGCCGAGAATCTGCCGCCGCTGGCCACCATCGGCGGCGTCGCCGTCCAGGCCAATGCGCATGGTTCGGCAATCGCCCCGGTGCCGGGTAGCTCCAACGAGATCTACGGCCTGACCGACCGCGGCCCCAATGTTCCCGGGCGTACGCCGAACGAAATCGTGTTTCCCATACCTGATTTCCACCCGCAGATCGCCAAGCTCAAGCTCGCCGACGGTGTGGCATCGGTCGAGAAGATCATCACGCTCTCAGGCAAGGACGGGGCGCCCCTGGTGGGGCTGCCCTACCCGCAGGCCACCGCCGCCGGCGAGTCGGTGGTCGACCTCAATGGCGCGCCGTTGCCGCCCTCGGATCACGGTCTGGACGGCGAAGGCTTGGTCGCATTGTCCGACGGCACGTTCTGGGTTTCCGACGAATACGGCCCGTTCATCGTCCATTTCGACGCCAATGGTAAAGAGCTGGAACGTCTTTCGCCGATCGACGCAACGCTGCCCAAGGAGCTGTCGCTGCGCAGCCCGAACCAGGGCCTAGAGGGCCTGACGCTGACCCCCGACGGCACGACGCTGGTCGGCATCATGCAGTCGGGCCTGCAGACCCCGGGACTGGTCGGCCCGGCGGCGTCGGTCCCGATGACGCGCATCGTGACGGTCAAACTCGCCAACCACAGCGACGTGCACGAGTATCTCTACCCGTTGGCCAACCCGCAGCAGACCAAGGTGGCGGTCTCGGAAATCACCGCGGTCAGCAACACCACGTTCCTCGTCGACGAGCTCGACGGCGAGCCACAGCCCAACGGCAACAAGAAGATCTATCTGGCCGACATCTCCGGAGCCACCGATGTCGGCCCCCGGGAGACGGTGCCCGGTGCGACCTATCAGGCCGACCGTGGCGGGTTGTTGATCAACAACGTTGCGATCGAGACCTTTGTCGGGATCGGCGGGGTCGAGGCGGCCACCGACAAACTCGCCGCCGCTGGAATCTCGGTGGCAGGCAAGAAGCTCAAGCTCGATCTCACGGATCTGCTGCGCTCGTTGTCGGCCGCCGGAAACTTCTTCGGACACGCCAAGATCGAAGGCATCATCACCCCCGACGGCGGAAAGACGTTAATGGTGGCCAACGACAGCGATTTCGGGTTGGACGGCGTGATTTCCACTAACCCGCCGTTTGCGCTCAAGCCCAAGATCTTGCCCAACGGCGCGCAGGACAGCGGCGAGATTCTGACCGTCGACATGAGGAAATTGCCGCCCACGATGGAGGCGGAGACGGTGCCCATCAAGGTGGGCTGAGCCCTTCTCGCTGAAGTTCGGATACGTTGGTTTCCGGCGGGCGCACCACCAGCACCCGGACGAGCCGCACGCGCTCCGCAATCGATGGCGGCCCAGCAAGGAGCATCTCGATGAACTCGGTCAGCCCAGATGCCATTCGCGCGGAGACGATCACCATTACCGGCCACGGTGGCGATCAGATCGAGGCTTATCGCGCGATGCCGCTCGCCGAAGGATCGCGCGGCGGCGTCGTCTGGATCCATCACATGCCCGGATACGACCGGGAAACCAAGGAATTCGTTCGCCGGCTGGCCGTCAGCGGCTACCACACGGTGGCGCCGAACCTGTACTCCCGCGAGGCGCCGGGTGCGGCTCCCGACGACGCGGCCGCAGCGGTACGCGCGGCCGGCGGGGTCCCCGACGACCGGCTGGTCGGCGATGTCGCGGGTGCTATCGAACACCTGCGGTCGCTGCCCGGCGCGAACGGGAAGTTCGGCGTGATCGGGCACTGCTCGGGCGGGCGGCACGCCTACCTGGCGGCCTGCTCGCTGCAGTTGGACGCGGCCGTCGACTGCTACGGCGGCCGCGTCGTCGAGGATGCCCGGGAGGGAATGCCCAAGGCCATGACGCCGATCCTGCACCTGGCGCCGAACCTGAGTTGTCCGTTGCTGGGCCTGTTTGGGGCCGACGACGTGTTCCCGACGCCCGCTGCGGTGGCCACGCTGGACGCCGAGCTGACCAAGCTGGACAAGCCGCACGAGTTCCACTCGTATGACGGCGCGGGCCACGCCTTCTTCTCCGTCGACCGGCCCGCTTACCGCCCGGAAGCGGCGGTGGACGGCTGGCGTCACATCGACGAATTCTTCGCTACTTACCTGAAAGGCTAGGTCCGCCAAGCTATGTGCACACATCTGACCGAACATGTCGAGATCGATGGCAGTGGCAAAGGCGCGCAGGGGTGGTTCGGCGCTGACCGCGCTACGGTCTATGTCGATCACGCCGTGCACGCGCCCTACACGCACACGGTCAACATCGACGTGATCAACCCGCAGCTCGGCCCGTCGGCACGGGTCGCGCTGGAACTCACCGAGGAAAGTGCGCTGGCGTTGGCCGACGCCATCCGCAAAGCGATTTCGAATGCCCCGGTCGGTCTCGCTTCCAAGGACCAGTAGGTGACCCATGACGAACGAGCCTGACTACCCGCAGACGGCCGCCGCCCGGGGACGCATCGAGCCGGTGCCGCGGCGGATCCGGGGTTTCCTGGGCGACGAGCTGGTCTTCGACACGACCGCGGCCCGCTATGTGTGGGAAATCCCTTACTACCCGGCCTATTACGTGCCACTGGCCGATGTGCGCGCCGGGTTCCTGCGCGACGAGAACCACGCGCAAAAGGTGCAGTTCGGGCCGTCGCGGCTGCACGCTGTGGTTGGGGCCGGTCAGACGCATCCGTCGGCGGCGCGGGTGTTCGACGCCGAGGCTGACAGTCCCGTCGCGGGCACCGTGCGCTTCGAATGGGATGCGTTGCGCTGGTTCGAAGAAGACGAACCCATCTACGTCCACCCGCGCAATCCGTACTCGCGGGTCGACGCGCTGCGCTCGCACCGCCACATCCGGGTCGAGCTGGACGGCATCGTGCTGGCCGACACCCGATCGCCGGTATTGCTCTTCGAAACTGGTTTGCCGACAAGGTATTACATCGACCCCACCGACGTTGACTTCGCGCATCTGGAACCCAGCGCGACGCAGACGCAGTGCCCGTACAAGGGCGTGACGTCGGGCTACTGGTCGGTGCGCGTCGGTGACACCGTGCATGCTGACCTCGCCTGGACGTATCACTTCCCGCTGCCGGCGATCAGCCAGATCGCGGGGCTGGTGGCGTTCTACAACGAGAAGCTGGACATCGCCGTCGACGGCGTCAGTTTGGATAGGCCGAAGACGCACTTCAGCTAGCCTTGGTGGCTCGCGGCGATGGCTGTTGGCTCGCGGCCGACCATCCTCATTTGCCAAATCATGTTGGGCACCGACGTTGGTCATCAGATCTGCGGTATTTGTGCCCTACAGACGCCCCGCCTCGGCGGCAAGTATTACCAAGGGCCGGCGTGTTCGCCGACGCGTCCGACAGCCGTATTGGCACGCCTAGACAGGAAAGCGACGATGTCGACCAGCGCACTCACGCTCGTGCTGATCCCGTGCTTCTCCGGAGCGCCATGGGAGGGTCGACAGTTGGCGCCGTTCGCGGGGCGCGACATCATCACGATGCGGCTTCCCGAGGGCCTGACCGACGTCGAGTCCTACGCCGACTTCGTCGCCGAGCAGGTGCGGGGACTCGAGTCATACGTTCTGGTCGGTGATTCTTTCGGTGCCGTGATTGCACTCACGCTGGCAACCCGCCAACCCCCGGGTCTCGTCGGTCTCGTGCTGTCGGGCGGCTTTGCCGCCAACCCGCTGCCTCGCTGGAAAGGAATCGCCTCTCGCGCATCGCGCTTGGCCGTGGGCTTTCTCTACCGACAAGGGACCCTGCGGTTCCATGCGTTGCAGTTGGCTTCGAAGTTTGATGCCACCGCACAAGTCCCGCACACCCAGGACGACTATCGGCAGCTGTTCATCGATAACACCCCCCGGCGCAGCTATACCGCGCGGGTTACCTCCGTCATCGACTTCGACATCCGCGACCGGCTGGCGCGCGTGCAGGTCCCGACCCTGCTGATCACGCCGGAGGACGACAAGCTGGTCGGCACTCGCGCTGCCAAGGAATTGCTTGCCGGTATCCCCGACGCTCGCGAGGTGATTCTTCCGGCGACCGGCCACATGTTCCGCTTCACCCACCCCGACCTGTACGGACACACCATCGTCGATTTCACCGACCACTTGGTAGCCCCCGGACGCACCGCGGTAACCGATCGAACAGGTGTCCGGCAAACGTGACTGCCAACGCACCGGCGCACCCGCTGGTCAACGAATGGAGGGTTTGAATGATTCGCCACCAAAGCGGAATTTGGATATTGTGATATTTCCCTCTATTTGCCTGGAAAAGATAAGAAATTCTTACTTTTTATCTGCTCGCGACCCGCGCATATTAGTTAGCTAAAAATGAGTATTACAGGTTCAAAGGCTATGAAAGCGTTTGCTGAGCGACTACTCGGCAACTTCCCTTCAGGCAGAATTAGCTTGCTGCAAAGTGAGGTGTCTAACAGTCCTGAATTCATGCTTAACGGCCAAGATTCAGGCGGTAAAATTTGTTCGAACGGCCCGCAATTTTTGCGGCTGTATGTGGTTTAGTTCGCGGCCACGCGTGTCGCCCGGCTCATACCGGGCGAGCGCGCAGATGGCCGATATCAACAGCGAAGGCGGTGCGAACGTGAGCGAGATCAACGGCCGGGAGGCCGCCCGCGAGATCGTCGAGATGGACCCGACGCCGATGGCCCCAGTGGCCGTCGAGATTGCCGTCGGCAACGGCCCGATCAGCGGCATCGCGATGAGCCGCGATGGCAGCCGGTTGGTGGCGACCCACTATGCATCCGACAGCGTCTCGGTCATCGACACCGAGACTTTTCGTGTCGTGGACATGATCGACGGCGTCGGCGAACCGTTTGCCATCGCGGTGGGCGGCTCGGGAACGGGTCGGGCGTACGTCAGCACGGTGTCGACGGCCTATGACTCGATCCACGTCATTGACGTGTCCACCAACGAGGTGGTCGCGACGCATCCGCTGGCGCTGAGCGTCAGCGATCTGGCCGTCGATGCCGCCGGGCACCAGGTGTACGCCAGCCGCAACGCCAACGGTGTTGCCAACCTGGCCGCTCTGGACACCGAGACCGGCAAGATCCGGTCGATCACCGTCGCGGATTCGGCCACCACGGAATGCGTGCGTGTCAGCGCCGACGGATCACGGGCGTACGTGGGCGTCAACGGACCCGCCGGCGGCCGGCTCGTCGTGATCGGCACCAAAGCGCAGCCCGAGCAGGCCGCGGCCCGCACCAGCTGGCGCGAGACGCGCAGCACCGGCGAACGGACCCGGCTGCAGGTGATCGGCGCCGTCGAGATCGGTCTGCCCGTCCGTGACGTCGCGCTGAGCCCCAATGGATCGCTCGCCTACGTGGCGAGTTGTGCGCCCGAGGTGGGCGTCGTCGTCGACGTCGTCGACACGCGGACCAACAAGATCACCAACACGCGCAAGGTCGGCGATATCGGCGGCATTCTCACCGGGATGACGCTGTCCGCCGACGGCGACCGCATCTACCTGGTCAGCGACGACAATGTCACCGTGCTGTGCACGCTGACCCACGACGTGATCGCGACACTCGGAGCGGGGATGCAACCGTCCTGCGCGGTCGAAAGCCCGGACGGCAAGCGTCTCTACATCGCCGGCTACTCCGGCGCGGTGAGCGTCACGCCTATCGCGTCGGCCACGCCGATGGCCCTCGAGAGTGCCGCGGCGATGGGCGAGCTGTCGACGACCGGTTGGCTGGTGCCCGACGTCATACCGCACGAACCCGTGCTCGCCTGAGTTTCTGCCCGGTCCCGCCGCGGTGCAACACGCTTTGTCAGGGAATGCGGTTTCCCGTCGCGTAGCGCGGCGATACCATTCGGCCCACCGACCATGAGGCGGTGCGGCGCCGAGACGGTAAGGCGGTAGCTCGATGGACAGCACGATGCAGGACTTTCCGCTGACGATCACCGCGATCATGCGGCACGGCTGCGGTGTCCATGGGTCCCGGACGGTCACCACGGCCACGGGTGACGGCGGCTACCGGCACACCACCTACCGCGAACTGGGTCGCCAGGCCGCCCAACTGGCACACGGGTTGCGCGGCCTGGGCGTGACCGGAGACCAGCGCGTCGCGACGTTTATGTGGAACAACGCCGAGCACCTCACCGCCTACCTCGCGGCCCCGTCGATGGGCGCCGTGCTGCACACCCTGAACATCCGGCTGTTCCCCGAGCAGATTTCCTACGTCGCCAACGAGGCCGAAGACCGGGTCGTGCTGGTGGACATGTCACTGGTCAAACTGCTCGCCCCGATACTGCCCGAGCTCGAGACCGTGCACACCGTGATCGCGGTCGGCGACGGCGACATCGCGCAGCTGCAGGAGTCGGGCAAGACGGTGCTGCGGTATGCGGAGTTGATCGAGGGCCAGCCGACCGACTTCGACTGGCCGGACATCGACGAGAAGTCGGCGGCCGCGATGTGCTACACGAGTGGCACTACCGGCAACCCCAAAGGTGTTGTGTACAGCCATCGTTCGAGCTTTCTGCACACAATGGGCGCGTGTAGCACCAACGGTATCGGGGTGGGGGCCTGCGACCGGGTGCTGCCCATTGTGCCGATGTTCCACGCCAACGCGTGGGGGCTGCCGTACGCGGCCCTGATGGCCGGGGCCGACTTGGTGATGCCCGATCGGCATCTGCACGCCCCGTCGGTGATCGACATGATCGAGAAGCTGCGGCCCACCCTGGCCGGGGCGGTGCCGACCATCTGGAACGACGTGATGCATCACCTCGAGAAGGACCCCGACCACGACATCTCCTCGCTGCGGCTGGTGGCCTGCGGCGGCTCGGCCGTTCCGGTGTCGATGATGCGCACTTTCGAAGACAAGTACAACGTCCAGATCCGGCAGTTGTGGGGCATGACCGAAACGTCGCCGCTGGCCACCCTGGCCTGGCCGCCGGTCGACACGCCGCAGGAACGGCACTGGGCCATCCGCGCGACCCAGGGCCGACCGATCTGCGGCGTGGAGATGCGCATCGTTTCCGACGACGGCGCGGTGCTGCCCAACGACGGCCAGGCCGTGGGTGAGGTCGAGGTCCGTGGCCCGTGGATCACCGGCTCCTACTACCTTGAGCGCGACGCGTCCAAATTCGACTCCGGCTGGTTGCGCACCGGCGACGTCGGCCGCATCGACGAGGAAGGCTTCGTCACCCTCACCGACCGCGCCAAGGACGTGATCAAGTCCGGCGGGGAGTGGATCTCCTCGGTCGAGTTGGAGAACTGCCTGATCGGTCACCCCGACGTACACGAGGCCGCCGTCGTCGGAGTTCCCGACGAACGCTGGCAGGAACGACCGCTTGCCGTCGTCGTCCGCAATGCGGGCGCATCGGTCAGCGCCGCCGAATTGCGAACGTTCCTCTCGGACAAGGTCGTTCGTTGGTGGCTACCCGAGCGGTGGGCGTTCACCGACGAGATCCCGCGCACCAGCGTGGGCAAATACGACAAGAAGGCCATCCGGGCCCGGCACGCCGACAGTGGATACGAGGTCACCGAGGCGCACGACTGAACTCCGGCGCCGTGCTCGCGAGCGATAGCTGAAAGAGGTTGATTCCATGGCACATTCGCGTGTCTTCTCCGAATCGCTGGTCATACCGGTCCCGGTCGAGCAGGCCTTTCACCGCACGCTGCCGGTCCCGCTCACCGAGATCTTCAGCCGCCGGCACGGGCTCTTCCCGCCGATCAAAGAGGTCCGCGACCAGACCGGTGGGTGGGATGCCGCGGGCCAGACTCGCACCGTGGTGATGGCGGGTGGGGGCAGCACGCGCGAGGAGCTCACCAGCGTCGACCCGCCGCGAGCATTCGCTTATCGGCTCGGCGACGTCACCGGCCCGATGGCGCTGCTGGTCGACCATGTGCTGGGCGAGTGGACCTTCACCCCGACCACCGGCGGTACCGAAGTCACCTGGCGCTGGGACATTCACCCGCGCTCAACGCTGGCCGCGTTGGCGCTGCCGGTGTTCGGCAGGATGTGGCAGGGCTATGCGCGACAAGCCCTGCGCGACCTGTCGGGGATGCTGACGCGCTGACCCCGCAACCGTATTCGGTACGGTCGAGCCATGTGTCGACTCTTTGGCCTGCACGCCGGGACGCATGCTTGCACCGCAACCTTCTGGCTGCTCGACGCGCCGGACAGTCTGTCCGAGCAGAGCAGGCGGAATCCGGACGGGACCGGCCTGGGTGTCTTCGAATCCAACGGCGAACCGCGGCTGTACAAGGAGCCGATAGCGGCGTGGCAGGACCGCGACTTCGCCACCGAGGCTCACAGCTTGACCGGTACGACGTTCATCGCCCACGTGCGTTACGCGACGACCGGATCGCTCGATGTCCGCAACACCCACCCCTTTTTGCAGGACGGCCGGATCTTCGCGCACAACGGCGTGCTCGAGGGATTGGAGATCCTCGACGAGCGGCTGCGCGAGGTCGGTGCGCAAGACTTTGTGCTGGGGCAAACCGACTCGGAGCGGGTGTTCGCGTTGATAACCGCATCGATCCGCGCGGCGGGCGGCGATGTCTGCGCCGGCATCGCCGAGGCGATGACCTGGCTTGCGGACAACGTGCCGATCTATGCGGTCAACGTGCTGCTGTGCACGGCCACCGACATGTGGGCAATGCGCTACCCGGCAACTCACCAGCTCTGTCTGCTGGACCGGCGCCACGAGTTCGCCGCTACCGCCGACTCGCAATTCGACTTGCGTACCATGCGAATTCACGCGCAGTCCGACCTGCTGTGCACGCGGCCGTCGGTCGTACTGGCCACCGAACCGATGGACAGCGACCCCCGCTGGCGTCTGCTGCAGCCCGGAGAGCTGCTGCACGTCGACGGCTCCCTGCAGATCCACCGCACGATGATCCTGCCGGATCCGCCGAAGCATCTGCTGCGCCGGGAGGATCTGAGCGTGCCGGTCGAAGTTGCGCAGCACGCGCTGCCCAACACCCGCAAGTTGTGACGTGACGACCAGACGCGCGCTGGTGTTGGCCGGCGGGGGAATAGCCGGAATTGCTTGGGAGACAGGGATTTTACGCGGCATTGCCGACGAATCACCGGCTGCGGCGCGGCTGCTGCTGGATTCGGATGTGCTGGTGGGAACGTCGGCGGGTTCGACGGTCGCCGCCCAGATCGCCAGCGGCAGCCCGCTGGAGAGACTGTACGAACGGCAAGTCGCCGAGACGTCAGGCGAAATCGATTCCGGCGTCGACGTCGAGACCATCACCGGGCTTTTCCTGGCCGCCCTTGGTGAGCCGTATGACGACTCGCTGGGCAGGACGCGTCAGCAGATGCAGCGGATCGGCGCAGTGGCCCTGAGCACCAAGACCGTGCCGGAGTCGGTGCGCCGCCAGGTGATTGCGCAACGGCTGCCGTCGCACGACTGGCCGGACCGTGCGCTGCGCATTACCGCCATCGACACCGCCACCGGCGAATTGGTGGTCTTCGACTCCGAATCTCACGTGGAGCTCGTCGATGCGGTCGCGGCCAGTTGTGCCGTACCGGGGGCGTGGCCGCCGGTGACGGTCGACGGCCGGCGATACATGGACGGCGGGGTGGCCAGCTCGGTGAACCTCGACGTCGCCCACGACTGCGACACGGCCGTGGTGCTGGTGCCCGCCGCGGCCGATGCGCCATCGCCGTTCGGCGGCGGACCGGCCACCGAGGTCGCGGCGTTCGGCGGCAACGCATTCGGAGTATTCGCCGACGCCGAATCGCTGAAAGCGTTCGGGCCCAACCTCTTAGACCCGCGCTGTCGCATCAGCTCGGCGGTGGCCGGACGTGAACAAGGCCGCCGCGAAGCCCAAGCCGTCGCCGAATTCCTCGGTGTCTGAACGGCTCTCGAGACGATCAGTCCTCGATGGGATCCTCGGAAGCGCGTTCGAGTGAGTCCAGCGCCTGGTCAGCCAGCAGCCGCCCGACATCGATTACTTCGGCGGCCCGGTGGAAATCCAGGCTGCGGCACGTCGAACGCGGCACCTCGATCAACAGATCGGGCGGGTAGGCCGACAGCATGTGCCGGGTGAGCGCGGACTGGGCGATGTCGAAGGCCCGGTACATCACCTCGAAGCTGCCCAGCTTCGGAACCCCGGGCACTCCCACGATTTCGGCGGCGTCGTCCTCGCCGGCGTCCTCCGTCCAGGTGTCCGCACCGAACCGGCTCAGCACTGCTCGCGCGGTGGGCCGGTCGAGCAGCGAGCGCACCGCCGAGGTGTCGAGCAGCGCAGTCGTGCTGCGCACCATGCGATTCAGTAACTCGACGGTGGCACCGGGCTCGGGTTCTCGTTTCGCGATCGCCTCGCTGCCGCTGACACTCACGGCGATCGTCAGGTCGGCATTGACCACCGCGAGCGGCGCCATCGGCAGCGGATCCAAGATGCCGCCGTCGGCGAGCAGGCGGCCGCCGACTTCGTGCGGAGGGATCACACCCGGAATCGCGATGGATGCCCGGATCGCCTCGTCGAGCGGACCGTGCTGAAACCACACCGACTTGCCGGCCAGCAGGTCGGTCGCCACCGCTGTGTAGGGGATCGGCAGTTCCTCGATCCCGACCGGGCCCAGGATGTCGCGAACCGCCTCCAGGATCTTCTCCGCCCGCATCACTCCCGCCGCGCTGATCGACGGGTCAAGCAGTCGCAAGATGGTGCGTTGCGTCAGCGACTTCGCCCAGTCGGCGAAATCGTCGAGTCGCCCGGCGGCCTGCAGACCGCCGATCATCGCACCCATCGACGAGCCGGTGATCCCCACGATCTCGAAGCCGCGGTCGTGCAGCGCCTCGATCACCCCAATGTGGGCATAACCCCGGGCACCACCGCTCCCGAGTGCCACGGCGACCCGGGTACGTGAGGATCGACGCGCAACGGCTTCGCCAGACACCCCTACATTTTGCGTGCCGGAACCGACCCTCGCCGGGTCGGGGCGGCACTTTTTTCATCCGTGATCGCAATTGCGCAGGAGTTCGAGCCGGCGCGCCGGGCCGCTAGCCGCATTCGTCGGCGGCAGCCGCCCGCGCGGCGGTGATCACCGCGGCCTGCCGGGCCGGCGTCAAGTCCACCCACCTGGTGTTCCAGCTGCCCGCGGTGGCTGCCGGGGCGCTCTGAAGCATCGCCAGATAGGGCTCGAACTGAGATTCCCCGGTCTTGGGCCGCGCGTCCATCCACACTTTTGCGGCATGACAGGCCTGGTAGTACTCCTCTTCGGTCGACTCCGCGGGGACATCGACCTTGGTGGTCACCCCGGCGGGGGACAGGCCGACCACCCCCGGTGGCGCCGAAGTCGGGCCCGGTGGGCCGGCCGACGACGGCGGAGCCGACGACGTGACCCTGCCCGCGGGGGCACCGCCCGACGAGCACCCGGTGACCGAAAGCACGCCGATCAAACCGGTCGCGACGACGAGTGCGCCCCATCGCCGGGGGCGGTGACTGCACGACCACACCGCCCCAATCTATGCAACACTGGCGGCCGTGATGGAGCGCTTCGGATTTTGCGAGTGTTGTCGGCCTTAACGCGCCGCCCTTGCCCAATCCGATCCCTTGTGGAGTTCTCCAATGTCTGTGTCTGTCGCCAGTTCTGTTGCGTTGCGCCCACCGGCCGTCGCGTCGCCCTCCGCCGGGCCGACGCGGTTGCGGGTTCCCGACCTGCTGCATGCCACCGATCGAGCCGCCGACGATGTGCTCAGCGGCCGTTGCGATCACCTGCTGCCCGACGGCGGCGTACCGGACTCGCGGCGCTGGTTCACCCGCATCCACGGCGACGACGAACTCGACGTCTGGCTGATCAGCTGGGTTCCCGGCCACCCCACCGAACTGCACGATCACGGTGGGTCACTGGGAGCGCTGACTGTCGTGTCCGGGTCGCTCAACGAATTCCGTTGGGACGGAACGAATTTACGGCGACGCCGGCTCGATGCCGGTGATCAGGCCGGCTTTCCACTGGGCTGGGTGCACGACGTGGTGTGGGCGCCCAGGCCGGTCGCGCGCCCGCTGTCGGCGGCCGGCACCGGAATCCAGCGACCGGTGGCACCGACGCTGAGCGTGCACGCGTACTCGCCGCCGCTGAGCGCGATGTCGTACTACGAGGTCACCAAGAACAGCAGGTTGCGCCGCCAGCGCACCGAACTGACCGACCAACCGGAGGGGACGCAATGAGCCGTATCGACGTGGTCTTGAGATCCGCCCGACGCCGTTTTCGGCGGCTGGGGGCCGCCGAGGTGCCCGATGCACTGCGGCGCGGGGCGGTGCTCGTCGACATCCGGCCGCAGGCGCAGCGATTCCGCGAGGGTGAGGTTCCCGGCGCGCTGGTGATCGAACGCAATGTCCTGGAATGGCGTTGCGACCCGACCAGTGACGCCCGCCTGCCCGAGGCCGTCGGCGACGACGTCGAGTGGGTGATCCTGTGTTCGGAGGGCTACACCTCCAGCCTGGCGGTGGCCGCGCTGCTCGACATCGGCCTGCACCGGGCCACCGACGTCGTCGGTGGCTATCACGCGCTGGCCGGCGCCGGTGTGCTCGCCGAATTGGCCGGCGATCCGGTCAGTCCCGAAGTGCTGGCGAACGCCGGGGCGCCCGCTCGCCGCTGGCTCTAATCGTTGGCGTGCAACAGCGGTCGCAGCCGCTCGGTCTTCTCCGGCGTCCACCCGGGCGGTGACAACACCGCTGCCCAGCCGTTGGCGACGTCGGCGACGTAGCGGTGGCCGTGGCCGTCGGGCACGTCCACGGCGACGGCCATATCCGCCGACACTTGCAGGAAAGTCACCACCGGGATCCACCGTGTCTGCGGCAGCACGTCATAGCCGCGCCCTTCGCGTAGCC
Source organism: Mycobacterium sp. 050272 (assembly GCF_039023525.1). Lineage (NCBI taxonomy): Bacteria > Bacillati > Actinomycetota > Actinomycetes > Mycobacteriales > Mycobacteriaceae > Mycobacterium > Mycobacterium sp. 050272. The sequence continues at coordinate 257,283 of NZ_JBCHKV010000002.1, read as the reverse complement.
AATCCGGTTCGCTGAACAACAGATCCGGAGTCCACCACGCGATCGGGTCGGACGCATGCTGCAAATACACCACCCGCGGTGCGTCCCACGGATCCTTGGGACGGTCCAGATTGCCTGGGCGAGCGACGAATCGGACGTTGTGGCCGTCGTTGTAAATGGGCAGCCACTGCGGCGAGCCGGCGTCACGGGTGGCGGTCAGGTCTGTCCAGATGGTGTTGTTGAACGTCGGGCCGCTGAACAGCGCGCCGTCGGTGCGGGCCAGGACGTTGTTGAGGCTCATGAACGGCGCCTCACCGCCGAACGAGCCCAGGCTTTCACCGAAGACCACGAGCTTGGGGCGGTGTCCCTCGGGCAGCTGCCGGATCAGTCTGTCTACGGCCTCGAACAATGCCTGGCCGGCGTGCCGGGCATTCTCCTTGTCCACCAGAAACGACAGCCAGCTCGGCAAGAACGAGTACTGCATGCTGACGATCGCGGAGTTGCCGTTGTACATGTACTCCAGTGCCGAGGCTTCGGCTTCGTTGATCCAGCCGGTGCCGGTAGTCGTTGCGACCGCGACGATCTCGCGCTGTAAGCCGCCTTCACGTTGCAGTTCACGTGCCGCCAGCTCAGCGGTCGCGGTGATGCCATCGGCGGAATTCAGACCGGCGTAGGCGCGGATCGGTTCGGTGGCCGGGGCGCCGTTGAAGCTGGTCAGTTCGTCGAGTTTGGGACCGCCCTCGACGAAGATGCGGCCCTCGCGGCCCAACGACTCCCACGACACCAGCGATTGCGGCCCGCCCGATCGCAGCGGACTTTTCGGCGCCGCGGTCTCGGGACTCATCTCATTGTTGGTCGTGGCGAACGTGTTGTTCATGGTGCGCATCGCGGACTTGAGCACGACGCCGTTGAGCAGGGTGATCGTCAACGTCACGAGCAAGGCCACCACAATGGTCACCGAGAGGCGAAACGGTGCGATCCGGTCCAGTTGTCCCACAAGGAAACTGACCAGCACGCGGATGGCCTGGCCGATTTCGACGACGGTGAACAGCACGATGATGGACAGGACCGCGGCGACCGGGTAGTCGTACCAATGCAGGTGCGCAACACCCATCAGATCGCGCACGTCGTCCTGCCATACGTGGAACCGGATCGCCATCAGCACCTGGCCCACCACCGCGACCGGGATCAACACCTTCCATGCCCAGCGCGGTGCCGGCGGGCTGTAGTTCTTGGTGCGCATGTAGCGCACCAGCCAGACCGAAAAGACGCCCAGTCCATAACCGATGGCGCCGGAGAAGCCGCTGACCAACGCCTGAAAAATAGCGCCGCGGGGCAGCAGCGACGGTGTCAGCGAGAACCAGATGAAGATAAGACCGACCGCGGTGCCGGTAAAGGTGTAGTGGCGCACCCAAAACGGCTTGGTCGCGATGTCCGCCAGCTCGTCGGTGCTTTCCGGCTCGGCTGCGGGTTCGGGTTCGGGTTCGGGTTCGGGTTCGGTGGCGACGCTCGTCGCCGCGGCGTCTCGCGGGACCGCCAGTTTGTCTGCGCCGGCCGTCGATCCGTCGTCGGCTGCGGTCGCAGAACCTGACTCGCTCACGAGAGCATCTTAGCGATGCGTGAAGTTGGGATCCCGCTTCTCGACGAATGCCGCCATGCCCTCGGACTGGTCGTGGGTCGCGAAGGTGGAGTGGAACAGCCTGCGTTCGTAGAGAAGTCCCTCCGCCAGGGTGGACTCGAAGGCACGGTTGACGGCTTCCTTGGCCATCCGTGACGCCGACAGCGACATCTGCGAAATCGTGGTGGCGACGGCCTTGGCCTCGTTCATCAGGTCGTCGGCCGGCACCACCCGCGACACCAGACCGCCGCGTTCGGCTTCTTCGGCGCCGATGGTGCGACCGGTCAGGATCAGGTCCATCGCCTTGGCCTTGCCGATCGCGCGGGTGAGACGCTGCGAACCACCCATGCCCGGCAGCACACCCAGTTTGATCTCGGGCTGACCGAATTTCGCGTTATCGGCCGCGATCAGCAGATCGCACATCATCGCCAGCTCGCAGCCGCCGCCGAGCGCGTATCCGGCCACCGCGGCGATCGTCGGCGTGCGCACGGCAGACAGCTTGCCCCAGGTGGCGAAGAAGTCCGAGCCGAACGCGTCGGCGAAGCTCAGTCCCGCCATTTCCTTGATGTCGGCACCCGCCGCGAAGGCCTTGCCGCCCGCGCCGGTGATGATGATCGCGCCGATGCCCGGATCGTTGTCGAATGCTGTTGCCGCGCTGGTGACTTCGTTCATCACCTGGCTGTTGAGCGCGTTGAGCGCCTTCGGCCGGTTCAGCGTGATGGTCCCGACCCGCTCGTCACGCTCGACCATGATGGATTCGTACGTTGTCTCGCTCATCCAAATCGCCTTTCTAGAAAGTCAAGTCGTCATCGACCGGCGCGAAATACGCTTCGATGTCGGCCGCGCAGACCGCGGCGAAGTCCGGCGGCGACCACTTCGGATTGCGATCCTTGTCGATGATCTGCGCCCGAATGCCTTCCACCAGATCGTGTGAGTGTGCCGAGGCCGACGACACTCGATAGTCCTGGATCAGAACATCTTCCAGCGTTTCCATTTTCGCCGCCCGGCGCACCGCCTCCAGTGTCACCGACACCGCGATGGGGGACCGGGTGCCGATCAGCTTCGCGGCGTCTTGCGCCGGCTCGCCGTCATGACGGCGCAGCGCCGCGAGGATGTCCGCCACGGTATCGCCGGCAAAACATTCGTCGATCCAATGACGTTGCGCGACAAGCTCACTCGGTGGCGGCTCGATGGCGTGAGCGGCCAGTGCACTCTCGATGCTGTCGTCGACGATCGCCTGGCGAAACGCCTCGAGTTGGTCGTGCGGGACGTAGTGATCGGCGAAGCCCAGTGCGATCGCGTCGGCTCCGGAAAACGGGGCGCCGGTCAGCGCGGCGTACAGGCCGAGGGCCCCGGGCGCCCGGGACAGCAGAAACGCCCCGCCGACGTCGGGGATGAACCCGATGCCTACCTCCGGCATTGCCACCTTTGAGGTTTCGGTGACCACGCGAACGCTGCCGTGGGCGCTGACGCCGACCCCGCCGCCCATCACGATGCCGTCCATCAACGACACGTATGGCTTGGCGAACCGGCCGATCTGACCGTTCAGCAGATACTCGTCGCGCCAGAATTTCCGCACCTCGACGCCGTCCTTGCGGGCGCTGTGGTAGACCGCGACGACGTCGCCGCCGGCGCACAGCCCGCGTTCGCCGGCACCGGACAGGACCACCGCGCGCACCGCATCGTCGTTTTCCCAGCGCGTCAGCAGGGGGCTCAACACGTCGACCATCGTCTGATTGAGCGAGTTGATTGCCTTGGGGCGGTTGAGCGTGATCAGGCCGACGCCATTGTCGACGCGGGCCAGAATCTCGTCGGATTGCTCGGTCGCGCCTTCGGTCACTGGGCAGCCTCTCAGTTACGTTTCCGGGTCGCAATCTGTGCCCAGGGTGTCGCCGCGATGACTACCGGGCCTTGACCAGCAATCTAGATCGTGACAAGCGACGCGATGCCCGCGGGTAAGGATTATGTTTGAGCTTGGCGACAGGCACCGAGCCCGGATATACCCTAAAAACACCAGTTCCGCTGGGAACCTGGGACGGCGACTGATCGTTGAGCAAGTGTTCGCACGACGCGAAGCCACAGTCTTAAGAGAGGATCCGACGGTGCGGGAGACCAGCAACCCGGTATTTCGTTCGCTGCCCAAGCAGAGCGGCGGATATGCGCAATTCGGCACTGGCGCGGCCCAGATGCAGCAGGGGTACTACCAAGCCGACCCCTACACGGCCCCGTACCAGGAGGCCAAGGCCACCCGGCCGGTGACCATCGACGACGTCGTCACCAAGACCGGCATCACGCTCGGCGTGCTGACCGTCTCGGCGATCGTCTCCTACTTCCTGGTGGCCAACAACCTCGCCCTGGCGATGCCGCTGACCTTGATCGGCGCGCTGGGCGGTTTCGTGCTCGTGATGATCGCGACGTTCGGCCGCAAGCAGGACAACCCGGGGATCGTGCTCAGCTACGCCGTCCTCGAGGGCCTGTTCCTCGGTGCTGTCTCGTTCGTCTTCGCCAATTTCCAGGTGTCGCACGTCAACGCGGGCGCGCTGATCGGTGAGGCGGTCCTGGGCACCTTCGGGGTGTTCTTCGGCATGCTCGTCGTTTACAAGACCGGCGCCATCCGGGTGACTCCGAAATTCACCCGCTGGGTGGTCGGCGCGATGTTCGGTGCGCTGGCCCTGATGATCGGCAACCTGGTGCTCGGCATGTTCGGTGTTGGTGGCGGAGCGGGTCTGGGTCTGCGCAGCGGTGGACCGCTAGCGATCCTGTTCTCGCTGGTCGTGATCGGCATCGCCGCGTTCAGCTTCCTGATCGACTTCGACGCGGCCGACCAGATGATCCGCGCCGGAGCTCCCGAGAAGGCGGCGTGGGGCATCGCGCTCGGCCTGACCGTGACGCTGGTCTGGCTGTACCTGGAGATCCTGCGCCTGCTCAGTTATCTGCAGAACGATTAGCTTCTCGCGCGCAGAAAGCCGGCTTGCCTTCGGGCGGGCCGGCTTTTTGCTGCGCTGGACCCACTGCTCGCCGCGCTCGGGCCCACTGCTCGCCGCCCTCAATGTGCGGCTATGGCGTTGAGTGTGCGCTGGCGGCGGCTTGCCCGGCGTGTCGCCGCCCCAGGACGCACACTCGCCGCCCTGGGCGCACACTCAACGCCCAGGACGCACACTCGACAGTCGGCAACGAGCTAGCTGAGCCGCTCGATGATCATCGCCATGCCCTGGCCACCGCCAACGCACATGGTCTCCAGGCCGAACGTCTTGTCGTAGGTCTGCAGGTTGTTGATCAGCGTGGCGGCGATCCGGGCGCCGGTCATGCCGAAAGGATGGCCGAGCGCGATCGCGCCGCCGGAGACATTCAGTTTGTCCTCGTCCATACCCAGCTCCCGGGCCGAGCCCAGCACCTGCACCGCGAAGGCCTCGTTGATCTCGTAGAGGTCGATGTCGTTGATCGACATGCCGGCCCGAGCCAGCGCCTTCTTGGACGCCTCGATGGGGCCCAGCCCCATGATTTCCGGCGACAGACCGCTGACGCCGGTCGACACGATGCGGGCCAGCGGGGTCAGGCCCAGCTCCTTGGCTTTGGTGTCGCTCATGATCACCAGCGCCGCCGCGCCGTCGTTCAGCGGACAAGCGTTGCCCGCCGTCACCGTGCCGTTGGGCCGGAACACCGGCTTGAGCTCGCTGATCTTCTCGTAGGTGGTGCCCGGCCGCGGACCATCGTCGGTGCTCACCGTGGTGCCGTCGGGCAGAGTCACCGGCGAGATCTCCCGCTCGAAGAACCCGCTCTTGATCGCCTCCTCGGCGCGGTTCTGGCTGCGCACGCCCCAGTGGTCCTGGTCCTCGCGGCTCACGCCGGTCAGCAGTGCGACGTTTTCCGCCGTCTGCCCCATCGCGATGTAGACGTCGGGCAGGTTGTCATCGGCGCGTGGGTCGTGCCACTCGTCGGCGCCGTTGGCGGCGGCCGCGGAACGCTCTTGCGCCTCGCTGAACAGCGCGTTCTTGGTGTCCGGCCACGAGTCGGCGCTGCCCTTGGCGAAGCGGGACACTGTCTCCACGCCCGCGGAGATGAACACGTCGCCCTCGCCGGCCTTGATCGCGTGGAACGCCATCCGGCTGGTCTGCAAGGACGACGAGCAATACCGGTTGACGGTGGTGCCGGGCAGGAAGTCGTAGCCCAGTTCGACGGCAACCACGCGCGCCAGGTTGAATCCGGACTCACCGCCGGGCTGGCCGCAGCCCAGGATCAGGTCGTCGATCTGATGCGGGTTGAGCGCGGGGACCTTGTCGAGGGCGGCACGCACCATCTGGGCGGCCAGGTCGTCGGGCCGCATGTTGACCAGCGATCCCTTCATGGCCCGCCCGATCGGCGAGCGAACGGCGGAGACGATGACGGCTTCGGGCATGACAGTTCCCTCCAAGATGCTTCGCTCGCGTGAAAACGGTTGGCACACCCAACCCGACGGGCTAAGGCAAATCTAGTCGGTGCCGATTCGTCAGTTCGACGACGGGGCGGCCTCGCTGGGCGACGGGCGCCGCCACAGCCGCGACATCGCGCTCAGCGGAGTGTGGCCGCCGCTGACCATGGGTGTCTCGGCGCGTGCCGCCAAGTTGAGCACCGGGCCCTCGATCTCCTGGCCCAGCGCATCGCAGAGCGCGACCAGCAACTGCGCGGCGGCCAGGGCGTACGCGGTCGGCGAGGGGTGGAAGCCGTCGGCGGAGAACATCAGTTCGGGAGTAGCCCGGAATTGGGGAGCCAGCAGGTGAGCCAGCGGCACCGGCACCCCGCCGGCGGATCGCACCGACGCGGTCTGTGCGCGGGCGAGCTGTCGGGTTCGCGCGTGCGCCAGCGATCGCAGCGGCTGGGGGATCGCGGAGATCACGCCAAGATCCGGGCAGGTGCCGACTACCACCACCGCGCCACGCGAACTCAGCTTGCGCACGGTCCGGCCCAGCCGTCGCGCGGACTGGCTGATCCCGTTCAGGGCGGTGACGTCGTTGGCGCCGATCATCATCACGGCCGCGTCCGGCGGTGACCCGGCGACGAACATCGCGTCGACCTGCCCGCTGACGCCCTTCGAGGTCGCACCGACAATGGCCTTGGTGCTCAACCGAATACGCTTACCGGTCTGCTCGGCGAGGCCGCGTGCGATCAGCACACCCGGCACTTCTTCGGCGCTCGCGCAACCGTATCCGGTGGCGGTCGAGTCGCCGAAGATCATCAGGTGCATGTCCGCTGACATGCCACGCTGCCACCGTTCCACCGGCCCGCCGCCCGGGCTGTACACGCCGTCGGCGCGCGGTGGGATGTCCCAGGCCCGGGGGATCACCGTGCGCGCGTGCGTCGCCTGGCCGACCAGCAGGTTTCGCGCGCCCAGATAGGCCGTACCTGTCGAGGCGACTGCGCCCGCCGTGGCCAGGGCGATTGTCGAAAGACGTGGCACCCTCACGGTCACGGGATCATTTTAGATCGGCTGTCGTGTTTGCGCGGACGGCCGACAAACAAAGCGGTCACGTTGTGAATCAGATGTGGTATCAAATCAGACTCTTCAAACGTTCCTTTAAGAAATGCCTGCGAAGCTAAGTTTAACGGGTTGGCTGAACGACCCAGCGCACGATTTGAACCGGGCGCTCGGCTTGCTCGTCACATGCTGTATCGCACTACAACGGCGTAGGAGTGTCGAGCATGACCGCACCCAGCAAGGTTTCCGGTGCACCCCGGAACGCCGCCCATCTTCGTGACCTGCTGAAGTCGCGCCGGGCCGAGGCGCGCAAATTCGCTATCAGCGACGGCGCACCGGTAGAAGTTCTGGAATCCGGCCCCAGCGTCCAGGGCCGGGTAGCCACGCTGGCCTCACGCGTGACGATTCGGCCGATCCTGGCGGCCGGCAGCTACGCTCCCACCCTGCCTTGGCCCTGGGGTCTGATCGACCTTGCGGCCCGGGCGTTGCTGCCGGTGTCGGCCACCGTGCGAAACACCGTGAAGTTGCCAAATGCGTCGGCACAATTGGTCCGCGCTCCAGGAGTGCTGCCCGCGGACGGCACCCGGCGGGTGGTGCTCTACTTCCACGGTGGCGCGTTCTTGACCTGTGGAGCAAACTCTCATGGTCGGGTGGTCGAAGCGATCTCGAAGTTTGCTGACTCGCCCGTTCTGGTGGTCAACTACCGCCTGTTGCCCAAGCATTCGATCGGTATGGCGGTGCGGGACTGTCACGATGGCTACCGCTGGTTGCGGCGGCGCGGCTTCCAGCCCGATCAGATCGTTCTCGCTGGCGACTCCGCTGGCGGCTACCTCGCGCTGACGCTGGCGCAACGGCTGCAGGAGGAAGGCGAGGAGCCGGCGGCGCTGGTAGCGATCTCGCCACTGCTGCAATTGGCAAAGGAATACAAGCAAACGCATCCCAATATCAAGACCGATGCGATGTTCGGCGCCAAGGCATTCGACGCGCTCGTCGAATTGGTTGCTAGCGCGGCGAGGAAGAACATCGTCGACGGCAAGGCCGAGGCGATCTACGAACCCCTCGACCACATCAAGCCCGGCCTTCCGCGCACGCTGATCCACGTGTCGGGGTCCGAGGTGCTGCTGCACGACGCGCGGTTAGCGGCGAGCCGGCTTGCGGCCGCCGGGGTACCGGCCGAGGTACGGGTCTGGCCCGGCCAGGTTCACGATTTCCAGCTGGCGGCCCCGCTGGTGCCCGAGGCCGTTCGTTCGCTGCGCCAAATCGGGGAGTACATCCGCGAAGCCACCGGCTAGCCGTTCGGATCCGCACGGCCGGCCCGGACACCTATCGCACCGAGAGCGGGTGTGCGCGGCCAGAAATCGCCTGAGACGATAAGCGCATGCGAATTGCGCAGCACATCAGTGACATCATCGGCGGTACGCCACTGGTTCGCCTGAACTCCGTCATCCCCGCCGGTGCTGGCACGGTTGCGGCAAAGGTCGAGTACCTCAACCCCGGCGGTAGCTCCAAGGACCGCATCGCGGTGAAGATGATCGACGCCGCCGAGTCCGCCGGTCTGCTCAAGCCGGGCGGCACAATCGTCGAACCCACCTCGGGCAACACCGGTGTCGGGCTGGCGCTGGTGGCCCAGCACCGCGGCTACAAGTGCGTGTTCGTCTGCCCCGACAAGGTCAGCGAGGACAAGCGCAACGTGCTGATCGCGTATGGCGCGGAGGTCGTGGTGTGCCCGACGGCGGTGCCGCCGGAGCACCCGGACAGCTACTACAGCGTCTCCGACCGGCTGGTCCGCGAGATCGACGGCGCCTGGAAGCCCGACCAATACGCCAACCCGCAGGGCCCCGCCAGCCACTACGCGACCACCGGTCCCGAGGTGTGGGCCGACACCGACGGAAAGGTCACCCACTTCGTCGCCGGCATCGGCACCGGCGGGACGATCACCGGCGCGGGCCGCTACCTCAAGGAGGTGTCGGGCGGCGCGGTGCGCATCATCGGCGCGGACCCCGAAGGATCGGTGTATTCGGGCGGCACCGGCCGGCCCTATCTGGTGGAAGGCGTCGGAGAGGATTTCTGGCCCGCCGCGTATGACCCGACGGTGCCCGACCAGATCATCGCCGTATCCGACTCCGACTCGTTCGACATGACCAGGCGGCTGGCCCGGGAAGAAGCGATGCTGGTCGGCGGCTCGTGCGGGATGGCCGTGGTGGCCGCGGCGAAGGTGGCCGAGGAAGCCGGGCCCGATGCACTCGTCGTCGTGTTGCTTCCGGACGGCGGCCGAGGCTACATGTCGAAGATCTTCAACGACGCGTGGATGTCGTCGTACGGCTTCCTGCGCACCCGCCTCGACGGCTCGACGGAACAGCCAACCGTCGGCGACGTGCTGCGCGGAAAGTCGGGTGCGCTGCCGGACCTGGTCCACACCCACCCGACCGAGACGGTGCGTGACGCCATCGGCATTCTGCGCGAGTACGGGGTGTCCCAGATGCCCGTGGTCGGCGCCGAGCCCCCGGTGATGGCCGGTGAGGTCGCCGGCAGTGTCTCGGAGCGCGAGCTGCTTTCGGCCGTCTTCGAGGGCCGCGCCAAATTGGCCGACGCCGTCTCCCAGCACATGAGCCCGCCGTTGCCGATCATCGGTGCCGGCGAGCTGGTCAGCGCCGCCGGAAAGGCGCTGCGCGACTGGGATGCGCTGATGGTCGTCGAGGAGGGCAAACCCGTCGGAGTCATCACCCGATACGACCTGTTGGGCTTTCTGTCGGACGGACCCCGGGTACCGGCAGGGCGGCGTTAACGGCACGTGTCCGCAGCCTCCGCGACAGGTGGCTTCTCAGGTACTGTAATGCGGCTAGTTCAGCTAACCCGCAGTGGAAGGTTGCACCATGACCGATCAGCCGCCGCCCTCTTCGCCGCCTGAACCACCCGGTGGCTATGAACCGGCCTCTGGCGGGTACGAGCCCGCTCCTTCCGCTCAGGGTGGTTCCTTTCCGCCACCGCCACCGCCGCCCGGCGGCGGTTACCCGCCACCCCCTGCGCCGTCTGGCGGTGGATACGCCCCGCCGCCGCCCGGACCGGCGATCCGGGCGTTGCCGACGGACTCGTACACACCGTGGATCACCCGGGTGCTGGCGCTGCTGATCGACTACCTGCCGTACGCGATCGTGCAGGGCATCGGCACCGGGATCATGTACGCCACCCAGCAGTCGTCCTGCGTCACCGACATCACCCAGTACGACGTCAGCCAGTACTGCGTAAGCCAGCCCTCGACGATCGGCCAGCTGGCGCAATGGTTGGCGACGCTGGCGGGCCTGGCGTACTGGCTCTGGAACCGCGGCTACCGCCAGGGCACCACCGGCTCGAGTCTGGGCAAGACCGTGATGAAGATCAAAGTGGTCAGCGAGACGACCGGAGCGCCGATCGGCTTCGGGATGTCCGTCGTGCGTGACCTCGCCCACTTCGTCGACGCTGTCATCTGCTTCATCGGATTCCTGTTTCCGCTCTGGGACGCCAAGCGGCAGACCATCGCCGACAAGATCCTGACGACCGTGGTGCTGCCAATCTGACGGTTCAGGCCGAGCCCATCCGCGGTTCCAGGCCGACCGCATCGGCCAACTCGTCGCGGTGACGCCGCAGGCGGGGATGCTCTTCGCCCAATTCGCCCATCAGATCCCACAGCGCGTCGGCCATCGCGTTGAGCTGGTGCTGCAACGCGCGATCGCTGCGTGACTGGGTGTTCTGCAGCAACGCCACCAGCAGGAGCGTGATGATCGTCGTGACGGTGTTGATCACCAGCTGCCAGGTGTCGACCGTCGGCGGTTACTCTCCGAGCGGTTGGCGCAGTGCAATGAACGCCGACTACCCGGCACCAGATTCGCATCACCGCACTCGGCGCAACCCGTGGCGCTCATTAGGCTGAACGGCGATGAGCGAAAACCCGAACGGACACCACGCAATCAAGGGACTGGCCACCAAGGCCATCCACGCCGGCTACCGCCCGGATCCCGCGACCGGGGCAGTGAACGCTCCGATCTACGCCAGCAGCACGTTCGCCCAGGACGGCGTCGGCGGGCTGCGCGGCGGGTTCGAATACGCGCGCACCGGCAACCCGACCCGGGCCGCGCTGGAAGCCTCGCTGGCGGCCGTCGAAGGCGGCGCCTTCGGACGGGCGTTCAGCTCCGGCATGGCCGCCACTGACTGTGCCCTGCGCGCCATGCTACGGCCCGGCGATCATCTGGTCATCCCAAATGACGCCTACGGCGGCACATTCCGCTTGATCGACAAGGTCTTCACGCAGTGGAACGTCGGGTACACGCCGGCGGCGCTGTCCGACCTCGACGCCGTGGCGGCCGCGATCACGCCGCAGACCCGGCTGATCTGGGTGGAGACACCGACGAATCCGCTGCTGTCCATCGCTGACATCGCGGCCATTGTCGACATCGGCAAGCAGAATTCGGCAAAAGTGTTGGTGGACAGCACTTTTGCATCGCCGGCGTTGCAGCAGGCGTTGGCGCTGGGCGCCGATGTTGTGCTGCACTCGACGACCAAGTACATCGGGGGCCACTCCGATGTGGTGGGTGGCGCATTGGTCACCAACGATAAAACGCTCGACGACGCCTTCGGCTTTCTGCAGAACGGGGCCGGCGCGGTGCCGGGCCCGTTCGACGCCTACCTGACGATGCGCGGCCTCAAGACGTTGGTGCTGCGGATGCAGCGGCATAGCGAAAACGCTTTGGCCGTAGCGGAATTCCTCGCCGGGCAGCCGTCGGTGAGCGCGGTGCTCTATCCGGGCCTGCCCACCCATCCCGGGCACGACGTCGCCGCGCGGCAGATGTCATGTTTCGGCGGCATGGTGTCGGTGCGCATGCGCGGCGGCCGGGCGGCGGCCGAAAAGCTCTGTGCCGCCACCGAAGTGTTCATCCTGGCCGAGTCATTGGGTGGGGTCGAGTCGCTGATCGAGCACCCGAGCGCGATGACGCACGCCTCGACGGCCGGCTCGCAATTGGAAGTTCCCGATGACCTGGTTCGGCTGTCGGTGGGAATCGAAGATGTCAGCGACCTGCTGGCCGACCTCGAACAAGCCCTCGGCTAGTTCGCAGCGGAATCAGTCGTGGTACGGCTCGGCGCTCACCAGCGTGACCTTGACGGTGTTGCCGTTGGGCACGGTGTAGCTGCGCGTCTCGCCGACCTTGGCATCGATCAGGGCCTCACCCAAGGGCGACTTGGGTGAGTACACCTCGAGCTTGCCGTCCTTGACGCCCTCCTGGCGGGTGGCGATCAGGAAGGTCTCGGTGTCGGACTTGTCGCCGTCGTAGTAGACCTTGACCACCGAACCCGGCAGCGCGATACCGGACTGCTTGGGCGCCTCGCCGACCTTGGCGTTGTTGAGCAGGTCCTGGAGCTGGCGAATGCGCGCCTCCTGCTGACCCTGCTCTTCGCGGGCAGCGTGGTAGCCGCCGTTCTCCCGCAGATCGCCTTCCTCGCGGCGGTCGTTGATTTCCGCGGCGATGACGGGACGATTCGCGATCAGCTGATCGAGCTCAGCCTTCAGCCGGTCATGTGATTCCTGGGTCAGCCAGGTCACCTGAGTGTCCGTCATCGTGTCGTGCTCCTCGTCGTATTTCTCCGCGTAACCGCGTGAGCTTCTGAACTCCGGTAAACGGAGTGTCTGTTTCCCGCCCCGTGCTGCCGTGCCGTTGTGCTCACGGCCGCTAATGCAGCAATACACGGTCCCGGGAGGAACCGTGCATTCATCCATGTTACCACCGTGGAAACAGCCGATGACGTCATTTGAGCTTCGCCTTTGTGTCCGGTCAGGCTGCGCGCAGGTAGCCCGGCACGTCGGTGCCGCATCCGTAAATGTCCGCCATCGCTGGTGGTTGTGAGGATTTCACCGTCGTCGTGACTTGCACGGTGGTCTGCGCGGATGGCCCGACCAGTACCTCGCGCCGGCCCGTCTCGCTGCCGTCTTTCGCACGGACCCGCACGATGCAGTCCACTGGCCGCGACGGATCAGATCGCGTCACGCTGATCGTGACCGACGCCGTTTCGTGGTCGACCACCTGGTAACCGGCCAGCGAACCCGAGACATCGCTGGTTGCAAGCCGTTGGTAGCCGACGACCGCGATGCCGATGCCGGCCGCGAGAACCAGCACACCCAGCGCGATCGCCACCCGGCGCCGCGAGACCGCAGACAGGCGCGCGCGCCCGTAGCGGGCCTCGGGGCGCGGAATGGAAGTCTGGGTCATGGCTGTTTCATGGGTGGGCTTATGTGCTGCCGGAGGACGGCCGACAGCATGCAACATCGGGAAACTGGAATCATAGGGTCCTTATAGGCTCGAGGGGAGACCAGCGGACCGACAAGGGGACACGTGAGCGAACTGCGGTTGATGGCGGTGCACGCACACCCCGACGACGAATCCAGCAAGGGTGCGGCCACACTCGCCCGGTATGCCGACCAGGGTCATCGCGTGCTGGTTGTGACGTTGACCGGTGGCGAGCGCGGCGAGATCCTCAACCCGGCGATGGACCTGCCCGACGTGCAGGAGCACATCGCCGAGATTCGCCGCGACGAGATGGCCAAGGCCGCCGAGATCCTCGGCGTCGAGCACACCTGGCTCGGCTTCGTCGACTCCGGTCTGCCCAAGGGTGATCCGCCGCCGCCGCTGCCCGACGGCTGCTTCGCGCTGGTGCCGTTGGAGGAGTCCGTCGAGGCGCTGGTGCGCGTCGTCCGCGAGTTCCGTCCACACGTAATCACCACGTACGACGAAAACGGCGGCTACCCGCATCCGGATCACATTGCCTGCCATCAGGTTTCGGTCGGCGCCTACGAAGCGGCCGGCGATCATGCCCGGTTCCCGGACGCCGGTGAGCCCTGGGCGGTGTCCAAGCTCTACTACGTCCACGGCTTCGTGCGACAGCGGATGCAGCTGCTGCACGACGAGGCGATCAAGCACGGTCACGAACCCCCGTTCCAGAAGTGGCTCGAGCACTGGAAACCCGAGCACGATCCGTTCGAGTCCCGGGTGACCACACGGGTGCAATGCTCGGAATATTTCAGCCAGCGCGACGACGCGCTGCGCGCGCATGCCACCCAGATCGACCCGAAGGCAGACTTCTTCGCCGCCCCGATCGCCTGGCAGCAGCGCCTGTGGCCGACGGAGGAATTCGAGTTGGCGCGCTCGCGGGTGCCCATCCGTTTGCCTGAGGACGATCTGTTCAGCGGAATCGAGCATCACTCGTGAGACACCTTTTGCTCACGGTGATCGCTGACGGGACACCCCAGCACACCGGGCCCGACTTCGGCAAGGCCAGCCCGATCGGGTTGCTGGTCGTCGTGCTGCTGTTGATCGCCACCTTGTTTCTGTTGCGTTCGATGAACAAGCAACTCAAGAAGGTGCCCGAGTCGTTCGACCCCAGGCATCCCGAGCCCGATCAGGCGGCCGACGAGGGCACCGACACGGTCGAGCCACCCCGTGACGAGGCCACCGGGCCGGCGAACGGGTCGGTGTCAGGACCCGGCGATGAGCCCGGCTGAACCGTCGTCCACCAATACTCTCGGGCTGGCTACCAGCCCGTATTTGCGTCAACACGCCGACAACCCGGTGCACTGGCAGCAGTGGACTGCCGAGGCGATGGAAAACGCCGCGCAACGCGATGTGCCGATCCTGCTGTCGATCGGCTACGCCGCGTGTCACTGGTGTCATGTGATGGCCCACGAATCGTTCGAGGACGACCAGGTGGCGGCGGCGATGAACGCGGACTTCGTGTGCGTCAAGGTCGACCGCGAGGAACGGCCGGACATCGATGCGGTCTACATGAACGCGACCGTCGCGCTCACCGGGCACGGCGGCTGGCCGATGACGTGTTTCCTGACCCCGGACGGACGGCCCTTCTTCTGCGGCACCTACTACCCGAAAGACGGTTTTCTTCAACTTCTTTCGGCCGTCACCGAGACCTGGCGGCAACGCCGCGGCGAGGTCGAGGAGGCATCCGACCACATCGCCGGTGAGTTACGCAGAATGTCGTCCGGGTTGCCCTCTGAAGGCCCGGACGTCGACCCGGCACTGTGTGATCGCGCGGTCGCGGCGGTGCTGGGCGAGCAGGACACGGCGCACGGCGGGTTCGGCGGCGCGCCGAAGTTCCCGCCGTCGGCGGTTCTGGAAGCGCTGCTGCGCAATTACGAGCGCACCGGATCGTCGTCGGCGGCCGAAGCCGTCGAACGCACCGGCAATGCGATGGCGCGCGGCGGCATCTACGACCAATTGGCCGGGGGATTTGCCCGCTACAGCGTCGACAACGCTTGGGTGGTACCGCATTTCGAGAAGATGCTGTACGACAATGCGCTGTTGTTGCGCGCCTACG
The DNA here is from genome assembly GCF_039023525.1 of Mycobacterium sp. 050272. Taxonomy (NCBI): domain Bacteria; kingdom Bacillati; phylum Actinomycetota; class Actinomycetes; order Mycobacteriales; family Mycobacteriaceae; genus Mycobacterium; species Mycobacterium sp. 050272. Next base: position 241,882 of record NZ_JBCHKV010000002.1, on the reverse strand, counting down.
CGCACTGGGCCCGGCGCACCGGCGATCCGTTGGCCCGCAGGGTCACCGCGCAGACCGCGCGATTCATGCTCGACGAATTGGCCGACGGCGACATGTTCACCTCCTCGCTGGACGCCGACGCCGACGGCCGCGAGGGGTCCACCTACGTCTGGACGCCGCAGCAGTTGATCGAGGTGCTCGGTCCCGACGACGGCCCTTGGGCCGCTGAGGTTTTCGCGGTCACCGAGTCCGGGACTTTCGAACACGGCACGTCGGTGCTGCAGTTGCCCGGTGATCCCGACGATCCACAGCGCGCCGAACGTGTGCGGGCCGCGCTGCTGGCCGCCCGGCGCACCCGACCCCAGCCCGGTCGCGACGATAAGGTCGTCACGTCGTGGAACGGCCTGGCGATCACCGCGCTGGCCGAGGCCAGCGTGGCCCTGGGCGAACCCGAGTTGGTCCGGGCGGCGCGGCGGTGCGCGACGGCGTTGCTGGATCTGCATGTGGTCGGCGGCCGGCTGCGACGGGCCAGCCTCGGCGGGGCCGTCGGCGAGAGCGCGGCCATCTTGGAGGACCACGCGATGCTGGCCACCGGGCTGCTGGCGCTGTATCAGCTGACCGTCGAGGACGTCTGGCTGACGGCGGCGTGCGAGTTGCTCGACACGGCGCTGGCGCATTTCGCCGATCCGCAGCGCCCCGGCCGCTGGTATGACACCGCCGACGACGCCGAGCAGCTGATGCTGCGCCCGGCCGACCCGCTGGACGGAGCAACCCCGTCGGGCGCCTCGGCGATCACCGAGGCGCTGCTGACCGCGGCACATCTGGTCGGCAGTGTCGACGCGCCGCGCTACCTGCGAGCGGCGACCGAGGCGCTGGCCGCGCACTCGGTACTGCTGGCCAAGGCCCCGCGGTCGGCCGGGCATTGGATTTCGGTGGCCGAAGCCGCGGTCCGGGGCCCGCTGCAGATCGCGATCGCGTGCCACTCGCCGCGGTCACCCCTGCTGACCGACGCCCGCCGGCTCGCACCCGGCGGGGCGATCGTGATGGGCGGAAAGATGGACTCGTCGGCGCTGTTGGTCGGCCGGGACCGGGTGCGCGGCGCCGACGCCGCCTACGTGTGCCGCGGCCGGCTCTGCGATCTGCCGGTGACCCGGTCGGCCGACCTGGCCGCCGCCCTGGATGGCCGTCGCTAGTTGCAGTCTCGCTGGATGGCTCAGAACACCACGAACCACATCGCGATGTAGTGGCAGATCGCCGCTACCGCGGTGCAGGCGTGGAAGAACTCGTGGTATCCGAACGTCGACGGCCACGGGTCGGGCCAGCGCAGCGCGTAGAGAATGCCGCCGATGCTGTACAAGGCGCCGCCGACGAACAGCAGCACCATCGCGGCCACCCCGGCGTTATGCAGGATCTCGCCGGTGTACCAGACCGCCACCCAGCCGAGCAGGATGTAGAGCGGCACCCCGACCCAGCGGGGCGCCGACGGCCACAGCATCTTCAGCAGGATCCCGGCGGCCGCGCCGCCCCACACGATCCAGAGCACCACGTGCCCGTCGTGCGGCGAGAGCGCCAGCAACGCGAACGGCGTATAGCTACCGGCGATGAACACGAAGATCATCGAATGGTCGGCCCGTTTCATCCACTTCGTGGCGGTGGCCGACTTCCAGTGCACGCGGTGATAGGTCGCGCTGACGGTGAACATGATGATGGTGGCGAAGGTATAGAGCAGGGTCGCCAGGCCGGCCCGGGTGGAGCCCACCGCCCAGGACACCGCGACCAGCGATGCGCCCGCGAAGACGGCGGTGCCCGCGGAATAGACGTGGATCCAGCCGCGGAACCGTGGCTTGGTCAGTGCTCGGGTGACGCCGTCGACGAGCTGCTGCGCGGCGTTGGCCGCGAGTCCCTGCGATTCGGGCTCCGGCTGGGTGGCCGTGCTGGTCTCGGTCCTCATACCGGTCAACGTTAGCGTTCGCGGCGGGAAGGCGATCTGTGACTTGCGCCGAGATCGCCGGAAATTCCGCTCCGGAATCGGTTGCCGCTCACAGTAGGGTGGATCCTCGTGGAGATCATTCCGCCGCGGCTCAAAGAGCCGTTGTATCGGGTGTACGAGCTGCGGCTGAAGCAGGAACTGGCCGGCTCGAAATCCGAGCTACCGCGGCACATCGCCGTGCTGTGCGACGGCAACCGCCGATGGGCGCGCGACGCGGGATACGACGACGTCAGCTACGGCTACCGGATGGGCGCGGCCAAGATCGCCGAGATGCTGCGATGGTGCCAGGAAGCCGGCGTCGAGATGACCACGGTCTATCTGCTGTCCACCGAAAACCTGCAACGCGATCCCGATGAGCTGGCCGGGCTGATCGAAGTCATCACCGACGTCGTCGAGGAGATCTGCGCGCCGGCCAACCGGTGGAGCGTGCGCACGGTCGGCGACCTGGAACTGCTTGGCGACGAGCCGGCCCGCCGGTTGCGCGACGCGGTCGAGTCGACGCCCAGCGTCGCGCCGTTCCACGTCAATGTGGCCGTCGGCTACGGCGGTCGGCAGGAGATCGTCGGCGCGGTGCGCGCGTTGTTGAGCAAGAAACTCGCCAATGGCGCCACGGCCGAGGAGCTCGTCGAGGCGGTGACGGTCGACGCCATCTCCGAAAACCTCTACACCTCCGGGCAGCCCGACCCCGATCTGGTGATCCGCACCTCGGGCGAGCAACGGCTGTCCGGATTTCTGCTATGGCAGAGCGCCTATTCGGAGATGTGGTTCTGCGAAACGCACTGGCCGGCGTTTCGTCGGGTCGACTTCCTGCGTGCGCTGCGCGATTACAGTCTGCGCAATCGCCGGTACGGCAAGTAGGTCTTAAGCCGCAGGTCGCCGGCATGCCACACTGGGGAGATGGCTGCGCTGTCGGCGGTGGTGTTCACGCTGAGCGCCTGGCTGGGCCTGTATCTGGCGGCCCGTGATCCGCGCAAACCCGTCCTGGCATTGGCAGCGATCGGGCTTTGCGGGTTCGCGCTCGTCGTGGCGCTGGACGCGGTGCGGACCGCCAGCCCCGCGTACGCACAGCTGCTCAGCCGCGTCGAGATCTACCTGGCGACCGTGCCCGGCGTGGCGTGGTTCGCGGTGCTCGTCGAGCTGTCCCGGCCCAGCGACGGCTGGCGGGCTCGCACCCGCGAGCTGCTGCTGGTGGCCGGGGTCGCCGCGCTGACCCTGTGCGGGGCGATGCTGGCCGGCAGCGTCGACGGGCCGCTGCGGCCGGGGCACTGGCTGATGTTCGCGGTGATCTCGGTGTCGACCCTGGGCGCGATGGTTGTCGCGCTGCGCCGGCCCCGACGGCCGCGGCCGGCCGTCGGGCTCGCCATCACCGCGACGCTGTTCTTCGCGCTGGGCAACGCCATTCTGATCATTCCGCTGGGCCTGGTGCCCAGCTGGGTTGCGCTGGCGTCGACGAGCTGCGACGTCCTTGGGCTCGGGATCGCCGTCGCCCTGTGGGACGCGTTCGACGAGGGCCAGGCATTGCGTGCCGACATGCTCCGCTCGTTCGCCGGTTCGGTGGCGGTGGCGGCGCTGTTCGGCGGCCAGGCGCTGATCGGGCTGGCGGTGACCCGCGACGACCCCGCCGCGCAGACCGCCCTGACGGTGCTGCTGTTCACCAGCGTGGCGGTGGCGATCACCGTGCAAGTGCTCGCCGACCCGCTGGCCGGGGTGCTCGACCGGCTGGCGTTCTCGAAATCGCCTGCGCTGCGGGCAGATCGGGCCGCGCTGCGGCATACCGGAGCGGCGCTGCCGCTGCGCCAGGAGCATCCGCTCGCAGACGTCGACGACGTCACGTTCGTCAGGCTCACCCGCCGCGCCCTGGGGCACTACGGCGATTTGAGCAAGCTGGTCGCGAGCCCGCTGACGGCGCTGCCGGTGATCGATGAGCGGCTGGCCGCCCGCGGCGCACCCGATCATCCGGTCGAGCGCGCCAACGAGCTCAAGGCCGTGCTGGCCGATGGCATTTCGCGGTTGAAGCCGCGCGACGGCGGCGATTTCGGGACCACCGAAGAGTGGCGGTACTACAACTCGCTGTATTTCCCGTACGTCGTCGGGGTGCGCGCCTACGCGCAGAACGCCACCGCCTCGGGCCTGGATCCGACCGCGCGACAGGCCTGGCAGTGGTTCGTCACCGAGGTCCCGCAGCGTTCGCTGCACAATTGGCAAAACGCCGCGGCCCGGCTCATCGCCGCTGATCTGCGCGGGCGGGTCGCCGTCCCCAGCGATTAGCTCGACGCTCTATCTGTACAGCCGCCGGCGTTTCCTGGATGACAACGCCGATTGTAATGGCGACGTGCCCCATCTTCAGATGGACTGGCAACGAATGAGGTGTGTGCGACCGACCGGCACGCACGTTTATCCCGAGTCTGCCAGGGGGACTTATGCTTTCGCCAACCCTTCCGCCCGTGCAATTCGCGCGGGGTCTTGAATTCGTCCGGCATCATGTCGGTCAGCTCTACCAGCGCATGGTCCCGCCGCAGGCCGCGATGATGGAAATGATCACGAATGCCTGGGCCGCGCCGCGCAAGCGATTACCGCCGCGGCCGAGCTCGGTATCGCCGACGCGCTGGCCAAGCGGCCGTTGAACGTCGACGAGTTGGCCGAAGCAGTCAATGCGGATGCCGACACCGTCAGTCGTCTGCTGCGGGCGTTGATCTCACGCGGCATTTTCCGTCGTCGCCGTGATGGACGCTACGACCTCACCCCGCTTGCGGCCACACTGCGCACCGACAGTGACGGGTCGCTGCGCGCATTCGCGCGCTTCGTGGGATCGCCCCAGCAACGCGAACATTGGAGCCACATCACGGACTCGATTCGCACCGGCCGGGCAGTCATCCCGGAACTGCGCGGCAAGCCCGCCTTCGAATTCATCGTGGGGGAGCCCGAACTCGACGCGATCTTCAACGACGCCATGACCGATCTCTCCGAGCTTGAAATCCCGCCCGTGGTCGCGGGCTACGACTTCAGTCGTTTCGGGACGATCGTCGATGTCGCCGGCGGACATGGCCGGCTGCTCGCCGCGATCCTGAACGCCACACCACAAGCCCGGGGCATCCTGTTCGACCAGCCGCACGTGGTTTCGGGCGCCCCGGCCTTACTCGAGGCGCACGGTGTCGCGGACCGGGTCAAGCTGGTCGAAGGCTCCTTCTTCGAAGCCGTTGCCGACGGTGGCGACGCTTACCTGCTCAAGCACATCATCCACGACTGGCCCGATGACGAGGCTGTGCAGATTCTCAGCAACATCCGCAAAGCCGCCGGGGTTGGGAAGCAAGTCTTGATCCTCGAATTCGTGATTCCGCGGCACGGCCGTGAATTCCCGGGCAACTGGCTGGATCTGGAGATGCACATCGCGGCGGGCGCTCGCGAGCGCACGGCCGCCCAATACGGTCGGCTGCTGAGCCGCGTCGGCTTTCGGCTGACGCGGGTGGTCGCGACAGCCTCGCCGCTGAGCATCGTCGAGGCGGTCGCCGTGTGACCCCACATTCGCCGCCGAACACGGGAATACCTGGCGGTAATCCCTGGTCATTTCTTCCGTGGCAGGAGTTGGCAGTGCCACGCGTCGATATGGCAGTGCTCCGGCGGGACGCTCAAACCAGTTCGACACAACCGTCACCGCGAGGAGTAAGTCAATGTCCGCTATCACCGGTATGCCGACCAGACCCCTGTACGACGCGACCGACTCGTTATTGCGTTTCGCGATGCGTGCGGATGCCACTTTGACGGGACTGTGCGGTCTGGCAATCGCCTTCATCGCAGACCTGAGCTCCCACCTGGAATACGGCATCGGCGCCCTGTTCGTGCTGTACGCCCTGGTGGTGTATGGCCTGACCGGCCTGGCCGACCTGCGTGGAGCTGGCGTCGGCGTCGTCGTCGCGAACATCGTGGTCGCTCTCGGCTGCGTCGTGGCCGTCGAAGCGGTGCCGATGACCGCGACCGGGGTCGCCGCGACGCTGGCCATCGGCGTCTACGCCGCGGCCTTTGCCTGGCTGCAATACCTGGGGGTGCGTCGATTGCCCGCGTAGGCACCCCCGTCCCGCCGATGCGGGGCGCCCCGGGGCTTTTCTAGGGCCCCGGCGAGCGCCCCGCTTCGGCTCCTTTGCGGACTCTCGGAGGCGTCAGAGCTTGCGCAGCCGTAACCGGTTGATGGAATGGTCGGCGTCCTTGCGCAGCACCAGGGTTGCGCGGGGACGGGTAGGCAGAATGTTCTCGACCAGATTGGGCCGGTTGATCGAGCGCCAGATCTCGCGGGCGGCGGCGACCGCCTTGGTGTCGTTGAGGGCCGAGTAGTGGTGGAAGTGCGATGCCGGATCGGCGAAGGCGGTGCTGCGCATCGCCAAGAACCGGGAGACGTACCACTGTTCGATGTCTTCGATCCGGGCGTCCACGTAGAGCGAGAAGTCGAACAGGTCCGACACCATCAGGGTCGGACCTGTTTGCAAGACGTTGAGGCCCTCCAGGATCAGGATGTCGGGATGGCGGACCACGTGTTTGGCCCCCGCGATGATGTCGTAGCGCAGGTGTGAGTACACCGGCGCACACGCGTAGTCGGAGCCTGATTTGACCGAGGTGACGAACCGCATCAGCGCCCTGCGGTTGTAGCTTTCTGGAAAGCCCTTGCGGTGCATCAGGTTTCGCCGGTCCAGCTCGGCATTTGGGTAGAGGAAGCCGTCGGTGGTCACCAGGTCGACGCGCGGGTGGTGATCCCAGCGCGCCAGCAGCGCCTGCAGCACACGCGCGGTCGTCGACTTCCCGACCGCCACGCTGCCGGCCACGCCGATGATAAACGGCACCGGCCGGTCCGGGTTCTGCTGCGGCTCACCGAGGAATTCCGCAGTGGCAGCGAACAATCGCTGCCGCGCCGCGACCTGAAGGTGGATGAGCCGGGCCAGCGGCAGATACACCTCTTCGACCTCGAGGAGGTCGATCTGCTCGCCGAGACCACGCAGACCGACAAGCTCCTCTTCAGTGAGGGCCAGCGGCGTCGACATACGCAACGCACGCCACTGCTTTCGGTCGAACTCCACATATGGGCTCGGCTCGCTCAGCCGGGGCATAGTGCCAGTGTGGCAGGGACGATCCCGCGCCAGACGGCTGGGCTGGTAAACGGCGTGGATCGCCGATCGTACGGGTACTGGGCCAACCGCCGGCCACGCAGGGGTTACCGGCCGACTAGTCTCGTTCGCATGTCAGCCGACTCGACCCACACCGCCATCTCCACCACGTCACCGGGCGCCGAATACGCCGACACCGCGACCGCCGCCTACCGAGCCGCACTGCAGGTGGTCGAGTCCGTCGAGCCTCGCATCGCCGCGGCGACGCGCAAAGAGCTCGCTGACCAACGTGATTCGCTGAAGCTGATCGCCAGCGAGAACTACGCGTCGCCCGCGGTGCTGCTGACCATGGGGACCTGGCTGTCGGACAAGTACGCCGAGGGCACCATCGGGCACCGGTTCTACGCGGGTTGTCAGAACGTCGACACCGTGGAAAGCGTCGCCGCCGAGCACGCCCGTGAGCTGTTCGGTGCGCCACATGCCTACGTGCAGCCACACTCGGGCATCGACGCCAACCTCGTTGCGTACTGGGCGATCCTGGCTACCCGGGTCGAGGCGCCGGGTCTGGCCGACGCCGGCGTCAAGCACGTCAACGACTTGTCGGAGGCGGACTGGGAGAAGCTGCGCGCCAAGTTGGGCAACCAGCGGCTGCTGGGCATGTCGCTGGATGCGGGCGGGCATCTCACGCACGGCTTCCGGCCCAACATCTCCGGCAAGATGTTTCACCAGCGCAGTTACGGCACCGACCCCGACACCGGGTTCATCGACTACGGCGCCGTCGCGGCCGCCGCGCGGGAGTTCAAGCCGCTGATCCTGGTGGCGGGCTACTCGGCCTACCCGCGCCGGATCAATTTCGCGACGATGCGTGAGATCGCCGACGAGGTCGGCGCCACCCTGATGGTGGACATGGCGCATTTCGCCGGTCTGGTCGCGGGCAAGGTGTTCACCGGCGACGAGGATCCGGTGCCGCACGCCCATGTCACCACGACGACGACCCACAAGTCATTGCGCGGTCCCCGCGGCGGCCTCATCCTCTGCCAGCCCGAATACGCCGACGCCGTCGACAAGGGCTGCCCGATGGTGCTGGGCGGGCCGCTGTCGCATGTGATGGCGGCCAAGGCCGTCGCGCTGGCCGAGGCGCGGCAGCCCGCGTTCCAGGCCTACGCGCAGCGGGTCGCCGACAACGCCCAGGCGCTGGCCGACGGCTTCCTCAAGCGCGATGCCCGGCTGGTCACCGGGGGCACCGACAACCACGTCGTGCTGCTCGACGTCACCTCGTTCGGCCTGACCGGGCGCCAGGCCGAGTCGGCCCTGCTCGACGCCGGCGTGGTGACTAACCGCAACGCCATTCCGGCCGACCCGAACGGCGCCTGGTACACCAGCGGGATCCGGCTCGGCAGCCCGGCGCTGACCACCCGCGGCTTCGGTCCGGACGAATTCGACCGGGTGGCCGAGCTGATGATCGAGGTGCTGGCCAATACGGCGCCGCAAGGCAGCTCCAAGGCCAAATACTCGGTGGCCGATGGCACTGCCGAACGGGTCAACGCTGCCGCCGCCGAATTGCTGGCCGCCAATCCGCTGTACCCGGGTCTTACGGTCTAGATTCCGCTCGTGGGCCGCGACACGGCGCGGCCGCTTTATTTAACCTGTGTCGATCGGTTACAGTAACCGCATGGCACAGAAACCTGTCGCTAATGCGCTGACCCAGGAACTCGAGCCGGTCGTCGAGGCCGAAATGGACCGTCACCTGTCCACCGACGACATCTGGTTCGCCCACGACTACGTACCGTTCGACCGGGGCGAGAACTTCGCCTTCCTCGGCGGACGCGACTGGGACCCGTCCAGCATGACGCTGCCCCGGGAATTCACCGACGCCTGCGAGATCCTGCTGCTGCTCAAGGATGACCTGGCCGCTCACCACCGTGAGCTCGTCGAGCACTTCATTCTCGAGGACTGGTGGGGCCGCTGGCTGGGCCGTTGGACCGCCGAGGAGCATCTGCACGCCATCGCGCTGCGCGAATACCTGGTGGTGACCCGTGAGGTCGATCCCACCGCCAACGAAGAGGCCCGCGTCGAGTACCTGATGCAGGGTTATCGTGCCGACCACTACACCCAGGTGGAGACCCTGGTGTACATGGCGTTGACCGAGCGCACCCACGCCGTCTACTGCCGCAATCTGGCCGCCAAGCTCGAGGAGCCGATTCTGGCCGGGCTCGTCGACCGGATCTACCGCGACGAGGTGCGCCACGAGCTGTTCTTCTCCAACCTCGTCGCGCACTGCCTGACGTACACCCGCGACGAGACGATCGACGCGATCGCCAAGCGCGCGGCCGAACTGCAGGTCGTGGGTGCCGACATCCGCGCCTACCAGGACAAGGTGCGCAACGTCGAGGCGGCCGGAATTTTCGGGCCCGCCGATCTGCGCCAGGCGATCGCCGACCGCATCACCGACTGGGGCGTCGCTGACGAGCCCAGACTGCGGCAGTTCGTCGCCGGCTAAGCCGGCCGTCACGAGGGTCCACACGGCTCGCGGTCCTCATCACATCTCGGCGTCGGCGCGCCTGCGCTGCTGCGAAGCGGCGACGAGAGTAGCGTCATTCTCGATGGTCAGCGTCTTGCTCAGCTGCCAGGGCGGCACCTCCGTCACCACAACGGGAAGGACCGGCCCCGGTCCTGGTGTCGCAGTTCCCGCCGACATGCCTGTGCGGGTCCGCGCGGGCTTATCCCGCTCGAGGAGCGTTACGTGACCGAAATCCGGACCTACGTGATCGACACTTCCGTGCTGCTGTCCGACCCGTGGGCATGTAGTCGGTTCGCCGAACACGAGGTGGTGGTTCCGCTGGTGGTGATCAGCGAACTGGAGGCTAAACGCCACCACCATGAGTTGGGATGGTTTGCTCGACAGTCGCTACGACTGTTCGACGATCTGCGCCTGGAGCACGGGCGGCTGGATCAGCCCATTCCAGTTGGGACACAAGGCGGTACGCTGCACGTCGAGCTCAACCACACCGATCCGAGCGTGCTGCCGGCCGGTTTCCGGACCGAGAGTAACGACTCCCGAATCCTGAGCTGCGCGGCCAACCTCGCCGCCGAAGGCAAGCGGGTGACGCTGGTCAGCAAGGACATTCCACTGCGCGTCAAGGCCGCCGCGGTGGGCCTGGCCGCCGACGAGTACCACGCACAAGACGTGGTGGCCTCCGGCTGGTCGGGGATGCAGGAGATCGAGACCGCGGCCGAGGACATCGACGCGCTCTTCGCCGACGGCGAGATCGATCTGGTCGAAGCGCGAGACCTCCCGTGCCACACCGGAATTCGACTGCTGGGCGGCAGCTCGCACGCGCTGGGGCGGGTGACGGCGGCCAAACGCGTGCAGCTGGTTCGCGGTGACCGCGAGGTGTTCGGGCTGCGCGGGCGCTCCGCCGAGCAGCGCGTCGCGCTCGACCTGCTGCTCGACGAGTCGGTGGGCATCGTGTCGCTGGGCGGCAAGGCCGGAACCGGCAAGTCGGCGTTGGCCCTGTGTGCCGGCCTCGAGGCGGTGCTGGAACGGCGGACCCAGCGCAAAGTCGTGGTCTTCCGTCCGCTGTACGCCGTGGGCGGCCAGGAGCTGGGCTACCTGCCCGGCAGCGAGAGCGAGAAGATGGGCCCCTGGGCGCAGGCGGTCTTCGACACCCTGGAAGGCCTGGCCAGTCCGGCCGTCCTCGAGGAGGTGCTGTCGCGCGGCATGCTCGAGGTGCTGCCGCTGACCCACATTCGCGGACGCTCGCTGCACGACTCGTTCGTGATCGTCGACGAGGCGCAGTCGCTGGAACGCAACGTCTTGCTGACCGTGCTGTCCAGGCTGGGCACCGGGTCACGCGTGGTGCTCACCCACGACATCGCCCAGCGCGACAACCTGCGGGTGGGCCGCCATGACGGTGTCGCGGCCGTGATCGAGAAGCTCAAGGGGCACCCGCTGTTCGCGCACATCACCTTGCTGCGCAGCGAGCGGTCGCCGATCGCCGCGCTGGTCACCGAGATGCTCGAGGAGATCGCCGGGCCGCACTGACGCGGACTTTTCCGACTCGAGTGTGCATCCAGGGCGCCCTGGATGCACACTCGACGCCCAGGTTGCACAGTCGAGGGTGAGTAAGCTTTTACAGTGCGCAAACGACCCGACAACCAGGCCTGGCGCTACTGGCGGACCGTGTTCGGAGTCGTGGCCGCCGGTGCGGTGCTGGTGATCGGCGGCCTGACCGGCCACGTGACGCGCGCCGACAATCTGAGCTGCACGGTGGTCAAGTGTGTCGCGCTCACGTTCGACGACGGGCCGAGCCCGTTCGACGAGCGCCTGCTGCAAGTCCTGAAGGACGCCGACGCCAAGGCCACCTTCTTCGAGATCGGCAACAAGGTGGCCGCCAATCCGGCCGGTGCCAAGCGCGTCGCCGACGCGGGCATGGAAATCGGCAACCACACCTGGGAACACCCCAACATGACGACCATCCCGCCCGAAGACGTCGCCGCCCAGTTCGCCAAGGCCAACGACGCGATCAACGCCGCGACCGGGCGAACCCCGACGCTGTATCGTCCGGCCGGCGGGCTGTCCACCCCCGACGTGCGCCAGACCGCCGCCCGCTATGGGCTAGCCGAAATCCTTTGGGATGTCATCCCTTTCGATTGGGCAAACGATTCGAACACCGCCGCGACTCGGTACATGCTGATGACCTACATCAAGCCCGGCTCGGTGGTGCTGTTCCACGACACCTACTCGAGCACCGTTGACCTGGTGTACCAGTTCATCCCGGTGCTCAAAGCCAACGGCTATCACCTGGTCACGGTCAGCGAACTGTTAGGGCCGCGGGCGCCCGGCAGCAGCTACGGCAGCCGGGAGAACGGGCCGCCGGTCAACGAGCTGCACGACATCCCGCCCGCCGACATTCCGACGCTGCCCAACACCCCGTCACCCAAGCCGATGCCGAACTTCCCGATCACCGACATCCCGGGCCAGAACTCGGGTGGGCCGAACAACGGTGCGTGAGCTCCGCGCGGCTACCTTTAGAGGGTGAGCACAGCGGACGGGCGGCAGGCGCGAGAATCGCGCGAGCCCGCGGCGATATCCGAGGCGCCGCAGCGCAAGTCGGCCCGCAGACTGTTGATCGAGTACGCGGTCGACCTTTCCCTGTCCTACCTCATCGCCGTCATCGACGTCGCCGCCATCCTGATTCCACTGCGGGGACACACGTCCGCGGCCACCAGCGTCGTCTTTGCGCAGAAAGACACCGCGATCGTGGTGACGCTAGTGGTCCTGGGCATCGTCGGCGTCGCGGTGGCCGCGGTGTTCAGCCTCCTTCCCACAGCGCGCTGGTATGCCGCCGGCCAGGAACCCACCACCGCGCAACGGGAAGTCGCGATGCGGCTGGCCGGACGGCAGACGGCCATCCTGGTGGCGGCCTGGGGTGCAGCCGGGGGCATCTTCGTGTTACTCAACCTCGGCGGCGGCCCCGCCCTGTTGCTTCCAATGGCGCTCGGGGTGGCGCTCGGCGCGCCCGCCGCCGCGGGCACCGGGATGCTGCTCGCGCAACGGACCCTGCGCCCCATCATGGGCGCGGCGACCCGGGGGCTCGAGCCCCGGTTGGCGGTGCCCGGCGTGTTCGCACGACTGGTCATGCTCTGGTTTCTGGTGAGCGCACTTCCGGTCGGCGTCATCGCAACGCTGGTGGTGCTGCGCACCTACGGTTGGCTGATTCAAAAATCCGCATCGCTGGAGGTGCCGATCCTGGTGGTGTCACTGGCCGCGCTGCTGCTCGGGCTGCCCACGATGATCCTGACGTCGCGATCGATTTCGGACCCGATCGGCGAAGTCGTCGACGCGATGGCTCAGGTCGAGCGCGGCAACATCGACACCACCGTCGGTGCGTACGAGCGATCCCAAATCGGACGCCTACAAACGGGATTCAACCGCATGGTGGCCGGTCTCGCCGAGCGTGACCGGCTACGCGACCTGTTCGGTCGTCACGTGGGGGCCGACGTCGCCCAGCGCGCGATCGAGGAGGGTGCGTCGCTGTCGGGCGATGTGGCCGAGGCGGCGGTGCTGTTCATCGATCTGGTGGGTTCGACTCAGCTCGCGGAAAGCCGTCCGCCCCAAGAGGTTGCCGACGTGCTCAACGACTTTTTCCGCATCGTGGTCGACGCCGTCGACGAGCACGGCGGCCTGATCAACAAATTCGCGGGCGACGCCGCGCTGGCGATCTTCGGGGTACCGCTGCACACCGGCGAGCCGTCATCGGCGGCACTGGCCACGGCGCGCACGCTGGGGACCCAACTGCGGCGCCTCCCCGTGGATTTCGGTATCGGGGTGTCGGCGGGCCGGGTCTTCGCTGGCAACATCGGCGCCGAGAACCGGTATGAATACACGGTAATCGGAGATGCGGTCAACGAAGCCGCACGCCTGGCTGATCTGGCCAAGACTTCGGATCGGCGCATCCTGTGCTCGGCGGCGGCCATCGACCGGGCCGTCGAGGCCGAACGGGGTCACTGGGTCCAGTGCTATTCCACCGTGCTGCGCGGCCGCTCCGAAGCCACCCATGTGTCGGCGCCCGCCTGAAACCGCCTTACTTGGAGACCTTCAGCGATCCGATCACCTGGCTGAGCAGCCCGGCCGAGGCGGAATCACCGATCGGCGTTGCGCCCAGGAAGATGGTGACCGGCTTGGTGTCGACCGCGATGATGACCACGGAGTCGCCCTTCACCTTGCGGGCGGGGTCGGCGATCGTGACATCGGCGTCCACCCGGGCTGCCTTGATCCCCTCAACCGTGATCGACGACTTCTTGATCGGACCCAGCGTCGGTGAGGCGTTCGAATAGCCGGGGCCTTCGGCCACGCAATTCATCAACTTCGCGGCCTGCGTGCTGACGTCCATGCTGGGAACGAAGTTGGTGATCGCGACCTCGGCCTGCATCACCCACTGGCTGGCGCCGGGCACCTCCTGCGCTAGCCCCACTGCGCCAATGAGATTCGGGGTCTGGTCATCCGAGAACGGCATCCATCCGGGTGCCGCGGTGGCCGGAAACGACAACTTACCCGCCTTGATCGGCGCGCCGCCCGCGGGCTTATCGCCACCGGACACATTGGGCGTGCAATCGCTCGCGGTCTGACCGGAACCACCCGGCTGCTGCGACGTCGGCGCGGCGGTCGTCGTCGACGGATTGGTTTTGGGTCCTTTGGGCTCGTTGTTCAGGCTGACGACGAGGATCACCACCAGCGCGATGACGCCCAGCACCGCGATGCCGGCGACGATCAGCCACGGCATGTTCGACCGAGGCCCGTTCGGCGGCGGTCCCGGTGGGTAGGAGCCGGGCGGCCAGCCGGGGGGATACTGCTGTGCCCCGGGCTGACCGTAGGGCTGACCCGGATACGAAGGATCCATCCCGCCTTGGGGATTGGTGAACGGACCGGTCGGCGGGTAGGGATACGCACCGCTCTGCGGCCCCGAGTAAGGGCCGCCAGGCGGGTACGGGGGAGGGCCGCCCGGCGGTGGGCCGCCTTGGGGAGGGCCGCCTTGCGGTGGGCCGCCCCAATATGGGCCCTGCCCATACGGATTCGCGCCGTACGGATCCTGCCCGTAGGGACCGCCTGGAGGAACCGTCATTGCAGAACCACCCCCACTTTATTTCGCCGGTTTGACCTTGGCCATCGCCAGCACGTCTAGCCGGCGGTCCAGTTCGTCGATCGACAGCTTGTCGCCGATCAGGCCGCGGTCGATGACGGTCTGACGGATCGTCTTGCGCTCCTTGAGCGCTTGCTTGGCCACGGCGGCGGCTTCCTCGTAGCCGATGGCCGAGTTCAAGGGGGTCACGATCGACGGCGACGACTCCGCCAACTCGCGCAGATGCCCTTCATTGGCCTTCAGGCCGACGATGCAGCGCTCGGCGAACAACCTCGACACGTTGCTCAGCAGCTTGAACGATTCCAAGATGTTGCGGGCCATCATCGGGATGTAGACGTTGAGTTCGAACGCACCCGACAAACCGCCCACCGCGACGGCGGCGTCGTTGCCGATCACCTGGGCGGCCACCTGCGTAACCGCCTCTGGCAGAACCGGATTGACCTTGCCCGGCATGATCGAGCTGCCCGGCTGCAGATCCGGCAGCTGTATCTCGCCCAAACCGGTCAGTGGCCCGGACCCCATCCAGCGGATGTCGTTGGCGATCTTGGTCAGTGACACGGCGATGGTGCGCAGCGCACCGGACGCCTCCACCAGTCCGTCGCGCGCCGCCTGAGCCTCGAAAGAGTTTGTCGCCGTGCGCAATTCGGCCAGACCCGTCGACGCGACCAGCGCCTCAACCACCTTGGCGCCGAAGCCGTCGGGAGCGTTGAGCCCGGTACCCACCGCGGTTCCGCCGATGGCCAGCTCGCCGAGGCGCGGCAGCGTGGCGCGCACCCGCTCGATCCCCGCCTCGATCTGCCGGGCGTAGCCGCTGAATTCCTGGCCGAGGGTGACCGGGACGGCGTCCATCAGGTGGGTGCGGCCCGACTTGACCACGGTGTGCCACTCGCGTGCCTTGGTCGCGAGCGCGTCGTGCAGTATTTCGAGCGCCGGGATCAGGTGGCGCACGGCGGCTTCGGTCGCCGCGATATGGGTGGCGGTTGGGAAGGTGTCGTTGGACGACTGCGACATGTTGACGTCGTCGTTGGGGTGCACCGTGACGCCGTTGGCGGCCGCGATGGACGCGATCACTTCATTGGTGTTCATGTTGGAGCTGGTGCCCGAGCCCGTCTGGAAGACGTCGATCGGGAACTGGTCGTCGTGTTTGCCATCGGCGATCTCGGCCGCCGCGGCGATGATCGCATCGGCCTTCTCCGGCGCCAGCAGCCCGAGGTCGCAGTTGACCTGAGCGCAGGCGCCCTTCAGCAGGCCCAACGCGCGGATCTGAGTGCGCTCGAGGCCCCGGCCCGAAATCGGAAAGTTCTCCACAGCGCGCTGGGTTTGCGCTCGCCACAACGCTTTTGCGGGTACACGTACCTCGCCCATGGTGTCGTGCTCGATGCGATATTCGGCGCTTTCGGCCATGAATTAGTTCCTCTTCGTTGGGGTGTGCTAATCGCGGTTACGGCAGGGGGTAGGCAGCGGTGCTGTCGCCGGTGAAGTCGATCGCGGAGTATTCGTTGAGCTTCGAAAGCCGGTGGTAGGCCTCGATCATGCGGACGGTTCCCGATTTGGACCGCATCACGATCGATTGGGTGGTGCAACCGCCGGGGTAGTACCGGACACCCTTGAGCAGATCGCCGTCGGTGACCCCGGTGGCGCAGAAGAATACGTTCTCGCCGGACACCAGATCCTCGGTGGTCAGGATCTGGTCCAGGTCGTAGCCGGCGTCGAGCGCCTTGCGGCGTTCGGCGTCGTCGCGTGGCGCCAGTTGCGCCTGGATGGCTCCGCCCATGCAGCGGATCGCCGCGGCGGCGATGATCCCTTCCGGGGTGCCGCCGATGCCGGCCAGCATGTCGGTTCCCGATTGGGGCCGACACGCCGAGATGGCCCCGGCGACGTCGCCGTCGGTGATCAGCCGGATGCGGGCACCGGTGGAGCGGGCGTCTTCGATGAGCTGACTGTGCCGCGGCCGGTCCAGGATGCACACCGTCATGTCCCGCACCGAAAGATCCTTGACCTTGGCGACCGCGCGGATGTTGTCGGCGATCGGCGCGGTGATGTCCAGCACGTGGGCGGCTTCGGGCCCGACGGCGATCTTGTTCATATAGAACACCGCCGACGGGTCGAACATCGCTCCGCGGTCGGCCACCGCCAGCACCGAGATGGCGTTGGGCATGCCCTTGCTCATCAGCGTGGTGCCATCCACCGGGTCCACGGCGAAGTCGCAGTCCGGTCCGTCGCCGTTGCCGACCTCCTCGCCGTTGTAGAGCATCGGCGCTTCGTCTTTTTCGCCTTCTCCGATGACGACGACCCCGCGCATGGACACCGAGTTGACCAGTTCACGGATCGCGTCGACGGCCGCACCGTCGCCGCCCTCCTTGTCGCCACGGCCGACCCAGCGGCCGGCGGCCATCGCGCCGGCCTCAGTGACCCGGACCAGTTCCAGGGCCAGGTTGCGGTCTGGGGCCTCGCGACGTGCCCGTACCTGCGGGTCGGAGCCCGCGGTAGCGGTCGAAGACGAACCGGATCCGCCCGATGCTGTCATGGTTGCTGATTCTCCCAGAAGCTGATCGGTCCGCTGGATCTGGGCTGTGGCTGCCCACGGCGGGCTGGGATACTCGTGGGGTGATCGACGAGCAGCCCGACGCCGAGAAGGCCGGTGAGCCGGTGCCGGCGGCCAGGCCGGCCAAACCCCGGTTGTTACAGGACGGCCGCGACATGTTCTGGTCGCTGGTGCCGTTGGTGATCGGATGCATCCTGCTGGCCGGCCTGGTCGGGATGTGTTCGTTCCAGCCGACCGGGCCGAACAAGGGCGCGATTCCGTCGTACGACGCAGCGTCTGCCCTGCGTGCGGATGCTCAGACGCTGGGCTTTCCGATCCGGATGCCGCGGCTGCCCGAGGGCTGGCAGCCCAACTCCGGCGGCCGCGGCGGCATCGAGAACGGGCGCATGTCCAATGGTCAGCGCCTGGCCGCGGCCACCTCGACGGTGGGGTACATCGGTCCCACCGGAATGTATCTGAGCCTGACGCAGAGCAACGCCGACGAGGACAAGCTGGTCGGCTCGATCCATCCGTCGGCGTATCCGACGGGAACGGTCGACGTCGGGGGCACGAACTGGGTCGTCTATCGCGGTTCCGGTGACAGCGGTGCCGACGCCGAGCCGGTCTGGACCACCAGGCTGACCAGCCCGGGCGGAACCACCCAGATCGCGATCACGGGTGCCGGAAACACCGATCAGTTCCGTACGCTGGCGGCGGCGACGCAGTCGCAGTCGCCCCTGCCGACCAGCCGATAGGAGCGACGCGCGTGAACGCACCCGAAGCGGATTTGTCCGGATGGGTGGTGGCACCGTTCACCGGTGGCGGCTACACCCATGACGTCTACCGCAAGGGTGCCGGGCCCGGGGTGGTGTTGATTCCCGAGATACCCGGGATCCATCCCGGGGTGCTGGGCCTGGGCAATCACTTGGTGGACAACGGATTCACCGTCGCCATCCCGTCGCTGTTCGGGGTGCCGGGCAGAGCCAAGACGACCGGGTCCATCGTGGAGGTCATCGCGCGGACTTGTGTGGCAAAGGAATTCGCGGCCTTTGCGACGAACAAGGAGCGGCCGGTGTCGCAGTTTCTGCGTGCGCTGGCCCGTGATCTCAAGGCGTCGACCGCAAGCAAGGGCGTCGGCGTGATCGGCGAGTGTTTCACCGGAGGCTTCGCGCTGGCCGCCGCCGTCGACGACAGCGTGCTGGCGCCGGTGCTCAGCCAACCGTCGGTGCCGTTTCCACTCGGCCGGACGCGGCGCAGCGATCCGGGCCTGAGTGAGTCGGAGCTGGCGGTCGTCGCCCGTCGTGCGGCCGATGAAGGTCTGTGCGCCATGGGCCTGCGTTTCAGCGAGGATCCGGTGGTGCCCGCCGAACGGTTCGCGGCGCTCAAGCAGCGCCTCGGCGACGCGTTCGAGGTGATTGAGATCGACTCGAGCCCCGGCAACGCACACGGCTTCGCAAAGTCGGCGCATTCGGTGCTGACGTCCGAGGTTCGCGAAGTCGACGGCCATCCGGCGTACGAGGCCCGCAAGCGGGTCGTCGAATTCCTCACTGAGCGGCTGACTTAACTCCCGGCTTGTTGCCCGTGCGGCGTGGCAGCCAGCCGCGGCGCGCGGGTGGGTCGTCGTCCGGGTTCACCAGCTCGACGCCCTGATAGACCGCCAGGTAGACGTCGAGTGTCGTCACGATCAGGATCATCAGCACCGGGCCGATGACGATGCCCCAGGGTCCGAACATGGCGATGCCGGCGAACACTGACAGCAGCATCAGCGCCGGATTCAACCGGGCATCGCGCGGCACCAGAACGGGGCGCAAGAAGTTGTCGATGTTGGTGACCACCACCAGATGCCACAAAATCACGAACGCCCCGCCGACGATGTTGCCGTAGAAGATCATTCCGATACCGAACGGGATCGTCACGATGCCACCGCCTAGCGGGATGATCGACAGCGCGGTGAGCAGAATCGCGAAAATGAAGAAGCCGTGGTGGAATCCGGCGATGTAGATCGACCCGGCACCCGCGACACCTTGGCACAACGCGATGACGAACTGGCCGAACACGGTGCCGCGCACCATCGCACCGGTCTTCTTCAGGTACAGATCCGTGACTTCCTCGCCCAGCGGGTTGAGCTGACCGATCAACGAGCGCAACCTTTCTCGATGCACCAGCAGCGCGAGAAAAAGGTAGAGAAAGATGATCCCGTTCGTAATGGCGCCGAAGGCGCTTCCCGCAGCACCCTGTAAGGCGTGCAGCAGTCCCTGCCCGATATTCTGCGCGCCGGTGACCATCGCCTTTCGCAGCATCTCCGCATTAATCGTGATGTGCAGGAACGGAACTCGAGCCGCCAGATCGTTGACGATGTGCAGGACTTTGTCACCGAGCCCGCTGAGGTCGGTGGTCTTGACCCACCCGGAAATGCTGTCGATCATCCGGGAGACCTGGACGACGGCCAGCACGATGAACAGACCAACCGGCACGATTACCATCGCGAGCGCCGACAACAACGTGAAGGTTGCCGACAGGCCGGTGCCGAAACGCTTGTTGAACCAATTGAACAGTGGCGTGAACAAATACGCGCCGACTGCGGCCACCACGATCAGCACGAAATAGTCGCGCAGGAAGTACGCGCCGAACAGCAGCGCGATCAATGTGATTACCGCCAGCGCACGCTTTTGAGTGAGCGTGAATTCGGTGTTCATGCCAACCCGCCGCCCTCCACGTCGCCGTTGAGCTGAACCTTAGCCTTGGCTGCCTGTGTGGCGGCGGCTTTGGCCATTACGGCCGGGCTTTCCGGACTGCTGGTAACGCCACCCACTGGTTCAGGTTAGTGCGCATACCGGCGAGGTGTTGCACGGGCCGGAACGAATTGCTGCCTGCCTCAACCGGTTTGATCACCAGACTTACGGCCGACCTAGTTGGAGGTCGGTGGTGGTTGGGGTTGGAAGGGGTCGTACCACCACCAGTCGGCGCGTTCGCCGGTGGGTCCGGGGCACGGTGGGACGTCGGGTGGGGGTTGGGTGGGTGGGCGTGCGAGCGATCCTGCGCTCAGTGGCCGGCCGTCCTCGTCGGTGATGGTGAGGTGGTCGGCGGGTCCGGTGATGGTGATTAGGCCGCGGTGGTGGGAGCGGTGGTGGTAGGGGCAGAGCAGCACCAGGTTGGCTAGTTCGGTGGGGCCGCCGTCTTCCCAGTGCACGATGTGGTGGGCGTGCAAACCCCGGGTGGCCCCACAGCCGGGAACTGCGCACGTTCGGTCGCGGTGCTCAAGGGCCCGACGCAGCCGGCGGTTGATGACCCGGGTGGTGCGCCCGGCGCCGAGGACCTCGCCGTCGCGTTGGAACCAGACTTCGCAGGTGGCATCACAGGTCAGGTAGTGGCGTTCGGCGTCGGACAGCAGCGGACCCAGATGCAGCGCGGCGGCCCGCTCTTTGACGTCGAGGTGCACGACCACGGTGGTGTGCTGCCCGTGCGGGCGGCGGGCCGCTTCGGCGTCCCAGCCGGCCTCCACCAGGCGCATCAACGCGTCGATGGCGTTCGGCAGCGGGGGCCGGTCCGCGGCGGTGCTGTCGCCGTGATCACGCTTCCACTCGGCGAACAGCGCCTCACGATGCGACGCCAGGGCGGCATCGAATTTCGCGGCATCCAGGTGCGGAAGCCGGATCCGGTAGCAGCTGAAATGTTCATCGGAAGTCTGGGTGATCGAGGGCGCCGGTTCGGGGCGTTCGGGCTCGGGGTCGGGTCGCGGTTCCAGCTTGACCGCGGTACGCAACTGGCTAACCGTGGCGACCGCGGCCAGCGCCGCATAGTGCTCATCGGATCCCGCACCCGCCCGTGCGGCGATCACCCCGACCTGATCCAGCGACAGCCGACCCTCGGCCATGCCCGCCGCGCAGCGCGGAAACTCCTCGAGCCGGCGCGCGACGGTGGTGATCGTGTGGGCATTGGCCGAGGACAGGGCGAGCTTCCAGCCCAGCAACGCCGCCACCGACCGCGCCCCCGTCGCCCCGCACAACTCGTCACGCTCGATCTCCGCGGCGATCTGCACGATCCGCCCATCAAGGGCATTGCGCTGACCCGCCAACTCCGCCAACTCCTCAAACAACACCCCAAGACGATCGACCGGGATCATCGCCGCCGGAGACGAAGTGGTCGAAGACATAACAACATCCTTGCACCGGGGTACGACAAATATCGGCCGCGCGTACCGCGCCCCGCGCCCTTATCCACAGTCACGAATTCGCACACAGTCTTTGCCGCCGGGCCAGGTGAGCGGCCGCCGAAAGCTAGCGTTTGGCCGCCTCGGCCTGCCTCTTCATCTGGCCGAACATCTCGACGTAGTAGGGCAGGCACTCATCCAGTGCCTTCTCGGTGGTGAACAGCGGCTGGTAGCCGAGGTCGCGAGACGCCTTGGCGACCGAGAAGAAGTTGTCCAGGTAGAGCCGCTCGACGGCCAACGGCTCCAGTAGTGGCGCGGGAATTCCGAACCGGAAATGCAACCGCTGCCAGCCGGTCATCGCCGCCCGGACAATGGGGCCGTTGACCCGAATTCGCGGCCAGGGCTGCCCGCACGCTTCCACTACCGGCCGGGCGAACTCAAACATGTTGATCGGGTCGTCATCGTTGATGAAGTACGCCTGACCGGGCGCGGTGCCACCGGGCACCAGATGCTGAGCGGCCAGAATGAAGCCGTGAATCAGGTTGTGCACGTAGGAGTTATCCAGTCGTGCCGACTTGCGACCGATCAGCACCTTGACGTGGCCGGCGATCACGCTCTCAAATAGCTTGCGGAACATCGTCTGGTCGCCGCGGCCCCAGATGCCACTGGGTCGGATCGCGCACGTGAGCATGCCGTCAACGCCGTTCTGGGACAACACGAATCGCTCGGCGACGACCTTGGTCTCGGTGTAGAGGTCGTTGAACCGCGTGGTGTAGGGCAGGGTTTCGTCACCGCCGACGATGGGCTGGCCGCCCATCACGACGCTGTTGGACGACGTGTAGACGAACCGCTGCACGCCCGCGGCGCGCCCTGCTTCCACCAGGTTCTGCGTGCCGCCGACGTTGATCGCAAAGCTGCGCTGACGGTATTCGTCGGTCACCGACGAGCCGCCCATCAGCTCGATGATCGCCGCGGTGTGGAAAATCGTGTCGATGCCGTCGACGGCCTGCGCGCAGACATTCTTGTCGGTGATGTCGCCCTGCAGCACTTCCAGGTGCGAGTGCGGGGGAAGTGGCGAGGGCGCGCGGTCGAAGGAACGTACCGAGTATCCGCGGTCGAGCAAGGTGGTCACCAGGTTGGCGCCGACAAACCCGGAGCCGCCGGTGACCAGGACGCGGCCAAGTTCGGTTGTCAGTGAAGGGTCACCCATGCCGGACAGGATAACTGAAACACGTTACAGTTTTGCAAATACCGGTCAATTCACTTTGCATAGACGGTTCGATCTATGTCTCGTCGCTCTGTCCGGCCGCCAGGGCCTGCTCCACTCGCTTGCGGGCGCCAGCTAAGTGCTCTTCGCATCGTTTAGCCAGCTGTTCGCCTCTTTCCCACAGCTTCAGCGACTCATCGAGGTCCAGCCCGCCCTGCTCGAGAAGGCGCACGACTTCGATTAGCTCGTCGCGGCAAGATTCATAGCCAAGTTGACTAATGGGCGTAACCAATTCGGCCTCTGCCTGGTCCACACCGTCGCCTTTGTCATCGACCATCGGTCAGTCCCTCACTCACCGCCGCTACGGCGCCGTCGGAAACGCGCACCCGCAGCCTGGTGCCGGCCGGTGCCTCGTCGACCGAGCGCAGCACGTGCATGGCGTCCGGGGAGCCGTCTACCGGAACGGCCTGCACCACCGCGTACCCACGGGCCAGGGTCGCGGCCGGGCCCAGCGTGGCCAGCCGCGCGGCCAGGTGGCCGACGCGATCGGATTCGGCGGCGACCAACCGGGTGATGTCGCGGCGTACCGCCGAGCGGGCGCGGTGGATCTCCTCGGTGCGAGCGGTCAGCGCCGCCAGCGGCTCGGCCAGCACCGGGCGGCTGCGCAACTGAGCCAGCGCGCGCTGTTCGCGCGACACCCAATTGCGCAGGGCCTGGGCGCTGCGCCGGCGCAGGTCGGCAATCCCTCGCTGCTCCGCGGCGGTGTCCGGGACCACCCTCTTGGCCGCGTCCGTCGGGGTGGCCGCACGTAGATCGGCGACCAGGTCGCAGAGCGGGTTGTCGGGCTCATGGCCGACGGCGCTGATCACCGGCGTACGGCAGGCCGCGATCGCGCGGCACAGGGTCTCGTCGGAGAACGGCAGCAGGTCCTCGACGCTGCCGCCGCCGCGGGCCAGTACGATCACGTCGACTTCGACGTGCCGATCGAGTTCTAGCAGCGCTTCGACGATCTGGGCGACCGCGTTGGGCCCCTGCACGGCGGTGTTGCGCACCGCGAAACGCACTGCGGGCCAGCGGGTTCCGGCCACCGTCGTCACGTCGCGCTCGGCGGCACTGGCTCGGCCGGTTATCAACCCAATCATGTTCGGCAGGAAAGGGATTGGGCGTTTTAGTCTCGGGTCGAACAGGCCCTCGGCGTCCAGTAGCCGGCGCAACCGTTCGATGCGGGCCAGTAGCTCGCCGACGCCGACGGCGCGAATCTCGGTCAGCCGCAACGAGAATGTGCCACGCCCCGTGTAGAACGAGGGCTTTCCGCAGACCACCACCTGGGTGCCCTCGACCAACTTCACCGGTGCGTTGGTTACCAGGTCCCGCGGACACGTCACGGTCAGCGACATGTCGGCGGCCGGGTCGCGCAGCACCATGAACACGGTCTTGGAGTCGGCCCGAATGTTGACCTGGGCCAATTGTCCTTCAACCCATACGGTTCCGAGCTTGTCGATCCAGCCCGCAACCCGGATCGCGACGGCGCGAACCGGGAACGGGTTCTCCGCCGAGTTCGCCTCCGAATTCGCCGACCGGGTCACTTCGCGGACGCGCGGGTGATCCTGTTGGCCAGCAACGTCTGAAACGGTGCCCGGGCCTTGGTGGCTTGCTCGTAGGTCAGCAGAGCTTCGAGGTCGTCCACGCTCAGCGACTGCACCCGGGCCCGCAGCTGGGCCAGTGTCAGCGCCTGATAGTCGAGTTCGGCTGCCACCGACGGCTCCGGAACTTCCGTGTCAGCCGTTGACTTCTTCGCCTGCCCGGTGGGCTTGACCAGCGCGCTGGCGTCTTCGTGCGCCTCGGCCACCGAGTACAGCGCGAACCGCCCTTCGGCCCGGCGATCGCCGCCGGCGCCGTCGGGCAATTCGGCGAAACTTCCGCCCGAGTTGTCCAAGGCGGCTTCGGTGTCCTCGTCGAACGTTGCCCATTCCGGCTTTTCGTCTTTGGGGGGAAATATGGATTCCAGGGTGGAATCCCCCTTGATCACCAGCTCCGCGAGATTCTGCTGAAACCGCATCACGATGTGAGCGACCTCACTGGCCAATGTCATCGGGTACATCAGGATGGTCTTCGGCAGTCTGATGGTCTCTTCGACGGCGACTGTCGCCGCGCCGACCAGTAGCCGAACTCCGTACGGTGCAGAAGCCATGGGTCCAAGATTGCCTTAAGCAACGGCTAACTCCAAGCCCAGCGCCGCGCGCTGGCGACGCCGTGTCGGCGGAACGTACCCTGGAGCACATGCCACCGACTGTCGACATGGGGATTCCCGGTGCGTCCAGCTCGGTAGCCGCC
Source organism: Mycobacterium sp. 050272 (assembly GCF_039023525.1). Lineage (NCBI taxonomy): Bacteria > Bacillati > Actinomycetota > Actinomycetes > Mycobacteriales > Mycobacteriaceae > Mycobacterium > Mycobacterium sp. 050272. The sequence continues at coordinate 216,965 of NZ_JBCHKV010000002.1, read as the reverse complement.
GATCCGGCCCGTAAGCGCGTGTTGCTGGCCGAGCCCCGTGGCTACTGCGCGGGTGTGGATCGGGCCGTCGAAACGGTCGAGCGTGCGTTGCAGAAGCACGGTGCCCCGGTCTATGTCCGCCACGAGATCGTGCACAACCGCCACGTCGTCGACACCCTGGAAAAGGCCGGCGCGGTGTTCGTCGAGGAGACCGATCAGGTCCCCGAGGGCGCCATCGTGGTGTTCTCCGCCCACGGGGTGGCGCCGACCGTGCACGCCGCGGCCGCCGAACGCAACCTGCACACCATCGACGCCACCTGCCCGTTGGTTACCAAGGTGCACAACGAGGCCCGGCGCTTCGCCCGCAACGACTACGACATCCTGCTGATCGGCCATGAGGGCCACGAGGAGGTCGTCGGCACCGCCGGCGAGGCGCCCGACCATGTGCAGCTGGTCGACGGGGTGGCGTCGGTCGACAACGTGACGATCCGCGACGAGAACAAGGTGGTGTGGCTGTCGCAGACCACGCTGTCGGTGGACGAGACCATGGAGATCGTCGAGCGGTTGCGGCAACGCTTTCCGAAGCTGCAGGATCCGCCCAGCGACGACATCTGCTATGCGACCCAGAACCGTCAGGTCGCGGTCAAGGCGATGGCGCCGGAATGCGAGCTGGTGATCGTCGTCGGGTCCCGTAATTCGTCGAACTCGGTGCGGCTGGTGGAAGTGGCGCTGGGCGGCGGGGCGACGGCCGCTTACCTGGTCGACTGGGCCGACGACATCGACCCGGCCTGGCTGGAGGGCGTCACGACGGTGGGGGTCACCTCCGGAGCGTCGGTTCCCGAGGTGCTGGTGCGCGGCGTGCTGGAGCGCCTCGCCGAGGCCGGCTTTGACGTGGTGCAGCCGGTGACGACGGCCCAGGAGACGCTGGTCTTCGCGCTGCCCCGCGAGATCCGCTCGATGCTCTGACCTTTGCAGCTCGCGGTACGGACTAGGCGTCGTACTCCCAGGATTCGGCCGGAGGACGCTCCTGGGGACGACCATTCGCCCGTGAGCGACCGCGCCGCTCGTCCGACGAACCAGACCCGCGGTAACGGACCTGCGAGATCGGGTGGTGTGACGGGTTTGAGCCATTGGTCCCGCTCGCCGTGGCGTGACGGCGCCGGGGCTCCGACGCGGGTTGATAGGACTCGTACGGCTGGTAGGACGGGTATCGGCGCAACGGCTCCGACGGTTCGTACCTGTCGTAGTCCTCGTAGCGACTGCTGCGCGCAGTCGGGCGCTCGTAGGGATTGCGGCGGCTGCGCGGGTCCCGACGGCCTTCCCGTTGCGGTTCGCCGCGCTGGTCGGGATCGCCCTGCGGTCGCGGACGGCGCCGCGAGGACCGGCTCGGCGGGTCGGCGGGGTCGTAGTCGCGCGGCGGGGTCTGGCGCCGCCGGCGGGGTCGCTCGGCCGCCGGGTCGTACTCCTCCTCCGGCGACGGGCGGGCGTGCCGCGACCGGCTTCGGGCGGAACTTGCCGCGGGGCGGCCGCTGCGCTCCGTGCGGCTTCTGGCCGAGGCTTTCGTGGAGCGGCGCTGCGAAGCGACGGGCTGTTCTTCGTCGGCCTCGTCGTCGTCCGACGACGCGACGCCCAGCAGCGAGTTCAGTTTCGCGCTGACGGCCCGCAGGAAGGGCGACTTCTCGGCAACGGTCGCCGTCGCGGTGTCTTCCGTCGCGTCACCAGTGGCCGGCCGCCGCGACATCCCCAGGTACCACCGGACCAGTCCGATCAGCAAGACGCCACCGGCGGCGCCCAGCATCAAGGGGAAACGCTCGATGAGCGGATAGCCGCAGTTGATCAGCAGGTCTTTGAGGCTGCCGATTTTGCCGCCGTGGAACAGCCAGTAGGCGCCCGGTACCGCGCAGAACAGGATCAGCGGCGGCTGGATGACCGCGGTGAACAAGCCTTCCTGGCGTACGGCCAGCACGGCCACCACGCAGCCCGCTATATAGAGGCCAGCGAAGATGCCGGTCAGCTCCTTGTGGCCGAGTCCGGAGTCGATGCCATACCCGATGGCGGTCGCGGTAACGGCGATGAGCAGGGCTATCCACGACGGCACTCCCGGAATGCCCGGGTAGATCGAGCGATGGGCAGCTTCTACTGCCGAGGTTCCCCGCTGCGCTGACACATGTAGACCGTACCGGCAATGAGCCAAAACGCCCGTAAATACCTTGTTAGGGATGCCGGGCGTGCCACGGGCGTCGCGCACGAAATGAGCCGCGGCACCCGCGCGCGGCGCGGAGCCCTAAACTTGGTTCCCCGTGAGCCTGAGCCTGGGAATCGTCGGCCTGCCCAACGTGGGCAAGTCGACGCTGTTTAATGCGCTGACCCGCAACAACGTGGTCGCCGCCAACTACCCGTTCGCGACGATCGAACCGAACGAGGGCGTCGTGGCGCTGCCCGATCCGCGCCTGGACAAGCTGGCCGAGATGTTCGATTCCGAGAAGATCGTGCCGGCGCCTGTGACGTTCGTCGACATCGCGGGAATCGTGAAAGGCGCGTCCGAGGGGGCCGGGCTCGGCAACAAATTCCTGGCCAACATTCGCGAGTGCGACGCAATCTGCCAGGTGGTGCGGGTGTTCGCCGACGACGACGTCGTGCACGTCGACGGCAAGGTCGATCCGCGCTCCGACATCGAGGTGATCGAGACCGAGCTGATCCTCGCCGACATGCAGACCTTGGAGAAGGCCGTTCCGCGACTGGAGAAGGAAGCCCGCAACAACAAGGAGCGCAAGCCCGTGCACGAGGCGGCCCTCGCTGCCCAGGCCGTGCTGGACTCGGGCAAGACGCTGTTTGCGGCCGGTGTCGACGTGTCAGCGCTGCGCGAGCTCAACCTGATGACCACCAAGCCGTTTCTGTACGTGTTCAACGCCGACGAGTCGGTGCTCACCGACGAGGACCGCAAGGCCGAGCTGCGCGCGATGGTCGCACCTGCCGACGCGGTGTTCCTCGACGCGAAGATCGAGGCCGAACTCCAGGAGCTCGACGACGAGTCGGCCGCCGAGCTGCTGGAGTCCATCGGGCAGACCGAGCGCGGACTAGATGCGTTGGCGCGGGCGGGTTTTCACACTCTGAAGCTGCAGACCTATCTGACGGCGGGTCCAAAAGAGGCGCGCGCGTGGGTGATTCATCAGGGCGATACCGCGCCCAAGGCGGCCGGGGTGATCCACACCGACTTCGAGAAGGGCTTCATCAAGGCCGAAATCGTGTCATACGACGACCTGATCGAGGCCGGATCGATGGCGGCGGCCAAGGCGGCCGGCAAGGTCCGGATGGAGGGCAAGGACTACGTGATGGCCGACGGCGACGTGGTCGAATTCCGGTTCAACGTGTGAGGACAGATCGCCAATTATCGGCGCGAGCTGTCGTCTTGTGGCCGGAAATGATCTGGAAGGCTGACCAAGAAGTGGGCCGGACGAGGTCAACAAGTCAAGGGGTCGCTGATGCGACCTGTCCCCCCACGTAGACGGTGTTGGCCGGCGCGATTCGAGGGCCGCATCGCGATCACCCAATTGGCCCATCGTGTCGCGACGGGGCCCGGAATCGTTACCGATGCGTCTGAGCTAGATGAACGCGGGCATCGATTCCCAGCCTCGGACGGCCGATGCTGACGATAGATGTGCTTTGTCGGTGTCGATGTCCCACTCGGGGAAGCGCTTGAGGATTTCCTCGAGCGCGATTCGTGCCTCCAGCCTGGCGAGTGCCGCTCCTAGGCAGAAGTGAGCGCCGACGCTGAATGCCAGGTGCTGACGCGGCTGGCGATGGATGTCGAATCGGTCTCCGTCGGGCGGGAATTGGCGATGGTCGCGGCACGCTGATGCAATCAGCGGCATCACGACGCTGCCTTCGGGCACCGTGTGCCCGTACCAATCGGTATCACGGGTGACGTAGCGGGCCAGGTGCGGCACGGGAGGTTCGTAGCGCAGCAGTTCCTCGATCGTCTGTGGGATCAATCGATGATCGGCCGCGATTTCGCGCCGCTGGTCGGGATGGTCGGCGAGAACTTTTCCGGCCCAGCCGAGGAGTCGGGTGGTGGTCTCGTTGCCTGCGGAGGCGACGAGGCTGATGTAGAGCAGGATTTCGTCGCGGGTCAGGGTTCGGCGGACTCCTGTCTCGTCGTCGAATTCGACGTTGAGGAGTTCAGTTGTGATGTCGTCGGAGGGGTGTTCGGCGCGCCAGTCGAGATAGGCGGCGAACACCTCGTCGTAGTGGACGCCTTCGGAGGCCAGGGCCATGGGTTGGCCGGCCTCGGTGAGCAACGCGGCATTCGAGCGTTCCCGGACTTGTTCTTGGTCGTCTTCGGGAATGCCGACCAGCATTCCGATGACTCTCATCGGCATGTGAGCGCCGAGATCGGCGATGAAATCGAAACGTCCAGTGCCGACGAGCGGGTCGAGACATTGCGCGCAAAACGCGCGAATCTTGTCCTCGAGTTCGGCGATCTTGCGGGGGGTGAACATCCGCGCGAGCAATTTACGATGGATGTCATGAACCGGTGGGTCTTCGAAAACGATGATGCCGGGCGGTATCTCGATGTTGGCCTTGATCACTTCGAGGATCATTCCGCGGGCTGAACTGAAGGTGCCGGTGTCGACAAGCGCACGACTCACGTCCTGGAAACGACTGAGCGCATAGAAATCGTATTGCTCGTTGTAGTACAGCGGCGACTCCTCGCGTAGCCGCCGGAACACTGGGTAGGGATCGGCCAGAAGTTCCACATCGTAGGGGTCGTACCGAATGTCGTGGACCTCAGTTACGGTCATGACCCGTCCTCCCGGTGCAGTGGAACCTGCCGCGATTCCTTGACGTATCACAGCAGACTTCATGTCGTCTGACAAGACAAATCAGCGCAAACTGTTGCGTCTTCGTAGACTGTTGCGGATTCGCGTGGTGTGGTGACGGGGAACTCCTGCGCGGCAGTCGCGCACTCGTTCTTGAGATTTCGTACGAACTGACACATCTGAAGCGACAAGATATCGTTGAATTCGGCTCGAGTTCGCAATACTTCGAGCTACAGATTGTCATGTCATATCGAACTGGAGGACGATGATGGGCCTTACCCTTGCGTAGCCATGGCTGGTCGGGCCACACGCCGGCCTCCGATGAGGAAGCCGTCAACAGGATTCTGGACGCGGTCGACTCCTTGGTTGCCGCAGGCGGATCGGCCATCCGCGTCAGCGACTTGGCCCGCGTTCTGGGAGTGAGCCGCCAGACCATCTACCGTTACTTTCCTGGGGCCGAAGCGCTTGTGGTCGGCAGCCAGATGCGTTCGGCTAACGGCTTTCTCGATCGTTTAGCCGATCACCTGCGTGGGTGGACAAATCCGGCGGCTGCCGTCGTCGAGGGCGTAGCATTCGCGGCCGAGGAGTTCGCCGACGACCCGCTGATGGCGCGCGTCCTAGCGGCACGGTTACCGGGTGGTACGTCGGCCTCGTTCACCGCCGGTGCGGCATTTGGCCTCGGACGAGAAATGTTCCGACGATATGACGTCGACTGGGCCGCCCATGGCTTCGACCACGCTGCGATGGACGACCTCATCGAACTGGCTGTGCGCACACTCCAGTCGGTTCTGCTCGATCCTCCCGAAACGCCACTCAACCCAGTGGCACTCCGCAGTCTCGTGGGCAGATGGCTCGGACCGGCCGTCCTCTACCGCCAGCTGACCCGCGACATCGATGCACTAACCGCTCTCACGCATGCCAGCCAACTGACTTCCAGCGCTCGCGAATCAGTCAAATTGGCGTGATCAGAGCGCATCCAGCCACCCGGGCTGTTTGGGGCCACTGCTTGTGCTAATTTCGCGGCCAAGTCCCAGTGCTGATAGGCGCGATGGGACGACGCCAGGTCGACGCTCTCGGCGGAGTGTCCGTCTTCGAAGAACCCATCGCAGCAGGGTGTTATCCAAACGTTCGGCGCTCCGTCTGTCACGCCGACGATTGAAGCAGTACAACCCTCGACGGATATCCGGGGCCGGCGTATCACGCTAGAATTCTGTACATGACGACGTTACCGCTCGCAGAGGTCCGGGCAAACCTCTCCAAACTCGTCGATGAGGCGGTGCGCACCCACCAACGTATCGAAGTGACTCGTCAGGGGCGTCGTGCCGCGGTGATCCTGAGCGCCGAGGACTACGACTCGATCATGGAAACGCTGGCCATTCTTGGTGATTCGGACGTGATGCGCGATATCCGAGCTGCTGAGCGGGACGACGATGTATTCAGCCTGGACGAGGTGACGGAGGAGATGCGCGCCACCGGCCGGCTCCCGCGTTGAGGTATCGAATTGAATTGACCGCGACTGCGAAACGGGCGCTGACCGAGCTTCTGCCTGAGTCGGTAGCCGTCGCGTGTTGGGAGTTCATTCGAGGGCCGCTGGCCGAAAACCCCTACCGAGTGGGTAAGCCGCTTCGTGATCAGCTCGAGGGTCGGTACTCGGCTCGGCGCGGCGAGTTCCGGGTCATCTATCGGGTTTACGAGGACCGAGTGGTCGTCAGAGTCATCCACATCGCGCACCGGCGTGACGTTTATCGGTGAAGCGACGTGGTCGAATTCCGGTTCAACGTGTAGATAGAGGGTCTCACGAGGTCCTGCGTCCCCGAAGAAGGCACGGCCGTTCGATCAACGGCTTGACCCTCCCGTAACGGGAGGGCCCACCCTGGTGTTGCACGGCAATTCGACGTCACAATGCCAAGGAGGAAGCAATGACTACACAACTCACACTGGACCCCGTGATCGCGGCGCACATCGCCGCGATCAACAGCTTCGACGTGGACGCGATCATGGAGACGTTCGCCGAAGACGCACTCGTCAACGACTTCTCGCGGGAGTTCTGGGGCAGTGACCACATCCGCGCGTTCATCGCCAAGGAGTTTGTCGGCGACCGAGTCACGGTGGAACCCGTCGAGATTGTCGACAACGCCGGGATGTTGTGCGTTCGGTGCCGCTACGACGGTGACTATGACAAGACCGGTTTACCCGATCCGTTGGTCATGACCAACTACTTCCGGCTGCACGACGGCAAGATCGTCAGCCTCTTCGTCATCAAGAACACAGAACCACAGTATTGACCTGACCAAGGGGGTCGCTTCCTGCCAGGGAGCGGCCCCTGACCCGGAGCCGCCATGAGTATCACCATTTCCGTTGGGCAGTTCGCGACAATGACCCATCTCAGTGTCAAAACGCTGCACCATTACCACCACGTCGGACTACTCGAACCGGTACACGTCGATTCCGAGACCGGCTACCGCTACTACTCCCTCGATCAACTGCCGACCGCTCAACTGATCCGACGACTACGGGACTTACGGATGCCGGTCGCTGACGTCCGAGACGTTCTTGTCGCTCAGGACGCTGGTGAACGCGAATCCTTGATCGCAACCCATATCGATCGTCTCGAAGCCGAGCTGGCTCAGACAATGGCTGCGGTCACTTCGCTTCGTGCTCTGCTGAACAGCGCGGCGAGTCAGCAGCCGGTGTATCGGCGCACCGAGTCGACTATTCCGGCGATCGCCATCACCGCCGCTGTCGATCCCATCGACGTCGAAAAGTGGTGGCGCGCAGCCCTATACGACGTTCGCGAGGCCGTGCGGACTGGTCGGCTCGATCAAACCGGGCCTGCCGGCGGGATGTACGACGAGAGTCTGTTTCGACATGAATTAGGCCAGGCGACCGTCTTCGTCCCCGTCGCCGCACCACGACGACTGGGGCTCGTCGAACCCATCGTCGTGCCCGCCGCTGAGGTTGCCGTGACGGTTCATCACGGTGCAATCGCCGACATCGACCTCGCCTACGCCGAGCTTGGCAGCTACATAGCCGGCCAAGGCCTCGCGGTCGGACCGCGCATCCGGGAGTATTACCATTGCGATCACTCGCACACGGCGGACGACACCAAATGGAGAACCGAAGTCGCGTGGCCCATCACCGATGTCCTCACGCCCAGAGCATGAAATCACCCACGGAGAGCCTCGTCGCAGCGTTGTGACGTTGATCGGCAACGACATTCGGTCGAGTCCCAGTTCAGTGTGTAGCCGAGTTCCGGTTTCAAGCAATGTCTGGGACGAAGAAGAAGGCCTAGCTCGTCGGGGGGCCCGCAGTGAGTCCCTTCTGCAACGCCCACGCGTCTACGTGAGCGGGAAGCTTGGCCTGCTGCTCCGTCATCGAGCGCTTGATGGCTCTGGAGACCACGGCATCAAAGAAGCGGCCTAGAGGTCCCCCCAAACTGGGCTCGCCGATGACACGGCAGGTGTAGCGGGTGCCGCCCTCGATCTCATCCAAGGTGTCGATGGTGGTAACTGGGAACCTGGAGTCCGTAAGTCTAAATTCCATCATCCTGGGAGCCTCGACCCTCTCGAAGACCCCGGTCCAACGGTTCGTAATGCCGAACGATCGGCTCACTCCGTGCCAGACATCGCCAGGGACGTACGGCGGATCTTTACCGGCGTCGACGGAGACGATTCCGGGCAGAACATTCTGCAGATGGTCCGGGTGGATGATGTACTCCCAGACCACTTGGGCAGGATGGGCGATGACTATTGATGCCGTGACGTTGGGCATAGCTCAAGGTACGCCGACGCACGCGAAGATGGCGCTTGTAGGAGATTCCACGAACCGCGACGTGGTGGAGTCTCGGTTCCAAGCAACGTCAGGCCATCTGTCAGAACACTAGTCGCAGGATCCAATAAGACTTGGTCGAGCTCGGCTTCGACAAGCAGCGGTATGCAGGGCGGTCACCAACCGCGAACCCGACTCCGATTGGAGGCGTGCCGAATACACTTGGGCGATGATCTATCGCTGGTTGGTGCGTAAGCAAGCAGCGGCGGGGTGGCAGAGGTTGTCGGAGCAGCGGTTCGACGAGACACCCCTCGCCGACGACATGCATTTCGTCTTTCTTGGTGATCATCCCTTGGCGGCAGATATCAGAGGTGCTGACGCGGTGCGAGAGTGGTTGCGTGACCAGTTGCTCCGTCGGTTGCCCAATCTCCGCTTCGTAGTAGATGAAACGCTGGTGGAGGGTGGGCCGTGGTCGACTCGTGTGGCAACGCGCTATCACACCGAGCAAGAGGGACGTCTCGTGTACCGAGGCGTCTACTTCGGGCGGGTGGTATGGGAAAGGTGGTCGAGGAGGTCATCCTGCCCGATACAAAAGCACTCAATCAGGCCCTTGAGCACGCTGCGGCCTCCGACTTCGATTGAGTGGCGACGTCGTCGAATTCCGATTCAACGTCTAGCCGAGTTCTGGTTTGAAGACTTGTCGGGGGGTGCACCTAGCATCGGCTCCCTGAGCCCGTCCGCCGATTATTCGGTGGCGCCGCCGAGGAGAGTTCCCGATGAGACTGGTTTCGATCCGCGTCATCACCGCCGATGTCAAACGATTGGTCGCCTTCTACGAGATGGTCACCGGTGTCACCGCCGTCTGGGGTAACGAACTCTTCGCGGAGATTCCGACGCCCGTCGCAGCGCTGGCCATAGGTAGCGACAAGACCGTCCCCTTGTTTGGGCAGGGATCTGCCGAGCCGGCGGCCAACCGAACCGCAATCGTCGAGTTCATTGTGGACGACGTCGACGCCGAATACGAGCGACTTCGCGAGCAGCTCTCCGACGTGGTCACCGAGCCGACGACGATGCCGTGGGGAAACCGCGCGCTGTTGTTCCGCGACCCCGACGGAAATCTCGTTAACCTGTTCACCCCGGTGACGGACGCGGCACGCGCCAAGTTCGGGATATGACACCGACGGCAAAGGTGGCGGAGTTCCGCTTTGGAACGTCTCAGTTGATGATCTCGCCGCGCTCGTCGGCCCGGAGCGCGGCCAATCGGTCGTGCCATGCCTGAAGTGCTTCCGGAGACAGCCGCGTCCAGTCGTCGACTTCTCCGATAACCCGAAGCGGTTCGCGGGTGCGATAGGAGCGGGTCGGATTGCCGGGGAACTTTTTATCGGTGACATTCGGATCGTTCTCGAACTCACCGGTCGGTTCGACGAGATACACCCGCGGCGCGCCGTCGCCGGCCGCGAGCTCGGCCGCCAGCCCGGCACCGTCGCGCAGGGCGGTGAAATAGACGTGGTTCATGATGATTTCGGGCCGGTAGTTGGAACGAAAGCCCGCGGTGAGCAGGTCCCCGACCCTCAATTCAGCCTTGGTTCCGTGAAAAAACGGGCCCTCGTCCAGTACCCCACCCATCGCCTCAGGCTACGCGGCCGGTGGGCAGGTCAGTTTGATCGCGTGATTCACGTCGCGTGCCGAAGGACCAGGAACCCGCCGAAGGCGAGCCCGTCTGGGCCCATCGAGTCCAGAGCGGCCAGGTGTTGAAGGTACCCAGTGCAGACGTCACTGCTTCGAGAAGAGGAGGGTCAAGATGGTCGCGTCCGCCATTCGCACGCACACCGGTCGGCTAATCCCGTGCAATGGGTGCGAACACTAGCGCCGCGGCTGCGCGCCGACCATTCTTAGGAGATGGCGACGGACAAGCATGCGAGACCGTGGATTCGGCTGTTGGCGGGTGGCGCTTTGACCTTGTCCGCCTTCGGATTGGGGGGCGGTAACGCCCAGGCCGCCCCCGCTCCCATGCCAACCAACCACTGGTGCCCTGGTCAACAGTGGGATCCGGCCTGGGGCACCAACTATCACTGGGATTGGAATCAGTGCCACGACTGGCAAGGTCCAGCGCCGGCGGGCTGGGGCCCGTGGGGACCCCCGCCGCCGTGGGCGCCGCCCGCTCCGCCGCCACCAGCGTGGGCACCGCAGCCCCACCTGATGTGGAACCCGACTACCGGTGTGTGGGGCTTCTTCAACAATGGGATATGGACGCCGGTCTAGCCGACTTGCCGGGGGGCATGATGCGGTGGCGAGGTGTCAGTCACGTCGAGTTCGCGGTACTGGACTATGACGACTCGATCGCGTTCTACGACGCATTGTTCGGCTGGCTTGGCTACAGCAGCTTCTCGACGCTGAACATGCTGAACATGGAGTACCAGTCGATCTACTACATGACGCGTAATGCCAGCCCGCACAGCTACATTGGTATCCAGCCGGCCCGTACCGGCGCAAAGCTGACGCACGGCGACCAAGCGGTCGGTATCAATCACATTGCGTTGTGGGCCCGCAGCAGGAAAGAGGTCGACCGCTTTCACCGCGACTTCTTGCGCACGCGCGATCTGCACGTCACCGACGAACCCAAGGAATACCCGCAGTACTGGCCGGGCTACTACGCGGTGCTCTTCGACGATCCGATCAACGGTATTCATTGGGAGCTGGCCTGGCTGCCGAAAGTCCCTACGCCTCGCCAAATTTGGTCGTTCTATCGCGCGATTCGTTGCTTCGCCAAGAGCCGGGCGGATCTGGCGAACACCGTGCCCGCAGTGTTGTGCCAGGCGAGAAGAACGCTGCCGGGCCGATGAGTAGAGTCGCCCCATGGCGCTGCGCTATGTCGACCCGACTGTGGAGTACGGCCGCTGGTATCGGACCCTGGAACGTTTCGGCCGCTCGCGTGCCGGGGCTTTCATGGCGCGAAATCTGTTCTGGCACATCGACCCGTGGCTGTATCGCGCAACCCGTGGCCGTTACCCCGCCATCCTTGGCGGGATCTCCGCAGCGCCGTTGATCAGCACGGGCGCCAAGTCGGGTCAGCCGCGTGAGCACCAACTCGCGTACTTTCACGACGGGTCCGATGCGATCGTGGTCGCCTCGTATCTGGGGGAACCACGGAATCCGGCGTGGTATTACAACCTGAAGGCCCATCCCGAATGCCGGTTCGGCGACCAGGACTTCGTGGCGGTGGAGGTCACCGATCCCGACGACTACGAGCGCCTGTACGCGCTTGCCGCGCACGTCTGCGTCAACTACGCCGATTACCGCGTCAAGGCCGCCGCTCTCGGACGACGGATTCCGGTCTTCCGCCTCAAGCCGACATCGACCGCCAGGTGGTAGAAAGCGAAAAGGGCCGCGACCCCGAGTAAACCCGTTTCGCGAAATACGCATTCTCGTGACTTAATTGCTGTACGTGCGGTGTAGACCATTATTTAATTGACACGTGACGCGCGCCACAAATTTTGGCTCGCTAACTAGCTTGTTGCTAGTGTCCCTCCGCATGATTGTTCTTGCATCGTTGATGTCGCTGATCAATCAGGTATCCGGGACGCCTTATATTGTGGGTGGAGATTCTCCCGCTGGTACCGATTGTTCGGGGCTGGTCTCGTGGGTTGTCAATGCCGCAACCGACAGGCCGGTTTACGGAAACCGATTTAACACTGGAAATGAAGAAGCCGCGCTATTGGCACGGGGCTTTCAATATGGAACGGCGCCTAACGCGTTGGTCGTCGGCTGGAACGGTGGCCACACGGCGGTGACCCTGCCGGACGGCACGCCAGTGTCCAGCGGCGAACGTGGTGGGGTGCACATCGGTGGTGCCGGCGCTTACCAGCCGGGATTCACCCACCACATGTTCCTGCCGATGCCTGCGGACGGTGACGGCGCTCCGGTGGGGTTGCCCGGTCCGCCGCCTCCGCCGCCGGACGCGCCGCCCCCGCCGCCCGACGCGCCGCCCGTTCTGGTTGGCGTCGTTGCCCCCGATATGCCGCCTCCGCCGGCTCCGGAATTGCCTCCTCCCGGCGCTCCCGGAATTCCAAGTTGATAAAGAATTGGATTGTGCATGCGTTATCTATTTCGCAGAATGAACTGCGACGTGGAGACCGCTGATCGCATTACTTGCTTGGCATAAGCTGCCAAAAGTGAAGTAGTCGATAAAACCACATTGCTGTGGGCTACGTCACAGCTGGTGCGGCGTCGGCGCAAATGCGATGCCGCAGATCAATGCAAAGTCCGCCTAGAAGTCGATTAAGACATCTAGGCGGACTTTTGCTATTGCGGTGACCAGGAGCTACGCGGACCCGAAATGCCACTGCGGTCACGGCGCACGCCCGGCGGTCCGTATATCCTGGCGCTGCTTGGCCAGGACGGGCGAGCAGGTAAACCCATTGGGAGCTGCGAGCACAAGCGGGGACCGCAATGATCTTCATCGTCGTCAAGTTCGAAACCAAGCCCGACTGGGCCGATCGCTGGCCGGACCTGGTTGCCTCCTTCACCGCGGCCACCCGCGCCGAAGCGGGCAACCTGTGGTTTGAGTGGTCGCGCAGCCTGGAGAACCCGGCAGAGTACGTCTTGGTCGAGGCATTCCGCGACGCTGACGCCGGCGGCGTCCACGTCAACAGCGAACACTTCAAGCAGGCGATGCAAGAGCTGCCGCAGGCCCTGAAGTCCACGCCCAAGATCATCAGTCAGACGATCGACGCGACAGGCTGGTCGGAGATGGGGGAGATGTCGGTCGGCTAGCCGAGAGCCACTTCGATTTCTTCGCCCAGCGCGTATCCCGGCGCCAGTGGCAGTGTGTCGCCGCTCCAGAACGAGCCCGGGTCAAAGTAATTCGAGTACTTCTGGGTGTTGAGCAATCCCATTTCCTCATACGTGATCGCCACCGTCTCGGCGCAGTACGCCGTTTCCAGGCCCATGCGCTGACGTTCCTTACGTCGCTGCGTCGACTCCCGAACCTTTCGGTCTACGAAGGGGATTCCTCTCATCCAGTCGTAGGCGGTGGGCAGCCGGCCACGAAACCACCGGCCGGTCAGCCGCGCGGTGGTCGGAAACGCGGTGCCGTCCATCCGCGCGATCACGCGCAGTAGCTTGTCCTCTTGTTCGCGGGTGGGATGCGGCGTCAGCTGGCGCAGCCAGCATCGTTGGTGGTAGCGCTCACTCCACTGCAGGACAGCCTGGTGCAGATCGTTGAGCTGCACACCGCGGTGGTTGGTAGCCGTCCACAGATCGACGAGCTTGTCACCCAGCTCGGCATGCCAGATCAGCGGCGGCAGGTCGTCGATGGCCACGGTCATGCCGACGTGGTTGACCGGACTGTTCGTCAGGGTCTGGATGGCACGGTCGGGTCTGGAACCGCCGCGGAACAACCAGAGGTCGCCCGTTCGGGTCTCGTTCAGCGCTTGCTGCAGCGTCAGCATGTAAGTCGGCTCATCACTTGGGGCTTCGTCTGGTTCTTGGGAAATACTTCGCGCGCGAGCTTGCCGCGCCGTGGCAGCCGCGTGGCCGCTCCGGTGCCGACGGCGACCTTGTCGCGAAGGGTGTCCATGGCGGTAATAGCGTGTCAAGTATGCGCAGCATTTGGAAGTGGATCGGCTTGGCCGGTGTCGCCGGTGTCGTTGCCGGGGGTGCGCTGGTGGTGCGTGATCAACGCAAACGCCGCGCCTACACCCCCGACGAGATCCGCTCTCGGCTGCATCAGCGACTGGCCGAGTCCGACAGTCAGGGCGAGGGCTCCACGGCGAACAATCGATAACTGCCCGAAAAGCCCTTCAGCTCGACGTCGCGGCCTTCGTCGAAGCAGATGTCCGCACAGTCGCGCAGCGCGTCTCGCACCGACTGGCTCACCAGGATCTCGCCACCGGCGGCTTGCGCCGCGACCCGCGCGGCCATCGCGACATTGCGCCCGAACAGGTCGTCGCCGCGGCGCACCGAGCGGCCCATGTGAATACCGATTCGCACGCGAATCTCCTGGTGCCGCTTGCGTTTTGCGTCCCGGCGCAGCTCGTGCTGAAGGTCGATGCCACAACGCACCGCCTGCTCGGCACGGGCGAAGGCGATCATGAAGCCGTCGCCTTGGCTCTTGACCACGTGACCGCTGTGACGTTTCACCAACCCGGAGACGAGCTTGTCGTGCGAGCTGATCAGCTTGACCCAGGCGCGGTCGCCGATCCGCTCGTTGAGGGCGGTGGATTCCTCGATGTCGGAGAACAGAATCACTACCCGCCCGTCGGGAGTGACTCGGGCCAGATCGGGCCGCTCGACCTCGGCCCAGTCGGCGAGATCTTCGATATTGCTGCGTACCGCCGCGCCAAAGCCCTCCGTGCGCATCACATTGGCGGTGTTCCACATCGTCTTGACGGCCTCGCGACCACCGGATATCAGCCAATTGCGGGCGTCGGCGCGTTGCCTTAACTCCTCGGCTTCCTCCCGGCTACGAACCAGCAACCTCCACATCACACCGAGTGCGCAGGCTTCGAGCACGGCAACTCCGGCCAGGACGTAGACCGCGATATGCAGTGCATCACCCACGTCTCGCATCCTTGCAAAGCGGGCGATGGCTTCCGGTTGTCGGCCCTATCAGCAGTGTCTAGGGTTGAGTGCGATCACCCCCGGGTAGTGAATCTCAAGTGAACCGATCCGGTGACTTTTGGGAGGTTCGTTCTTGGCCGACGACGGTGGTGATTCGTCCAACCTGCTGGTGATCTTTGGAATTACCGGCGATCTGGCCCGCAAGATGACGTTTCGGGCGCTGTATCGCCTCGAGCGTCGCAACCTGCTGGACTGCCCCATCCTGGGGGTGGCGAGCGACGACATCAGCGTCGAGGAACTCGTCGAGCGAGCGCGCGGGGCGATCAACGACGCCGGGGAGAAGATCGAGGACGAAGTGTTCGATCGACTGGCGAATCGCTTGGACTACATCCACGGCGACGTCACCGAGCGCGATCTCTACCACCGGCTCGCCGAGATGATCGGCTCGGACTACCGCCCGCTGTACTACCTCGAGATGCCGCCCGCGTTGTTCGCGCCGATCGTCGAGAACCTTGCCCGGGAGGGCCTGGTCGCGCGTGCCCGCGTCGCGGTGGAAAAGCCGTTCGGCCATGACCTCGAGTCGGCGCTCGAACTCAACGAGCGGCTGCACGCGGTGCTGGAGGAAGAGCAAATCCTGCGGGTGGACCACTTCTTGGGCAAGCAGCCCGTGGTGGAACTCGAATGCCTGCGGTTCGCCAATCAGGCACTCGCCGCGCTGTGGGACCGCGACAGCGTCTCGGAGATTCAGATCACGATGGCCGAGAACTTCGGCGTCGAGGACCGGGGCAGGTTCTACGACGCGGTCGGCACGCTGCGCGACGTGGTGCAGAACCATCTGCTGCAGGTCCTCGCGATGGTGGCGATGGAGCCGCCGGTCGGCGGCAGCGCTGACGACCTCAACGACAAGAAGTCCGAGGTGTTCCGCGCGATGCCGGCGCTGGATCCCGACCGTTGCGTACGCGGTCAGTATCGCGGCTATACCGATGTCCCTGGGGTGGCGAAGGATTCGCAGACCGAGACCTTCATCGCGCTGCGGACCGAGATCGACAACTGGCGCTGGTCTGGAGTGCCGATCTTCCTGCGGGCCGGTAAGTCGTTGCCGGAGAAGGTCACCGAGGTGCGGCTGTTTCTGCGCCGCGTCCCGCAATTGGCCTTCCTCCCGCACCGCCGTGCGGCCGAGCCCAACCAGATCTTGCTGCGCATTGACCCCGCCCCCGGCATGCGCATGCAGCTGTCCGCCCAAGTTCACGACGAATGGCACGACGTCCATCTGGACTCGCTGTTCGCCACCGACCTCGGTGAAGCCGAGGGACCCTATGAACTGCTGCTGCACGCCGCGCTGATCGGGGATCGCACGCTTTTCGCGCGGGAAGACAGCATTGAACAGACGTGGCGCATCGTCCAGCCACTGCTCGAGAAACCGGGCGAAATTCACCCCTACGAGCCCGGGTCCTGGGGGCCCGAGGCCGCGCAATCGCTAGTCCGCGGTCACCGCCATTGGCAAGACCCGTGGTTCCCTCCAAAAACGCAGTCGGGACAGTAAGGAGACCAGAAATGCAGCTCGGAATGATCGGCCTGGGCCGGATGGGCGCCAACATCATCCGTCGTGTCGTCGACGGCGGCCACGAGGGCGTCGTCTACGACCACGACAAGGAAGTCGTCAAGACGCTGGCCAACGAGAAGGGGATGACCGCGGCGTTCTCGGTCGCGGAGCTGGCCGAGAAGATGACCGCCCCACGGGTCGTCTGGGTCATGGTGCCCGCGGGCAACATCACCACGTCGGTGATCGAGGAGCTGGCTGACACTCTCGAGTCCGGGGATATCGTGATCGACGGTGGCAACTCCTACTACCGCGACGACCTCAAGCACTCAAAGCTGTTGGCCGAGAAAGGGATTCACCTCATCGATTGCGGAACCAGCGGTGGAGTCTGGGGCCGGGAGCGTGGTTACTGCCTGATGATCGGCGGTGACGACTACGCCTTCGAGCACGCCGAGCCGCTGTTCAAGACCATCGCGCCCGGGGTCGACGCGGCGCCACGCACGCCGGGCCGCGACGGCGAGGTCGCCCAACCGGAGAAGGGTTACCTGCACTGTGGTCCGTCCGGCGCCGGGCACTTCGTGAAGATGGTGCACAACGGCATCGAGTACGGGATGATGGCTTCGCTCGCCGAGGGGCTCAACATTCTCCGCAATGCCGATATCGGCACGCGTATCGAAAAGGGCGATGCCGAAACCGCGCCGCTGTCCAATCCCGAGTGCTACCAATACAACTTCGACATCGCCGATATCGCCGAGGTGTGGCGCCGGGGCAGCGTCGTCGGTTCCTGGCTGTTGGATCTGACTGCGATCGCGTTGCACGAATCGCCCACGCTGTCGGAGTTTTCCGGACGGGTCTCCGATTCCGGGGAGGGCCGCTGGACCGCGATCGCGGCCATCGACGAGGGCGTGCCCGCGCCGGTGCTCACCACCGCGTTGCAATCCCGCTTCGCGTCACGCAGCCTCGACGACTTCGCCAACAAGGCGCTCTCGGCGATGCGCAAGCAGTTCGGTGGACACGCGGAGAAGCCGGGAGTGGGTGGCTGACGCGGCGGTCGCGCGGGCGGCTGACTAGCCTGTCTAGCCTGTCAGCCGCTTGACGAACTCCACCACGACGTCGCTGAAGGCGTCATTGTCGTCGCCGGCCGCGGTGTGCCCGGCGTCGGACAACTCGACGAACTCCGCACGCGGAACCGTCGCCAGGAAATGCTGGACGCCTTCGGGGCTGACCACGTCGGAGAGCTTGCCGCGGATCAGCAGGACCGGAATCGTGAGATCGGCCGCGGCCTGCTCGAAGTGCTCGGTGCGCAGCTCCGGGTCGTCCCCGGGCGCGGTCATGAACGCCGGATCCCAATGCCAGTACCAGCGTCCGTCGCGCAGCCGCAGGTTCTTCTTCAGCCCTTCGGGACTGCGCGGCTTTTCCCGGTACGGCAGATAGGCGGAGACCGCGTCGGCCGCCTCCTCGAGGGAGCCGAAACCGTGCAGGTTGGTCATCATGAAATCCCGGATGCGGGCGCTGCCGGTCTTCTCGTACCGCGGCACCACGTCGACCAGCACCAATCCGGTCACCTTCGCCGGTCCCGCGCTGTCGGCGACCAGGATGCCGGTCAGTCCGCCCATGCTGGCGCCGATCAGCACCACCGGGCGGCCGATGGCGTCGAGGACGTGCAAGACGTCGGCCATCAGGGTTTCGATCGCGTAGTCCGCGCCGGGCGCCCGGTCGCTGTCGCCGTGTCCGCGGCTGTCCAGCGCGACGACGTGGTAGCCCTCGTCGGCCAGAAACTGGCCGGTGTTCTTCCATGAGAACCGGTTCTGGCCGCCGCCGTGCAGCATCAGGATCGACGGTCGGCCCGTGAGTGCAACGTCCCGGTTCCATTCGTCGGCGACGAGACCAATACCGCCCGTACCTGCGAACTTGACCGTCTGGGGACTGCTGCTCACGGTGCTCATCGATCTGACGTTACATAGTCCGCCGATGATTTCTGCCGATTGGTGGGGTCTATCCATGCGGCGACCGAAGCCGGTAGCCCGACAAAGGAGGAGACACCTATGCCATCGATCACGCCCTCGCTGTGGTTCGACCACAACATGGAGGAGGCGGCGACGTTCTACATCTCGGTGTTCCCGAACTCTCGAATCGAGGAATTCAACCGGAGCACCGACGCTGGCCCCGGTGAGCCCGGCTCGGTGCTGTCGGGCACTTTTGTGCTGGACGGCACCCGTTTCATCGGGATCAACGGCGGACCGCACTTCACGTTCAGCGAGGCGGTGTCCTTCACGATCGAGTGCAAGGACCAGAACGAGGTCGACTACTACTGGGAACGGTTGACCGACGGTGGCGAGGAATCGCAGTGCGGTTGGTGCAAGGACCGCTTCGGCCTGAGTTGGCAGGTCATCCCGAATCGGCTTTACCAGCTGGTGAGCCATCCCGATCCGGCCCGTGCGACGGCCGCGACCCAGGCGATGTATGGCATGCGCAAGATCATCGTCGCCGATCTCGAGCGCGCGGCGGCCGAGGCGTCCGACCAAACGTCCGGGCCGCACTCTCGTTAACCGCAAATTCCGTTGTCGTTCAATAGATTCGATCGACCGCTGTGCAGCCGACGAGATTGCCCGACGTATGGGACTTCCGTCCCTACCGCTCGCCACGTCGACGAGGGATTGTGGAAGAAATTCAACAGCAGACCAAAGCCCAAGGAGGAATCATGACCAATCTGCCTGCACATCCTGAGCAACCTCATTCGTGGCTGCCGGACTGGTCCGAGTTCTGGTCGGATCTGCGCAACGGTGTGCCGTCGGCCTTGCGTCGTGGCAACCTGATCCGGCTCGAGGATGAGACACAAGATGGTCATTACCTGCTGCGTGCCGAACTACCCGGTATTGACCCAGCCAAGGACGTCGACATCACAGTGCGCAATGGGCAGCTGACAATCAAGGCGCAGCGCAGCGAGAAAACTCAGTCCAACGGCCGGTCGGAGTTCTCCTACGGCTCTTTCATGCGATCGATAACCCTGCCGGCCGGTGCGGACGAAGACGACATCAAGGCCAGCTACGACAAGGGCATCTTGACTGTGGACGTGGCCCTGCCCGAACAGACTGCGGCTACCGAGAAGCACATCGCGGTACAACCTGCAGGCTGACCCCGGTGGTGTCCCGAGCCGTCTGAGCGCCGCCGCCGGTGAGTTTCGACGTGCGGTGACCTTTGACCCTAGAAGGCATGAAACCGGCGGCGTAGCAAGGAGATCATGCGTCACGGGACAGACCCAGCCTTAACGGATTTCGTTGTGACAACGCACGGCGAGCTTCCTGGTGCGGCCGAATATGCGCGCAACAAGATCGACAAGCTCGCGCGGCTCATCCCCAGGCCGGTGCTGCATGCCCGGGTCAGGCTGACCAAGCATAGCGATCCGGCCGTGGAGCGAGCCGTCGTCGCCCAGGCCAATCTGGACGTCGACGGCCGGCTCATTCGCGCCCAAGCCCACGGCGTCACCGCGCACGAAGCCGTAGATCGGCTCGAGGCCAGACTCCGGCGCCGGTTGGAACGTGCCGCCCAACACTGGGATGCGCAGCGAGGGTTGGCCAGCGATCCGCACGAGTGGCGCCACGAATCCGAGCCCACGCATCGGGGGAGCTATTTCCCCCGGCCGGCGGCCGAAATCCGCATCATTCGGCGAAAGTCGTTCGCGATGGCACCCTGTACGGTCGACGAGGCGGTCCTCGAAATGGACTTGCTTGACTACGACTTTCACCTTTTTACCGAGAAAGGCACCGGTGCCGTCGCGGTGCTCTATCGCGGTGGAACGACCGGCTATCGCCTAGCGCTTGTGGCACCTGCACTGGCGGACCAACTGAGCCCGTTCGAACTACCCGTGACGATCAGTTCCCAGCCGCCGCCGTGTCTTACCGAAGCGCAAGCAGCCGAGCGCCTCGGACTGCTGGACCTGCCGTTTTTGTTCTTCATCGACGCGGCGCCAGGCCGTGCCTGCGTCTTATATCGCCGCTACGACGGCCATTACGGGTTGATCAGTCCGGCAGGTTAGCGTCCACGCTGTCGCCTGATCCGAAGATATTGTGACAGTGCGGATTTGAACGATATCCAGTAGCGGCTGGTGCACGCTGATTTGTGCACGATACGTTGGTCGGTGCGGGTGATTGCCCGTCAGGTATCCGGTCGGAATTTTGCCGAACAGGGAGTGAAGATGGCGTACCCGAGATGACCGAGCCGCGGTGGATCGACGTGCCGGGGCCGCCCGCGGACCTCAAGGCGCTCACCTGGGGCCCAGCCGACGCTCCGATCGCCTTGTGTCTGCACGGCTTCCCCGACACGGCCTACGGTTGGCGCAAGATGGCACCGCTGCTTGCCGCGGCCGGTTGGCGGGTCGTCGCGCCGTTCATGCGGGGATACGCGCCCTCCTCCATTCCGGATGACGGCAGCTATCACGTGGGCGCGATCATGGACGATGCGCTGCGGGTGCGCGAGGCCGCCGGCGGCACCGACCGCGACGTGGTGATCGGACACGACTGGGGCGCACTTGCTGCCACCGGCCTGGCCGCGATGCCGAACAGCCCGTTCACCAAGGCCGTGATCATGTCGGTGCCGGTCTCGGCCGCCTTCCGCGGCCAGGTCAGCGAGCGCGCCCGGCTGGCGCGCCTGCTGCCGGGGCAGCTGATCCGTAGCTGGTACATGTTCTACTTCCAATTGCCTTTGCTGCCTGAGCGTTCCGCGTCGTGGGTGCTGCCGCGGTTGTGGCGGCGGTGGTCGCCGGGCTATCGCGGTGCCGAGGAGGACCTGCGTCACGTCGATGCCGCGATCGGAACACCGGAAAGCTGGCGGGCAGCGCTGGGGACCTACCGCGCCACGCTGCGCAACACCCGGCCGCCGCAGCGGTACGCCGAACTGAACCAGCTGTGGACCGAGGCGCCGATCCTGCCGTCGCTGTACCTGCATGGCCGCGACGACGGTTGTATGACTCCGGCGTTCGCGCACTGGACCGCAAAGGTGCTGCCCGCCGGCAGCGATGTCGCGATCATCGACCATGCCGGGCATTTTCTGCAGCTTGAACAGCCCGAGAAAATCGCCGAGCGGGTGCTGGCGTTCATCGGCTCACCCGGCTGACGCCGTGGCTGCGCGCCGAATGGCGGCCGTTGATGCGCAGTTCTACTGGATGTCGGCCAAAGTCCCCAGCGACGAGTTCCTGCTCTATGCATTCGACGGCGCACCCGCCGACCTGGGCGGTGCTCTCGAAGAGGTTCGGCGCCGGGCTCGGGCGTGCCCCGAGCTGATGTTGCGGGTCGAGGATGGGTGCTCGCTGACCTATCCACGATGGGTTCCCACCGCGGTGACGCCCGAGCAGGTGGTGCACCACGACCTCGCGGATCACAGTTGGCAGGCTTGCCTGTCGGCGGTGGCCGGTTTCGCCGACAGCCAGCTGGACCTGCGCCGGATGCCCTGGCGGGTCCACGTGTTCACGCCGGTGCTCGGCGTTGCCGGTGTCGAAGGCCCGGGCACGGTGGCGGTCCTGCAGATACCGCATGCGCTGGCCGACGGCGTTCGCGGAGCGGCGCTAGCCGCCTGGCTGTTCGGCCGGGCGGTGCCGGTGCTTGGGGTGCGACGGCCGTCGCCGGGGATTTTCGCGTGGCGAGCCGCCCAGGCGGCGTGGAGCCACCGCGGGCTGGTCCGCGATACGCGGGCGGGTCTGCTGGCACCGGGGGCGGGGACTCGCCCGGCGCTTGCCACCAATGCCCGCCCCGACGGCGTCCGTTCGATGCGCACACTGGTGCGCCATCGCTCGCAGCTGCGCGGGCCCAGCGTCACCGTCGCGGTGCTCGCCGCGGTGTCGACCGCCCTGTCGCGGTTGCTTCCCGAGGCGACCGATACGTTGGGCGCGGAGGTTCCGATGGCCAAATCCGGTGTACCACAGGCGAATAACCATTTCGGCAACGTCCTTGTCGGGCTCTATCCGCAGCTGGAGCTGGATGCACGGTGCGATCGGATCGCCACCGATCTGGCCAACGGCCGGCGCCGATTCGAACATCCGGCGACACGGGCGGGCGACCGGGCGTTCGCGACGGCACCCGCTCCGCTACTGCGTTGGGGCATCTCACGATTCGATGCCGATGCCCGATCCGCGCAGGTGCTGGGCAACACCGTGGTGTCCAGTGTCAACCGCGGGCCCGCCGATCTGCGGTTCGGGGATGCGCGGGTGGTGCTGACGGCCGGCTATCCGGGACTGTCGCCGTCGATGGGTCTGACGCACGGAGTGCACGGCATCGGCGAGACCGTCGCGATCAGCGTCCACGCGGCGGAGTCGGTCTTTCGATTCGGAGATGCCGACGTCGAGGCCTATCTGGAGTTGCTGGACGCCGCGCTGTAGAGGTTACTGCGCGTCACCGGATTTCGCTGCTTGGTCGCGGGTCAGCCCGGCCGCGCCGATCAGCTCCTCGTGCCATTCGAACCACACGGTGTGGTAGGAGTCGATCAGCGGCCGGGTCAGCCAGGTGTTGTCGCCCGCCTTGACTTTGTCCAGTGCCGCAACCAGTTTCACCGAATAGGCAGTCAATCGGGGCACCTGGGCCGCGACCGCTTCGATGATCACCAGCACCCGGGCGTGTATGCCGTCCAAGCGGGCCAACACCGCCGCGTCGTACTCGGCGTCGTCGTGCGCGTTCGGTTTTCCGGCGGGGCCGCCCTTGAGCTGCCAGTCGGTGACGAGGGCTTTGAAATCGGCGTTCACGCTTCGGAAGTCGTCATAGGCGGCGGTCACCGCCGCCTCGTCGATGCCTGCGCGCTCCTGCGCGAGCAGCGTGTCCAGCCGGTCGCGGCCGCTCGCGCTGATTCGCAACATCGCATCACCGACCAGGAAACCCGAGGCGGTCAGCTGTTCGACGGCATCGTCGACGTCTTGGTTCAGCGTGGCACTCAGGTCGGCCGGGCTGACCCGGCCCTTGAGTCGGACCGCTTGCAGCACAGCCAATTCGGTCATCCGGTGGCCTGGCTCGACAATCGCAGCGCGGCCAGCATGACGATCAGCGGGGAGTCTGAAAGCACGTCGGTCTGGCCGCTGTCCAGGGCGGCACGCACCGCGGCGTCGGAGGTGTCAGCCAGCCTGGGATGGTCGCCGCCGGCGTGCGCGCGCAGCGGGCTGATCCGTCGCGCCAGGTCGGTGAGTTCGCGCAGTTCGGGCGTATCGTTCTCCGACCACGAGGCCGGGGCCAGATCGCCTTCGCGCACTTCGCCTTCGTAGCCGTCGACGGTGATCTGCTTGCCGGCCAGCTTCGCCGCTACGCCGTTGCCGCAGCCCACCACCGCCACCCGGCCGAGTTCGCGGCTGACCACCGCCGCATGGCTGGCGGCCCCGCCGATCTCGGTGACGATGCCGTGGGCGGCCAGCATGCCCATCACGTCTTCGGGACGGGTGTGGTCGCGCACCAGGATCACCTGTTCGCCCCGGTCGGCGGCTTCCAGCGCCTCGTCGACCCGGGTGTAGGCCTTGCCCGACACCACGCCCGGGCACGCGGGCAGGCCTTTGGCCAAAAGTGGTGCGGCCAAACGTATTTCTGGTTGCAACGCGGGCAGCAGCAGGGCCTCGACGTGGGCCGGGGTCACCCGGCGCAATGTCTCGGTGGCGTCGATGAGCCCCTCGTGATGCAGCTGCAGCGCCAGTCGCACCGCGGCCTGCGCGGAGCGCTCGGCCGCCCGGGTCTGCAGCAGCCAGAGTTCGCCCTCTTCGACGGTGAACTCGATCTCCTGCACGTCGGACCCGAGCCGCTCCAGGGTGCGGGCGACGTCCATCAACTGCTTGTACACCGCCGGCTGCTCGTCGCGCAGCGCGGTGATCGGTTCGACGTCGACCAGCCCCGAGACAACGTCGTCGCCCTGGCCGCCGGGCAGCCACTCGCCGAACGGTTCGTTGGCGCCGGTGATCGGGTTGCGTGAGAAGCATGCTCCGGCACCGGAATTGCCGCCGAGGTTGCCGAACACCATGGCCTGCACCACCACCGCGGTGCCACCGTGATCGTCGAGGCCGTAGTGGTCGCGGTAGGCAACCGCGCGCGGCGAATTCCACGACGCGAACACCGCCTCGATGCCGGCACGCAGCTGCGCGTACGGGTCGGTCGGAACGGCTCCGCCGACGATGCGCTGATACATGTCGGTGAATCGCAGCCGGGTGTCGTGGGCGAACTTCTCGGTCCCCGATGCCGTCAGCGCCCGCACCACTTCGTCGTTGAGGCCGACGTTGAGGATCGTGTCCATCATGCCGGGCATCGACAGGGTGGCGCCCGAGCGAACACTGACCAGCAGCGGCCGCGGGCCCCGGCCGAACGTCCGGGAGGTTTCGGTCTCCAGCCACTTCATCCGGCGCAGCACGTCGTCCCAGATCGCGTCCAGCGTCGTCGCGGGCTCGGCCAGATACCGCAGGCCCACCTCGGTGGTGATGCAGAACGCGGGAGGCACCGGCAGGCCGTGCCGGCGCATGACCTCGATGCCGTGGCCCTTGTTGCCCAGGATCTTGCGCGGATGGTCCGCGTCGCCGTTCAGCAACACCACGGTGTGGTCGGTGGAGGTGGCCGCATGCCCGATGCGTTCGGGAGTGCTGTTGCCTCGTGCGATACGCGCCGTGGTGCACCCCCTCCTGGCTCGGCTGGTTTCGGCATACGCTCCGAACGCCCGCTATGTTCCCACACGGATCGACCGCCACAGCCGCTCACCGCTGCTGTTATCCGATCCGGCCGATGATCTAGGTTTGCACGTATGACTCCCTACGACGTCGGATTACTGATCCTGCGGCTGGTCCTGGGCGTGACATTGGCCGCGCATGGCTACAACAAGTTCTTCGGCGGCGGCCGCATCCCGGGCACCGCGCGCTGGTTCGAGAGCATCGGCATGAAGCCGGGCAAATTCCACGCCACAGTGGCCGCCACCACCGAAATCGCCGCCGGACTGGGGCTGGCGGCCGGGCTGCTGACGCCGATCCCGGCGGCCGGCTTCGTCGCACTGATGCTGGTGGCGGCCTGGACCGTCCATCGCCACAATGGGTTCTTCATCGTCAAGGAGGGCTGGGAGTACAACCTGGTCCTGGCGCTCAGCGCGGTCGGAGTGGCCACGCTGGGCCCCGGCCGGCTCAGCCTGGATTGGGTGATCTTCGGGATCAACAACCCGCTGATCGGCTGGAACGGCCTGCTGATCTCGGTCGGGCTCGGGCTGGCGGGCGGCCTCGGCCTGTTGCTGATCTTCTACCGTCCGCCGGCCAAGCAAGCCGGTTAGATCCCGAGCGCGCCCGGAAGCTTCTTGCGCTTGGCGTCGTAGAGCGCGGCGTCGGCGGCTGCGTAGAGCGCGGTGATGTCGGCGCCCACACCACTGTGCGATGCGGTGCCGATGCTGGTGCCCGGGGTGTGCAGGCGGACGTCGGCGAGAAATCGATCGGAATTGCCCCGCGCCAGGTTGACGTCGTCGGCGATACACACCGCGAATTCGTCGCCGCCGAGCCTGGCCAGAACGGCATTGCCGGGCGCCAGTTTTCGCCAGCACTGCGCGCGGCTGACCAGATGCTCGTCGCCGGCCAGGTGCCCGTGGGTGTCATTGATCGTCTTGAAGTTGTCGATATCGAGCACGATGACGGTGACGGTGATGGCTGCCGAACGGGACCGGTCCAGCAGGTCGGCGGTGGCGATCTCCCAGCCCGCCCGGTTGAGCAGACGGGTCAGGGGATCGGTGCACGCCGCGGCGACCAGGGCTCGCATCAGCAACCCGAACGACTCGGCGGCACCGACGATCGCGATCACGAAGACGAAGTAGTCGATCACCAGCTTGCGGGCCGGCGCGACCGCGAGAGCCAGGACGCACGCCCCGGTCAGCAGGGCGACCAGCATGGCCCCGCGGCGCGGCGAGTGGAAGGCGCGCAGGTACATCGCCAGGAAGATCGGCGCGATCAGGCAGACGAACTCGGCGATGATCGCGACGTGGAAGGCCATCACGATCGGGGTGGCCGCGATCGCAACGGCGGTGGCCGGCGCGGCTCGGTCGGGACGCACGCCCAACCAGATCAATGCGGCGACGCCGAGGACGATCGCGATGATGCCCCCGGTCGGGTTCGCGTAGGTCAGGCCCTTGCGGATGGGAAAGAGGGTGAACGCCACGCCATAGGCGTAAAGAAAAGTCGTGCCGCCCAAGAAGATTCGCAGCAGCCGAACTTGTTCTCGGGCGTAGAAGCCGCTGCCGGCGCTGGCAGGTAGCCGCAGCCGATATCGCCGAGCGGATCGACGACCGAAAGGGCCTGGGACGTTAACACCCATCCCGTCAACTCTCCTGGTCAAGCCCCCGTGATGCTAACAATCGGCTAATTCTGGCACTGCCGTTGCGGGCGTGCACGTCCGGGATGGCCAGGTCGGCCCGGTGCGCTAGGCGACCGCGGCGGTTTCGGCGGCCGCCACTTCGGCCGCGGCGCGTTCACCGGACCGGATCGCGCCGTCGATCCAGCCGCACATGACCGCCGAGCTCTCGGTCCCGGCCCAGTGGATCCGGCCGCAGGACTCGCGCAGGGTGTAGCCGAATTCGGTCAGCACGCCGGTGGGGGCGTGGCTGATCATCCCGCCGCCGGAATAGCGCTCGAGGCTCCAGTTCTGTAAGTGAAATTCCCGGTGCTCCTTGGCCTTGCTGCCGAACCGATCGACGAGTTCGCCGATCAGGATCTCTTTCTGTTCGGCCTCGTCGAGGGCGGTCAGCTTTCGTGCCGCGGGTCCCTCGGTGATGATGCACATGATGCCCGGGTCCGCGGTGTCGGTGCAGGCGTCGATCGTCAGGGTCGCCGGCGATCCCGGGGACGACGACTGACCCGACAATCCCTCGGTGCGCCAGAACGGCTCGTCGTAGAAGATCGATGTCTTGATCACCGCGCCGCTGGGCATGCGCTGGTGCAGGAATGCGCGATCCACCGGAAGCTGGGGCTCGTAATCGATCGAGTTGGCGATCGCCAGGGGGATCGCGACAATCACGCGGCGCGCCCGCACCGTCATATCGGTCGCGGTGATCGTCACGCCGTCGGCGTCTTGCGCGATCTGCCGGACCGGCTGCGAAAGGCGCAGCGCGTCACCCAATTCGGCCACCATGGGCCGGTAGATGGCGCCCATTCCGCCGACCGGGCGGGCATCCTGGGCGCCGCCCTTCCCGGATATGACGAAAGTGGCGCCGCCGCCGGAGGATCCCATCTGCGTCAGCAACCACAACAGCGACGTCTCCGAGCCCGCCGAGGTGTAGGTGCCGCCCAGCGCCATGTCCAGCATCTCCTGGGCCTGCTTGGACGCGGTGTGCTTATGGATCCATTCGCCGACGCTGATGCGGTCCCACTCCTGGGCTTTCTTGGCTTCCCATGGGGCTTCACGCGGAATCTGTTTGCACATCTCATCGATGGAGGCCAGGCCGATGCCAAGGTTGGCGATCGCCCAGGGGCTCATGGTCCACGGGATGGTGCCGCCGTAGCGATGCTTCTTTCCGTCCACGATCATGATCGCGTCGCCGTCGTTGTGCTGCTTGTATTCCGGCACCCCGAATTCGTCCATCAACGCGTAGATGCGGTCGTGGCCGGGTCCGATCCACGCCCCGCCGCGGTCGACCCACACGCCGTCGTCGCGGGTGACCGTGAAGGTGCGGCCGCCGACGCGGTCGCGGGCTTCCAGCAAGGCCACCGAGTGTCCGGCCTGCTTGAGCCGCAGCGCTGCGGTCAAACCCGCGAAACCGGCCCCGACCACGCAATAATCGACGTCCGCCATGACCGCTCCTCGGTTGCCGAGCCCCCGCTGAGCAGCAAACTACACCGGCCGGATCACGTCAGCGGCCGGTTCGCGCGGAATTCATGTTCACGGCGTCGGGATTATCGGCGGATAGGGCAGATCGGTGCTGGAGTGCGGGTCGACATGTACCGGGTGCCCGAGGTAGGGGAACGCCCGTTGCGGGCAGGCGGGCCGGTCACAGATCTTGCAGCCCGCGCCGATCGGCACGATCGCCCCGGCGCCGGTGAGATCGATACCGACGGAGTAGATCAGTTTCTCGGCGTGCGCCACATCGCAACCGAGCCCGATCGCGAAAGTCTTGTCCGGGCCGAGATAGCGGCTGGGTTCCGTCGACGTGGTCCTGGCGAGCCAGAAATAGGTGCGCCCATCGGGCATTTGTGCGATCTGAGTCATGAACTGGCCGGGACGCGAAAAGGCGTGGTGAACCACCCACAGCGGGCAGTTGCCGCCCACGCGTGAGAAGTGAAAAGCGGTGGCGGACTGACGTTTTGAGATGTTTCCCGCACTGTCGGTCCGGACGAAGATGAACGGGACACCCCGGGCGCTCGGACGTTGCAGCGTGGACAGCCGGTGACAGACGGTTTCGAACCCCACCTCGAAACGTCTTGCCAGCTGGTCGATGTCGTAACGCATGGCCTCGGCGGCCGCGAGGAATCGCTGGTACGGCAACAACAATGCGCCGGCGAAGTAGTTGGCCAGCCCGATGCGCGCCACCCCCCGCGCATCGTCGCTGAGCTGGTCGTCGGTGTCGATGAGCTGTGTGATCAGCTCGGACTGGGTGAGCAATGCAATCTGGGTTGCCAACTGGAAGGCGCGTTGGCCCGGATGCAGCCACCGGGCCAGATACAAGGTCTTCGACTCGGGGCGGAACAGGCGTTTCGAGTTGGGCGTCAAGACCTGACCATCGTCGATGACCACGGTCACGCCGAGCTGGTCGCGAACGAACTCCGCCAGCTGGCCGTCGAGTCCGCCTGTCTGCAAAAGGTTTTGGTTGAACAGGCGCTCGGCCGCGACGTCGAGATCCCCGATGTAGTTCTTGCGGTCGTAGAAGAAGTCCCGGACTTCTTCGAAGGGCATCGGCTGCGAGGGTACCGCGGATGTCTCGGCGCTGGCCCGGCTGTGCAGCGCCTCCAGGTCGGTTGTCGCGTCGTGCAGACGTCGCTGCAGATTGACCAGCGCCTGGCCGACCTCCGGCATGCGGGCGACGAGCTCCTCGATTTGGCCGGACGTCGCGGGCCCCTCGGCGAAGATCTCGCGCAGGTCCGCGACCAGCCGGGCATCGGACTCGGGCGCGAAGTACTGATTCGGCAAGTCGAATCGCTCGGTAAGCGTCAGCAGCACCGAGACCGTGATCGGGCGCTGGTCGTTTTCCAGCTGGTTGACGTAACTGGTCGACAATCCGAGGGCACGCGCCAGCGCGACCTGAGTCAGTCCCTGCTCCTCGCGCAACCGGCGTAGCCGCGCACCCGCGAACGTCTTCGCCACCTACAACAGGGTACGCGCACCGCCTTTCGCAGAATTCGCAAAATCGCCTGGGCCGGGACGCAAAATTACGCTCTTTTAGGGGATTTACCGCGTTTCTTCGGCTGCGTACTGTGCGATTTATGCGCATCCACGACGTGCGAACCCGGCGTAGCGCCGACGACTTCCCCCGCCGCGAGCACCTGGCTTTCAAGATTGCCGAGGTCGCGGCGGACCCGGTCGCGGTGCCCGCGGAGACCGCGGAGATGATCATCAACCGCATCATCGACAACGCCGGCGTCAGCGCCGCCTCGGTGATCCGCCGGCCGGTGACCACCGCGCGGGCCCAGGCGCTGGCGCATCCGGTGCAGCGTGGGGCGCGGGTCTTCGGCGTACCGGGCGCCTATTCCACCGAGTGGGCGGCCTGGGCCAACGCCGTCGCGGTGCGCGAGCTGGACTTCCACGACACGTTCTTGGCCGCGGACTACTCCCATCCCGGCGACAACATTGCGCCGCTCGTTGCCGTGGCTCAGCAGCTCGATGTGCGGGGTGCCGACCTGATCCGCGGTGTGGCCACCGCCTACGAGATCCAGATCGACCTGGTCAAGGGAATCTGCTTGCACGAGCACAAGATCGACCACGTCGCGCATCTGGGTCCGGCGGTGGCCGCGGGGATCGGGACGATGCTGCGGCTGGACACCGAGACCATCTATCAGGCGGTCGGGCAAGCGCTGCACCTGAGCACGGCCACCCGTCAATCGCGCAAGGGCCTGATCTCCAGTTGGAAAGCGTTCGCGCCGGCGTTCGCCGGAAAGGTCGCCATCGAGGCCGTCGACCGCGCGATGCGTGGGGAGGGCGCCCCGGCGCCCATCTGGGAAGGCGAGGACGGCGTGATCGCCTGGCTGCTGGGCGGTCCCGGCCACACCTACCAGGTGCCGCTGCCGGCACCGGGTGAAGCCAAGCGCGCGATTCTGGACAGCTACACCAAGGAGCACTCCGCGGAGTACCAGAGCCAGGCGCCGATCGACCTGGCGCGCCGGCTGCGTGACCGAGTCGGCGATCTCGAGCAGGTCGCGACGATCGTGCTGCACACCAGCCACCACACCCACTATGTGATCGGTACCGGCTCGGGTGACCCGCAGAAGTTCGATCCGGACGCCTCCCGGGAGACACTGGATCATTCGCTGCCCTACATCTTCGCGGTCGCGCTGCAGGACGGCAGTTGGCACCACGAGCGCTCGTATGCTCCGGAGCGGGCCCACCGGCCCGACACCGTCGAACTGTGGCACAAGATTTCCACCGTCGAGGATCCGCAGTGGACACGTCGCTACCACTCGAACGACCCGGCCGAGAAGGCTTTTGGGGCTCGCGCGGAGGTGACGCTGAAGAGCGGGGAGGTGATCTGCGATGAATTGGCGGTGGCCGATGCCCATCCGCTGGGCGCCCGGCCGTTCGCGCGCGAGCAGTATGTCCGCAAGTTCACCGAGCTCGCCGACGACGTCGTGGAACCCGCTGAGCAGCAACGGTTCTTGTCCGCCGTCGACTCGCTGGCCGATCTTAAGGGCGGCGCGCTGGGGGCGCTGAATGTGGTAGTGGACCCGCGGGTGCTGGACAAGGCGCCGGTGATTGCGTCGGGGATCTTCCGATGAGGGTGGCCGGCTCGCCGTCCAGTGCCGTCGACAAACGCGTCGCATTGCGCGCGGGCCTGGAAAGTGGCCGGCTGCAGCGACTTCCGGGCGCCTTCTCGCCGCTGGTGGCCAAGGCGGTCGCCGAGGCGGGCTTCGAAGGTGTGTACGCCTCCGGTGCCGCGCTGGCGGCCGATCTCGGGTTGCCGGACATCGGCCTGACGACGCTGACCGAAGTCGCGGGCCGGGGCGCACAGATCGCCGCCGCCGTCAACCTGCCGACGCTGATCGACGCGGACACCGGATTCGGCGCTCCGCTGAACGCCGCGCGCACGGTGACAGTCCTGGAAGACGCCGGACTGGCCGGATGTCACCTCGAGGATCAGGTCAACCCGAAGCGTTGCGGCCATCTGGACGGCAAGGCCGTCGTCTCGCCCGCGGACATGGTAAAGCGCTTGCGCGCAGCGGTATCCGCGCGGTGCGACCCCAACTTCGTCATCTGCGCTCGCACCGATGCCGCCGGCATTGAGGGTCTGCGCGCCGCGATCGACCGTGCTCGTGCTTACGCCGACGCCGGCGCGGACATGATCTTCACCGAAGCGCTGACCGAGGTGTCGCAGTTCGAGGCGTTCCGCGCCGCGGTCGATGTTCCGTTGCTGGCCAACATGACCGAATTCCGCAAGTCGCCGCTGCTGAGCGCGCGCCAACTGGCCGACCTCGGCTACAACGTCGTCATCTACCCGGTCACCACATTGCGGCTGGCGATGTTCGCCGTCGAAGTGGGCCTGCGTGAAATCAGTTCTTCGGGAACGCAATTCGATCTGCTGGATCGCATGCAACACCGCAGCCGGCTGTACTCGCTGCTGCGCTATGAGGACTACAACGAATTCGACACCGACACTTACAATTTCAGTCTTGAAGGGAAGCAGCCATGACCGCGCCGACCGCTGACATCAAGAAGGGCCTCGCCGGCGTGGTGGTGGACACCACCGCCATCTCGAAAGTGGTGTCGGAGACCAATTCGCTGACCTATCGCGGATATCCGGTCCAGGATTTGGCCGCCCACTGCAGTTTCGAGCAAGTCGCATTCCTGCTCTGGCGCGGCGAGCTGCCCACCCACGCGGAGCTGGCGCTGTTCAGCCAGCGCGAGCGCGCCAGCCGCCGGCTCGACCGCTCGATGCTGTCGCTGCTGACCAAGCTGCCCGACAATTGCCATCCGATGGACGTGGTACGCACCGCCATCAGCTTTTTGGGTGCCGAGGACCCCGAGGAGGACGACGACTCGGCGAACCGGGCCAAGGCGCTGCGCATGCTCGCGGTGTTGCCGACCATCGTCGCGGTGGACATGCGGCGCCGGCGCGGGTTGGCGCCGATCCCGCCGCACAGCGCGCTGGGCTACGCCGAGAACTTCCTGCAGATGTGCTTCGGCGAGGTGCCCGAGCCCGCGGTCGTGCAGGCCTTCGAGCAGTCGATGATCCTCTACGCCGAACACGGTTTCAACGCCTCGACGTTTGCCGCGCGGGTGGTGACGTCGACGCAGTCGGACATCTACAGCGCGGTCACCGGGGCCATCGGTGCGCTCAAGGGTGCGCTGCACGGTGGGGCCAACGAGGCGGTGATGCGCGACATGATCGAGATCGGCGAGCCGGGCAATGCGCGAGAGTGGTTGCGCGGCAAGCTGGCCCGCAAGGAGAAGGTCATGGGATTCGGGCACCGGGTCTACAAGAACGGTGACTCCCGGGTGCCGACGATGAAGGAGGCGTTGCACCGCGTCGCGGCGACGCGCCCGCACTCTGGTGGACAGCGCTGGCTGGACATATACGACATCCTGGAAGCCGAGATGTTCGACGCCACCGCCATCTTGCCCAATCTCGACTTCCCGACCGGCCCGGCGTACTACCTGATGGGATTCGACATCGCGTGCTTCACGCCGATCTTCGTGATGAGCAGGATCACCGGGTGGACCGCTCACATCATGGAGCAGGCCGCGTCGAACTCGCTGATCCGCCCTTTGAGCGCGTACTCGGGACGCGAGCAGCGGACACTGGCGCAACGGTGAGCGCCTAGTCCGTCGGCCCGCCATACTGCCAGACCAGGCTGTGGTCGCCGGTCATGGTCGGGTTGCACCACATCGTCCGGCCGTTGGCGTCCTGCGTGGTGGAGTGCAACACCGTGCACGAATCACCGGGTGCGGGGGCCTGACCGTAAGCGATGCCGACGCCGAGCGCGGCGGCCAGCACGCTCGCCAGCGCCGCGGCCGATATCAGTGACCGAAGTCTGCTCATGATGGACATCTCCTAAGCAGGTGCCAAGCCATCACGCTAACCGCCGGAAAACCCGCGGGCAAAGGATGTCATCCGCGATCCGCAACACGGTCGGCTAGAACAGGTTCTAGGGTGGACAACCATGGGATTTCTCCAACCCGAACTGCCGCAGGTCGACATCGACGAGTGGAGCAAGCTGTCCCGCAGCGAAAAGATCCGCCCGATGGCCCGACATTGGGCCGAGGTCGGTTTCGGAACGCCGGTCGTTCTGCATCTGTTCTACGTCGGCAAGATCTTGCTTTACATCCTGTTCGCTTGGTTGTTGGCGGTGCCGACCACTCGCGGGTTGGCGTTCACCGACGTCATGTCGTGGTACGCCGAGCCGATCGTGTTCGAGAAGGTCGTGCTGTACACGATGCTGTTCGAGGTGATCGGGCTGGGCTGCGGCTTCGGGCCGCTGAACAACCGGTTCAACCCGCCCCTGGGGTCGATCCTGTATTGGCTGCGGCCCGACACCATCCGGCTGCCCCCATGGCCCCAGCGCATCCCCGGGACCAAGGGCACCGCCCGCACGCTGGTCGACAACGCGCTGTACGGCCTGTTCTTGCTGGTGACTTTCCTGACGTTGTTCGCCGACGGCACCGGCCCGATTCCGGAGTTGGGCACCCAGATCGGGGTGATTCGCCCGTGGCGGATCGTGCTGATCCTGGTGCTTCTCGGGATCCTGGGACTGCGCGACAAGGTGATCTTCCTGGCCGCCCGCGGTGAGGTATACGCGACGCTGTCGGTGACGTTCCTGTTCGGCGGTGTCGACATGATCATCGCCGCCAAGCTGGTGTTCATGGTGATCTGGATCGGCGCCGCCACATCCAAGCTGAACAAGCACTTTCCGTTCGTGATGTCGACGATGATGTCCAACAACCCGGTGTTCCGGCCCAGATTCATCAAACGGATGTTCTTCGAGAAGTTCCCCGACGATCTGCGGCCCGGACGGTTGTCGCGCGTTTTCGCCCACGTGAGCACCTTCGTCGAGATGTGCGTGCCCATCGCGTTATTCGTCGGGCACGGCGGCTGGTGGACCGCGGTCCCCGCGGCGATCATGGTGATCTTCCACTTCGGCATCTTGTCGGCGATCCCGATGGGCGTGCCGCTGGAGTGGAACGTGTTCATGATCTTCGGCGTCTTCGCGCTGTTCGTCGGCCACACTCACACCGGACTGACCGACCTGAAAAACCCTGTCCTGGTTGGGGTTTTCATCGCGTTCATCGCCTCGATCGTGATCGCGGGCAACCTATTTCCGCGCAAGATCTCGTTCCTGCCCGGCATGCGCTATTACGCCGGCAACTGGGACACCACGCTGTGGTGCATCAAGGCATCGGCGGACAAAAAGATCAACCACAACATCGTCTCGATCGCCAGCATGCCCGCAGCCCAGCTCGAGAAGGTGTACGGCAAGGAACGTGCGCAGATCCCGATGTATCTCGGATATGCGTTCCGCGCCATGAACACTCACGGCCGGGCATTGTTCACCCTGGCGCACCGGGCGATGGCCGGTCAGAACGAAGACGACTACGTGATCACCGACGGGGAGCGGATCTGCAGCACCGCCGTCGGATGGAATTTCGGCGACGGCCATATGCACAACGAACAGCTGATCGCCGCGATGCAGCAGCGCTGCGGATTCCTGCCCGGTGAGGTGCGCGTCGTGCTACTCGACGCCCAGCCGATCCATAAGCAGACGCAGGCCTACCGGCTGGTGGACGCCGCGACGGGCGAATTCGAGCGCGGCATAGTCAAAGTCGCGGACATGGTCACCCGGCAGCCCTGGGACGACCAGGTGCCGGTCCAGGTGCTGTCCGAAGAGCCGGTCGAGCCGCAGCCCCAGGCCGAGGAGCGCGGGGAGCTCGAGCCGGAGGCCCCGCCGAGCGTCACGCCAGAGTGACGCCGAAGCCCGAGCGCCACGCTGGCGTGACGCTCGGCGCTATCGGCGCAAATTAGACTCCTGCACGCACCTCCCGCGCGGCGGCAACCATGTTGCGCAGCGACGCGGTGACCTCGTCGGTGTTGCGCGTCTTGAGGCCGCAGTCGGGGTTGACCCACAGCCGCTGCGCGGGCAGAGCCTGCAGCGCGGCCCGCAGCGACTCAGCCATTTCGCCGGAGCTCGGCACCCGCGGCGAGTGGATGTCGTAGACGCCGGGGCCCACGCTGTTGGCGAAGCCGACCGCGTTGAGATCGTCGAGTACCTCCATATGCGAGCGCGCTGCCTCGATGGACGTGACATCGGCATCCAGGTCGGCGATCGCGCCGATCACCTCGCCGAACTCCGAGTAGCACAGGTGGGTGTGGATCTGGGTCGAGTCGGCGACGCCGGAGGTTGCCAACCGGAAAGAGCCGACGGCCCAACGCAAGTAGTCCTCCTGATCGGCCCGGCGCAGCGGCAGCAGCTCACGCAGCGCGGGCTCGTCGACCTGGATGACCGCGATGCCGGCGGACTCCAGATCCACCGTCTCGTCGCGGATCGCCAGTGCCACCTGATTGGCGGTGTCGGCCAGCGGCTGGTCGTCGCGGACGAACGACCACGCCAGGATCGTCACCGGGCCGGTCAGCATGCCCTTGACCGGCTTGTCGGTCAGGGACTGCGCGTATTTCGCCCACTCCACCGTCATCGGCTGCCGGCGGACGACGTCGCCGTAGAGCACCGGGGGCCGCACGCAGCGGCTGCCGTAGGACTGCACCCAGCCGTTCTTGGTGGCGAAGAAGCCGTCCAGCTGTTCGGCGAAGTACTGCACCATGTCGTTGCGCTCGGGCTCACCGTGCACCAACACGTCGAGGCCGAGCTGCTCCTGCAGCGTGATGACGTCGGAAATCTCCTGTTTCATCCGCCGGTCGTACTCGGCCTCGTCGATCTCACCGGCGACGAGTGCGGCGCGCGCCTTGCGGATCTCGACGGTCTGCGGAAACGACCCGATTGTGGTGGTCGGCAGCGGCGGCAGGTGCAGCCGCTCGTCCTGGCTGACCCGACGTTGTGCGGCGTCGCCGCGGTGAGAACCGGTCGCGACGATCTCTTCGATGCGGGCCCGGACCCGGTCGTTGTGCAGCCGCGGATCCTGCTTGCGGGAGGCGACGGCGGCGTTGGATGCCTCGATCTGCGCGGCGACGGCTTCGCGGCCCTCGTGCAGCGCACGGGACAGCGCCACCACCTCGGCCACCTTCTCCTCACCGAACGCCAGCCAGCTGCGCAGCGCGTCGTCCAGGCCGGTCTCCGGCGCCAGCGAGTACGGCACGTGCAGCGTGGAGCACGAGGTCGACACCGCGACGTGGGCGGCCGAACCCAGCAGGCTCGTCAGCTTGCTCAGCGCCGCCTGCAAGTCAGTCCGCCAGATGTTGCGTCCGTCGACGATGCCGGCCACCAGGGTCTTGTCGGCTAAGCCGGGCGCCCCCGCGATCGCCGTGTCGGCGCCGTACACCAGGTCGACGCCGATCGCCTCGACGGGCGTGCGGGCCAGCGCGCCCAGTGAAGCGCCGGGGTCACCGAAGTAGGTGGCGACGTAGATGGCGGGCCGGTTGCTCACCTTGCCCAGGGCGTTGTAGACGGCTTCGGCCAGCGCGGGGGCGTCGGCGCAGATGTCGGTGACCAGCGCCGGCTCATCGATCTGTACCCACTGCGCGCCTCCAACAGACGGGTCGGCGAGCAGGCTCAGCAGCTCGGAGTAGATTCCCACCAGCTCCTGCAGGCGCTCGATCGGCGCGCCGCCACCGTTGACGCCCTTGCTCAGCAACAGAAACGTGATCGGACCGATGACGACCGGGCGGGCCGGAATCCCTTGCTCGAGAGCCTCTTTCAGCTCGGAGAGCACCTTGTCCGGGTTGAGCTTGAACTTCGTCGCGGGTTCGATCTCGGGAACGATGTAGTGGTAGTTGGTGTCGAACCACTTGGTCATCTCCAACGGCGCGACGTCGGCGTTGCCCCGCGCGGCGGCGAAGTAGCGGTCCAGGTCGTCGGGAACCTGTGCGGCCCGGGCCGGCAACGCGCCCAGCATGACCGCGGTGTCCAGCATCTGGTCGTAGTAGGAGAAGGTGTTCACCGGCACCGAGTCCAATCCGGCATCGACCAGGCCCGTCCAGGTGTCGCGGCGCAGGGTGGCGGCGACTTCTTCGAGTTCCGCGCGGCTGGTTCGGCCTTTCCAATAGCCCTCGGTCGCGCGCTTGAGTTCGCGTTTCGGGCCGATGCGCGCAGAACCGACGACGGTTGCGGTGAATGGTTGGCAGATCACGATATTCGTCCTTCAATCGGCGTGGTGGTCATCGCCGGCGGACGTACAGCCACTCCAACAGCGATTAGCACCTCTTTTTCGTGAAGCACTAACCACCAACGGCTGCAGCCTAACGCCCATTCCACGAGGCGATGAGCCGCCGGACGCGGCGCGCCCGACACAGCTGGCAGGTCTCCGGACTCGCAGGCGCGCACCTGGCGGTGCTCCTAGTGGCCGTCGCTTCCCAGTCGTGAGACCAGTGCATAGGTGACGGCGGTCGTTCCTGCATACCGTTGCGGGACAGTCCCGGATTCTCACCGGGTTCCCTCTCACGAAGCGTTGCTAACGTTGCTTCGCTCGATGCCCGCGCCTTGCGGCGCACGCAAACCAGTTGCGAGAAGGAGTTTAGTCAGCCCGCCAATGCCTCGGCGACCGGGACGTCTCCGTTGTTGAATTCGATGGTCCGCCGGATCGTCGAATCGTCGGAAA
This sequence comes from Mycobacterium sp. 050272, assembly GCF_039023525.1. Taxonomy (NCBI): domain Bacteria; kingdom Bacillati; phylum Actinomycetota; class Actinomycetes; order Mycobacteriales; family Mycobacteriaceae; genus Mycobacterium; species Mycobacterium sp. 050272. The sequence continues at coordinate 178,422 of NZ_JBCHKV010000002.1, read as the reverse complement.
GCGCGGTGGCCACGACGAGCGCGACATCGGCACGCGATACCTCACCCTTGCCCTCTTCGCCGACAGCGATGCGCCCGGTCGCGTCGTCCAGCGTGAGGCGGCCGGGACCGAGCACCGTCCAGTCCAGCTTGCTAGCTCGCAGATGGGCGTCCGCGGCGGCCTTGGCCTGGGCATAGGCGAAGAACGGATCATCTTGCGGCACACCATGATCCGGACCGGCACCGAAGTAGGACACCATCACGAACCGCTTGACGCCCGCCTGGCCGGCGGCATCGATCACCCGGATCGCGGCGTCCCGGTCGACGGCATAGGTGCGCGCCGGATTGCCGCCGCCCGCGCCGGCCGAGAAGACGACCGCGTCGTGTCCGGGCAGCAGCTCGGCCAGCGCGTTGGTGTCCAGCTGCTCGATGTCGGCCACCACCGGTTCGGCGCCGGTGGTGGCTACATCGTCGCAGTGGTCGGGATTGCGGAAGACGGAGGTCACTTGCGCGCCTCGTTCGCTCAGGATGCGAGCCAGCTGCAGTGCCACCTTGCCGTGTCCGCCGAAGACGATGATGCGTGCCATGTCGTCGACCGTACGCGCGACTCGTCGGGCAGCTCTGTCAGCTACTTCGCAGTCCGTCGATACCGAGCTCCATAAATTCGTCGTCAGGCACATCGTCGCTGCGGTACCGAGCATAAGTGGAGTCGATCTCCGTTACGACTCTGGGCAATTAGCCGTCGGACAGCCGGTCATGGAAATAATCGTCGTAGGCCGCCAGGTCGAGGAGGCCGTGACCCGAGTAGTTGAACAAGATCACGGTTTCCCGCTGCGTCCGGCGGGCGGCCAGCGCCTCGTCCATTACGCCTCGGATTGCGTGCGCGGTCTCCGGCGCGGGGATGACGCCCTCGCTGCGTGCGAATCGGATGGCGGCCTCCAGCACGGATCGCTGTGAGTACGCTACGGCCTCGATCCACCTGTTTTGCAGGAGGTTTGACACAATCGGCGCCACGCCGTGATAGCGCAGTCCGCCGGCGTGCGTCGCCGGCGGGACGAAGTCGCGTCCGATCGTGTACATCCACATCCGCGGGGTCAGGCCTGCGGCGTCACCGGACTCGTATCGCAGCAGGCCTGCTGTCAGTGACGGGCAGGACTGCGGTTCGACGGCTACCAGACGAGGCCGGCTCCCAGCCGCGGTGCGCGATTGCAGAAACGGCAGCGCCAGACCCGCGAAGTTCGATCCGCCGCCGCATGCGCCGATGACGACATCGGGAGCGCCCTCGCCCGCAAGCCGCAGTTGTTCTTTGGCTTCCAGTCCGATCACCGTCTGATGAAGCAGGACATGATTCAACACAGAGCCGAGCGCATAGTGGGTATCCGGCCTGCCCAGTGCCTCTTCGACTGCTTCGCTGATGGCGATCCCGAGTGAACCGGGACTGTCGGGATCGTTGTGCAGGACTGACTGTCCCGCCTCGGTGGTGCTGGACGGACTTGCAATCACCTCGGCGCCCCACGTCTCCATCAAGATGCGGCGGTACGGCTTCTGCCGGTGCGATGCGGCCACCATGAAGACATGGCACTTCAGGTCGAACAATTGGCAGGCCATCGACACCGCGCTGCCCCATTGTCCAGCACCGGTCTCGGTGGTGATTCGACGAACACCTTCGGCTTTATTGTAATACACCTGGGCGACAGCGGTATTGGCCTTGTGTGAACCAGCCGGTGACACCGACTCGTCCTTGAAGTAAATCCGGGCCGGCGTGCCCAGGAGTTGTTCGAGACGTACCGCTCGCACCAAAGGCGTTGGACGCCAGCGTCTTAAGACGTCAAGCACTTGGCCCGGCACGTCGACCCAGGGCGCGGCGGACATCTCCTGTTCGATCAGAGCCTGGGGAAAGAGGGCGCGTAGATCGTCGCCCTCGGCCCCTCGATCGAGGACCGGGTGCCGCGGTGGCTGCAGTGGCGAGGGGAGGCTAGACGCTGCGTTGAACCATGCCGCCGGGATATCGTCGGGCTTCAGTACATAGCGCAAGGCGACTCCTATCCGGTGAAACGCTTGAGGTATCGCACACCGGCATGTCCGGGCAAGCGTTGGCTCCCCGGCGCCCGCTTGCGCGAAACATTATCCGGCGATGGACAGTTGGGGTATCCGAGTGCCTCCAGCGCCTGCAATTCGGCATCGTTTGATTTGACGTCAAGGGACGCTATCGCCTCGTCGATTTTGTCGATACTGCTCGCTGCGACAATCGGCGCTGTCACCGCGGGTTTGGGGGGTGAAGCAAAGATCGCGGAGAGTTCTCCGGTTATCAACACGGAAGGCGAGTCGAACCGGATCAGCGTTCTCGACGTACACCATGTGTGACCTCAGTTCACTGCCCGATACCGGTAATGGCTTCGTCGGTGAGGACACGGCATGCGGTCGCCATGGACCTGAGGGTGGTAGCCAGTCGCGCGGGTCGGCTTCAAGCCTCTGCTGGTCGGTGAAAAAAATGAAAGGTGTCACGACATGCCCGGCACGCCTACGGACAACTGGTTTCGCACCCGATCGCCCGAGCACGCGATTCACCTTTGCGAATCGGCTTTTCACTCGCACAAGCTCGCGCTGCTCGGCCCCGCCGACCGGTTCGGCTTCAGCCAGCGCTTGATACACGCCGGGCCGGTCACGCTGGCCGATCTGAGCTATGACACCGACGTGTCGCTTCGTTTCTCGGCCGGTCGCGACAGTTACTACGTACACCTCCCGGTCGACGGCCGGCTTGAGTCGCAATACCGCGGACAACGGTGGGTTTCGACTCCCGCCACGGCGACGATCTACGGCCCCGACGCCGAGATGAGCGTGACGCGGTGGCCCGCGGCCAGCCGGCACCTGGGGGTCAAGATCGACCAACTCGTTGTCGATGCGGCCCTCGAAACGCTTTTGGGGAACCCGGCAGCATCGTCCGTTCCCTTCGCCGTCACGCTGCCTCTGGCCGACCATGCCGTCCGGAGCTGGGTGACCCAGGTGCATTGGCTCAATCGGGAGCTGGCCCGTTCAGACAGCCCGATGTGGCATCCGGCCGTGTTGGACCCGCTGGTGGAAAGCCTGGTGCACGGCCTGCTGCTGGTGGCCGACCATCCCCATCGTGAGGCTCTTTCATCGCCCGTCCGACCCGTCCGGCCGACGGCCGTTCGCGCGGCGATGGACATCATCGAGAGCACCCCGCAATCAGCTCTGACGACGTCGCGGTTGGCGCTCGAGTGCCACGTCAGCGTCCGCGCATTGCAGGAAGGTTTTCGCCGGCACGTAGGGATGTCGCCCATGGCATACCTGCGCGTGGTCAGGCTCCGTCGCGCGCACGGTGAGCTGCGATCGGCCCACTCTGCCAACGCCGGCGTCGCCGTCATCGCGCATCGCTGGGGATTCGGGCACCTCGGCCGTTTCGCGGCCGCTTACCAGGCGATGTACGGAGAGCCGCCGCTGCAGACCCTGCGCGGTACGCGTAATCGCAAAGGTTGTCCGGGCAACGCGGACCGATAGCCGAAAACCGCACTCCAGAGCTCAGGAGGTCGCTCGAGCGGTGCCGGCGGCGTCACCCTGAAGTATCCGCGGCCGGCCATCCGAGACGCCGCCCAGCCCTGGAAGCGAGAAGTTAGATGACATCAACCTCCCTGGAGATCGGTCGTCCCACAGTGGAATTCGCCGAACGGGTCCGCCGCAACCAGCGACGGCTTGGTGCGGAGTTGAAGCCGCAATACGACTTCATCGTGTGCGGATCGGGATCGAGCGGCTCGGTGGTGGCCCGGCGCCTCGCCGAAAACCCGAACGTGAGCGTGCTGGTGCTCGAGGCCGGCGGCCCCGACGAAGGACCCGAGATCAGCGAACCGGGAATGTGGCTCGCGAACCTCGGCAGCGAGCGCGACTGGAACTTCACCACCGAGCGTAATTGCCACCTGAACGGACGAGCGATCCCGTACGCGATGGCCAAGGTCCTCGGCGGGGGCTCGAGCATCAACGTCATGGTGTGGGCACGCGGTCACAAAAGCGACTGGGATTACTTCGCTTCCGAAGCCAAAGACCAACGGTGGAGCTATGATTCGGTGCTCGCGATCTACCGGGCCATCGAGGACTGGCATGGGGCTCCCGACCCTGGGCATCGTGGGGTCGGCGGACCCGTTTACGTCGGACCTGCCGCCGAACCGAGCCCGATCGCGCACGCGGGGCTCGAAGCCGGTAAATCGCTTGGCATTCCAGCGTTCGCAAGCCCGAACGGCACCCTGATGGAGGCCGCCGGTGGCGCGTCGATCGTCGATCTGCGCATCCGCAATGGACGCCGCGAATCGGTCTTCCGCTCTTACCTGTTCCCGTTGATGGACCGGCCCAACCTGACCGTGCTGACGGGCGCGATGGTGACTCGCGTGACGTTCGACGGGTCGCGGGCAACCGGAGTGGAATTCCTGCACGACCACGAGTTGCACTGTGCCGGAGCGGGATCCGAGGTCGTGCTGTCGCTCGGCGCGATCCACACCCCGAAGGTGCTCATGCAATCGGGTATCGGCGATCGGACTCACCTGCGGTCACACGGCATCGGGGTGGTGCAGCATTTGCCCGGCGTCGGTCGAAACCTGCAGGACCACCCCGGCTTCTCGTGCGTCTGGGAATATCGCGAACCCCTGCCCTGGCGCAACAGCGGCGGTGAAGTGACGTTTTTCTGCAAAAGCGATCCGACTTTGGATGCCCCGGACCTGCAGGCTTATCAGCTGGAGTTCCCGTTCTCGAGCGCGGAGAACGCGCAGAGGTTCGGCGTGCCCGAGGCGGGCTGGGCCATGTATGGCGCGGTGGTGCGGCCGAAGAGCCGCGGGCACATCACTCTTACCGGGCCAAAGCCCTCCGACCCCGTGAAGATCCATGACGGTCTTATGTCGCACCCAGACGACCTCAAGGCCGCAATCGCGTGCATCGAACTGTGTCGTGAAATCGGCAATGCACCGGCCCTTCGTCGTTTCAGCAAGCGAGAAGTCATGCCGGGCAAGCTCGACCACGCCGATCTGGTGACTTTCCTACGCAACGAGGTCACCACCTACCACCACCAGACGTGCGCGGCGAAGATGGGCCACGACAGCATGTCGGTGGTCGACGGATCGCTGAAAGTCTATGGGGTAGAGGGTCTTCGCATCGCCGATGGGTCCGTCATGCCGCGGGTCACCACCGGCAACACTATGGCGCCCTGCGTCATCATCGGTGAGCGCGCCGGGCAGATTCTGCGCCACCAATACGCCCTGTGAGTCGACTGGAGGAAATCCGGGAATGGGAACGAAATCGTTGGTGAACCTGACCGGTAGCTTCACCGCACGGATGCACGACGTACTCGGCGAGGCCGCGCGACGCGGACCGCTGGCCACCGACGAGATCACCGGCGCCACCGTGGTGTTGCGGCAACCCGATGTCGAAGCGCTGGCCCGCGACGAGCGGCTGAACGGGACCGGGCTGGCCCTGTTTGACGCCATGGGCATCAGCGACGGTCCATTGCGCGACTGGTACAGCCAGTTGATGTTCACCAACGACGGCGACTATCACCGTCGTCTTCGGTCGCTCGTTTCCCGCGCCTTCACCCCCCGCTCCGTCGGGGCGCTGAGGTCGACCGCCGCCGAGATGGCCGCCGTCGCCATCGCGTCGGCGACCCGGGACGGCGGGGATCTGGTGGCTGCTTTCGCCGGATTGGCAACCCGGTTGATTTGCCCTCTCCTCGGCGTCCCGGACGTCGACGTCGACGCATTCTCGCGGTGGGCCGACGCCCTCAGCCCGGTGTTCTATGTGATGACTCCCGATCAGATCGCGGAGGCGACGCGCGCGATCGTCGAAATGCGCGATTACGTCGATGCTTTGGCGCGTCGCCGAACCGAAGATCCCGGTCCCGATCTCATCACCGGATTGCTCGCTGCGGAGGCCGATGGCGAGCGGCTCACGCGCGACGAGACCGTGGCGATGATCGCGAATCTTCTTGTTGCCGGCCATGACACGACGGGCAGTCAGATACCGTGCAGCCTCCTGGTTGCACTGCAGCACCGCGACCGGCTTGCCGGGGTGGTGGCCGATGACGCCCGGCTGGCGAGCGCGGTGGCCGAGACCATGCGCCTCGAGCCCAGCATCCCCCTCATCCCGCGCACTGCCGTCGCGCCGATTGACCTGCACGGCACGACCATCCGGGCCGGCTCGACGGTTCTGCTCTGCATCGCCTCGGCGTGTCGGGACGCCTCGGCATGGCCGGCGCCGGACCACTTCGATCCCGAGCGGTTCACCCGGCCGGGGACGCCCCGGCTCATGAGTTTCGGGGCCGGAGCGCACTACTGCCTGGGTACCTCGCTGGCGAAGGTAGCGGTGGAGGAGTGCGTGCGCGCCGCGCTTGCCGCACGGCCCGCCCTGCACTTGGGCCAGGACCCCGCCCACATTGCGTGGCGCCGCGTCCTGGGCCGCAGCCCGCAGCGCCTCCTCATCGGTGTCGATGCGAGCTAGAGCTTGATCTTGCCCATGATGATGTCGATGATCGGCTTGCCCGGGGCGTAGGCGCCGGTCATCGAGGCCATCGTGTGTCCGGAGTCGACCAGCAGGGTGATACCGCTGACGCCGCAGGCGGCCTCGCTGTTGAGGAACGCCATCACGTCGCCCATCTGCTCGGGCGTGTGCACCTTGGAGCCGGTCTCGTCGCGGTAGTCCTGGGCGAAGGACAGCCACAGGTCCGCGTTGGCCTGGGCCAGTGGCGTGTCGGTCGGCCCGGGACAGATCGCGTTGATGCGAATTCCCTTCTTCGCCAGCGGGTAGCCCTGGGTGGCCACGTAGGTGTTGATCACCTTCTTGCTGGTTCCGTAGTGGTTGATCCCTTCGGCCTCGTGCGCCTGGCACCACGCCTCGGCCGCCGCGAAGTCCGGGGTCTCGAGGAATTCCAGCATCATGTCCAGGTCGTTCTCCCAGCCCATGCCGGCGACTGAGGAGATGAAGCAGATGGCCGAACCGTTGGGAAGTTGGTCCTTTTCCAGCAGGCGGTCGATCAGGTGGCGATGGCCGATGAAGTTGATCTTCATCAGCTCGATCGTGCCGTCGGCGACGCCGGCCGCGGAGAACACCGCGTGGATGGGACCCGTGATCTGGTCGAGAGCGGAGTCGATCGAGGCGGGGTCACGCAGGTCGACCTGCACGGACTGGGCGACGTCGTAGTCCACGGGCGCGTAATCCAGCACGATGACCTCGGCCCCGAGCTCGGCGGCTGACTTGGCCGCCGCGGCGCCCATGCCAGTCGCGCCTCCGACCACCAGAGCGCGTTTGCCGTCGTAGCGCAACCGATCGACAATGGTCATGGAAATCCCCTTCTCGGATAATGCCAACGAGGTTCTAACTGCTCAACTGTATGGGTAACAGTTATTTGGTTCAATACCGGGGCCGTATTGACTCAGCCGGTCTTACTTGCCTCGGACGGCGGCGCCGCGCAAAACGGTGTCACGGATGTGCACCAGCGCCGCTCGCTTGCCGATCTCGCGCAAAATGTTCTCCGGAATCCACTGCAGGCTGATGACGCAGCGCGCCAGCATCGCGGTCGACGGGGCGTCGATGCCGATCTCGCCAGAGCGGATGCCTTCGGAGAGCAGCGATTTCATTTGCCGTAGGCGGGTGGGATACGACCAGCCGGGATTGGCGGTCGGCGGTGTTTGTCGCATCCACGCCAGCTGAATCCGGAATTCGTCGGAAAAACGATCCAGTGCATTGACGTTGATCCAGCTCAACGCGTCCAGCTTCTCGATCAGGGAGGAATCCGAGCGCAGCACGCTGACCCAGCCGGCCTCCACTTTCTGACCGAATGACATCATGATCGAGTCGAGAAGTTCGTCTTTGGAGCCGATCACCCGATACACCGTGCCGGTACCAAGTCCCGCCGCCGATGCGATGTCGCGGATCGTGGTGGCTTCATAACCCTTGCGGCCGAATTCGGTTCGTGCTACGGCGCGGACATGGGCGGCCTTGTCGCTGGGATCGGCGTCGATGTCGTCGGCCCACGATTCGATGACGGCGCTGGCCGCCGAAAATGCATTGGACCGATCCAATACCGCATCGGTGGGCGGCCGGGCGGCCAAGCCCCGCAGGATGATTCGGCACAGCAGCTCCGCCACCTGGTCGGGTGCAGAGTTATGCCGCATGACGTCGAGCCCGACCTGCAGCATGGTCTGGCAGATGCGGTCGGCCAGCGTGGGCAGGTCGATGTCCGGTTTGATGTAGCCACTCCACCTGCCGGCGCGCAGGGTTTGCACCATCGCCGCCTGCACCGCGACGGACTGATGCCGGGTCAGGTTCATCAATTCGGGGTCCGCGCTCGGCCCCTCGTAGAACGACATCTGCAGTGCGGCGCGATGGTGCACGGCGCAGTTGGCGACCGCCGATCCCAGCTCGATAATTTTCTCGGCGGGCGGTCGCGAATCGGCTTCGTCCAGCCTCGCCTGGGCCCTCTCGCCGATGCGGTGCAGATCGTCCTGATAGCGCCGGATCAGCTCGATGAGGATCGCTTCTTTGGATTCGAAATGGTGATACAGGCTTCCGGGCAGAATTCCCGCCGCTTCGGCGATCTCCTGTAACGAGGTTCGCAATCCCGAGGATGCGATCAAAGATGCGGCGGTCTGCAGGATCTCGGTGCGGCGCGTCCCGGAATCGTCGGGCTGATCCAGGCGATCGGTGGCCGCCCGCTTTCCGTTAGCCAAGGGTTCGGCTTTGGCCATGGCTAACGGTGCGTATGTTGAGAGGACTGCGACCGGGCCAAGCTGCGCATTCGTCCTCCTGCCGAACCAAATCGTTGGTAAAGGCTATCAGATTGCCCGTCGGGCACCCGGGAGTTCGAGCCGTTCGCGGTCAGCAGGTAGTCGATATCCATCTGTGAGCCCTGTTGGCAAGGCGCGCACCGAGTTCGGTGAGATACCGGTCGGGTCCGCCGAGAAGCGCGCTCCAGCTGAGCAAACGTTTGAGATAGAGATGCGCATCGTGTTCCCAGGTGTAGCCGATCCCGCCGAACACCTGGATCGCGGTGTCGCCGACGGTGGCCAGCCGCCCGGCGAATGCCTTGGCCCGAAGGGCGGCGAGATGGCGCTCGTCGGATCCAAGCGCGTCGGCGGCCCACAGCGCGTGGACCACACCGCTGCGGGCCAGTTCGACTGTCTCGTACATGTCGACGCACAGGTGCTGGACCGCCTGAAACGACCCGATGACCTGACCGAATTGCTTTCTAGTTTTTGCATATTCGACGGCCAGATCCATCACCGCCCGGGCGGCGCCGAGTGCGTCGGCGGCCGCGGCGATCAGCAGGTCGTCGATCACCGCGGCGACATCGGTCGGTGCGGCCGTGGCCAGTCGCTGTGCGGGTGCGCCGTCGAGTCCGACGCGAAATTGCTTGCGGGTCTGGTCGATACCGCGCTCGGGTACCACGGAGACTGCCGAAGTGTCGGTGTTCACTGCGAAAAGCGCGGTGCCGCTGATGTCTTCGGCAAGCACCAGTAGCACATCGGCCGCCGCGGCATCGGACACATCGCCCAGCTCACCGCGCAGGACGACGCCATCACCGGATGTGTCGGCCGCGACGTTCCCGAAGTCCAGGAAGCTGACAGTGGCGATGATCGTTCCGTCGGCGATTCCGGCCAAAATCGTTGCGGCACTCTCATTGTCGCAGAGTCGGGTCAACGCGCGCGGCGCGGCCACCGCGGTAGACAGCCACGGTCCCGGGTGCAGGGCAGCGCCGAGCTCCTCGGCCACCACGCCGGCCTCGACCATCGTCATCCCGGCGCCGCCGTGTTGCTCGGGCACCATCAGCCCGGTGGCGCCGAGGTCGGCCAGGCCGCGCCAAACCGCGTCGTGGACACCGGCCGGATCGTCGAGCAACTCGCGCACATGACCCGAAATCGGTGCCTTGTCAGCAAGAAAGCGCCGTGTGGTGTCACGCAGCGCGACCTGTTCGTCGGTGAGTTCGAGGTTCATTTGCGTGGCAATCCGAGTACCCGCTGCGCGGTGATGTTCTTGTTGATCTGTGTCGTTCCGCCCGCGATGGTCAGCGAACGTGAGGTGAGGCGATAGTTTGCCCATGCGGCGTTGTCGCCACGAGTGCCCAGCACGTCGAAGGCCAGTGCGGCCATGTCCTGTCCGATCTCACCCCACACGGTCTTGGCGAGGCTGGCCGATCCGAATGCTGTGATTTCCGAGCCACCGTGCAGCGCCGCCGAGATCGACCGCTGGCAGAGCACCTCGAGATACTTGATGCGGACCGCGATTTCGCCGAGGCGCCGCAGGGTTACCGGGTCGTCGAGTGCGTTGCTGTGCGCGGCGATGTCGTCGATGAGTTCTTCCAGGCGCACCTGCATTTCGGCGTAGAGCCGTGCGGCCCCGGCCCGCTCGTGGCTCAGCGTGGTGGTGGCCACCTGCCAACCGCCGTGCAGCGGTCCGAGCAATGCGTCGGCCGGCACTCGCACGTCGTGGAAGAACACCTCCGCGAAATCGGTGTCGCCGTTTAGCGTCACGAGCGGACGCACCTCGATGCCGGGCAGCGACATGTCGACGATCAGGCAGGAGATCCCCTTGTGCTTCGGGGCGTCGGGATCGGTGCGCACGTACAGCTGGCACCAGTGCGCCCGATGCCCGAGCGAGGTCCAGATCTTCTGGCCGTTGACGACGAAGTCGTCGCCATCGGCGACCGCGCGGGTGCGCAGCGCGGCGAGATCGGAACCGGCTTCGGGCTCCGACATGCCCTGGCACCAGATGTCGTCGGCGCGCATCATTCGAGGCAGCAGCGTCCTCTTCTGGTCTTCGGTGCCGTATTGCATGATCGCGGGGGCGATGTTGTTCATCCCAATGACGTTGAGCGGCATCGGAGCCCGCGCGCGAGTGGTCTCCTCGGTGTAGATCAGCTGCTCGAGAACCGTCGCTCCGCGGCCGCCGTATTCGCGGGGCCAGGACACGGCGGCCCAGCCCGCGTCGGACATCGTGCGGCTCCACCCGCGCAGCATCTCGAAGGACGCATCGTCGCGTCCCGAAGGGCGGCGGGCGGCGATCAGCTCATCGGTCAGGTTTGCGGCCAGCCAGTCGCGCAACTCAATGCGGAACTGTTCCAATTCCGCCGGATAGGAGAAGTCCACTGTTCCTTGACTCTGGTCGTGGCTAACTGCGACTTAGCCCGGACTTTACGGTGGAGCATTTTTTTGGTCAACAGCCTCCACGCATAGCGGCTCGCGTTTCATTGACTGCCGTCGGGCCGGGCCATACTGTGGAACAGATATTTGGTCAGTGGTCGGAGGTGTGGGTGGCGGACGACTCTGGTGCCCAGCGGTTGCAGGCCCTGGGCATGCTCGCTTCCGCATTGGCCGGCCGGGCCGTCGCGGTTGCCGGGCTGTCACCCGGTGAGCCGGCCTGGACGGACGGTCAGACGATTTACGTCGATGCCGCCGCCCCTGCCCGCGCGAAACTCGAAGCCACTGCCGTACAGGCGTCGATGATCGCGGCCGGCAGCCTGGACCCCGACGTGGTGGGGTCGTTGGTGCGCCACCCCCGGCTGGCCAAGCGCTACCTCGCGGTCGAAGGTCACCGCGCTCTGCTGGCCAATGCGCATGTGCTACCTACGGTTTTGGTGTCGGTGGGCGATCGCGACATCGCGAGTCGCAGCGACTCGGCGGCCGCGTCGCTGGAGCTCGCCGCCGGGCGGGCGCCCGTCGGCGATCCGCCGCCCGCGTTCGGCGTGATCCGTGCGGCCAAGGTGATGGCCGCGTGCGCCCGCGTCACCAAACAAGACGAACAGGAAGCCCCCGGGCATGTCCCGCGCCGCGATGGCCCGCGCGAGCTGGCGGAGCTCGACGACGGCGAGGTCGACGACTCCGACGATCCTGACCTGTTCACCAGCCCGGTCGGTGGCGGCGGCTTCATCGGCAGGTGGCTGAAGAAGATGCTGTCCTCGGCGCGTAAGACCGGCAGGGGCGGTGGGCCGCCGGGCGGCGACGCCCCGACGCATCGCATCAACTCGATACAGCGGGCTACGCACGCCGTATCGTCGCTGGCTTCGACCGCGAGCCAGAACGTTGACGACTCCGCCGCCGGGACCGACGGCGTGCGGTATCCGGAATGGGATGTCGCCCGAAAGTGCTATCGGCCGGCCTGGTGCACCGTGCGGGAGGTCGAGCCGCAGATCAAGGCTTCGGCGACGCAGGCGATCGAATCCGCCATCGGGGTGCGTCGGCCGCTGTCGCGACTGGGCATGGGACTGCACCGTCGCCACCGGCAGTCGCAGGGCGACGACATCGACATCGACGCCGCCGTCGAAGCCCGCGTCGAGGTACGGGCCGGATCGGTGCCCGACGAGTCGGTGTACCTGGACAGCTTGCGGCGCCGGCGCGACCTGTCGGTGTTACTGCTGCTCGACGTGTCGGGATCGGCGGCCGAGCCCGGCACGGCCGGGCGCACGGTGCACGAACAGCAACGCGCCGCGGTCGCGAACCTGACCGTCGCGCTGCACGACCTCGGTGACCGCGTCTGCCTCTACGCCTACTACTCGCAGGGGCGCACGGCGGTAACCATGGTGCCGCTCAAGCGGTTTGACGACCATCTCGACGCCTACGTCATCAGGCGGCTCAACAGCCTGGAACCCGGTGCCTACTCTCGCCTCGGCGCGGCCATCCGGCACGGCTCGTCGGTGCTGGAGGCGCGCGGCGGCACCTCCCGGCGGCTCCTGGTGGTGCTGTCCGACGGCCTCGCCTACGACCACGGCTACGAGCGCGCCTATGGTGCCGCCGACGCTCGCCGCGCGCTGACCGAGGCACGGCGCCGGGGGACCGGTTGCGTGTGCCTGACGATCGGCGCCGGCACTGATGTGGCGTCGCTGCGCCGGGTGTTCGGCAGCACCGCACATGCCACCATCGCGCGCCCGGATCAGCTGGTCGGGGTGATCGGACCGCTGTTCCGATCCGCGTTGCGCGCGGCAGAGGTGCACCGGAGGGTGAGCACCTGATTGCGGTGAGTTCGCGGTGATGCCATGTCCCCGAACGCAGTTCGTGTGCGCCGTCGCAAAACAGAACCGAAAGTCAGCGCTCTTGAAACAAACATCTGTTCCGGATAGGCTCCAAGAAGTCGGCAGAGGGGACGTGATGACCAGCGAGTCCGGGATCGCTTGCCGCAACGGCGCGGCTCCCGACACACGGCCCTATTACCGGGCGGTCGGGCGCGAAGAGGCGATCTTCAAGGCCGCCTACCGCCAGGGTCTGGCGCTGGTGTTGAAGGGGCCGACGGGTTGCGGCAAGACCCGCTTCGTCGAGGCGATGGCCCACGACCTGGGCCGGCCGCTGATTACCGTGTCCTGCCACGACGACCTGACCACGGCGGATCTGGTCGGGCGGTATCTGCTGCGGGGCGACGAGACGGTGTGGGTGGACGGCCCGCTGACCCGCGCGGTGCGCGAGGGCGCGATCTGCTATCTGGACGAAGTCGTGGAAGCGCGGCAGGACACCACCGTGGTGCTGCATCCGCTCGCCGATCACCGGTGGCAGCTGCCGATCGAGCGCCTCGGCATCACACTGGACGCGGCACCCGGCTTCGGGCTGGTGGTGTCCTACAACCCGGGCTATCAAAGCGTGCTCAAGGACCTCAAGGATTCCACCCGCCAGCGCCTGGTGGCGATCGAATTCGGTTTCCCCGCAGCCGATGTCGAAGAAGGCATCGTCGCGCATGAAGCGGGTGTGGACGCCGCCACCGCGGCCGAGCTGGTGCGTTTCGGCCAGGCCATCCGCCGCCTGGAAACCGGTGGTCTGCGCGAGGTCGCATCGACCCGCCTGCTGATCGCGGCGGGCCGACTGATCGCCGAGGGGCTGAGCATGCAAGAGGCGGCGCGGGCCGCGGTCGCCGCACCGCTCACCGACGATGTCGCGGCGGGTCGCGCGCTGGGGGATATGGTCGCGGTCTACCTGGGAGGCGGCGCATAGATGGTTGACGCTTCGGGCCGCCCCCGTTACCGTCTGAACAAATATTAGGTCTGCCATGGACCGTTGCGATCGAGCGGGTCACCCCGGAGGTCAGATGTCCTACGAAAGCACTGCTGAGCCGATCAAGGTCGGCTACCTGATGGACTTCAAGCTGCCGCCGGGCTTTCCGGAGGAGCTGTTCGCCTCGTTCACTCAGACTTTCGACCTGATCTTCGAAGAAGCGCTCGCCCAGGGCCTGATGGACCGTCCGGTGCGGATGATCTATCGCGAGGTGGAGGGTCTGCCCAAGGGTTCGGTCAAGGCGGTGATCGATGCCTATGGCGAACTGGTCGACGAGGGCTGCCTTGTCGTCTTCGGTCCCAACATCACCGACAACTGCGTGCCGCTGCGTGAGGCGATCGAGGACCGGTTCAAGGTGCCGGCCATCAGCGTCACCGGCACCGACGACTGGCTGGGTGAGTGGACATTCGCCTTCCCGCAGGGATCGATGACCGACGAGCCGATCTTCTTGGCCGACCTCATCGCCAAGCGTGGGCTCGCGCAGGTCGGGGTGCTGGTCGAGCAGAGCCTGATCGGCGAAAGCTACCTGAAGAATCTGCGAAGTGCATGCCGGCGCAAGGGGATTCGCATCGTGGCCGAAGCTTCGATCGCCCAGACGGCGCAGGACATCAACGCCGCCGTCCAGACGCTGCACGAGGCCAAGGCCGAGGCGCTCGTGCACCTGGGATTCGGATTCGGCATCGTCTTCATCAACCCGGCGCTCGAGGCCCTCGGTTGGGACCCGCCGCGCTTGACCACCACCGCGTGGCAGAACGCCTGGGTCAACCCGATCATGTGGAACGCGTTCATGGGCTGGACCGGTGTGGACCAGTACGACGAGGCGAACCGGATCGGCCAGGAATTCCTCGACACCTACGCCGCGAAGTACAACGGCAGTCGCCCCGAGTTCTGCGTGACCGTGGTGAACCGCGACGTCGCCGCGACACTCGTGCGCGCGTTTACCGACGCTCATCCGCTCAGCCCCCGTGGCGTGAAGGAGGCCCTCGAGCGGGTCAAGATGATGCCCGCCGCCTCGGGCGCGCCCGGGACTCGAGTGTCGTTCGGCAAATGGACCCGCCGCGCCTGGATGGGCGCCGGGTACCTGGTGGCCCGGACTCTCGACGCCGACGGGATCAACTCGCATCTGGTGGATCGCTTCGGAGAGCAAGACTGATGTCCACCGAACAATCCGCACCGCTGACGGCAAACGGCACGCCCACCGCGCCGGGAGCGCAAAAGCACGGCTGGGGCGGCTGGATCGCCGGTGCCGCGCTGGCGGCCTTCGCGCTCTTGTTCATCGCGAATTGCCGTGTGGCCCTTGACCCCCGGGTTGCCAATCCAAACGTGCAGGGCCGGCCGCGGCCGGTGAAGTTCCTGTTCGGATTGGACTACATCACCTTCCTGCAGATCTCCACGATCATCATGCTGTTGGTGCTGCTGGTGGTGTTCATCCGGGGCTGGCGCCGCAATCCGGGCAGTCCGGTCATGCTGATGTTCCTGTGCACCACGCTGATCGTGTGGCAGGACCCGATCATGAACTGGTCGCCGTTCGCGGTCTACAACCCCGACCTCATCCACTGGCCGGAGTCCTGGCCGCTGGTCTCGCTGTCGCCGACCGTCGAGCCGTTCGTTGTATTCGGCTATGTCACTTTCTATTTCGGGCCGTATTTTCCGGCGATCTGGGTCCTGCGCAAGTTGCAGGCCAAGTACGGGCCAACCGCATTCGTGTCGCGGCATCCGCTGGTCAGCTTGGGCCTGCTGACTTGCGTGATCGGTTTCATCTTCGACGCGTGGCTCGAGATCCAGCTCGTGCAGGCCGGCATGTACATCTACTCGCAGGTGATTCCGTGGGGCTCGGTGTTCACCGGCACCACCTTCCAATTCCCGCTGATCTGGGAGTCGTTCTCGGTGACCTTCGTGATGGTGCCCGCGGCGATTCTCTGTTATCGCGACGACACCGGTAAATCGGTGGCAGAGAAGCTGGCCGCCAAGGCGAAGATCTTTCCGGGCCGGCCGGTGCTGGGCACCTTCTTGGTGATGTTCGCCATCATCAATGTCTCCTACTTCGCCTACGGCGCGTGGTTCTGGGCCATCAAGGCCAGCCACGCGGCCACCTCGGTTGCCTGTCCATGGCCGTATCCGGAAGCGAAAGTGTATGACCCGCAGGGCTATTACGAGAAGGCCGGTGCCCAGGGCCCCTACTCGGTCGGCATCTGGTCGACGTGGGCCAGCGGCGAGCCGAATGGCCGGCCGCGTGTCGAAGCGCCGCCGCCGGGCCAAGGCCCCTGCGCGACGGTGAGCAAGAATGGCTGAGCCGCGCTCGGTCGTCATCACCGGCGCATCCCGCGGACTCGGATTCGCCTCAGCCGTGCGCCTTTATCGCGAGGGGTGGCGCGTGGTCGCGGCGATGCGCATCCCCGAGAAGGGGATGCCACTGCTGCGCCAGGCAATTCAGGACCAGAAGTTGCCGCCTCCTGGCGGCGACCGGCTGATCGGGGTGCAGCTCGATCTCACCGACTTCGCGTCGATTCCCTTGGCCGCCAAGATGATCGAAGAGGCCGTCGGCGCCCCTTACGCGCTGGTGCACAACGCCGGGATCTCCGCCGCCGGGATGGTGGAGGAGACCGATATGGCGCTGTGGCAGCGGATGTTCGCCACCAGCGTCCTGGGACCGGTGGAACTCACCAAGGCGTTGTTGCCGTCGATGCGCGCCGCCGGCGAGGGACGCATCGTGCTGGTGGCCAGCACGGCCGGGGTACGGGGTCAGCCGGCCACCGCGCCGTACTCGGCGGCCAAGGGAGCGATGGAGCGCTGGGGGGAGTCGCTGGCGGGCGAGATCGCGCCCTTCGGGCTGGGTGTCACCATCCTGGTGTCGGGCACCTATGACACCGAAATCATCACCGACGCCGGCACTATCGACGACCGCAATTTCGAGGGCCCGTACGCGCGGCTGCACAACACGATGAACAGCCGCGGCCGATTTGCGATGAAGATGGCCCGGCCGCCGGAACGGTTCGCCGACGGTCTGGTCAAGGCGCTGGCCGACGAGGCGCCGTTTCGCCGCCGCGGTGTCGGGCCGGATGCGTCAATGCTGCTGGCTTTCAATCGGATTCTGCCGTCGTCGGGCATGCATCACCTGTCGCGAACCGTGTTGGGCATCCCCAAACAGGGGGCGATGCGGGGCGGGGCGTGGCCGTTGACGACGAGTCAGAAGGCGATGGTGCTCGTCGCACGTGTGCTGCCACCGCCGGTGTTGCAGCGCTTGGCATCACTAGCGGCTAAGCGCCGCAAGGCAAACAAGGGGACTGAGGGGTGATCATGGAACAGCTGTTCGACGATCTGGAGGACTTCGGCGCCTTCGACGACGCGATCTCCGGTGATGTGCGTGACCCGTACACCGAACTGGCGCGGTTGCGTCGTGAGGAACCGGTGCAGCGACTCGAGACTTCGGGAGCGCTGCCGCACGAGGAGTCGCTGCCGATGTTCATCGTGTATCGCCACGAGGACATCCAACAGATGTTGCGAGACCACGAGACATTCTCGTCGTCGGCGGTGATCGCGGCGTTCGGCCCCGTGCTCGGTGCGGGTGTGATGCTCGGCATGGACGAGCCCATTCACGGCCGGCTGCGCTCGCTGGTGTCAAAAGCGTTCTCGCAGAAGTCATTGGCGCGTTGGCAGGACGAGTTGGTCGGCCGGGTGGCGAACAGCCTGATCGACAAGTTCGCCCCCAACGGCAAGGCGGATCTGGTCAAGGAGTTCACCTTCGACTATCCGAGCCAGATCATCGCGGGCCTGCTGGGATTGCCGGAATCCGACTACCCACAGTTCCAGCGGTGGTCGATTTCGCTACTGAGTTGGCTGATGAACCCCGAGCGCGGGCTGGCGGCCTCGGCCGCGCTGTGCGACTACTTCGCGCCGATATTGCAGGCGCGGCGGGCCGAGCCGAAGGACGACTTGATCAGTGCCCTCGCCGCGGCCGAGATCGACGGGGAAAAGCTCTCGGACGAAGAGATCTTCTCCTTCCTGCGGCTGCTGCTGCCCGCCGGCGTCGAGACGACCTACCGGTCGTTGGGCAGCCTGCTGTTGGCGCTGCTGTCGGATCCCGCGCAGTTGGCCGCGATCCGCGCCGACCGCTCGCTGCTGCCGCAGGCGATCGAGGAGGGCGTGCGGTGGGAATCGCCCCTGCTGACCATCACCAGGGTCGCGACGCGCGACACCGAGCTCGGCGGGGTGGCGATCCCGGCCGGGGCGACGGTGATGCCGATGCTGGGTTCGGCGAACCGGCAAGAGGACCGCTACGACGATCCCAACACGTTCAACATTCACCGACCGGCCAAGGCGAATCTGGGCTGGGGGCACGGTGTACATGTCTGCCTCGGCATGCACCTGGCGCGCCTGGAGATGCGGACCGCGATCAACCTTTTGTTGGACCGGCTGCCGAATCTGCGGCTGGACCCCGACGGGGATGACCCGCACATCCGCGGACAGGTGTTCCGGTCGCCGACCTCGGTTCCGGTGCTGTTCGACGCCCAGCAATAGCGCGGTCATGACGCCCAGCGAGCGTGCGGTAATCGCACGTCAGGGGCCTGCCCGCAGGCAGCATGTTGCCAATCGGCTAGTTTCCAGTAAGGCTCTCCGCAGGGACGAGTCACTAGATCACGAGTCTGAAGAGAGCTGAACAAAAATGGCTGACACTGTAAAGGTCCGGTTCGAGCCGAAGATGATGATCGACGGCAAGCTCGTCGAAGGCCAGGCCGGCACCTTCACCAACATCAACCCCGCGACCGAAGAATCCCTCGGCGAGGTGTCCGACGCGTCGAAGGAGGACATGCACCGGGCCATCGACGCGGCCCGCCGCGCCTTCGACGAGACCGACTGGTCGACCAACAAGGAACTGCGCAAGCGTTGCCTGCTGCAGCTGCATGAGGCGATCGAGTCCGAGATCGACGAGCTGCGCGAGGAGCTGATCCTCGAGGTCGGTGCGCCCCGCGCCATCACCTACGGGCCCCAGCTGGATGCCCCCTTGGCCGACGGGTTGAAGTACCCCGCCCGCCTGATCGACTCGTATGCCTGGGAGACCGACCTCGGGGACCGGGTGATCAGCCTCACCGGCGCGAACACCACCATCAAGGTGTGGCGCGAGCCGGTCGGCGTGGTCGGCGCGATCGTGCCGTGGAACTTCCCGTTCGAGGTCACCCTCAACAAGCTGGGCCAAGCGCTGGGCAGCGGTAACACCGTGGTGCTCAAGCCGGCGCCGAACACCCCGTTCAACGCGAACCGGATCGGTCGGCTGATCGCCGAAAAGACTGACATCCCAGCCGGTGTCGTCAACGTGGTCACCGCCTCGGATCACTTCGTCGGTGAGGAACTGACGCTGTCGCCCAAGGTCGACCTGATTTCGTTCACCGGCTCGACGGTGGTCGGCAAGCGGATCATGGAGAAGGGCGCCGCCACCATGAAGCGGCTGTTCCTGGAGCTCGGCGGCAAATCGGCCACCATCGTGCTGGAGGACGCCGACTTCGCGACGGCGTGCATGGTCGGCATCGCACCGTGCATGCACGCCGGGCAGGGTTGCGCCAACCCCACCCGGATGCTGTTGCCGCGGTCGCGCTATGACGAGGGTGTGGAGATCCTCAAGAACATCTACGAGAACGTCACGTGCGGCGACCCGCAGGACCCCGCCACCCTGTGCGGGCCGGTGATCTCGCAGCGCCAGTACGAGCGGGTGACGGGCTACATCCAGAAGGGCGTCGACGAGGGTGCGACGGCGTTGGTCGGTGGCCCCGGCGCGGAGACCGGTTTTGACAGGGGATACTTCGTCCGCCCAACGCTTTTCACCAACGTCGACAACAAGATGACCATCGCGCAGGAGGAGATCTTCGGGCCGGTGCTCTCGGTCATCCCGTTCGACGACGAGGAGGACGCGATCCGGATCGCCAACGACAGCGTGTACGGGTTGGCCGGCAACGTGTTTGCGGGTTCGCTTGAGCGCGCGTTGTCGGTGACTCGCCGGATCAAGGCGGGCTTCATGGGCGTCAACGGCGGTGCCGGTTACGCGGCCGACTCACCGTTCGGTGGGTACAAGGAGAGCGGCATCGGTCGCCAGAACGGCATTGCCGGCTTCGACCAGTACACCGAGATCAAGTCGGTGGCCTACCCCGCCGGCTGATTCGCCCGCGGGTAGCAGCCGCCCGGCTCATGGCCGGCCGGGCGTCGCGCGTGCGCTCAGGGCGTCGCGTGCGCTGAGGGCGTCGCGCGTGCGCACAGGCCGGACCCCTTCGGCGTGTCTTCACCACGCACGCACACTCGACGCCGCGGTGCCTTGACGAATGGGCGCGTCCAGCCCACCCCGATACCAGGCCGTCCAACCCCTTGGTTGACAATCGAGGCAATACCGGAGTCAAAGGAGCCCTAACCATGCCTGAAGCTGTCATCGTCGAGGCCGTGCGTTCACCCATTGGCAAGCGCAACGGAGGACTTTCCGGGGTGCACCCCGCCGAGCTGTCCGCGCAGGTGCTCAACGGGCTGGCCACCAGGGCCGGCATTGACCCCGAAATCGTTGACGACGTGATCTGGGGCTGCGTGATGCAGGCCGGCGAGCAGGCCCTCGACATCGGCCGTACCGCACTGCTGACCGCGGGGTGGCCGGAGACTGTCCCGGGCGTGACGGTCGACCGCCAGTGCGGGTCGAGCCAGCAGTCCATCCACTTCGCCGCGGCCGGTGTCGTCGCCGGGCACTACGACGTCGTCGTCGCCGGTGGTGTGGAGTCGATGTCGCGCACGCCGATGGGCGCATCGCTGGCCAATGGCGGACGGCCCTACCCGGAGAACTTCATCTCCCGCTACGACGGCCAGATTCCCAACCAGGGCCTGGGCGCGGAAATGATCGCCGAGCAGTGGGGATTCGACCGCACCGCGCTTGACCAGTTCTCCCTCGACTCACACGAAAAAGCCGCTGCTGCACAGGATTCCGGTGCCTTCGACGACCAGATCGTGGGCATCAAGGACTCCGACGGCAACGTGGTGCTCAAGGACGAAGGCATCCGGCGCGGCACCCCGATGGAGAAGATGGCCTCGCTGAAGCCGGCCTTCAAGGAGGACGGCGTGATCCATGCCGGAAACTCCTCGCAGATCTCCGACGGTGCGGCCGCGCTGCTGTTCATGTCCGCGGAGAAGGCCAAGGACCTGGGCCTGACCCCGATTGCCAAGGTGCACACCGCCACTCTGGCCGGAGCCGATCCGGTCATCATGCTGACCGCGCCGATCCCGGCCACCCAGAAAGTGCTGAAGCGGTCCGGGCTCTCGATCGACGACATCGGTGCCTACGAAGTCAACGAGGCGTTCGCGCCCGTTCCGCTCGCGTGGCTGAAGGACATCGGTGCTGACGAGAAGAAGCTCAACCCCAACGGCGGCGCGATCGCGCTCGGCCACCCGCTCGGCGGCTCCGGCGCGCGGATCATGACCACGCTGCTCTACCACATGCGGGACAAGGGAATTCGCTACGGCCTGCAGACGATGTGTGAGGGTGGTGGCCAGGCCAACGCCACCATTGTGGAGCTGCTGTGACGGACGCGCGGGACGCGGCGCCGGCAGTGCTGGTTGAGCGCCGCGGCACCGTGATGGTCATTACCATCAACCGGCCCGAGGCGCGCAACGCGATCAACGCCGCGGTCAGCATCGGAGTCGGGGATGCGCTAGAGGAAGCCCAGCACGACCCCGAGGTGCGGGCCGTGGTGCTCACCGGTGCCGGGGACAAATCCTTTTGCGCCGGAGCCGATCTCAAGGCGATCGCGCGCCGGGAGAACCTCTATCACCCCGACCATGCCGACTGGGGCTTCGCCGGTTACGTGCAACACTTCATCGACAAGCCCACGATCGCGGCGGTCAACGGCACCGCGCTGGGTGGCGGTACCGAGCTGGCACTGGCCAGCGACCTGGTCGTCGCCCACCAGGTGGCGAAATTCGGTCTGCCCGAAGTCAAACGGGGACTGATCGCCGCGGCCGGTGGCGTCTTCCGCATCGTCGACCAGCTGCCCCGCAAGGTCGCGATGGAGCTGCTGCTGACCGGTGAACCGATGACGGCATCCGACGCCTGGGAATGGGGCCTGGTCAACCAGGTGGTCAAGGAAGGCTCGGTGCTCGACGCGGCGCTCGCGATGGCGGCACGCATCACTGTGAACGCGCCGCTGTCCGTGCAGGCCAGCAAGCGCATCGCGCTCGGGGTCGACGACGGCGTCATCACCGGCGACGAGGTGGGCTGGGAACGCACCGTGAACGAGATGCGCACCCTGATCCGGTCCGAGGACGCCAAGGAAGGCCCGTTGGCGTTCGCCGAGAAGCGGGAGCCGGTCTGGAAGGCGCGTTAGCGCTAGCTGGCCAGAATGTTGACGCCCAAGTGAAACAACCCGGGTAGGCGTTCACAGGCCGGCACGATGGCACGCCGCGTCGCGCGCGGCGTGCTGGCCAGCACCACCGCCCGGGTGAGGTAGCGGTAGTTGCGGGTGACCCGGTGCCACGCCGCCTCGTACGCGGCCGGTGTCTCGTTGACGATGGCGTTGACCGCGACCGCCGCCTGTTTGACGGCCAGGCTGACGCCCTCGCCGGTCAGCGCGTCCTCGTAGCCCGCCGCATCGCCGACCAGCAGCACCCGGCCCGCGACGCGGCGCGAGACCACCTGGCGCAACGGGCCGCAGCCGCGCGCGTGCCCGCGGGGGGCTCCCTCGAGGTGCCGGGCCAGCCGCGGGAACCAGCCCAGGTCGGGCCGTCCCTGCGACAGGATCGCCACCCCGACCAGATCCGGTTCAACCGGCGTCACGTAGGCCTCACCCAACCGGGACCAATACACCTCGACGAACTCCGACCAGGCCGGCACCGTGAAATGCCAACGCACGCCGTAACGCCGCGGCTTTCCGGCGGTCGCCTTGATGCCGACGCAGCGCCGCACGGTCGAGTGCAGTCCGTCGGCGCCGACCAAATACCTGGCCCGGACGCCGGCTGCGGTCACGCCATGCGCATCCTGCTCGACGCTCGTTACCTTGGTCCGAATCCATTCGGTGTCTTGCTCTTTGGCCCGTGCCTGCAGTGTGGCGTGCAGCGTCGTGCGTCGTACGCCGCGACCGGGCCCGGTGCCAAACAGCGCCTCGGCGCGCCGTTGCTCGCTGACATAGGCGATCCCGCGAAACGGCAGGCCGGCCGGGTCGACACCCAGCGACATCAGCTCGGCGAGGCCGCCGGGCATCAACCCCTCGCCGCACGCCTTGTCGATCGGGTCCTCGCGCGGCTCGGCCACGATGACCGAAAGCCCGTGCCGGCGCGCCTGCAACGCCGTCGCGAGCCCGCCGGGGCCGCCTCCGACGATCAGCAGGTCGGTGTCGTAGCTGCTCATGTGTAACCCAACGCGGAGTTCTCCACCCGGATACGCACACTGAGCAGAATCGCGTTGGCGACGGTGAACGTGGCCGCCGTCAGCCACGCGGTGTGCACCAGCGGCAACGCGAATCCTTCGGCCACCACTGCAACATAGTTCGGGTGGTGCAGCCACCGGTAGGGCCCCTGCCGCACCAGGGGCGCCTGCGGCAACACGATCACTCTGGTGTTCCACCGCCGGCCCAGCGTGGTGATACACCACCAGCGCAGCACCTGACTGGCCGCCGCGATGGCCAACATCGGCCAGCCCAGCCATCCGATGAACGGCCGGTGCAGTGCCCACGGTTCGACGACGCAGCCGACCAGTAGAGCCGTGTGAATGACGACCATGACGATGTAGTGCGGTTTGCCAAACTCCTTGGCGCCCTGGGCAAAAGACCATTGCGCGTTCCGGTTGGACAGCACCAGCTCGACAATGCGTTCGAGTCCGACCGCGAGGATCAGCAGGTAGTACATGCCACTACTATCCCGTGTCCGCCGCTACCAGGCCAACAGAACAAGCTCGGAGCAGAACGCCGGACCCATCGCGATCATGAGGCCAAGCGAACCGGCCGGTGGCGGATCGGCCACGTTCGCCCTGAGTACATCCAGTATCGAGACCGAAGACAGGTTTCCATTCTCGCGCAACGACTTTCGGGTGTGATCAAGGGCATCCCCGGGCAGGTTCAGCACTTCCTCTACCGCCTCGATCACCCGCGGGCCACCGGGGTGGCAGACCCAACGTGACACATCCTGCGGTTTGAGCCCGTGGTCGGCGAGGAAGCGGCGGACGTCGTCGCCCAGGTATTTCTCGGTGACGTTCGCGACGTCGGCCGACAGTACGATCCGGAAGCCGTCGCTGCCGATGTTCCAGCCCATGACATCTTCGGTGTCGGGGTAGAGCCGGCTTCGGGTGGCCAGCAACCGAGGACCCCTTGGCCGGCCCGCGTAGTTGGCGCCCTTCGCGATGACGGCGCCGGCGCCGTCGCCGAACAGGCTGGTGGCGACGAGATTGGCGACCGAATGGTCTTCGCGCTGAATGGTCAGCGAGCACAGCTCGACGGCGAGCAGCGCGGCGACGTGATCGGGGAAGGCCCGCAGGTAATCGTGCATGCGGGCGGTCCCGGCCGCACCCGCCACGCAGCCCAGGCCGAACAGCGGAATGCGTTTGACGTCCTGGCGTAGACCCACCCGTGCGGCGAGTCGTGCCTCGACCGTCGGTACGGCCAGTCCGGTCACCGTTGTGGAAAAGACGACGTCCACCTCCGAGGGTTCGACGCCCGCCTCGTCCAGCGCCGCGCGCAGCGCCTGCTCGGCCAGGTCGAGAGCGACGTCGAGGTAGGCGGCGTTGGCCTCGGTGAAACCGGTCAGCTCGCGGTAGCGCGACAGCGGCAAGGCGGTGTTGCGGTGCTCAACCCCACTGCTGAGCGCGAACCGCTGGAAGTCCGGGCCGGCGAAGTCGGTCAGCGCGCCGATGGCTTCGTCCTGGGTGTACCGGTTTTCTGGGAACCTAACCGCGACCGCCGCGATGGATGGATCCGTGTAGTTGGTCGACATTTCCAGTCCGATGTGTGCCGAACTGGCCCCCGTAGTTTTGTCCATACATTGCGTTACGGTGCCGCAGATCGCATTGTTCAGTTGTCATAGTTGTGATGATGACCACTGGTCACGTCCGGCATCCGCCTGGACCTTGGCCTGCATGCGCCCCCGCGGCCGGGTCGATTGGGTTTAGACGTGGCCCGTCCGGGATAGGGTCAGTAGATGCGGATTCTGGTCACCGGTGCCAGTGGTTATGTGGGATCGCGTCTGGTCACGGCGTTGCTCGCGAACAACCACCAGGTGGTAGCCGCCACTCGAAACCCCGAGCGGCTCAAGCGGTTCGGCTGGTTCGATCGCGTCGCGCCGGTCCGGTTGGATGCCTCGGATCCGGTGTCGGCGCAGGCGGCGATGGACGCCGCGGGCCCGGTTGACGTGCTCTATTACCTGGTGCACGCGATCGGTCAGCCACACTTCCGCGACGCCGACCGGTCAGCGGCCGGCAACGTCGCGGCCGCCGCCCGCGACGCCGGGGTGCGGCGCATCGTGTACCTGGGCGGCTTCGTGCCCGCCGCCGACGAGCTGTCCGATCATCTGGCCAGCCGGGCCGAGGTGGCCGAGGCCCTGGCCGTGCCCGACGGCCCGGAACTGGTGTGGTTGGGCGCGGCGGTGATCATCGGCGCCGGCTCGACGTCGTTCGAGATGATGCGTTATGTCGGCGACCGGTTCCCGCTGCTGCCGGTGCCGAGCTGGTTGGACAACCCGATCGACCCGATCTCCATTCGCGACGTGCTGCACTATCTGCTCGCCGCGGCGAACCCCGAGCGCGTGCCCGCCGGCGCCTATGACATCGCCGGACCGGACACCACCTCCTATCGGGGCCTGCTGAAAACCTATGCGCGCATCTCGGGCCGGTGGCACGCCGCACTACCGGTCGGCCGGATTGACCCCACGCTGGCGTCGCTGGTCACCGGGCTTGCGTTGCCGGTCCCACCAGGCTTGGCCGGCGACCTGGTGGAATCGCTGGATCACCCGATGGTCGCCTCCGCCAGCGACCTGCGCGGCCGGGTACCCGACCCGCCCGGCGGCCTGCTGAGCGTCCAGGACGCCATCCGTCGGGCATTGACCACCAACGGGCGGCCCCGCCCGGTCAACGCACTGACCGATCCGCATCACCTCGCCGACACCGATCCCGGGTGGGCCGGCGGGGACGCGCTGCGCATCCGGCGCCTCGCACGGGCGATCACCCCGCCGATCGCGCGACCCACGCTGCAACTGGTCAACAGGGTGCCCGGCCCGGTTGCGGGAGCGCTGCGCACCAGCCTCGACATCATGCTCACCCTCACGCCCAAGGTACGTCCGGCATGAGCCAAGCCACCAGCCCGTACCACACCAGTGTGTTCTCGGAGCTGCGTCGGGCTGTCACCAATGTCGCTGTGCCACATCACGAAGCGCCGTCGATGGTGCGGCGCCGCCGGGCCGTCGTAGCGCTCACGCTGGTGGTCGGTGCTGCGGTGCTGGGCTTTTCGCTGCGGCGCGCGCCCGGCGACTCGAACTTCTATTGGCTGACGCTGGCATTGGCGGCGGTGTGGATGGGTGGCGCGTACCTGTCCGGGCCGCTGCATCTCGGCGGCATCAACTGGCGTGGCCGTAATCAGCGCCCGGTGATCACCGGCTCGCTGATCGGCCTGCTTCTCGGTGGCGTCTTCGTGGTCGGCGGAGTGATCGTCCGGGAGATTGCGCCCGTAGCGGAACTGATCGCGCGAGTGCTGCAATATGCCCACCACGGGTCGTATTGGCTGGTGGTGGTGATCACCCTGGTCAACGGCGTCGCCGAGGAGATGTTCTTCCGCGGCGCGCTGTATACGGCGCTGGGTCGGCGTGCGCCAGTGGCGGTTTCGACTCTGCTGTATCTCTGCGTGACCTTGGCGACCGGCAACCCGATGCTCGGT
This sequence comes from Mycobacterium sp. 050272, assembly GCF_039023525.1. Taxonomy (NCBI): domain Bacteria; kingdom Bacillati; phylum Actinomycetota; class Actinomycetes; order Mycobacteriales; family Mycobacteriaceae; genus Mycobacterium; species Mycobacterium sp. 050272. Next base: position 151,551 of record NZ_JBCHKV010000002.1, on the reverse strand, counting down.
TTTGCCGCGGTCATCCTCGGCGCGGTGTGCGCATTGGAGCGGCGGGCCAGCGGCGGCATTCTGGCTCCGATGCTGACCCACTTCTTCTGGGGCCTGATCATGGTGCTGGTATTGCCGCCGATGTTCGGCGTCTAACTGCCAATCACGTTGCGCGCCAATGCGCGTGCCGTGGCGATGTGCAGGGGCCGCGCCACGCTCCAGTACACCCGCCCCGGGATGCCGCGGGGCACAAAGGTCGTCTGCTGGGAGTAGACCGTGCCGCCGCCGGCCTGCGGGGCGACCGTGATCGTCATCCACGCCGATCCCGGCAAGCGCTGACGGGAGCGCAGCCGCAGCGACGTCGCGGGCTCACGCTCGGCCACGCTCCACTGGCCGGAGCTTTTCGCAGCCCTTTCCGCGGCATCCCAAACCTGTTGTGGCGCAGCATCTTTCGTTGCTGTACGGAGGTCGGTGTAGATGATGTCGCCCGCCCAGCCCGGGTCGCTGGGCAGCAGGTCGGCGGGCTCCGATTCCGCCGAGGCCCAACTGGCTTCCGGTAGCCCGCGCGCCGCGCGCTCCAGCGCCAACGAGACGGCGCGCCGGTAGGGGGTAAGTCCACCCGGCGGCGGGCCGATGATCGTATCGATGTCCGAATTGCGCATCACCGCATCGCATTCCAGCGATTCGATCAGCGGGCGTGCCAGGCCGGGGGGAATCGGTGTCACGGTTCCCACCCACAGGCTGGCGATCGTCGGCGTCAAGAACGGCAGCACGATCAGGTAGCGGCGGTGCAGGCCGGCGACTTCGGCATAACCCTGCATCATGTCGCCGTACTCCAGCACGTCCGGCCCGCCGATATCCCAGGTCCGCGAGGACGGCACCGGCGCCGTTGCTGCCGCCACCAGGTAGTGGAGCACGTCACGCACCGCGATGGGCTGAATCCTGTTGTGCACCCACTTCGGCGTCGTCATCACCGGCAACCGATCGGTGAGGTGCCGGATCATCTCGAAGGACGCCGACCCCGAACCGACGACCACACCGGCCTGCAGTACCAGCGTTTCGATTCCCGAGTCGATCAGCGCGTCACCGACCGCCTTGCGCGATTCGAGATGGGGCGACAGGCGGCGGCCTTCGGGATGCAGCCCGGACAGGTAGACGAATCGCCGGACCCCGGCACGCCGCGCCGCCGTTACGACGTTGCGGACCGAGCGGCTCTCCTCGTCGGCGAAATTCTTCGCTGTCCCCATCGAGTGCACCAGGTAGTAAACGACATCCATGCCCTCGAATGCCTCGATCAGCGAATCGACGTCACCGAGGTCGCCGCGGGCCACCTCGACCCGCTCCCGCCACGGCACGTCCGCCAACTTGGCCGGGTCGCGGGCCAGCGCGCGCACGCTGTGGCCCTCGTCGAGCAGACGCGGCACCAATCGGGCACCGATGTAGCCGGTCGCCCCGGTCACCAGACAGCGCATTATTTCCCTTCCGGCATGTCAGTTTATTCGGAACTGACGCAAGGAAGGATTGCCGCTTGCGCCGCCGCTAACCGTGCTAGCGGTCGGTGAAGTTCGGCGTGCGGCGCTCCTGGAACGCCGTCGCGCCCTCGCGCAAGTCGGCCGACCGCAACAAGATCGCCTGTCCGCGGTACTCACGCTCGAGCGCGCCATCCAGCTCGGTCAGCGTCGCCGCGTTGATCGAATCCTTGGTTTTGGCATACGCCACCACCGGGCCGCCCAGCAACATCGCGATCACCTTGTCCACTTCGGCGTCGAAGTCCTCGGCCGGATAGACCGCGCTGACCAGGCCCGCGGCGAACGCCTCGACGGCCGGCAACCGCTCGGCCAGCAGCGCCATGCGCATCGCGCGAATCCGGCCGATCGCCGCGGCCACCAACGCCGACGCCCCGCCGTCGGGCATCAGCCCGATCTTGGTGAACGCGAGCATGAAAAATGCTTTGTCAGAGGCCAATACGATGTCGCACGCCAGCGCGATGGAGACGCCGACGCCCGCAGCGGGCCCCTGCACGACGGCGATGACCGGATGCGGTAAAGCGGTGATGGACCGGATCAGCCGGTTGACTTCGACGACGATCTCGTCCGGCGGAACGCCGCCGCTGCCCGACATGTCGTCGGCGCTGATAGCGGCTCCCGAGCAGAAGCCGCGGCCGGCACCGCCCAGCCGAACCACCTTGACCGCAGGGTCGGTCGCCGCGCGTTCCATGGTGTCGGCAAGCCCGGAGATCACCGGAGCCGTCAGCGAATTGAGACTGTCGGGCCGGTCGATGGTCACCGACAGCACGCCGTCGGACAACGTGATGGCCAGGCCGTCGACGGACGACTGCTTGTCGAGCACGGATTCGGACATGGGCTCACGATAACCACCGGGTAAGCGACCGGGGTGCGCGGCCGTCGAGCGCGGCTGCGAAGATGCCAACGATCGGGTTGGCACGCGTCAGAGCAGACGAAAGGTCGGTGGACCATGGCGGGACCGTTGGGTGGGCCCCTCAAAGGACTCCGGGTAGTGGAGCTGGCCGGCATCGGGCCGGGCCCCCACGCCGCGATGATTCTGGGAGATCTGGGCGCCGACGTGGTGCGCATCGACCGCCCGTCGTCCGGCCCCGGCGGCGTCGCGAAGGACGCCATGATGCGCAACCGTCGGGTGGTGACCGCCGACCTCAAGTCCGACGAGGGGCGCGCAACCGTCCTGCGGCTGATCGCCAAGGCGGACGTGCTGATCGAGGGTTACCGCCCGGGCGTCACAGAGCGACTCGGCCTGGGACCCGAGGACTGCGCCAAGGTCAACGAGCGGCTGGTCTACGCGCGGATGACCGGCTGGGGCCAGACCGGTCCGCGCAGCCAGCAAGCCGGTCACGACATCAACTACATCTCGCTGAACGGCATCCTGCACTCGATCGGCCGGGCGGGCGAGCGGCCCGTGCCGCCGCTGAACCTGGTCGGCGACTTCGGCGGCGGTTCGATGTTCCTGCTGCTCGGCATCCTGTCCGCGCTCTGGGAGCGGCAGACGTCCGGCAAGGGGCAGGTCGTCGACGCCGCGATGGTGGACGGGTCCAGCGTGCTGGTCCAGATGATGTGGCAGATGCGCGCCTCCGGGATGTGGACCGACGCGCGCGGCACCAACCTGCTCGACGGCGGCGCGCCCTACTACGACACCTACACCTGCGCCGACGGGCGCTACGTCGCGGTCGGCGCCATCGAGCCGCAGTTCTACGCCGCCATGCTGACCGGCCTGGGCCTCGACGGCGCCGACCTTCCCGGGCAGAACGACGTCGGGCGCTGGCCCGAACTACGGGCGATCTTGACCGAGAAGTTCGCCAGCCAGGACCGCGACCACTGGGCCAAGGTGTTCGCCGACTCCGACGCGTGCGTGACGCCGATCCTGGCGTTCGGCGAGGTACAGAGCGAGCCACACATCACCGAGCGCAACACCTTCTACGAAGTCAACGGCGGTCTGCAGCCGCTGCCGGCGCCGCGGTTCTCTCGAACCGCGCCGGAGACACCGCGTCCCGCGGCGCCGGTGACCGACGTCGAGGACGTCCTCAGCGACTGGGTATAGTCCCCAACCAACAAGTTGGTCGGCAGGATCACGAAAGGACTCGCATGGAGATCAAGGACGCTGTCGCCGTCGTCACCGGGGGTGCCTCAGGTCTGGGCCTGGCCACCACCAAGCGGCTGCTGGATGCCGGCGCTCAGGTCGTCGTGATCGACCTCAAGGGGGAGGAGGTCGTCGCCGAACTCGGCGACCGCGCGAAGTTCGTCGCGACCGACGTCACCGACGAGGAGGGCGTGAGCAAAGCGCTCGACGTCGCCGAGTCGCTGGGCTCGCTGCGCATCAACGTCAACTGTGCGGGCATCGGCAACGCGATCAAGACGCTGGGTAAGGACGGGCCGTTCCCGCTGCAGGGGTTCAAGAAGGTCGTCGAGGTCAACCTGATCGGTACCTTCAACGTGCTGCGGCTGGCCGCCGAGCGCATCGCCAAGACTGAGCCGGTCGGCGAGGAGCGCGGCGTCATCATCAACACCGCCTCGGTCGCCGCGTTCGATGGCCAGATCGGCCAGGCCGCTTACTCCGCGTCCAAGGGCGGCGTGGTCGGTATGACGCTGCCGATCGCCCGCGACCTGTCGCGCGAGCTCATCCGCGTGGTGACCATCGCGCCGGGGTTGTTCAAGACCCCGCTGCTGGGTTCGCTGCCCGAGGAGGCGCAGAAATCACTGGGCAAGCAGGTGCCGCACCCGGCGCGGCTGGGTGACCCGGACGAGTACGGCGCGCTGGCGGTGCACATCGTGGAGAACCCGATGCTCAACGGTGAGGTCATCCGCCTCGACGGCGCCATCCGGATGGCGCCGCGCTGAGGCTCTTCTGCGGCGCGCACACAAAAACCCCCGCCACGGCGGGGGTTTTTGTTGGCAACAAGATCAATGCGATCGACGGAACCAACGGGAAACTGAGGGTTCGGCCATCAGTAGCCGAGCGAGCAGACTCATGGCGGTCAGCTCGCGTTGGGCAGCGGGTGCCAGTCGTCAAACTGCTCGGAGGTCTCGCCTTCCACCAACACGTCGCCGTGGTAGAGAGCCTCGAAGTCAACCTTGATGACGTCCGCACTTGAGTCGTCGATCCACATGACACTGAGCCTAAAAGCCACCATTAAGGAATCTTTGAGTCACGATTCGGAAAATGGTGGCAATTTACTCGCCAGTAGGGTTGCCTGGCGTCTATGTGCGGATTCGGCCCCTGACCGGCTTAATCAGCGCCCAATTTTCTAGCCGGACTCTTACTGTTCGCGGGTTTGAAAACCGGATCGAACCAACCAGGTGCGCGCCCCGTGGCTTGGTGAAGAGTTGTTTGACACCTGTCTCTTACCGCGGCTAGGTTACCGCGAATATGGTGTGTGCCCCCGCGGGAGTGCCACCGGGGGAGGAAGCATAGATGCTGCCAAGGATCGCTCGGCCGGCCATCGCCGCGCCGCGCCGCATCATCGCCGTCGGGGTCCTGGTATTCATCGCCGCAGCGGTCTTCGGCATCCCGGTCGCCAAGAGCCTGGCGCCCGGCGGTTTCCAGGACCCGGACTCGGAGTCCGCGCGCGCCATCTCGGTGCTCACCGAGAAGTTCGGGCAGAGCGGTCAGCAGATGCTGATCCTGGTGACCGCACCCGCGGGCGTCAACAGTGATCAGGCCCGCACGGTGGGCACCGATCTCGTCAACGAGCTGCAGCGCTCGCCGCTGGTCTACAACGCGACCTCCCCGTGGACCGCGCCGCCGCAAGCTGCCGTCGACCTGACGAGTAAAGACGGCAAATCCGGGTTGATCGTGGTCAACCTCAAGGGCGGCGAAAACAATGTGCAGAACAACGCCCAAACCCTGTCGGATCAGCTCGTCCACGATCGGCCGGGGTCACCGTCCGGGCCGGCGGCGCGGCCATGGAGTACGCCCAGATCAACAAGCAGAACCAAGAAGACCTCTTGGTCATGGAGATGATCGCGCTTCCGCTCAGCTTTCTGGTGCTGATCTGGGTGTTCGGCGGGCTGCTGGCGGCGGCGCTGCCGATGGCCCTGGGTGCGCTGGCCGTCGTGGGTTCGATGACCGTATTGCGGCTCATCACGTTCAGCACCGAGGTGTCGATCTTCGCGCTGAACCTGAGCACCGCGCTGGGCCTGGCGCTGGCGATCGACTACACGTTGTTGATCGTCAGCCGTTATCGCGACGAGTTGGCCGAGGGCGGCGACGCTCACCAGGCGCTGATCCGAACCATGGCGACGTCCGGGCGCACGGTGCTGTTCTCCGCCGTCACGGTCGCCCTGTCGATGTCGGCGACGGCGCTGTTCCCGATGTACTTCCTCAAGTCGTTCGCCTACGCCGGGGTGGCCACCGTGGCGTTCGTCGCGACCGCATCGATCGTGATCACCCCGGCCGCGATCGTGTTACTCGGGCCGCGGCTGGATTCGCTGGATGTGCGGAAGCTGGTGCGACGGGTGCTGCGCCGCCCCGCGCCCGTGCACAAGCCTGTCGAGCAAATGTTCTGGTACCGGTCCAGCAAGTTCGTGATGCGCCGCTGGCTGCCGATCGGTGTGGCCGTCGCCTCGGTGCTGGTGCTGCTTGGTCTGCCGTTCCTCAGGGTGACATGGGGCTTCCCCGACGACCGGGTGCTGCCCCGATCCGCGTCGGCGCATCAGGTCGGTGACCAGTTGCGCACCAACTTCGCGCACGATTCCGCGACGTCGGTGCCCGTCGTCATTCCCGACGCCCGCGGGGTGAGCCCGGCCGACCTCGACGCTTACGCCGCGGCGCTGTCGCGGGTGCCCGGGGTTTCAGGCGTATCGGCGCCGAGCGCAACGTTCGTCGGCGGAAACCCGGTCGGGCCGCCCGCGGGAGCCACCGGGCTGTCCGACGGCAGTGCGTTCTTGACCGTCAGCAGCACGGAGCCACTGTTCTCGCCGGCGTCCGACACCCAGCTCAAACGGTTGCACCAGGTGCCCGGGCCCGCCGGGCGTGCCGTCGAGATGGCCGGCGTCGCCCAGGTCAACCGCGACAGCGTCGACGCGGTGACGGACCGGCTGCCAATGGTGCTCGGCGTGATGGCCGTGATCACCTTCATCTTGCTGTTCCTGCTGACCGGCAGCGTGCTGTTGCCGCTGAAGGCGCTGATGTGCAACGTTCTGTCGCTGACCGCGGCGTTCGGCGCGCTGGTGTGGATCTTCCAGGACGGCCATCTCGGCGCGCTGGGCACGACGCCGAGCGGCACGCTGGTAGCCAACATGCCGGTGCTGTTGTTCTGCATCGCGTTCGGTTTGTCGATGGACTACGAGGTGTTCCTGATCTCGCGGATCCGCGAGTATTGGCTGCAGTACCGGCCGCTGGCGTCGACGGCCAAAGAGGCGCATGCCGCCAACGACGAGGCGGTGGCGCACGGCGTCGCGCGTACCGGCCGGGTGATCACCGCGGCCGCGCTGGTGATGTCGATGTCGTTCGCAGCGCTGATTGCCGCGCACGTGTCGTTCATGCGCATGTTCGGTCTGGGCCTGACCCTGGCCGTGTTCGTCGACGCGACGCTGGTGCGGATGGTGCTGGTTCCGGCATTCATGCACGTGATGGGCCGCTGGAACTGGTGGGCGCCGAAGCCGTTGATGTGGTTGCACGAGCGGTTCGGCGTCAGCGAGGGACCGGCCGAACCGGCCGCGCCGACCGGGCCGGTGGCGATCCCCGTCGAGCACAACGGCTATCCGGTCGCCGAACCGGTGACTAAAATCGGTTGAGCTTGGCTGATGCCCGGGGGGCTGCGGCGATAGCCAGGGTGGGGATCGTCAATCGCGCGCGCCGGCCGGCTTTATGCTGAGGCCCGTTCCGAATCGAATAGGTGGGGGATGACAACAACAACGACACCGACATTCGAGAACCCGTTCTTCGCGCGGGTGTGGCCGGTCGCCGCCGCTCACGAGACCGAGGCGGTGCGGGCCCTGCGCCGGGAGAACCTGGCGGGCTTGTCGGGCCGGGTGCTCGAGGTCGGGGCGGGTATCGGAACGAACTTCCCCAACTACCCCGAGTCCGTCGCGCAGGTCGTCGCGATGGAGCCCGAGCCGCGGTTGGCGGCCAGGGCGCGGGTGGCCGCCGCGGCCGCGTCGGTACCGGTCGTCCTGACCAACGAGACGGTGGAGGAGTTCCACAGCGGGCAGCCCTTCGATGCGGTGGTGTGCTCGCTGGTGCTGTGCTCGGTGCGCGACCCCGGGGCGGTGCTGCGGCGCGTGTACGGGTTTCTGCGTCCGGGCGGTGAGTTGCGCTATCTCGAGCACGTGGCCAGCGCCGGTATGCGCGGCCGGTTGCAGCGGTTCGCCGACGCGACGATCTGGCCGCGGCTGCTGGGTAACTGCCACACCCATCGCGATACCGAACGCGCGATCGTCGACGCCGGGTTCGAAGTGCACAGCTCCCGGCGAGAGTGGACGCTGCCCGCCTGGTCCCCGATGCCGGTATCGGAGTTGTTGCTGGGACGCGCGCGCCGGCCGTAATCCGCTGAGGCGCGGCCAAGCCGCTACTTCAGCAGGGCCGGCAGTTTTTGCAGCAGCCCGGGCAGGGCCTGACTCGCGGACTCGCGGATGCTGAGCGTGACGCTGCCCGACAGCGGGGTGGGCTCGGGATTGACCTCGATCACGGTGACGCCGCGCGAGAGGGCGAGATCGGCGAGGCCGGCGGCCGGGTAGACAATCGCGGAGGTTCCGACGACCACCATCACGTCGGCCGTCTGAGTCGCCTCGACGGCGTGACTCCACGGGCCTTCGGGCAGCTGCTCGCCGAACCAGACGATGTCGGGCCGGACCAGCCCGCCGCACCGGGGGCACAGCGGCGGTTGCGCCTCGATCGCCGGTTCGGGCATCTCGGGCAACGCGTCATGGTAAGGCAGATCGCAACTCGCGCAACGGAATTCGAAAAGACTGCCGTGGAGGTGGTGGACCGGATTGCTGCCGGCGCGCTCGTGTAGGTCGTCGACATTCTGGGTGACGACACTGACCTCGGCGTAATCCTGCCAGGCGGCGATGGCCCGGTGCCCGTCGTTGGGTTCGACGGTGCCCACCAGGTGATGCCGCCACAGATACCAGGCCCACACCCGTTCGGGGTTATCGAGCCAGCCCTGGGTGCTGGACAGCTCATAGGGGTCGAAACGGGCCCACAATCCGTTCTTGTCGTCGCGAAATGTCGGCACTCCACTCTCGGCGGAGATCCCTGCGCCGCTGAGCACCGTCACTCGCATAGCCACCAACATAGCGCTGGTTGGAGTAATACTGGATACGTGGAGCTGGGCGAATGGCTAAAGGTCGACCTCAAGGGCGGCCGGCCGCTTTTCGACCAGCTCCGAACGCAGGTCATCGATGGCGTGCGGGAAGGCGCCCTGGCGCCCGGCAGCCGCTTGCCGACCGTACGTGAGCTGGCCGGCCAACTGGGTGTGGCCGTCAATACGGTCGCGCGCGCTTACCGTGAGCTGGAGACAGCGGCCATTGTCGAAACTCGCGGGCGTTTCGGCACTTTCATCGCCCGCTACGATCCGACTGACGCGGCGATGGCGGCCGCGGCCCGTGAGTACGTCCATGTCGCGCGCGGACTCGGGCTGGGCAAGGCCGACGCGCTGCGCTACATCGAGGCCGTGCCCGACGAGGGCTAGCCGAATTCCAGCAGCGTCAAGCACGGCCGCAGCGCTTGGAACATGGGCGCGCGATAGATCATCCGCACGGCCGCGTTGAACGCCCGACCGCGTCCCGGCGGCAGCCGCAAATCCTGCACCGCCCGCACACCCGGCACGGTGTTGACCAGGTCGGCCAGCTGGGCCGCGGACAGGCTGAACGGCAACGGCGGCCCCGTGTAGCGTCGCGAGATTCGCATACCGCGCCGGCTCACCCTGGATACCCAGGCCGGCGGCAGGTCGAAGACCATCTTGCCACCGGGAAATCTCTTGGCGCACTGGGTAATCAGGCCCATCGCCTGTTCGGGTTGCAGATACATCAGTAGCCCCTCGGCGGTGATGAACACGCCTCCTGCTACGTCGACCGAATCCATCCAGTCGTAGTCGAGGGCCGACTGGGCGCACACCGCCACCCGGGGCGAGGCCGGCAGCAGCCGGGTTCGGATGTCGATGATGTCGGGTAAATCAACTGTCAGCCAACGGAATTGGGCATCAGGAATCGCCGCGTCCAACCGCCAGAAGCTGGTCTGCAGACCCTCTGCCAACGCCACCACGGTGGCCGTCGGGTGCCCCGCCAGAAAGGACGCGGCTTGGGTGTCGAACAGCCGTGCGCGCAACGCGATGTCCTGGCGCGGGTGCCCGAACTTCGCGAAGTCGTAGTCGATCGAGTCGACCAGCGCCACCGCCATCGGATCGACGAGCAGGGGATCGGGGCGGCGCGCTTCCTGAGCCCGCGCGTTCAGCGTCAGGAGAGCGGTTTCGGAGACGCCGCCGAGGGAGACCTTCTTTTTGGGAGTGCCTTGGGCAGAGCTCATCGTCGAAAACCTTACCTACGTTTCGCTTTCCAGCATGAGTTTGGCCAGAGTTCGCATATTGCGCGTGGTGGTCGAGGACTTATACCGGGGCTTGCCCATCGTTTTGCCGATCGTGCTGTCCAGGGTGCTGCCTTTGGGCACCTGCCAGTAGATGACGCCGTCACCGCGGCTGATCTTCTCGTCGGGGCCGGCGTCGCTGGCCAACTTCGCGAGCTCGCCGAGCACCTCGGCGTCCGCGACGAACGTGACGTAGGACTGGTATCCGTCGACCTCGGGCTGGTACGGGTAGGCCTCGATGACGGCACGCACCGCGTCGACGTCGTAGGCCAGGACCCACGCGTCGTAGCCGAACCTTTCGCGCAACGCGGCTTCGGCTTTCTTGCGCACCCCGGGCGCCCTGGCCGACGACTCCAGCAGCACGTTGCCGGTGGCCAGGATGGTGCGCACCGCAGCGAATCCCGCGTCGGTCAGGGCCGCCTTGACCTCGGCCATTTTCATATTGATGCCGCCGACGTTGACGCCGCGCAGGAACACCGCGTACTTGGTCATGATCCGATTGCACCAGAGCGACGTAGTCTTTGGGGATGGGACGCCAAGTCTTCGACGACAAATTGCTGGCACTGATAGCGGGGAACTCACTCGGGGTGCTGGCCACGATCAAACGCGACGGGCGCCCGCAACTGTCGAACGTGAGTTACCACTTCGACCCGCGTGAGTTGGTGATCCGGGTGTCGATCACCGAGCCGCGGGCCAAGACCCGCAATTTGCGCCGGGATCCGCGGGCCTCGATCCTGGTCGACTCCGACGACGGTTGGTCGTACGCGGTCGCCGAAGGCATCGCCGAACTCACGCCCCCGGCCGCCGCGCCCGACGACGACACCGTCGAATCGTTGGTTGCGTTGTATCGCAATATCGCCGGTGAGCATCCCGATTGGGATGAGTACCGGGAGGCGATGGTCACCGATCGGCGGGTGGTGCTGACGTTGCCGATCTCGCACCTGTACGGGATGCCTCCGGGCAAGCGGTAGTCGGACTAGGCTGCCGATATGGCCGACACGACTCCTGGAAAAGATGCCACGCCCGCGCAGGCCGAGGACGACAACAAGCGCAAGTTTCGCGAAGCCTTGGAGCGCAAGATGGCCAAGTCCGCGGGCGGATCCGACCACAAAGACAGTGGCGGCAAGCAGGCCCGGGCGCACGGCGCCGCGGGCGGGGGCCGTCGGGAATTTCGTCGCAAGAGCGGCGGCTAGTCTGCCCCAGAGTTGTTGGCGGACAGCGCTTTAGCTCAGCCTCGGGGCGGGGCGAAGAGTCCGATGGACGGGTCGGCCTTGCCTGGCTTGCCGCGCATGCTGCCGCGGGTGCTGGGATGGCTGAAGTCGACTTGGGACGGGTCGTTTTGATAGGCCCAATCCGCCACGATGGTGCGTTGGAAGAACTTCCAGCGGCCGTCGTGGCGGATATAGGTGTCCAGGTACCGGCCGCCGATGATCACGTCGATGTCGTGTTCGGGACCGGCGAAGGTGTGAAACACCAGACAGTAGATCTCGCCACGGGCCCCGTCGCCGTCGACCACGAAGTTTGTGGTGGTGATGTTGTGTTGGGAGACACGCACATACGCCTGGGCCGCCTGCAATTGTGCGATGAACGGTTCGACGCCGCCCGACGAGAACGAGCCGTGCGAATCCGTCGCGTCCGGGTGGTAGAGATCCCGGAGCGCGTCGTAGTCCGCGCGGTCGACGGCCCGGCAATAGGCGGTGACGAGCTGATGCAGTTCGTCGCGGGCAACCATCAGGGCCAGTTTGGCTTCATCCACCACCTCGCCACGATAACTCGGTGGTAATGCGCTGGTCGCCGGCGCCTTTCTGGTGGGTAGTCTGTCGACTGTGAAACTTTGCCTCGCGCAGGATCCTGAGGCCGACGCGCTGCTGGCCAGCGACCCGCTGGCCCTGCTCGTCGGGATGGTGCTGGACCAGCAGGTCACGTTCGAGACCGCTTTCGCGGGACCGAAGAAGATCGCGGACCGGATGGGCAGCTTCAGCGCCTCCGAGATCGCCGACTACGACCCCGACAAGTTCGCCGCGTTGTGCTCGGAAAAGCCTGCGATACACCGGTTTCCGGGATCGATGGCCAAGCGCATCCAGACCCTGGCCCAGATCGTCGTGGACCGCTACGACGGCGACGCCGCGGGCTTGTGGACCGCCGGCGATCCCGACGGCGACGAGCTGCTGCGGCGCATCAAGGGGCTGCCCGGTTTCGGCGAGGTCAAGGCGCAGATCTTCCTGGCGCTGCTGGGCAAGCAATACGGCGTCACCGCGAAGGGCTGGCGCACCGCGGCCGGGCAGTTCGGCAAGGCCGGCACGCACATCTCCGTCGCCGACATCGTCGACGACCAGTCGATGGGGAAAGTGCGCGCGTACAAGAAGCAGATGAAAGCGGCAGCCAAGGCGGCTAAGTAGTAGGTCACCAGAAGGGAAGGGCGGCAACGTGAAGACACACCTGACGTGTCCGTGCGGAGAAGCCATCGTCGGCAAGGATGAGGATGAGCTGGTCGAGCTGACCCAGGCTCACCTGTCCAGCGTTCATCCGGGACTGGAGTACGACCGCGACGCCATCCTGTTCATGGCGTATTAGCCAACCCCGCGCTCATGGTTGGTGTCAGGGCACCACGGTTGAGCCGATGGTGGGCAGGAACTGGCACTGCTTTTCTTTGGTCGTGACCTGACCGAAGATCGTCGACATGATGCTGCCCGAACCGGTGTCGGCGATCGCGGTCAATGTCGTCGGTCCCTCGGGATTGATGTCGGTGCGGGGCGTGAGGGTCACGGTGCCCGACTTGCCCGTCGTCAGGTTCACCCAGGTGACGTTCAGCGGTAGCTTCTGCACTTCGGCGGGTCCGGGCGTGCCGACCGCGGTGAACACGTAGGCGGTCTGGCCTGGCTTGGGGCCGGGCGTCGGGATCGGGGCCGGCCCGGCCACCGACAGCGCGGTCGCCAGTGCGCTGCTGCCGTCGGCGAGGCAGTTGCTGCCGACCGAGGGATACATGAAGTCCTGCGTGACCGGTGCGTCAGGACCGAAACCCGGAGCCGTCGCGGCCGCCGGGGCAGCGCCCGGGGCCGGCGCGGGTGCGGGTGCAGGTGTGGCAGCGGCCGAGGGAGCCGGAGCCGGTGCCGCGGCTGGAGCGGGTGCGGGGCCCGGCGCGGGCGCGGCCGCGGGGGCCGGACCGGGAGCGGCCGCGGGGGCCGGACCGGGAGCGGCGCCAGGTACCGGAGCGTGCGGCGTACCGGCGGGGGGAGCCGCCGCCGGGGCCGGGCCCGCGGCGTGGACCGGGTCGATGCCGGTCGGCAGATGAGCCTGAGTGCCCGGCACGATGCCGGCACCGGGTACATGCTCGGACGGGGCGGCGATGGGCGCCGGAGCCGGCGCACCGGGAACCGGGGCACCCGGCTCCTGAACGAATTGATTCACCGACGCGGCCACGTTCTTGGATTCGCCGGGCGCCGACGGGTTATGGGTGAACGCCTGTGCCGCGGCCATCAGCAGCTGCGTGGCCTGGCCGGGGTCGGTCGCGGCCTGCTGAATGATCGGGCTCAGCTGCGACAGCGCAGGCAGGCCGGGCAGGCCCTGGGTCGCGCTTTGTTGCGGTGTCGGCTGCGGTGCCGCCGGATCGGCTGCCGCGCTCGGGCAGAGCCCGAACGCGGCAACCGATGCCGTCACGACCGCGGCCAAACCTCTGGACAGATTCCAACTGCTTGCCACGATGTCCTCCGGTCCTTCGGTAGTGGATTAGCTGCTTGACGAACTGCTCAGGGAATGGCCGAGAGCAGCGGCGACAGCGGGGTAGCCGCCGGTGCGGCTGCGGCCGCCGGCGCGGCCGCCGTCCCCGGGACGGCGCCTGCGGCAAGCGACGTCAGGTCGCCCGGAAGCGACAGCTTCGGCGGCACGTTCAGCGGCAGGCCGGGCAGCGCCGGCATGTTCACATTCGCCACCTGGGGTGCCGACGCCGGTGCGGCGGCGGGCGCCGCCGGTGACGTCAGGCCCGGGATCGAGCTCAGCCCGGGGATACCGGAACCCGCCGGCGCGGCAGGCGCCGCCGGTGTGGTCTGGCCCAATCCCGGAAGCGAGCCGAGGCCGGGAACCGTCGGGCTGGCCGCCGTGGGGGCGGTCGCGGCGGGGGTGAGTCCCGGAATCGACGGGACACCCGCCGGAGCGGACGCCGCGGGCGCCTGAGCGGCCGAGCTCAGGCCCGGAAAGGTGATACCGGGCTGGGGCGGAGCCTGCGGCGGCTGCGCACCGAGAGCGGTGGCGAGGTTCTGCAGAATCTGCGGAGCGTTGGCCGCCGAAGCGATCAACTGCTGCGGGATGTTCTGCAGGCCGGGGTCGGGAACCGGCGCCGGGTCGGCGTGGGCGATACCGCCCGTGAGTAGGGCGGCGGACGAACCGACGACAACGGCGGCGGCTTTCACGTAAGTCCAGATGCTTGGCATTGCTCCCCCAAGGGATCGACAACAGGTGACGGAGCCGAAGCTACTTTGATGCTGGTGGGACTCAAGTGACACGTGTGGCATTTATTTGATCGTTATCGATACGAGTGATGGCGGTGACCAGACGGTTGGGGGCACGGCCCGCGAACTGCGGATCGCCGGCAAAGTCCGCGGCTGGGCGCGCGGCGGCGGTGACGACGGACAACACCACAGCGTCCGCCGCGGTCGCTAAAGTCAGGCGGGTAGACACCACTGTGGCCGCCCGGGCGGCACCCATCTCCCGGCGGATGGCGAGTGTGATCAGCTCCGCCGCGCCGCTGCTACTGGTCGTGAGCATCGCCGCACGACTCGCCTTGACGTACCTGACGCGCAACGGCGCGAACTTCGTCGACCTGCACGTCTACCTCGGCGGTGCGGCCGCGCTCGAGCACCCCGGCACCCTGTACGACTTCGTCTACAGCGAGTACACGCCGGACTTCCCGTTGCCGTTCACGTATCCGCCGTTCGCCGCGATCATGTTCTACCCGTTGCACCTGTTGCCGTTTGGCCTGGCCGGCTTTCTGTGGCTGGTCGCGACGATGGCCGCGCTGTACGCCTCGGTCCGAATCAGCCAGCGACTACTCGGCGTGCCGCCCGGCAGCGGCCGGCGTGTCGCGATGGCGTGGACCGCGATCACGATCTGGATTGAGCCGCTGCGCAACAACTTCGACTACGGGCAGATCAATGTCTTTCTGATGCTCGCGGTGCTCTGCGCGGTCTACACGTCGCGCTGGTGGCTATCCGGACTGTTGGTCGGCGTGGCGGCGGGGATCAAATTGACCCCGGCGATCGCCGGTGTTTATTTGGTCGGCGTCCGGCGATTCGCCGCAGCCGCGTTTTCGGCGGTCGTGTTCTTGGGCACCATCGCGCTGTCGGTGTTGATCGTCGGCGATCAGACTCGCTACTACTTCACCGATCTGCTCGGCGACGCCCACCGGGTCGGGCCGATCGCGACCTCGATCAATCAGTCGTGGCGCGGCGCCATCTCCCGGATCCTGGGTCACGACGCCGGCTTCGGTCCGCCGGTCTTGATCGCCGTCGCCGTGACGGCGGTACTGGCCATCCTGGCATGGCGCGCCGTGGACTCCTCTGATCGGCTCGGCAAGTTGCTGGTGGTCGAGATATTTGCGTTGCTGATGTCACCCATTTCGTGGACCCATCATTGGGTGTGGCTGGTGCCGCTGATGATCTGGCTGATTCACGGACCCAGCCGCGAGCGACCCGCAATGCGGGTCGCGGGCTGGGGCTGGTTGGCGCTGACCATCGTCGGCGTGCCGTGGTTGTTGTTGTTCGCTCAGCCGAACATCTGGGAGATCAGCCGGCCCTGGTACTTCGCGTGGGCCGGGCTGGCGTACACGGTGGCCGCAGTGGCAACCCTGGTTGTCATCGCCACGTCTGGCAAACGAGCCGGCCGCTCTGATTCGGCGCCGGCCCGGCGGTCGCGATCACGGGCGGCGCCGTCGCTGGGCTAGCTCCCGACGATCCCGTTGATATCGCGTGCCATCTCGACGTCGTTTTTGGTGATTCCGCCTTCAGAATGCGTGACAAGTGCGAAAGTCACTGTCCGCCAACGGATGTCGATATCCGGGTGATGGTCCTTGCTTTCGGCGTGCTCGCCGACCCGGCGCACCGCGTCGATGCCGTCCAGGAAGCTTGCAAACTTGATCGAGCGGCGCAGTGCTCCATCCGCACGTTCCCAACCGTCGAGGTCGGCCAGTGCGGCATCCACTTGTTCATCCGTCAGTACGGCCATGGCCAGCAAACCTTTCTACGCGAAAAACCTTGCCAGTTGCCACGTTACGCCATGGCTCCGGTCGTTTGAGTTCGCGATTTCGGGGAAGTCGGTGTTGAACCGCCGCAGCGGCCACTTCGTCAAGCAGGTAATGGCCCGGGGCTCAGGGAGGGACGTGGCCGCCATGACGGAAAATCTGACACCGCACTTCGAAGACGTCCAGGCGCATTACGACTTGTCGGACGACTTCTTCCGGCTGTTCCTCGATCCCACGATGACCTACAGCTGCGCCTACTTCGATCGCCTGCAGCCCATCACGCTGGAAGAGGCCCAGATCCGCAAGATGGACTTGTCGCTGGGCAAGCTGGGGCTGCGGCCCGGGATGACGCTCTTGGACGTCGGGTGCGGCTGGGGAGCAACGTCGCGCCGAGCGATCGAGAAGTACGACGTGAACGTCGTCGGCCTGACGTTGTCCGAACACCAGGCCGCCCACGTCCAGAAGTCGTTCGACGCGATGAACACCCCACGCAGTAGGCGGGTGCTGTTGCAGGGCTGGGAACAATTCGACGAGTCCGCCGACCGGATCGTCTCCATCGGTGCGTTCGAGCACTTCGGTTACGACCGCTATGACGATTTCTTCGCGATGGCCTATCGCACCCTGCCCGGCGACGGGGTGATGCTGCTGCACACGATCACCATGCTGACCGCACAGCAGATCGTGGAGCGCGGCCTGCCGATGACCGAGGAGCAGACCAACTTCAACGACTTCATCGCCCGCGAGATCTTCCCGGGGGGCCAGTTGCCCGCGATCGAGATGGTGGAGTTCCACGCCTCGAAGATGGGATTCAACCTGGCCCGCCGCCAGTCGCTGCGACTGCACTACGCCCGAACGCTGGACCATTGGGCCGTCGCATTGGCCGGGCGCCATGACGATGCGGTCAGGATCCAATCCGAAGAGGTCTATCAGCGCTATATGCGTTACCTGACCGGATGCGCCGACGCGTTCCGGGACGGCTACATCGACGTCAACCAATTCACGTTGCGTAAGTGAATCAGGTTGCAACACATGTGAGTTCGTGGAACGTGCCGGTTCCCGGCGACTAGGCAACCGTCTACTACACGAACTTTGCTGTACGTGAGCATGAACGGCACGCTGATACGCCCCGATCTGCCCTACCCTGACCGCATGAAGCCCGAGAATTTCATCGCGCTGCACCGCGACTACCTCGAACGACCCGACGCCGTCAAAGTCATCGCCGATGCGGACGGCGGATGGAGCGTCTTCATCGAGATCGGCGGCCCGTATAAAACCCAGGAGCGGGCCGACGAGGTCGCCAAACTGATCACCGCCGACCTGTTCGACTTATACCGCACTAAGGCGTGACATCGATTGTGGGCCAACATGGTTCGGCATCCACCGCCGATGAGGTCCACCGACTGCGCGGGTGGGGCGAGGGCTCGCGCCGCATAGCTGATTGCCCAACAGTCGACGTGATCGGCGATCGGGCGGCATCGATCGGTTAACTTGTCGCAATGGCCCCGATACAGCTGTCGATGGGAATACCCTCCTTCTCCGCCGAGGAGCCGGCGAACTGGGAGCACCTGACTGACTGGGCGCGCGTGCTGGAGAGCGCGGGATTCGATCGCGTGCAGGTCTCCGAACACATCGCGTTCGGCATGAACATGGACGCCTACGCGGATCCCGGCGTGGGGGGAACGGCCGGCGGTCGCCAACCCACCGGGCCGGACGGACTCTGGCTGGAACCGCTCACCGTGCTGACCTACCTCGCGGCACGCACCGAACGCATTCGGTTGGGCACCAACATCCTGCTGGCTGCGCTGCGTCCCGCCGCGGTTCTCGCGAAAACCGTTGCGACACTAGATGTTCTTTCGGGCGGGCGCGTCGATCTCGGGGTGGGTGTCGGCTGGCAGCGCGAGGAATACGACGTGGCCGGAGTGGATTTCGACAGGCGCGGGGCGATCCTGGACCAGACGCTCGAGGTGTGCACGCGGTTGTGGCGGGAGAACGAGGTCAGCTACGCCTCACCGGAGTTGACCTTCGATCGGATCCATCAGATGCCCAAGCCGCTGCAGCCGGACGGCGTGCCGATCTGGGTCAGTGGGACGGTCAATCGTGCCGTCGCCCGCCGCCTCGCGCGGTTCGGAAAGTATTGGATTCCGTGGGGTCAGGATGCCCGTGACCTCGCCGACGGGATCGGGCGGATGCGCGCGGCGGTCGAAGGTGCCGGCGGTGATCCGCACGGGTTCGGCGTCACCGGCTCGCTTCGGGTGAAGGCCAACGCCGATGAGGGGCCCGATCTTGCCGCCGTCGCCACCGACGCGGCCGCACTTGCGAAGGCCGGCGTCACGGACTTGAGGCTGATCCAGTGGCCGGCGCGGTTCGGGAACGGCGAACGCGATCTGCGCGCGTTTGTCGAAGCGGTGCGCGGCGCAGTCTGATCCGCCGTGCCGACCCAGATCGTCGTTGCCGGAGCCGTCATCCGTGGCTGCGCGCTGCTGGTCGCGCAACGCGTCCGGCCACCGGAATTGGCCGGCCGCTGGGAGCTTCCCGGTGGCAAGGTCGCCCCCGGTGAGACCGAGCCGCAGGCGTTGGCCCGCGAACTGGCCGAGGAACTCGGCCTCGAGGTTGCCGACGTGATGGTGGGGGATCGCCTTGGCGCCGACATTGCGCTGAACGACACGATGACGTTGCGGGCCTACCGGGTGCGCCTGGTTGGCGGCGAACCGCACCCGCACGACCACCGGGCGCTGCGCTGGGTGACGGCAGCCGAGTTGCCCGACGTCGACTGGGTGCCCGCCGATCGCGGATGGCTGCAGGACCTGGCCAGCGTCCTCTGAGCGGCGGATGAGCTGCTCGGTTCGCCATTGATGGGCCACCGCTGCCAGAATCACCGACGTGCCATTCCGCAATGTCGCCATCGTCGCCCACGTCGACCACGGCAAGACCACTCTCGTTGATGCGATGCTGCGCCAGTCCGGCGCGCTGACACATCGTGGCGATGACGCGGTCGAGCGCCTCATGGACTCCGGGGACCTCGAGAAGGAAAAGGGCATCACGATCCTGGCCAAGAACACCGCCGTGCACCGCAAGCATCCGGACGGATCGACGACCGTCATCAACGTCATCGACACCCCGGGCCACGCCGACTTCGGCGGTGAGGTCGAACGCGGGCTCTCGATGGTCGACGGTGTGCTGCTGCTGGTCGACGCCTCCGAGGGCCCCCTGCCGCAGACCAGGTTCGTGCTGCGCAAGGCGCTGGCCGCCCACTTGCCGGTGATCCTGGTCGTCAACAAGACCGACCGGCCGGACGCCCGGATCTCCGAGGTCGTCTCGGAGAGCCACGACCTGCTGCTCGACGTCGCATCGGACCTCGACGAGGAAGCGCAGAAGGCCGCCGAGAAGGCGCTGGGCCTGCCGACGCTGTACGCCTCGGGCCGAGCCGGCATCGCCAGCACGACAGAGCCGTCCAACGGACAGAACCCCGAGGGCGACAACCTCGATCCACTGTTCGACGTGCTGCTCGAGCACATCCCGCCGCCGCAGGGTGATCCCGAGGCGCCGCTGCAGGCGCTGGTGACCAACCTCGACGCGTCGGCGTTCCTCGGCCGGCTCGCCCTGATCCGCATCTACAAGGGCCGCATCCGCAAGGGCCAGCAGGTCGCCTGGATGCGCGAGGTGGACGGCCATCCGGTGATCACGACCGCGAAGATCACCGAGCTGCTGGTGACCGAGGGTGTGGAACGCACGCCCACCGACGAGGCGATCGCCGGCGACATCGTCGCTGTCGCGGGCATTCCGGAGATCATGATCGGTGACACCCTCGCCGACCCCGAGCACGCGCACGCACTGCCGCGCATCACCGTCGACGAGCCGGCGATCTCGGTGACCGTCGGCACCAACACCTCACCGCTGGCGGGCAAGGTGAAGGGTCACAAGCTGACCGCCCGCATGGTGAAGTCGCGCCTGGACGCCGAACTCGTCGGCAACGTCTCCATCAAGGTCGTCGAGATCGACCGGCCCGATGCGTGGGAGGTGCAGGGCCGCGGCGAGCTCGCGCTGGCGGTGCTCGTCGAGCAGATGCGCCGCGAGGGTTTCGAGCTGACCGTCGGCAAGCCGCAGGTGGTCACGCAGACGATCGACGGCAAGCTGCACGAGCCGTTCGAGGCGATGACGATCGACTGCCCCGAAGAATTCGTCGGCGCCATCACCCAGTTGATGGCCGGCCGCAAGGGGCGCATGGAGGAGATGACCAACCACGCGGCGGGCTGGGTCCGGATGGACTTCATCGTGCCCAGCCGCGGCCTGATCGGCTTCCGCACCGAATTCCTCACCATCACCCGCGGCACCGGCATCGCCAACGCGGTGTTCGACGGCTATCGGCCGTGGGCGGGCGAGATCCGGGCCCGCCACACCGGCTCGCTGGTCTCGGACCGCTCCGGTGTCATCACGCCGTTCGCGATGATCCAGCTCGCCGACCGCGGCCAGTTCTTCGTCGAGCCCGGGCAGGACACCTACGAGGGCATGGTCGTCGGAATCAACCCGCGCGCGGAGGATCTCGACATCAACATCACGCGGGAGAAGAAGCTGACCAACATGAGGTCGTCGACGGCCGACGTCATCGAGACGCTGGCCCGTCCGCTGGAACTCGACCTGGAGCAGGCCATGGAGTTCTGCGCGGCCGACGAGTGCGTCGAGGTGACTCCGGAGATCGTGCGGGTGCGCAAGGTCGAGCTGGACGCCACCTCGCGGGCGCGCAGCAAGGCGCGGGCGAAGGCTCGGGGCTAGTTTGTTGTTGTCCTTCGCCCGAAGGAGTCGACAAGCCGCCGGGCAGGCGGTCGATACCCTGATGCTCGTGCTGCATCGGGCCCGCCACGTTTTGCTGATCGGCGCCGTGCTGCTCGCACTGATGGGACTGACGCTGGCGGCGTGCACCGTCAGCCCGCCGCCGGCCCCGCAAAGCACCGATACGCCGCACAACACACCACCGCCGCCGCAGCGGGTCACCCAGATCATCATGGGCATCGACTCGATCGGCGCCGGATTCAACCCGCATCTGCTCTCCGATCTGTCTCCGGTGAACGCGGCGATCAGCGCGCTGGTGTTACCGAGCGCGTTCCGGCCGGTGCCCGACCCCAACACGCCCACGGGTTCGCGGTGGGAGCTGGATCCGACCCTGCTGGTGTCCGCCGAGGTGACCGGCCAGAACCCGTTCACGGTCACCTACAAGATCCGGCCCGAGGCGCAGTGGACCGACAACGCCCCGATCGGCGCCGACGACTTCTGGTACCTGTGGCATCAAATGGTCACCCAACCCGGGGTGGTCGATCCGGCGGGCTATGACCTGATCACCGGGGTGCAGTCGCTCGAGGGCGGCAAGCAGGCCGTCGTCACCTTCGCCCAGCCGTATCCGGCCTGGAAGGAATTGTTCAACGATCTGCTGCCGGCGCACATCGTCAAGGACGTGCCGGGCGGTTTCGCCGCGGGACTGGTCCGGTCGCTGACGGTCACCGGCGGACAGTTCCGGGTGGAGAACATCGACCCGCAGCGCGACGAGATCCTGATCGCCCGAAACGACCGCTATTGGGGGGCGCCCGCCAAGCCCGCGCTGATCCAGTTCCGGCGGGCCGGAGCGCCTGCGGCACTGGCGGATTCGGTGCGCAACGGTGACACTCAGGTGGCCCAGGTGCACGGCGGCTCGGCGTCCTTCGCCCAGCTGTCGGCCATCCCCGACGTGCGGACCGCCCGGATCATGACCCCGCGCGTCATGCAGCTCACGCTGCGTGCCAACCAGCCCAAGCTGGCCGATACCCAGGTCCGCAAAGGGATTCTGGGATTGCTCGACGTCGATCTGCTCGCCGCCGTGGGCGCCGGCAGCGACAACACCATCTCGCTGGACCAGGCTCAGATCCGGGCGCCCAGTGACCCCGGCTATGTACCGACCGCGCCGCCCGCGATGACCAAACAGGCTGCGCTGGCGTTGTTTTCGGCGGCGGGGTATCAGGTGGAGAACAGCGCGCCGGCCCCCGAGACCACCCCGCCGCCGACCACCGGGCCGCCGGAGGTGATCCGCGGCCGGATCAGCAAGGACGGCAAGCAGCTGTCGCTGGTCATCGGGGTGGCGGCCAACGACCCGACCTCGGTGGCCGTGGCCAACACCGCCGCCGACCAATTGCGCAACGTCGGCATCGCCGCATCGGTGTCGGCGCTGGATCCGGTGACGCTGTATCGCGACGCGCTGACCAACAACCAGGTGGACGCGATCGTGGGGTGGCACCAGGCCGGTGGAAACCTGGCGACGCTGCTGGCGTCGCGCTACGGCTGCCCCGCCTTGGAGTCGACGCCGGTACCGACCGCGACCACGCCGCCGACGACCACTCCCGTCGCCTCGACCTCACCGGCGGCACCGGCCAGCACGGCGCCGACGGCGGCGAGTCGTCCGCCCGATCCCGGCGCGCTGGTGCAGGCGCCGTCGAACCTGACCGGGATCTGCGACCGCAGCATCCAGTCCAACATCGACGCCGCGCTCGACGGCACCAAGAGCATCAACGACGTGATCACCGCGGTGGAGCCGCGGCTATGGAACATGTCGACGGTGTTGCCGATCCTGCAGGACACCACGATCGTCGGGGCGGGCCCGAGCGTGCAGAACGTCAGCCTCTCCGGGGCCGTGCCGGTCGGCATCGTCGGCGACGCCGGGCAATGGGTGAAAACCGGGCCCTAGGGATCAGTCGGTGACGCCGATGCCCGGGGCGGGATGACGGTGTCGACGATCAGCGCCAGCTCGCGCCGGTTGGGGGGCACGCCGGTCAGCATGAAGTGATGGTTGATCAATGCCGGTCCGACGCGTGCGGTCAGCGACGTGACGTTGGCAGGATCGAGTTCGCCGGCGTCGATCGCGGTTTGCAGGATCGATTCGACAATCTGTAGCCGCGGGCACACCACGGCGTCGGCGAAGATGGCCCGCATCTCGGGTTCGTGCAGCAGCTGATGGATGGTGTCCAGGCCGGGAAACCCCGTCTTGCCGGCCAGCACGTCACGGTGCGAGGTGAACAGCGTCAGCAGGGCGTCCCTGGGCGATCGGCCGGAGCGGGGTTCGGGCACCGGCGGCAGCGCGAACACCAGCGCGGCGTGCACCAGATCGTGCTTGCTGCACCAGCGCCGGTACAGCGCCGCCTTGCCGGTCTGAGCGCGGGCGGCGATTCCTTCCATCGTCAGCCCGCCGTAGCCGACCTCGGCCAATTCCGCCAGCGTGGCCTCATAGAGCGCACGTTCGAGCACCTCACCGCGGCGGCGGCTGCGGACGCCCGTCCGCGCTATCTCGGTGGCTTGCGGCATTTCTCGATAGTAGCCGTTGGCGTTCCTATTTGGTGTGTCCTGGGGCAACACGGCGACCGAGACCGGCGGGTAGGGTGCGTCCATGCCTGAGACTGCGCGGCTGTTGTTCGTCCACGCCCATCCCGACGACGAGAGCCTGAGCAACGGCGCCACGATCGCGCACTACGCCGCGCGCGGCGCCGAGGTCACCGTCGTGACCTGCACGCTGGGCGAGGAGGGCGAGGTCATCGGGGAACGTTGGGCCGAGCTCGCGTTCGATCGCGCCGACCAACTCGGCGGCTACCGAATCGGCGAACTCACCGCGGCATTGCGGGCCCTCGGCATCGGTGCACCGATCTATCTCGGCGGCGCGGGACGTTGGCGCGACTCCGGCATGGCGGGCACCGAGAAGCGGCGCCGTGAGCGCTTCATCGACGCCGACGAACGCGAGGCCGTCGGGGCGCTGGTCGAGATCATTCGCCGGCTGCGCCCGCACGTCGTGGTCACCTATGACCCCAACGGCGGATACGGGCATCCCGACCACATCCGGGCCCACACCGTGACGACGGCCGCGGTCGCGGCGGCCGCCGGCGCCGATTACTCCGGCGAGCCCTGGGACGTGCCGAAGTTCTACTGGACGGTGCTGGCCGTCGACGCCTTCCTGGCCGGCTGGGACGACCTGGGCCCCGAGGACTTTCTGCCCGGGTGGGCGAAACCGCCCCGAGAGGAATTCGACTTCGGATACTCCGACGATTCGATCGACGCCGTCGTGGCGGCGCCGCCGGATGCGTTGGCCGCCAAGGTCGCCGCGCTCGCCGCGCACGCCACGCAGGTGGTCGTCGGTCCGACCGGACGGGCCTGCGCGCTGTCGAACAACATGGCCCTGCCGATCCTCGGCGAAGAGCACTACGTCCTGGTCGCCGGGGCCGCCGGGGACCGCGACGAGCGTGGCTGGGAGACCGATCTGCTCGCCGGACTGGATCTCGACGGATCCGCGACGCGGTAGGCTGCCAAGCAGGCAGCCACGGAAGGAATTCGCATGGACCCCGACCTGGACCCTAACCTGCAGCACTGGCAGGACCGGCTCGACAGCTTGCAGTGGGTTATCGGCTCCGTTCTGTCCAACATCGACAGCGTCCCGACCTGACCGAAACCAAGTCACGCGCCGCGACCGTCGAGGAAGCCGGCGCGACGGACCCCGCTATTCGCGTCGTGGTGTTGGCGCTGTTGGCCGTCGATGGGGTCCTATCCGCACTAGCCGGGGCCCTGCTGCTGCCTTTCTACATCGGCGCGATTCCGTTTCCGATCAGCGGACTGATCAGTGGTCTGGTCAACGCCGCCCTGGTCTGGGCGGCCGGCCGTTGGACCCGTTCGGCGCGGGTGGCCGCACTGCCGCTGTGGACATGGCTGCTGACGGTGGCGGTGATCAGCATGGGCGGTCCCGCCGACGACATCATTCTGGGAGGTAGCGGGCTGATGGCTTACGGCGCTCTACTGCTGATCGTGCTGGGGGTGACACCGCCGGTACTGGTGTTGTGGCGGCGTAGTTACCACTACGGCTGACGCGTACCGGCCTGGCGCTACTGTTGCGCTTATGGCACCGGCTATGGTTGCCGAAATTCAGATGTTGGGACACGCGGATGAAATTCGATCGTGGGGAAGTTACACCAAGGTGCCAGTGACACCGAGGCCTCCGGGCGAGCAGCCCACCGCTCTGCCTGATCCCGTCATTCCGGCTCGGGCCCCTGCCAAGGCCAGTGCGTCCGCGTTGCGGCGTGTGTTGCGCCGGGCGCGTGACGGTGTCGCGCTCAACGTTGATGAGGCCGCCGTGGCGATGACCGCCCGCGGTGCCGACCTGGCCGACTTGTGTGCCAGCGCGGCTCGGGTGCGCGATGCGGGTCTGGAGTCGGCCGGCCGGCGTGGCGCGGGAGGTCGGCTGCCGATCACGTATTCGCGCAAAGTGTTCATCCCCGTCACTCATCTGTGCCGGGACACCTGCCATTACTGCACGTTCGTCACCGTGCCCGGCAAGCTTCGCGCTCAGGGCATCGGTATGTATCTGGAGCCCGACGAGATCCTCGACATCGCCCGGCGTGGCGCCGAACTCGGTTGTAAGGAAGCATTATTCACCCTTGGCGACCGGCCGGAGGACCGCTGGCCGCAGGCCCGTGAATGGCTCGACGAGCGCGGCTACAACTCGACCCTGTCGTATGTGCGCGCGATGGCGATCCGGGTGCTGGAGGAAACCGGGCTGCTGCCGCACCTGAATCCGGGCGTGATGAGCTGGTCGGAGATGTCGTTGCTGAAGCCGGTGGCGCCGTCGATGGGCATGATGCTCGAGACGACGTCGCGGCGGCTCTTCGAAACGAAAGGGCTGGCGCACTACGGCAGCCCGGACAAAGACCCGCAGGTGCGGCTGCGGACGCTGACCGATGCGGGTCGGTTGTCGATTCCGTTCACCACCGGTCTGCTGGTCGGCATCGGGGAGACGCTGGCCGAACGCGCCGATACGCTGCACGCGATTCGCAAGTCGCACAAGGAATTCGGTCACGTGCAGGAAGTGATCGTGCAGAACTTCCGGGCCAAGCAACACACCGCGATGGCCGATGTTCCCGATGCCGGAATCGACGACTACCTGGCGACGATCGCTGTTGCCCGCCTGGTGCTCGGGCCCGGCATGCGGATTCAGGCGCCGCCGAATCTGGTGTCCCGCAAGGAGTGCCTGGCGCTGGTCGCCGCGGGAGTCGACGACTGGGGCGGGGTTTCGCCGCTGACGCCCGACCACGTCAACCCGGAACGGCCCTGGCCCGCCCTGGATGAGCTGGCCGCGGTGACCGCCGAAGCGGGATTCGACTTGGTGCAGCGGTTGACCGCGCAACCCAAATACGTCCAAGCCGGTGCCGCCTGGATCGACCCGCGAGTGCAGGGGCACGTTGCGGCACTGGCTGATCCGGCCACCGGCCTGGCTCGCGACGTCAACCCCACCGGCCTGCCCTGGCAGGAACCCGACGAGGCGCAGTCGAGCGGGCGGGTCGATCTGAACGCCGCGATCGACACCGAAGGCCGCAACACCGAGGCGCGCAGCGATCTTGACAGCGCCTTCGGCGACTGGGAATCGATTCGTGCGCACGTGCACGAGCTTGCCGCCCGCGCCCCCGAACGCATCGACACCGACGTGCTGGCCGCGCTGCGCTCCGCCGAGCGCAACCCCGCCGGCTGCTCCGACGACGAATACCTGTCGCTGGCCACCGCCGACGGTCCGGCATTGGAAGCCGTTGCCGCGCTGGCTGATTCGTTGCGACGCGACACCGTCGGTGACGACGTGACGTTCGTGGTGAACCGCAACATCAACTTCACCAATATCTGCTACACCGGTTGCCGGTTCTGTGCTTTCGCGCAGCGCAAGGGCGACGCCGACGCGTATTCGCTGTCGGCGGCCGAGGTGGCAGATCGCGCCTGGGAGGCGCACGTCGAGGGCGCGACCGAGGTGTGCATGCAGGGCGGGATCGACCCCGAACTGCCGGTCACCGGCTACGCCGACCTGGTGCGTGCCGTCAAAGCCCGGGTGCCCTCGATGCACGTGCATGCGTTCTCTCCGATGGAGATCGCCAACGGCGTGACCAAGAGCGGGCTGAGCGTGCGCGAGTGGCTGATCAGCCTGCGCGAGGCCGGGCTGGGCACCATTCCCGGCACCGCCGCGGAGATCCTCGACGACGAGGTGCGCTGGGTGCTCACCAAGGGCAAGCTGCCCACGTCGATGTGGATCGACATAGTGTCCACCGCGCACGAGGTGGGCCTGCGGTCGTCGTCGACGATGATGTACGGGCACGTCGACAGTCCCCGGCACTGGGTCGGCCATCTCAACGTGCTGCGCGAAATCCAGGACCGCACCGGCGGATTCACCGAATTCGTGCCGCTGCCGTTCGTGCACCAGAGCTCGCCGCTGTATCTGGCCGGCGCGGCCCGTCCGGGGCCCACCCATCGCGACAACCGAGCGGTGCATGCGTTGGCGCGAATCATGTTGCACGGCCGCATTTCTCAGATTCAGACCAGCTGGGTCAAGCTGGGCACCGAGCACACCCAGGTGATGCTCAACGGTGGCGCCAACGACCTGGGCGGCACGCTGATGGAGGAGACCATCTCGCGGATGGCCGGCTCCGAGCACGGCTCGGCGAAGACGGTGGCCGAACTGAGGGCGATCGCCCACGGCATCGGCCGTCCGGCGCGGCAGCGCACCACCGATTACAGCCCGCTCGCCGCCTAGTTGCGCGTACTTGTCGGTGGCCCGGGGTATACCCGAGGCCGTGAAGCCAGTCATCGACGCCGAACGATTTCCGGAGTGGCAGCCCTTCCTCGATGCGGTGCAGCAGCGTCGGCCCGATAGCGGCACCTGGTGTGAAGCCTGGACCGTGCGTGACATCGTCATCCATCAAGCCGGCAACGCCGAGGAACTGGCCCGGGTGCTGGGCGCGCATCTGGCCGGCGAACCCGTCGGCACCCGGGGCTTCGAGGAGCGCGAGGGCCCACTGCGCGACCTCGACGACGCGGACTTGTGGGACGCGCTGCTGGATCGGATGGCCACCCTGAACGACGTCGCCGCCACGGCCGAGGAGGCTGATGCGGACACCGACGTCGCCTGGACCGGACGCACGATGAAGGTGCCCTGGTTCGCCGAGCACATGCGCGAAGAGCTGGTCCTGCACGGCTGGGACATCACCGGCGACGACCCCGCGGCGCAGGCCCGGTTGGCCGAGCCGTGGATGACGACGCACAGCGTCCTCGCGGTGGGTCGACCGCTGCTGGCCAAGGGGGTCAAGCAGCTACCGGCGGGCGAGCGGATCGAGGCGCGGTTGCGAGTCGGCGACACCGACGACGTCCTGCTCGACGCCCGGACCGACCACACCACGATTGGATTCGCCGCGCCCGAAGGGACGGCCACACTGGAAACCGATGCGGCCGCACGGGTATTGCTGCTGTGGGGACGTCGCCCCGCCGATCCGTCGCGGATCTGCAGCCGCGTCGGCCCGGAAGCCCTGGGCCGACTGCGGCTACTGCTCAGCGGCTACTGAGCCGACTGCGGCTCAGTAGTTGTTACAGACGACCGCGACCTGCTGGATCGTGTTGAAGTACTTCGCGGCGGCCGGCATCGCCTGAATCTGCGCAGCCATCTGCTGGCGCTTCGGCGGCGGGGAGGCCAGGAACTGCCGGATGTAGTTCTGCGCGAACGGCGAAGCGTTCAATTCCTGGGCAGTGGCCGGATCGTTCGCGTTGAGCGCGGCCATCACCTGCCCGTAGTTGCAGGTCGTGTTGATGATCGGATCCATGGGGTCTGCCGAAGCAACCCCCGCCGCGGCGCTGAGCGCCACTGCCGCACCACCAACCGCGGCTGCCAGTTTGCTTAACGACAGCGTCATCATGCTTGGACACCTTCCCCGGATCTCTGAAAGCCAACGACGGCTAAGTGATCTGCCCTAGCGGCTGCCGTCTCGGACGAGGCTACCAGCCGTTGCGGACGTTCTTTCGTTTCACGGTTATTCGCTGGGCCCGCCCGGAATGTAACCATCGGCAGACCAACGTCGGGGTGACGTTCGTCACACGAGGGAAATCGTCTGGCCAAACGCCGGCTGGCGATCGCGTCGACACGTTCGAATGGTCCGTGCGGCGACCTGCACGCCTGCGAGACTGACCGTATGAAACCTGGCAATCGCCGTAGCGTGCCCAGTGGTTGACGTGTATGTGCAACGTCTAGTATCAGTAACCGAAAGCTTTGCTTACGCGGCCGGCAAGCGCCGCAGCGAGGCTAACAGCAGCCCACACTGAGCCGTCAAGAGAGAAAACGTTGAGGAGACATCCGTGACGTACACGATCGCCCAACCCTGCGTCGACATCAAAGACAAGGCGTGCATCGAAGAATGCCCCGTCGACTGCATCTACGAGGGCGCGCGGATGCTCTTCATCCATCCCGACGAATGCGTCGACTGTGGAGCCTGCGAGCCGGTTTGTCCTGTTGAAGCGATCTATTACGAAGACGACGTGCCCGAGCAGTGGAGCCAGTACACCCAGATCAACGCCGACTTCTTTGTCGAGCTGGGGTCGCCCGGGGGCGCAGCCAAGGTCGGGATGACCGAGAATGACCCGCAAGCGGTCAAAGATCTGCCGCCGCAGGGCGAAGGAGACTAAGGGGGCGCAGTGGCGCAGGAGCCCAGGGGGGGCCGACCTGCCTTGTCGGCGTCCCTGCCGGAGTTTCCGTGGGACACCCTGGCAGACGCGAAAGCGCTGGCCGGGGCTCACCCCGACGGGGTCGTCGACCTGTCCATCGGAACCCCGGTGGACCCGGTCGCGCCGGTAATCCAGGAAGCGCTGGCAGCCGCCAGCGCTTCGCCCGGATATCCCGCCACCGCCGGCACTGCGCAGCTGCGGGAATCCGTGGTCACGGCCCTGGGCCGCCGCTTCGGCGTCACCGGGCTCGCCGAGAACGCGGTGTTGCCCGTGATCGGCACCAAGGAACTCATCGCCTGGCTGCCAACGCTGCTCGGGCTGGGCCCCGCCGACGTGGTCGTGGTTCCCGAGCTGGCCTACCCGACCTATGACGTCGGCGCCCGGCTGGCCGGAGCGCAGGTGCTGCGCGCGGATTCGTTGACCCAACTGGGCCCGCTGTCGCCGGCGCTGATCTATCTGAATTCGCCGAGCAACCCGACCGGACGGGTGCTGGGCCTCGATCATCTGCGCAAGGTCGTCGGGTGGGCGCGGGAACGCCGGGTCGTGGTGGCCTCCGACGAGTGCTACCTGGGCCTCGGCTGGGAAGCCGAGCCGCTGTCGGTGTTGCATCCCGCGGTGTGCGACGGCGACCACACCGGACTGTTGGCCGTGCATTCGCTCTCCAAGAGCTCGTCGCTGGCCGGGTACCGGGCCGGCTTTGTCGCGGGCGATCCCGGCCTGGTCGCCGAGCTGTTGGCGGTGCGCAAGCACGCCGGAATGATCGTGCCGACGCCGGTGCAGGCCGCGATGGTGGCCGCACTGGACGACGACGACCACGAGAAGGTGCAGCGCGAGTGCTACGCCCGCCGCCGCGGCGCTCTCGCACCGGCGCTGCGCGCGGCCGGGTTCGCGATCGACGATTCCGAAGCCGGGCTGTATCTGTGGGCAACCCGCGATGAGCCCTCTCGCGACAGCGTGGGGTGGTTGGCCGGCCGCGGCATCCTGGTGGCGCCCGGCGAGTTCTACGGCCCGAGCGGCGGGCGGCATGTGCGGGTCGCGCTGACCGCCACCGACGAGCGCATCGAAGCCGCGGTCGCGCGGCTGACCACATCGGCCGCGCGCTGATCGGCAGAAATCTTCGCGTCCGTCTGCCGCCGGTCCGGCGAACCGGCAGAATGCATCGAGGGCATTGGCCAACCGCTGGATCTCGGGTAAGGACTGTTTGTCGTGACAACTTCGGCTAGCAAGCTGCGCCTCCCGCTGTCGGTCCAGGACGTCGCCAAGCGCCTCTTTCTCGGAAAGCCCCTGATCACCGAGGAGCTGGCAGGTGAAAAACTGTCGAATCCGGTTGCGCTGGGCGCACTTTCACCCGACGCGATCTCGTCGACCGCCTATGGTCCCGAGCAGATCCTGATCGAACTGCTGCCTGCGGCCGGCCTCGCCGCGTTCGCCTTGTTGCTTCCCATC
The DNA here is from genome assembly GCF_039023525.1 of Mycobacterium sp. 050272. NCBI lineage: Bacteria > Bacillati > Actinomycetota > Actinomycetes > Mycobacteriales > Mycobacteriaceae > Mycobacterium > Mycobacterium sp. 050272. The sequence continues at coordinate 120,323 of NZ_JBCHKV010000002.1, read as the reverse complement.
ACCGGCGTCATCCTGTTGATCCTGGTGTTGGTGACCGCGTCCTATCGGCAGGTCGTGATGGCCTACACGCGCGCGGGCGGCTCCTACATCGTGGCGCGGGAGAACTTCGGGCCGCGGGTGGCTCAGGTCGCCGCCGCAGCGCTGCTGATCGACTACGTCGTGACGGTCGCGGTGCAGTCCGCGGCCGGAACGGTGGCGGTGGTGTCGGCCGTTCCCGCGCTGGGGCCGCACAGCCTGCAGATCACCGTCGGCGTGGTGCTGCTCATCTGCTTCCTGAACCTGCGCGGATTGAAGGAAGCCGGATGGCAGTTCGCGTTCGCCACCTACTTTTTCATCATCATGGTCGGTCTGACGATCGTGGTCGGTGTCACCCGGGTGCTGCTGGGCGATCTGCCGGTCTATGACCCCGCGCAGATGCCCGGAACGGTGCCGGTGCACAAGGCCGACGGGTTGGTGATGGGCGCGACGATCCTGACCCTGCTGCGCTCCTTCGCCAACGGGGGTTCTTCGCTGACCGGTGTCGAGGCCATCTCCAACACCGTCGACCTTTTTCGAAAGCCCCAGGGACGCAACGCACGTCGGGTGCTCACCACGATGGCGACCGTGTTGGGGTTCTTGCTGGCCGGTGTCGCCTATCTCGCGTTCGCCACGCATGCGACGCCGTACGAGAGTGAATACCCGTCGGTGCTGTCGCAGATCGCCCGTGCCGTGTTCGGCGGCGGGGTCCTCGGCAACGTCTTTTACATCCTGGTTCAGACGGCGACGGCCGCGATTCTGTTCACCGGTGCGAACACCAGTTTCAACGGCTTTCCGGCGCTGGCCAGTTTCGTCGCCGAGGATCGCTTCCTGCCCCGGCAGCTGATGAAACGCGGTCACCGCCTGGTGTTTTCGAATGGCATCATCGCGCTGACCGCACTGTCGGTGGTGTTGCTGGTGGTGACCGGCGGTTCGGTCAATGCGTTGGTGCCGTTCTACGCGATCGGTGTGTTCACCGGATTTTCGATGGCCGGCTACGGCATGACCAAGCACCATCTGACGCACCGCGAGCCGGGTTGGCGAACCCGGTTGATTATCAACCTTTCCGCGGGAATCCTCTCGACGGTCGTGGTCGCGATCTTCGCGGTGGCGAAGTTCACCGAGGGCGCGTGGCTGGTCGTCATCGTGTTCCCCCTGCTGGTGTTCGTCCTGATGCGGCTGAATCAGGAATATCGTGCGGAGGCCGCGATTCTCGAGATGTTCCGCACCGACCGGCCCGATTTGGTCAAGTACGCGCGGCACAAGGTGTTCGTTTTCGTGAATTCGGTCGACCTCGCGGTGATCGAAGCGCTGCGCTACGGCAAGGGATTACGCGCCGACGAGATGATCGCGGTGCACATCGTCGTCGACGCCGCCTATGCCGCCCAGATACGGAAGCGTTGGGATCACTTCGAACTCGACACCCGGCTGCGCGTCGTGGATTGTCCGGATCGGCGGGTCATCCGCGCCGCACAACTGTTCATCGCGAAGGCGCGTGACGAGCAACCGAATACCAACGTGACCGCGCTGCTGCCGCGACGCACCTATAACCCGTTGGTGGGCCGGCTGCTGCACGATCGCACCGCGGACAAGATCGCCCGGGCGGTCAGCATGATCCCCGACGCCGCGGCGACCATCGTTCCCTACGATGTCCAGTCGCGGATCGAGGAGGCATATCCGGAACGATTCGAGCAGCGGATCGCGCGCGAATTCGAAAAGTTCGGCGAGTGGGTGACCCGCGGTGAGGACGAGAACGTCGACGCCTACGAACATCCCGATTCGTCGCGTTCGGTGATCACCGTGGCGAGCCTGATCCCGGGTCGCCGCGCCACCTTCGAAGGACGGGTCAGCGAGGTCGAGGACACCAGCAAGGGTCGGCGTACCATCCGGTCGATCGTGGTCGGCGACCACAGCGGCGAGATCACCGTGGTGTTCCCGTCTGGACACGGGGGAGCCGACATCCAGCCCGGCCAGCTGTTGCGCATAACCGGCAAGCCCAAGCAGAGCGGCAATCGGCCGATGTCGATGGTCGATCCGATGTACCACATCGTCGAAGACCCGGCGCAGGCTGGCCGGCCCGGGGCCTCACGACCCAGCACAACCTGAGCATTAACGTGGTGACGGCATAGCCCGCGTTGCACGGAAAGGACAGCAGTGAAGCGACTGCGCGCCGTATTGGCGGCCCTGGTGAGCCTCGTCTTCACCGCCAACGGTTATCGGCCGTTGAGTAAGGGCGGATACGGCTCGGTATTCGCATTCGCCTATGGCGTGTTCGCCTCCGAGTTGCCGCTGCAGATGCTCGCGGTCCAATTCACCACGCTGGCAGCGCTGTCACACCGGCTTTCCCCGCGGGCCCGGCGCATCAGCTGGCTGGTGTCGGGGGTGTCGGCGGTGGGCCTGCTGGTGTTGCGTCACTTCGGGCACAAAGCCGACGAGCCGCTGGCGGCCGCGCTGGACGCCGGACTGGGAACCGAGCGCCGAACCGAGTCGGGCGATCTGTGGAAACGCCCGGCGCCCGGCGGTGCGACCGCCAAGCGGCCCGGCCCGGCACGCATGCTGCGGATCTACCGTGACTATGCGCACGACGGTGACATCAGCTATGGGGAGGCCGGCTCCCGCAACCATCTCGACATCTGGCGCCGGCCCGACCTCGACCGCAACGGGCGGGCCCCGGTGTTGCTGCAGATTCCCGGCGGTGCCTGGATGGTGGGAAACAAACGCGGACAAGCACATCCGCTGATGAGTCATCTGGCCGAATTGGGCTGGATCTGCGTGGCGATCAACTACCGGCTCAGTCCACGCTCCACCTGGCCGGATCACATCGTCGACGTCAAGCGCGCGATCGCATGGACCAAGGAGCACATCGCCTCCTACGGCGGCGACCCGGACTGGATCGCGATCACCGGGGGTTCGGCCGGCGGGCACCTGACCTCGCTGGCCGCGCTGACCCCCAACGATCCGCGGTTTCAGCCGGGCTTTGAAGACGCCGACACCCGAGTGGACGTGGCGGTGCCGTTTTACGGCGTCTACGACTTCAACGCGACCGGTCCCGCGATACATCCGATGATGGCGGCGATGGTGGCCAAGAACGTTTTCAAGGTCAGCCGCGGCGACATCGCCGAGCCTTTTCGCGCGGCGTCGCCGATCGCTCATGTTCGCCCAGACGCCCCGCCGTTTTTCGTGCTGCACGGCACCAACGACTCGCTGGTTCCGGTCGAACAGGCGCGCAGCTTCGTCGCGCGTCTCGGCGAGGTCAGCAACCAGCCGGTGGTTTACGCCGAATTGCCTTGGGCGCAGCACGCGTTCGATATTTTCGGTTCGGCCCGCGCGGCGCACGCCGCGGTGGCGGTCGAACAGTTTCTCGCCGAGATGTATGTGCGCCGCGAAAGTGCGGCGGCGACCGGCGATTAGCTCATAGGCTTCGCATGCCGATGAAGACCAGCACACACCCGGCCGCGGCCAGCAGACTGGCAACCTCGACGCGCCGGCGTGAGCGGATCCAGATTTGCAGCGACACCATCCAGGCGCGCGTCTGATCCGGCGCAATCAGATAGGCCAGCAGCGGGATCTCCACGAGCGCGAACGCCACGACATGGAACATCAGCAGCGCACTGAATTGCGTCATGGCCGCGGTGCCGGAGGCCACGATGGCGGCCAGCGCGGCGAGATAGTCCACGGATGGCAACGCGATTCCCAGGCCGGCCACCCCGGCCACCCACAGCGAACGCCCGTGCAGTAGCCGCCGGGAAAACCGCCCCAAACCGTGATGCTCGTGCAGGTTCGTCTCGGCCACGGCCGGGCGTTTGAAGCGGCCGACCTTCTCCCGCAGCAGGACCTGACCGCCCAGCACGACGGCAACAAGCAGTGCCGAACCGCCAATCAGAATCTGAAGTTTCGGCAAACTCACCTGCGGTGAATTCAGCAGTCTGCGCTGAAGTCCGAACACCACGGACAGGCCGACGGTCATGCCCATCGCGAAGCCCCCGCACAGAAAAGCGAAAAGCTGCAGCATCGGCCTGGGTCGATTCAGCATCAGCACCGTCATGCCGATCCGGAACGGCTCGACGCTCATCGCGAAGGCCATGACCAGCAGGGTGATCCACATGTCAGGATTCGGCTGCCTGGGCGTCCAACGTGGTGGGAAGAGAATCCGGTAGACCAGCGCGTTCGCGTAGCAGAGCAACGACGGACGAGTGCTGCATGATCATTACGTTACCGGCTGGCCTGCAGACCGGCGTGTTGCGCCTCGCCAGATGCTCTCGTTATGTGCCGTCGCTAGGTGCTTACGCCCCAATGCAATACGCGCGACGTCAGCAGCACGATGCCCAGCGAGACCGTCGCGACGACTGTGAGTCCTATCACAGCCACCAGCAGCGGACGCCATCCGGTGCGCGCGATTTGACGGAAATCAGTGTTGAGCCCGACACCGGCGAAGGTCAGCAGAAACGCCCACTTCGACACGTTCGCCAGGTTGGCCGTTTGCCCCTTCGTCAGCCAGCCGGCCGTCGCGATCGCCGAGACCGCCAGGAAGCCCAGCACGAATTTCGGGAACTTCTGCCAGATGAATGCGGCCTTGGCTGACGCGCCGGGGGCGATCTCGTCGGCCTGTCCGCGCGCGGCCCAGTACAGGGCGAAACCGAGGACGACAAACCCGATCAGCGCGTTGCGGGTCGACTTCACCAGCACCGCGATCTTTCCGGCGTGGTCGGAGAACAGGTAGCCGGTGGCGGTGGTTTCGGCGGTGTTGTCTACGGAAAGACCTGCCCACAGGCCGAATTCGTGGTCGGTAAGCCCGATCGCGTGTCCCAGCGGCGGCAACACGAACAGCGACACCGCGCCCAGCGCCAGGATCGCCGCGATGGCGTAGCTGACGTCGGAGTTGCGCGCACGGATCGCGCCCTTGGCCGCGATGATCGCCGACACCCCGCAGATCGATGTGCCGATCGCCAGCAGCGAACCCAGCTTGCCCGACAGTCCGAAGGCGCGCGCCACGACGATGATGATGGTTCCCGCGATCGTCATGTCCACCAGAATCTGGACCAGGCTGATCGCGCCGAGCTTGGCGATGTCGCCGAGCACGAAGCGCGCCCCGAGCACCACGATCCCGACCTTGAGCCAGAACTCGTAGGTCTGCACGCCCGGACGAAATATCCGGTGCAGGCCGACGGTGTTGGTGATCAGCAGCCCAATCACGATGGCCCACAACACGTATTCGATGTCGGGCACCCGCCAGTGTTCGTGTTTGGCCAGCGTGTTCCACCAGATCTGTGCGTATTTGCCCAGCAAGCCCACGCCGATGAGCAGCAAGACCCCCGGCGCGTAGTCCAGCGGCTGCCTGCTGGTAAACGTTGGTTCGTCCAGCGTTTCATCCGGTTCGACCCCAGTGGTGCTCACGCGATCACCACGGAATCTTCGGAAGCGCATTGGCCACCGCCAACGCCACGATCACACCGGCGATCAGCGTCGCCCACCAGTCCACCGATATCGAGCCGACCCGCTCGCGCCAATCACTCACGCACGCATATTGCCGGGCCCGGCGTCGCGGACCAAGTGATTGGCTCGCGCTGAATCTAGGTGGCGGGCCGCTGCGGGCTGCGTTCGTCGAGCAACGCGATGACCCGGGCGGCGAGCTCGTCGATGTCGGCGCCAGACGTGTCGAGCACCAGGTCGGGATTCTCCGGCGGTTCATAGGGCGCGTCGACACCGGTCAATCCCTTGAGCTCGCCCTTGCGGGCCCGCGCGTAAAGACCTTTGGGGTCCCGTCTTTCGCATTCGGCCAATGAGGTGGCGACGTGCACCTCGATGAACGGCAGCTTGGCGGCGTCGTTGAGAGCGCGTGCGGTCTCCCGGTCCGACTTCAGCGGTGACACCAGCGAGGCCAGTGCGACTACGCCCGCGTCGGCCAGCAACCGAGTCAAATGCCCAACCCGCCTGATGTTTTCGGTGCGATCGCCGGGGGAGAAGCCCAAATCGTCGGAGAGTCCGTGCCGCAGGTTGTCGCCGTCGAGCAGATAGGCCACCCGCCCGGATTCGACGAGCGCGCGCTCGACGGCAACCGCGACGGTGGACTTGCCGGAGGCGGGTAGACCGGTGAACCAGATCGTCGCCCCGGCCTGGCCGGTGGCGTGCCACCGGTGGCCACGGTCCAGCGCCGAGGGATGCCAGCGAATGTCGGTGCGTGGATGGGTGCCTGGCTTGACTTCCCGCGCCTCGATGATGGTGCCCGCGCCGACGGTGTCATTCGTGGTCTCGTCGATCAGGATAAACGCGCCGCTGTCGCGATTGTCGGTGTAGCTGTCGGCGATGACGACCGAGCTGGTTCGCAGGGTCACGGTGCCGATGTCGTTGAGCGTCAGCTCAACTGGCTGGTCGAGCTCGTCGAGTGTCTCGGGATCCAGCCGCGAGTGCAGTTCCTGCACGGTGGCCCGCACGGTCTTGGCGGTCTGCTTGAGGGCCAGCCGGTCGCCGGCTCGCAGCGGAGTGTCGACGAACCAGCACACGGTCGCGTCCAGTTCCCGGGCCTGCACCGGCAGCTGCGCGTCTTCGGCTCCGCTGACCAGGACATCGCCGCGGCCCACGTCGATGTCGTCGGCCAGTTCGATCGAAACCGACAGCGGCGCAACGCCTGTGGTGCGATCCTCGTCGAGGGTGTCCAGCGCGGTGACCGTCGAGCGGGTGCCGGCGGGTAGCGAGATCACCGGGTCGCCGACGGACAGTGTTCCCGCCGCCAGTCGTCCCGTGTAGCGGCGCCGCACGTCCGCGGTGGGTCGCGAAACCCATTGCACGGGCAGGCGCAGCCGCGACGGCTCGGCGTTCGGTGCGGCCAGTTCGATTCCCTCCAGGTACTCCAGCAGGGTGGGGCCGCTGTACCAGGGTGTGTTCTCGGAACGGTGGACGACGTTGTCGCCGTGCTTGGCCGCGATCGGAATGACCGTGATGTCCACCTCGCCCAGGCGTGCCGCCAGCTGCCGCAGCTCGTCTGCCACCTTGGCGAACCCGGCCTCGTCGAAGTCGATCAGGTCGATCTTGTTGACGGCAGCAACAAAGTGCTTGATGCCCAACAGCTTTGCGATCCGAGCGTGCCTGCGGGTCTGGCGCAGCACCCCGGCCCGGGCGTCGACCAGCAGGATGGCCACGTGGGCGTTGGAGGCGCCGGTGAACATGTTGCGGGTGTAGCGCTCGTGGCCCGGAGTGTCGGCCAGGATGTAGCTGCGGGTGGCGGTGGAGAAGAACCGGTAGGCGACGTCGATCGTGATGCCCTGCTCGCGTTCGGCGCGCAGACCGTCAGACAGCGCGGCGAGGTCGGCGATGCCCTCCTCGTCCGTCACCGCCTCCAGGTGGTCCAGCGGCAGGCTGTCGGTGTCGTGCAGTAGCCGCCCGATCAGCGTGCTCTTGCCGTCGTCGACCGAACCCGCGGTGGCGATGCGCAGCAACTGACGCGTGATGCCCTTGTGCGGCAGAGACTTTGCGGCGTTCTCGATAGCCGTCATCAGAAGTAACCCTCTCGCTTGCGGTCTTCCATCGCGGCGGCCGACGTGCGGTCGTCGGCTCGCGTCTCGCCGCGCTCGGACACTGTCGCGGCCGAGATCTCGGTGATCACCCGGGCGATGTCGGTCGCCCGCGAGCGCACCGCCCCGGTGATGGTCAGGTCCCCGACGGTGCGATAGCGCACCCATTCCGTCGCCGCGGTTTCGCCGTTTTGCGGACTGGTGTATTCCGAGACCGCCAGCAAGATGCCGTCGCGCTCGAACACCTCGCGTTTGTGCGCGTAGTAAATCGACGGTATCTCAAGGTCTTCCAGCTCGATGTAGCGCCAGACGTCGATCTCGGTCCAGTTGCTCAGCGGGAACACCCGCACTTGCTCACCCTTTTTGATCCGGCCGTTGTACAACGACCAGGGCTCCGGTCGCTGTGCGCGGGGATCCCACTGGCCGAACTCGTCGCGGAAGCTCAGGATCCGTTCCTTGGCGCGGGCGCGCTCCTCATCGCGGCGCGCACCGCCGAAGGCCGCGTCGAACTCACCGGCCTCCAGCGCGTCGAGCAGCGTGCGTGTCTGAGCCCGGTTGCGCGAGGCGCCGGGGCCGGGGTCGGGGACCCGGCCGTTGTCGATGGACTCCTGCACCGACGCGACGATCAGCTTGTGTCCTTGGCCGGTGACCCTGCGGTCCCGGAATTCGATGACCTCGGGGAAATTGTGTCCGGTGTCGACGTGCAGTACCGGAAATGGCAGCGGGAGCGGACGAAAAGCCTTCTCCGCCAAACGAAGCAGCACGATCGAGTCCTTGCCGGCCGAGAACAGCAGCACGGGCCGCTCCAGCTCCGCGACGACCTCACGGATGATGTGTACCGCTTCTGCTTCCAGCAGTCGCAATTCGTCGACGCGGGTGTCGGTACTGGTGGTCATGTCGGTAGCCCCTCTCGTTCGGCGTCGACCCGGTAACGATCTACCCATTCGTCGGAGCGTTTGTCGGCTTGACGCTCCAGCACCGGCTCGGGCGCCAGGTTGGGATCCAGGCCCAACTCTGCGAGAATGTTGCCTACGACTTGAGTCAGATTGCGCCACAACACCGGATACGGGATCTCCAAGGGCTTGACGTCTTCTTCGGCGAACCAGTTGCGCCAACCCTGCTCCTGGGCCCGCAGCATCGTGATGACGTGCGCGATGGCTCCGGCGTGGTAGGTGGCGCGCGCATCGCGGACCGGGTCGGGCCGGCCGCGCCAGACCCGGGTCTGCACGGCACGCCAGAACGACACCGCCTGCGACACCACATCGGGCCGATAGACATAGACCAGCAGCGGGTCCTCGCCGACGACATCGCGGATCGCCGCGAGCAGTCCGTCGCCCGACCGATTGGGCAGGCCATCGGCACGCTCCAGCAGCAGCGGCGTCTGGTTCCACATCAGCTTGCCGCCCCACACGCCGTTCGGCGTCCTGCCGACGGTGCGGATGTAGTCGCGCCAGATTTCCGGGGGCGCGAGGTCCGGCTTCCCCTCGTCGAGCGGATCTAGCAGGCGCAGGATCGACTCGTCGTCGACGCCGGCGAACCACTCCCGCGGTTGGGGCGCCTGGCTGGTCTTCGGCAGGTACTGGAAGAACTCCTGGGGCTCGCCGGCCACGCCGGTCGCCCGCAGCGATTCGACGAGTAGCGTGCTGCCACTGCGCTGGGAGGCCAGCACCAAATAGGACGACGGATTGTGTGCCACCAGCAAAGCCTATCCGGATGCAAATCTCCTGCAACACGCAGATTTACGTTCACGCTGAGCATAATTCAGCAGCGAAATCCCTTGACTCTCGTCAAGTTTGCTGATGAGCACCCGTTCTGGCGCGATCGCGTCGACGGCGGCTGGATCGCCGGACCTAGATGTGTCCCGGAATTTCCGGCGGCGGGGCGATCGGTTCCACCCGCGGTGGGGGTGCGATCGGCGGGGACGGCGGCAGGAACGGGCTTCCCACACACGCCGCGTCGGCGGGATACAAGGTGCATTGGGAATCGAGCGGACCCGTGGGCGGTCCCGGTGGTGGGGACGGTGTCGGTGGCCCCACCCAGTACGGGCCGCCCTGACACGCGGCGAACCCGGGATACTGCAGGCATCGGGGATCGTCAGGACCAGTGGGCAGATCGGAGCGGAACTTGTCGGGCACGACCCGCGCACCGGGCATTGCGTTGGCCGGCACTCCCGGCGAAGCGATGGCAATAACTGCCAGGGCCACAGACAATTTCGTCATCCGGCCTCGAGCACCCTGATCGCGCATCTAACCTCCCGTGCTCGGCGTTTCGTTATCGCTGGTTGGACCCTCGCATTTCGGAAAGCGCAGGTCAAGCCCCGTTGCCGGCGCGTGCTGCGGTCGCCGCGAAAGATGCGGGCGCACTTCGTTTCCGAGGGTTATCTCGGTGCGACATTCAGCGCGCGTTCGGCCTTGATGCGATACGCGCGGTCTTGTACTCGGGTTCGGCGACGCTTCGGCATGAGGACACCACGAGCGCCCGGCGGATGGTCACTGCTTGGAGCGGTGGGCAACTCCCCGGTGGGCAGACACAGTGCGGGAAACAGCAGGCGGCTGCCCGGGCGAGTGACGTACGTCTGTCCGCTCGGTGTCGTCCATACGACTGTTCCATCGGGCTGTTGCTCGTCATGCCAGCTGGTCCAGAAAGTCTTCAACAGGTGGTGTTTTCGGCACAGACACTTGAGGTTCGACGCATGCGTCGGCCCTAGCGGGTAGGGGACCGTATGGTCCAGATCGCAATATTCCGCGGGACGATCGCAGCCGGGGAAGCGGCAGGTCAAATCCCGGCACCGGACGAAACGGTCCAACCCCGCCGATGGGTGGTAGCCCACCTCGGGACAGGCCTCGGCGGGGTGGACCACAGGCCGCACCTCGGCGCCGTTGCCGATGAGTTGCGCCATCAGCGGCGCCGGGACCATACCGCCGCCGCGGATATGGGCGGCGGGTGTCCAACCCGGCGCGGGTGGTTCGGGGTCGGGGGCCAGTGCGACGTGCAACGGTGTATCCGCGGTGAGCGGGCGGCTTGGGAGTTCGCCGGAGATGCACGGATCCGGCCGGGCGCCGAGGGCGGCTTCCTCGGCGATGACATGAATCATCACCGCGCGGGCGCGTGGGTCGGTGTCCAGGGCAGCTGGACATTCGAGCGCTCCGCATGTGCACGCCAGTAGATCGGAACCGGCGGCCAGCGCGCCCAGCGCATCGGCGCGACGTTGCGCGAGCGTGCGGGGGTCACTGTCGCACACCTGGTGTGCCATCTGAGTCAACCGCCGGTCCAACACGGCTGCGTCGGTTGCGAACAAGGAGCCCCACAGTGCCGCGGTGCCGGAGTTACTGTCGCCGGGGCTGATCACCACATCACGCCCGCGGGCGGCGGCCCGGGTGCGGCGCACCGCCGCGGGATCGTGGCGGTCGACGATCGCGTCGATCGCCTGGCTGCTCTTGGCGGCCGAGAGTGGCCCGAGCCGCGCGGCCGCACTGGCGAGTGCTTCGTCGACAATTCGCAGAGTTCGCGGGTCGGTGATCAAGTCGGTACGCCAAACCAACGCCGTGGCCAACCGTGCGCTGAGGACGCCTTCGGCGAACAGGGCCGCCACCCGGGGCAGTCGGTCTCGCAACGCGACGGCGAGATACATTTGCCCGGATGCCGTACCATGGCTAATCCCTTGCGCAGCAGCAACTTCCGCGGCTATCGCATCCCAGTTGTCGCACGACCAGCTGCCGCGATCCACGGGACCATCGGCACGCCGGCGCACCAATTCGGCGATAGCCTGCAGTTTGCGCGCCGCGGCCGCCGCTTCGGCCCGGGCGCATTCGGTGATGCTGGCCACCACCGCGCGATCGCTATCGAACATAATTTCGAATATAGCGGCTTCTACTGACTCACACTTCTTGGCAGGGTCACGCCTGTGGAAAGACACCGGACTGTGGATAACGCCGCCCGCCGCCACGCCGGATAACGCCGCCAGCCGCCAGCCGCCAGCCGCCACGCCGCCTAACGCCGCCCGCCGCCAGCCACTAGACGCTCGAGCGCTCCAGCACCCGCAGACCCAGCGAAAAGAGTAGCCGCACTTCGGGATCGCCCAGCGACGTCGCCAACAGCTTTTCGATCCGGCGCACCCGATAGCGCACCGTGTTGGGATGCACCTGCAACCAGTATGCGGCCGTGGCGATGTCGCCGAAGCTGTCCAGGTAGACCCGCAGCGTCTCGGCCAGCATGGGATCCCGCGCCCGCAGGTCGCGTATCCGCGGATCGACCAACCGCTCGTCGGTTCCGATCGTCGTGACGATCTCGTCGAGCAGGACGGTGGTGCGCGCCTCGGCCAGCGACGTCACCTGACCAATCGAAACCGGGTGTCGCTCAGCACTATCGAGCACTCGATCGACCTCGCTGCGTGCCGCGGCGACCCCGGCCAGGCCGGCGACCGGCGCGGCGATGGCGGCCCGCAGCTCGACACCGAGCTCGGCGCGCAACGCGCTGATCGTGCCGCGGACCCACGACGTCACCGATCGGGATGTCGAGGTCGCGGGCAGCAGTACATACATTCGCGATCCTTGCGAGGCGATCTGAGCGTCGCGCCGAAAAGCGCTGGCGCTCAATGCTAAAACGTCGGCCAGTCGTGCGTGACGGGATCCGGTGTCGGTTGCGTCCCAACCGATCAGCGCCGCGGTGCCGTCGGCGGTCAGGCCCAGCTCACGGGCGATCGCCGCCACGTCGGCCGGATCGGCGTCGGTCAGGCCGAGCAACTGTTGGACCCGTCGCGCATGTGTTGACGGCCGGGCTGCTAGACGAAACATGATGCGAGCGGCCAACACTGCCGCGCCGCGCAGGATCTCCTCGGCGTCGTCGGCCAAGGGTATCGACCCCTGTTGCACCCAGATGGTGCCGGCGAACACCGGCGGACGCCGCGGCCCGGCCGGCGGCTGGTAGATCCCGATCGCCAACCGCGGACGCAGACCCAATTCCGGGCGCTCGTCAACGCGAACCACCTCGCCGCCGGCCCGCAGCGCGTCGAAGATTCCCCACTGGCCGATCCACTCCAGGTGCTCGGGCGGTCCGGCCCGGCCCAGGATGGAAAGCCGGCGCAGCTCGTCGGCCTCGTCGTTGGAGGCCGAGTAGGCGAGCACCTGCGACTGCGCGTTTTCGATGCTGACCATCCCGTGGATGCGATCGGCGAGCGACTGCGCCAAGCCGAACAGATCGGTGCCGGAGTCTTCGGTCGGATCGGTGCGGTCGCCGTGGTGTTCCAGGACGTGGTTGACCAGTTGGTAGAGCCGCTCCCAGCGGGCCTGCGGCTCGACGGCCACGACCGCGGACCCGACCGCCATGGCCCTGTGCACCAGAGCCGCCGAGGGCTCCTTGGCGAAGATCGCCACCGGGGCGTGCTCCGGTGCCTGCTTGTCGATCCAGCGCAGCGCCTCGTCGTCGCCGACACCCAGCAGGAAGAACACATCGGCGGAGCTCGCTGCCGCCGCCAGGCCCAGCCGGACGTCGTCGGAATCGATCAGCGCCGCCGATCTCACCGGCAGGTCCAGGCCACGCGGGGCCCGACCGTCCGGGACCAGGCTGACCAGCGTCGCGTCCAGCGCCAGCAGCAGCTGGCCCAGTCCGACCCCGGGCACCCGCATGTTGTCCGATTTTACTACGAGTGACGGGATATGTTGTCTAATCGGCTAACAGGATGACGGGCTGCGCCGAGGATCCTGGGCAACATGGATGCGATCACACAGGTGCCGGCGCCGGTCAACGAGCCGGTCCACGACTACGCCCCACACTCGCCCGAACGCGCCCGCCTGCATGCTGAACTGGCCGCGCTGGCCGATCATCCGATCGAACTCCCGCACGTCATCGGCGGCCTGCACAAGATGGGCGACGGTGCACGCATCGACGTCGTCGCGCCGCACCAGCACGACGCCACGCTGGGCACTCTGACCAACGCCGGGCATGCGGAAGCGGCGGCGGCCATCGAGGCGGCGATGGCCGCAAAGCACGACTGGGCAGCCCTGCCTTTCGACGAGCGCGCCGCGGTGTTCCTGCGGGCCGCCGACCTGCTGGCGGGCCCGTGGCGGGAGAAGATCGCCGCCGCGACCATGCTCGGCCAGTCCAAGTCCGTCTACCAGGCCGAGATCGATTCGCCGTGCGAGCAGATCGACTTCTGGCGGTTCAACGTGGCTTTCGCCCGTCAGATCCTGGCACAACAGCCGGTCAGCGGGCCGGGGGAATGGAACCGCAGTGAGTACCGGCCGCTGGACGGATTCGTCTACGCGATCACGCCGTTCAACTTCACCTCGATCGCGGGCAACCTGCCGACCGCGCCCGCGCTGATGGGTAACACGGTGGTGTGGAAGCCGTCGATCACCCAGACGCTGTCGGCGTATCTGACCATGCAACTGCTCGAGGCCGCCGGCCTACCGCCCGGGGTGATCAACCTGGTCACCGGCGACGGCTTCGCGGTTTCCGATGTGGCACTGGCCGATCCGCGGCTGGCCGGAATTCACTTCACCGGGTCGACGGCCACGTTCCAGCATCTGTGGCAGCAGGTGGGCACCAATATCGGTCGCTACCAGAGTTATCCGCGACTGGTCGGCGAGACCGGCGGTAAGGACTTCGTGGTCGCGCACACCTCGGCGCACCCGGAGGTGCTGTGCACGGCGCTGATTCGCGGGGCGTTCGACTACCAGGGCCAGAAGTGCTCGGCGGCGTCGCGGGCATTCATCCCGCACTCGGTATGGCAACGGATGGGTGACGACTTCCTGGGCGCGACGGCCGGCCTGAGCTACGGGGACATCACCGACTTGACCAACTACGGTGGTGCCCTGATCGACCGGCGAGCCTTTGCCAAGAACGTCAACGCCATCGAGCGGGCCAAGGGCGCGGCCGGTGTCACGATCGCGGTCGGTGGCGAATACGATGACAGCGTCGGCTATTTCGTGCGTCCGACCGTACTGCTGTCCGACGACCCGACCGACGAGGCGTTCTCGACGGAGTATTTCGGCCCGCTGCTTTCCGTTCACGTCTACCCCGACGATTCCTACGAACGCATTCTCGACGTGATCGACACCGGGTCGCGCTACGCGCTGACCGGTGCGGTGATCGCCGACGATCGTCGGGCGGTGCTCACCGCGCAGGAGCGACTGCGTTTCGCGGCCGGTAACTTCTACGTCAACGACAAACCGACCGGCGCCGTCGTCGGGCGCCAGCCGTTCGGCGGGTCGCGTGGCTCGGGGACCAACGACAAGGCCGGCTCGGTGCTGAACCTGCTGCGCTGGACGTCGGCACGCACCATCAAGGAGACATTCGTTCCGGCCACGCAGTACACCTACCCGCACATGGGGTCCGACTGATGGCCGGCGTGTTCGCCACCACGCTGCGGCCGGCCATCATGGCCGCCAGCCGGCGTACGGGTCTGCGCCGCGCCGCCGAAGGGCTGCCGGTCACCCGTAAGGTGGTGCACCGCTTCGTACCCGGTGAAACGATCGATTCCGCGCTGAATAGCGTTGTTGCGCTGCGCTCTTCGAGCCGCCTGGTCAGCATCGACTATCTGGGCGAGGACGTCTGCAACGCCGACGGCGCCGATGCGGCCGTCCGGGTGTACCTCGACCTGATCGAGCGGTTGGGCCGCCTCGATTCTGCGGGTGAGCGAATCCGGCCGCTCGAGGTCTCGGTCAAGTTGTCGGCGCTGGGGCAGTCGCTGGTGCGCGACGGAGAAAAGGTTGCCCGGGAGAACGCCTGGTCGATCTGCGACGCCGCGCAGCGGGCCGGGGTGTGGGTGACGGTGGACGCCGAGAACCACACCACGACCGATTCGACGCTGTCCATCGTGCGGGAGCTGCGAACCGAATTTCCATGGCTGGGAACGGTTTTGCAGGCGTATCTGAAGCGCACGCTGGGCGACTGCCGGGAGTTCGCCGCTTCCGGGGCCCGGATCCGGCTGTGCAAGGGCGCCTACGACGAGCCGGTGGCGGTGGCCTACCGGGCCCGTGACGAGGTCACCGACTCCTATCTGGCCTGCTTGCGGGTGCTGATGGCCGGCTCGGGGTATCCGATGGTGGCCTCGCACGACCCCGCCATCATCGCGGCGGTGCCGGCGCTGCTGCGCGAATCCGGCCGTGGCACCGATGAATTCGAATACCAGATGCTGTACGGAATCCGCGACGACGAACAGCGACGACTGGCCGACGCCGGTCATCACGTTCGGGTCTACGTGCCCTTCGGCACCCAGTGGTACGGCTACTTCATGCGCCGGCTCGCCGAACGGCCCGCCAACCTGACGTTCTTCCTGCGGGCGCTGGCGCAACGCGGCCACTGAGCTCACCTAGGCCGGGGCCGCGCAGGCGTAGCGTCACGGCCATGAGCCCGGTCGTCGACGGGCGGCCCGATCCCGCCCGCAACCATCTGCGCCACGCCGATCCCGTGCTGGCCAACATCATCGACAAGCACCCCGACTTCGACCCCCGCGCGTGGCTGGCGGACCTCCCGCCTTTGGACGCGTTCGCAACGTTGATCTTCCAGGTCATCGGCCAACAGCTGTCCGTCGCAGTCACCCGCCGTATCCTCGATCGCCTCCAGGGCCTCTTCAACGAACATCTCCCCACCCCCGCCGAGCTGTTGGCCATCGACCCCGACCAGCTCCGCAAGACCGGGCTGTCCCGACGCAAGATCGGCACGCTGCGAACCGTTGCCGCCCAGTTCGCCGACGGCACTCTCAGCGACAGTGAACTGCGCGGACTGTCCGATGACGAGATCCAGACGCGCTTGACCGCGATCCCCGGTATCGGCCCCTGGACCGTGCACGGCTTTCTGATCATCGCGTTCGCGCGCCCCGACGTGGTGCTGCCCGGAGACCTCGCCCTGCGCAAGGCCATCCAGCGGTGCTATGGGCTCGACCACCTACCGAGCCAAGGCGAAGTGGTCCGCCTCGCAGAGCCGTGGCGCCCGTATCGCAGTCTTGCCAGCGCCTACCTATTCCAAGACGCCTTCAGCCCTGCCGCACCATCGACCGGTACCACCGCCGATACCGAGATTTGACTCCGAACGCGCATCATTGCCATTTGAGCTCGTCGTCGAGTCGTTCGGCCTGCTCTTCATGGGCAGCGGCGGGGCGGGTGTCGATCGTGACCTCTTGCCAGTAGGCTGGACCGTACAGGTGAATGTCGTTGCCGCTGTTGACCTTTAGGACGCCACCGGTGAGTACCTCGTAGGTGGCGTCGTCCGGATACTCGTCGTCTTCGTCGTGGCCCTCGAGTTGGACCCACATTTTCATGGTGAAAGCAGTCCTTCGCAATCTGGCGAATTCGCTAATCCTCGTCTTCGATGCCATCGATCTCGTCGTCGATGATGTGAACCGCGGCTTCTTCGGCAGAGGCGGCGCCGCCACAGATACCGACATCCTCGGCGACCAATTCTGCCTCGGCGTCTTCGCCAGATCCCTGGTCGGGCGCGATAAGCCGGCCCGCTCGGACTCGACCGACCTCGCGTCGCCGGGCAAATTCGGTTTCGCGTTCTGATTCGTCGGAGCGCTGTTGTTCGGCCTCATCGAGCAGCACATTGAGTCGCGACGCGGGATCCGGTTCTTCCTCGCCGAGCATCTGGTCCATGGTTTCGGACGGGCCAAATGCGCCGGGCCCATATGGCTGTTCGGGCGGCGAATAGCCCTCGTCGAGAATGTCGTTTACACCGCGGTCGATGAGACTGTCTTCCGGTTGCAGCTGGTTGTCGTCTTCGGCGCTGTATTCGCCTGCGGCAGGGCGTGCCTCGTAGTGAGTGCTCATGATCGTGTACTCCTGAATCGTGATAAGAGCGCCCGCGGCAGGCTTGCGCCATCCAGGGGTCACCCTTGGTCATGATGTGCAGTGTGTATGACGAGGGCCGCTGTCGCGAGGGCCGAAAGTCATGTGTTGAGCTCGGCGAACCCACGCACCACATGCGCGCAGACGAATTCGGTGACGACGTCAGATCGTCCATATCCCGGATCGGCGACGGCGTGCTGAACAACGAGAACAGGATTCGCGCGAACCATTCGCCCGCTGCTTCGATGTCGAGATCCTTACGGACCTCGCCGGTCAGCTTCGCCGGCGCCTAGGGGCCGGGGCAGCCGTCGCGGTTGGGTCCGTCGAATGATGTTGGTGCATTCTGCAGGGCGGTGTGCAACACCTCGAAGACCCGTGGGTCCCAGGTGAGCGCCGTATTCCAGTCCAGGCCCGCAGCGTTGGACACGTAGATGCTGTGCGTGTCGTCGAAGGTATAGCAGCGCCGGTGTGGCAGCACCTGGTCCCCGACATCGCCCGCCAGCGCGCTGCGCAGCGCGACGATGCCGTCATTCGGCCACACCATCGCGTTCACCGGACCCGGCCTGGCGAACCTCTTGCCGCCGATCAGCACCACCGGGACTTTGTCCAACACCCCGGACTGGAATTGATTCCATCCGTCTTTGCCCATCAGGTAGGGCTGGTTGACCTCGCGCCCGGAGCCCGACATCAGGCGCAGCACTTCATCCTTGAAGCCCTTCATCGCGTTCTCGCAGAACTGATCGCCGGCACAGTCGGTCAGCGGAACGAAGTCATTTGCGTAATCCGAAAGGTAGGAGCCTTGCCAGGGCGTCCCGATGGTGGTCAGCGAGCGCACGCGCACCGGGGAATTCGTGGTGGCCAGCACGCGGATTGCCGCGCGGGAGTACAAGCCACCCATCGAATGGCCGACTAGATCGACGACCGTGATGCCCCTTTCGCTGTGCAGGTAATTCAGAAACCGGGCCAGATGCTCTCCTGCCGTGTCGATGCTGCCGGTGGAGTTGACGGTCATGTTCTCCGGCAAGCCGATCGGGCACTGGCCGAAAGCGCCGAAGCCGCTCTGATCTACTACTTGCCCGCGGCCGGCCATCGCTGGTGAGGTGAAAGCCCGGTAATGCTGTGTGAGCAGATATTCCCGGATCGCGGTATCGGTGTTGCCCGCCGCAAGACCCGTCGCGCAGGCTTGGTCCGGCGTGGTGAACGGGCTCGTCGCGTCGCCACCCGAGACGACCACTACCGCGTGTGAATCCTGGGGGCTGTTGCAACCCGACAATATCGACGAAATCGCCAGCAGGACTGCGGTGATTGCTCTGATTTTTCGCATAGTCGACGATGTGCCCATGTCAGTCACCGTCTCCGCGGGCGCTCGCTGGCGAATCCGCGCACCACGTGGGCACGGACGAACTCGGCCGCGACGTCGGGGTTGTCCATGTCCAGCGTCGACGACGGCGTGCTGAAGAGCGAGAACAGGATTCGCGCGAACCATTCCCCGGCGGCCTCGATGTCGAGGTCTTTGCGGACCTCGCCGGTGAGCCGGGCCGCCGCGAGATAGGGGGTGAAGAACTCGACGCACTCGCGCAGCAGCACGGCTGCGTCCTTGGTCAACAGCAGGCTGATCGCGTCCTCGTCAAAGTACTTCTCCGAAGCGATGACTCGCCGCGCCTGTGTGACGAAAACCGCCGCCGCGCAGAGCTTGTCCTCGAGCGAGCTGCCGCGTTCCATCGCCTTGGTCATCTCGCGGTAAAACTGCTGTGACGCATGCTCGGCGCACGCCTCCACGATGGACGCCTTGTCGGAAAAGTATTCGTATATCGTGCTGCGCGATATCCCGGCCTGCTTGGCGATATCGACGATCGTGGCCCTCTGCAGACCCTGCCTACCGAAGCAGGCAAACGCGGATTCGACGATGACCTCGCGCGTATCGGTCGCCTGGCGGTCTGCAGAAGTCTGAGTCACGAGTCCCCTCAGCCCGCCGGCGCGAGAATCAAGCCACTGGTCGGCACACCGGTGCCCGAGGTGACCAACACGTGTTCGACGTTGTCGACCTGGTTGTACGAGGTTCCGCGGACCTGCCGCACGCCCTCGGTGATGCCGTTCATCCCGTGGATGTAGGCCTCGCCGAGCAACCCGCCGTTGGTGTTGATCGGGAATTCCCCGCCCAGCGACAGTCGCTCGACGGTGGCGAAGTCTTTGGCTTCACCGCGCCCGCAGAAGCCGAGTTCCTCGAGCTGGGTGAACACGAACGGCGTGAAATGGTCGTAGATGAAGGCGGTTTGGATGTCCTGGGGCTTGAGGCCCGAGTCGCGCCACAGCCGGTCGGCGACCACGCCCATCTCCGGCAGACCGGTGATGTCGTCGCGGTAGTAACTGGTCATCATCTCGCCGTTGGCGGCCGCGCCCTGCGCGGCGGCGGTGATGATCGCCGGCGGTTGCTTCAGGTCGCGAGCGCGCTGTGCGCTGGTCACCACCAGCGCGACACCGCCGTCGCTTTCCTGACAGCAATCCAGCAGCCGCAGCACGGGTTCGACGATCCAGCGTGACTTCTGGTGGTCTTCCAACGTGATCGGGCGCTGGTAGAACCACGCGTCGGGGTTGGTGGCGGCGTGTTTGCGGTCGACGACCGCGATGCGGCCGAAGTCTTCGTTGGTGACACCGTAGGTCGACATGTAGCGCTGGGCGTGCATCGCGACCCACGCTGCGGGAGTGAGCAATCCGAAGGGCGCGTAGTGCGCCATGAACAGCGGGGTCTCGGTCATGTTGCGCCCGCTGCCACCGAACCGGAACCCGGAACGTTCGTTGAAGGCGCGCCAACACACCACCACGTCGGCGACTCCGGTCGCGACGGCCATCGCCGCGTGCACGACGGTGCCGGCCGCGGCGCCGCCGCCGTGATGCACGCGGGAGAAGAAGCTGAGATCGCCGATGCCCACGTTGCGGGCGATGTCGATCTCGTCGCTGGAGTCCATCGTGAAGGTGACCATGCCGTCGACGTCACTGGGCGCCAGGCCCGCATCGTCGAGCGCGGCGCTGAGCGCCTCGCACGCCAATTGCAGTTCACTGCGCCCGGATTCCTTGGAAAACTCGGTCTGACCGATGCCGGCGATCGCGCAACTCCCGGGCAGGCGACTCATGCGACTGCTCCGTCCAGCAGGCTGAGGATCGCCGTCCCCGAGACATGGTCGCCAAGGCTGTTGGTGCCGGCGAAGGTGACCTCGACGAAGTTCTCACCGCCCGTCCCTTCGGTCTTGGCGGTCACGCTGCCGGTGAAGCGCAGCGGATCGTCGGGAAAGCACGGCACGCCCAAGCGAATCGACAATTTCTTGACCATCGCTTCGGGGCCGGCCCAATCCGTCAGGAAGCGCACGCAATATCCGTTGGTGGTCAGGATGTTCATGAATAGGTTGGGCGAGCCCTGCTTCTTCGCGTATTCCACGTCGTGGTGCACCGGCATGAAGTCACGCGACGCGATCGCGCCGGCCACGATCATGGTTGTGGTGATCGGGATTTCGAGTGGGCTGACCTCGTCCCCGACGTTGATGTCGGCCCACTTCACGGTGGTGGTGCGGTGTGCGGTCGTCGTCATCGCTTCCTTCTCAATAGGTGCTGCCGATACCGGCGAGCTGCGCGGTGGCGCAGCCTTGGGTGAGCTCGTTGTGTTTGGCCCAGAGGAAATAGCGGTGCAGGGGATAGGTGATGTCGATTCCGATGCCGCCGTGAACGTGCTGCGCGGTGGCGACAACGCGTGCACCGGCGTCGGCGGCCCAGAACTTCGCGATGCGGGCCGCCCGATCGGCTGGGCGTCCGTTCGCGATCAGCCAGGCGGCATGCCAGGTGGTCCAGCGGATCGCTTCGACGTCGATGAAGGCGTCGGCCAGCCGCTGCTGCACGGCCTGGAAGCTGCCGATCGGTCGCCCGAATTGTTCACGCCCGCTGGTGTATTCCGCGGCGATCCGCAACGCCCGTTCGGTGACGCAGAGCTGGATGGCGCACAGCCCGATCAGCGCCCGGGTGTGCAGCGATTCGATCGGGCCGGCCAGCCGGTCGGTGTCAGAAACAGTTGCACCACAAAGGAATACATCTGCATGCGGTTCTCGGCTGGTCGTCGCTACCGGTCGGATCTCGACGCCTGGGGCGTCGCTGGGCAGCAGGAACAGGCTCACCTGCCCGTCGCCGGTGGTGGCGGGCACCAGCACGGTGTCGGCAAGCTGGGCGGCCGGCACCAGTTCCTTGACCCCGTCCAGGCGCCAGTTCTGGCCATCGCGAACAGCTTTGGTGACCGGCCTGAGCGGGTCGGAACGACCGGGCTCGGCCAGCCCGGCGGTCAGGATGCGAGTTCCAGAGATGACGCCGGGCAGAAATCGCTGCTGTTGCTCGCGACTGCCGTGGCGGGCGATCGGGTCCGCGCCCAGCACCAAGGTCGCGTAGGCCGGCACCGGGGCTACGCTCCAGCCGACCTCGGCCAACAGCACGCCGAGTTCCACGAAGCCGCCGCCGTTGCCGCCCAACGACTCCGGCAACGCGGTGCCCAGCAGGTCGACGGCCGCGAGTTCCTGCCAAAGTGAGGCGTCGAAGCGGGTCTGGCCGGCTTCCAGCTCGGTCAGTCGCTCCGGGGTGGCGCGGCGCTCGAACAGGTCGCGGGCCACCTTGCTGACCGTCTCTTGTTCTTCGGTGAAGGCGAAGTCCATCAGGTGTTACCTACCTGCTCGGCCGGAACTGGTGCAGCACAAGGTCGTTATCGAAAGACCGGTAGAAAACCTCGACCGGCATTCCGACCGTGACGTCCGCCGGATCGATGTCACAGAGATTCGACACCAGCCGCACGCCCTCGTCGAGCTCCACCAGCACCACGATGTAGGGGTACTCGAAGAACGGAAACTTGGGCTCGTGCGGCATCACGTAGCTATAGACGGTGCCGCGGCCCGACGATTCGATGGCTTCCCACTCCAGCGAGCGGCAGTGGGGGCACATGGGCCGTGCCGGGTGGCGCAGCGTTGCACATCCCTTGCAGCGCTGGATCAGCAACTTGTGGTCGCGCAGCCCGTTCCAGAAGAATTCGGTGTCCGGACTGATCGCCGGTGCCAGCCGGGTGCTCACGAATTCTCCGGCTTGAAACGCAGTACCCGGAACCGTTGCCGGCCCAGCACTTCGCCGTTCTGATCGGAGTAGGTGATCACCCAGGTCAGGAAGAAGCCGGATCCCTTCGCGGTCTTCTTCTCGTCGGATACTTCCTCGAACACCGACGTCGCGCTGATCACATCGCCCAGCCGGGGATAGCGCTCGATCTCGAATTCCGAGTTGGTCGCGACCGTACTGCTGTACCCGGCTTCGTCGAGGAATGCGGTGGGATTGTCCTTGATCTCCATCGGTGCCCCGCCGCGCTCGCCGATGCCCTCCAGCTTGGGCGAGGGCATCGTCCAGGTCTGCAGCATGACCGGTGGGGACACGATGCCGCCGAACCGCGATGCCGCCGCGAACTCCGGATCGAGGTAGGCCGGGTTCATGTCGTCCAGTGCGTACGCCCAATGCCGGATCATCGGTTGATTCACCGGATCCGGTGCAAGGGTGGGCGTTCCGCTGCCTCCGGTGGGCTTGTTGACGAGCCCCCGCAACTTGGCGAGGAACTCGGGATCTTGGTTGGTCACTTGCTGGATCCTCCTGACTGTTCCTGACTGTTTT
Organism: Mycobacterium sp. 050272; assembly: GCF_039023525.1. Taxonomy (NCBI): domain Bacteria; kingdom Bacillati; phylum Actinomycetota; class Actinomycetes; order Mycobacteriales; family Mycobacteriaceae; genus Mycobacterium; species Mycobacterium sp. 050272. The sequence continues at coordinate 97,339 of NZ_JBCHKV010000002.1, read as the reverse complement.
GGGGGCCCCGTAGGTCACGCGGTGCTCGCGGCATGCCCAATCCCGCCATGGCGATGATGTCACGTTGAATTTCATTGGCGCCGCCGCCGAACGTGTTGATGACCGCGAACCGGTACGCCGACTCCAGCGCGCCGCGCAGGGGCGCGTCGTTGCCCTTGCGTAATCCGTTGTGGTCGAGCACCTCCAGCAATTGGCGGGCGACCTGCTGGGTGAGTTCGGTGCCGAACACCTTGGCGGCCGACGCCTCGCCCATGTTCAGCACGCCCTTCGTCATGGCCGCGTTGACCCGCATGTTCACCAGCTTGTACGCGGCAACCTGCGCTTCGACCCGGGCCAGTGTCAGCCGAACCCACGGTTGGTCGATCACGTACCCGTCGTCGAGCGCGGTGGTGCGGGCCCAGTCCAGTGTCTTGTCGAACAACGGCTCCAGCGCGCCGAGGTTACCCAGAGCCGCGCGTTCGAAGTTCAGCTGCGTGGTGATCAGTTGCCAGCCCTGGTTCTCGCCGCCGACCAGAGCGCTGGCCGGGACCCGCACGTTGTCGTAGAACGTGTAGAAGGTGGAGACGCCCGGCATGGTATGCAGCGGCTGCCAGGAGAAGCCGGGCGATGACGTGGGCACGATGAGGATCGAAATCCCTTTGTGTTTCTTGGCATTCGGGTCAGTGCGGGCGGCCAGCCAGATGTAGTCGGCGTAGGCGGCACCGCTGGTGAACATCTTCTGTCCATTGATCACGTACTCGTCTCCGTCCCTGACCGCGGTGGTGCGGACCGACGCCAGGTCACTGCCGGCTCCCGGCTCGGAATAGCCGATCGCGAACTCGACGCTGCCGTCGAGGATCGACGGCAGGAACCGCTGCTTTTGTTCCTCGGTGCCGCACTGCATCAGGGTCGGCCCGACCGTGTTGAGCGTCACCAGAGGGATCGGAGCATCGACCCGCCGCGCCTCCTCGGCGAAGATGAATTGCTCGATCGCCGAGAAACCGCGTCCGCCATACTCTTTGGGCCATCCCACACCGAGTAGGTTTGCCTCGGCCAGGGCGCGCACGCACTCGCGTACCTCGGGGCCGCCCTCCATGCGGTCCTTGATCGCGTCGGTGCGCTCTGGTGTCATCACCTGTTTCAGCGTGCTGCGGATCTCGGCGCGCAGCTGCTCCTGCTCGGCGGTGTACTCGAGTTGCATCGTTTAGTCACCTGTCCCGAGTCGCACCGGCATACGTTTCACCCCGGGCACCATCGTGGCCCGCATCCGGTCCACGTCGCCCACCAGCTCGATCGCGGGGAAGCGCCGCAACAGTTCTTCGAACATCACCGTGGCCTCCAAGCGCGCCAATTGCGCACCGATACAGGAATGTTCACCGCAACCGAACGCGATGTGCGGGTTCGGATGCCGGGTCACTTTGAATTCCTCGGAGTCCGAACCGAAAATGTCCTCGTCCCGGTTCGCCGAACCGTACAGCATCACCACCACCTCGCCGGCCCGGATCTGCTGACCGCGAATCTCGACATCGGCCGTCGCGGTGCGGGCCATGTGGACCACCGGGCTATTCCACCGCAGCATCTCCTCGACGGCACCCGGGATCAGCGTCGGGTCCTGCACCAGCAGCCGGCGCTGGTCGGGATGCGCGATCAGCGCCAGGGTGCCGAGCGCGATCAGATTACGGGTCGTCTCGTTTCCGGCGACCAGCAGCAGGAACGCGAAGTTGAGCAGGTCTTCGTCGGTGAGCCGTTCCTCGTCGATCTCGGCGTCGGCCAGCACCGACAGCAAGTCGTCGCGCGGTTGGCTGCGGCGGGCGGCGATCAGCCGCTGGAAGTATTCGTAGAGCTGGCCGGCCGCCACCAACGGGTCGAGCTCGATCTCCGGATCGGCCGTGCCGGTCGCCGCGTCCGACCACGCCCGAAATTGCTCCCAGTCGTCGGGAGGTGCGCCGATGAGTTCGGCGATCATCCGGGTGGGCAGCGGAGCGGCGATCTGTTCGGCGAATTCGTGGACGGAGCCCGGCTCGATGTCGTCGAGGATGCCGGCCACGATCTCGCGGATCTTCGGCTCGAGCACCGAAACCCGGCGCCGGGTGAATCCGGCGTTGATCAGCTTGCGCATCTGCCGGTGGCGCGGCGGGTCGGTGAAGATCAGGCTGCCCTGCTGCACCGGGTTGGGCAGGTGCGGATCGGGAATCGTGATGCCGTGGGTGGAGGTGAACAGCGCCGGGTTGCTCGACACGAAGCGGATGTCCTCGTACTTCAGCAGCGCCCAGAAGTTGGTGACGTCGTTCCAGCACACCGGCGCACCGGCCCTCAGCTCCCGGTACGCCGGGTAGGGATCGCCGGCGTAGAAGTCGGGTGAGTGCAGTGGAAAGGTGGTCTGCATGGCCTGGCCTTCCTAGCGCTCCGGCGGGACGGGCCATCCGACAGATTGCCGCAATGTGTCCTGCGACGTTGTGTCTACTCCGGCCCGCCCGACGCTGTCAATACATGCGCAACGCACTGTAGTACCGCGGAATTCACGAGGTTGGTGATTGACGTCACAGGCGCATGGGTGTACACCAGGTGTTTAGATGACCGACCCTCGGGTGAGGATGCAGATGACCGAGCTTCGAACTCCGCAAACGCTTGTCGACACCTACGGGCTCTATATCGACGGCAACTGGGTCGAACCCACCGACGGTCGCTACGACGACATCTCCCCGGCCAGTGAGCAGGTGATCGCGACCGCACCCGACCCGGGCGTCGCACAGGTGGGCGACGCGATCGCGGCCGCGCGGCGTGCCTTCGACAGCGGCCCGTGGGGCACCATGAGCGCCGAGCAGCGCGCCGGGTGTCTCGGTCAGCTCGGCGATGCGCTGATGAAGCACGCCGACGACTTCTTCGCCCTGTCGCAGGTGGAGTGGGGCTGCACCGCCAACGAGCGCATGATGCAGATCGACGGAGCCGGGTTCATGTCCATGTACGCCGCCCAGCTCGCCACCCAGCTGACCGACCAAGAGGTCAGCGGGATGGGCGCGGGCACCACGGTGCTGCGCCACCAGCCGCTGGGCGTGGTGTCGGTGCTGACGCCGTGGAACTTCCCGCACTGCCTCAACGTGATGAAGCTCAACCATGCCCTGGCCGCGGGAAACACGGTCGTGCTCAAGCCGTCACCGCTGACGCCGTTGGCCGGCCTTGCGCTGGCGCGGATCATCGACGAATACACCGACATACCATCGGGTGTCGTCAACGTGGTGACGCCGTCGGGCGTCGAGGCGGCCAGGCTGCTGACCACCGATCCACGGATCGACATGGTCAGCTTCACCGGCAGCTCGGTCGTCGGCCGCCAGGTCATGTCCGCCGCCGGGGACACGATGAAGAGACTCCTGCTCGAACTCGGCGGCAAATCGGCGAGCATCGTTCTCGACGACACCGAGATCACCGACGAGATGCTGCAACAGATGCTGTTCGACGGCTGCTCGCTGCACGCCGGGCAGGCCTGCATCCTGCACAGCCGGCTGCTGCTTCCCGATTCGCTGCACGACGAGGTGGTCGATCGGCTGGCGGCTTTGGCCGGCGCGATCAAGGTCGGCGACCCCACCGATCCAGACGTGCAGATGGGTCCGCTGATCAGCGCCGCGCAACGGGAGCGGGTCGAGGCGCACGTGGCCGGCGCGCTGGCCGAGGGCGCCACGCTGGTCACCGGCGGTCGACGTCCGCCCGGCCAGCACCGCGGCTTCTACTTCGAGCCGACGATCCTGACCGGTGTCGAGCCGAATTCGACTATCGCGCAAGAGGAAGTGTTCGGTCCGGTGATGACGGTGCTGCGCTACCGCGACGAACAGGACGCGATCGCGATCGCGAACAACTCGCAGTACGGACTTTCCGGCGCGGTGTGGGGCGCCGACGTGGATCGCGCTGCCCGCGTTGCGCGTCGCATCCGGACCGGGCAGGTCGCCGTCAATGGTTGCAGCCCGGGTGGGGCGCCGTTCGGCGGCTTCAAACTGAGCGGACTCGGCCGCGAGGGCGGTGGCCTCATCGGCATCCATCAATACATGGAACAGATGGCCATCGGGGTTCCCGCGTGACGGGACCCCTCACCGGGCTCCACGTCGTCGAAATCGCCAACCAGATCGCAGGTCCTTACGCCGCAAAGCTTTTCGTAGACCTCGGTGCTGAGGTCACCAAGATCGAGCCGGCCGCCGGGGATCCACTGCGTCGCTGGGGCCCGTTTGCGTCCGGGGATGCCGACCCGGCATGCGGCGGCTTGTTCGGATACCTCAGCGCGGGCAAGACCGGTGCCACCCTCGACCTCGACGAGCCGAACGGCGTTGCGGCCGCGAGCGAGCTGATCGCCGGCGCGCATCTGCTGGTGGAGAACTTCGCGCCCGCAACGCTGGACGGCTGGGGGCTCGGCAGCGACACCCTGCAACAGCTCAACCCAAACCTGGTGGTGCTGCGTATTTCTCACTACGGTCAGTCGGGACCGATGCGGGACCGGCCGATGACGCCGCTGACCATGCAGGCGGCCTCGGGCTGGATCAGCAGCCGGGATCCCGATCGCCCACCGGTGCAGGTCGGCGGCCGGATCTGCGAATATGTCGCGGGGGCGTACGGGGCACTGGGCGCGCTGACCGCGCTGCGCATGCGGTCTGCCGGCCGGGTCCGCGAGGTGGACGTGTCGCAGGTCGAGGCGTTGTTGTCGACGCTGCCCTATCCGATGTTGATGGCCCAGCGGATGAAACGACTTGGGCTGCCGGCGAATATGCGCTCGGCACCGATGCTGGGCGTGGTGCGGGCCGTCGACGGCTGGGTGGGGATCAACTGCCTGACGGGCCAGCACTGGCTCGACGTGTGCGCGATGCTGGGCCTGCCCGAGTACGGTGAACAGCAGATCGCGATCATGCTGGGTGGCCCCGAGCGTGACGAATTCTTCGCCAAGGCCGAGCCGATGCTCGCCGGCCAGACGGTCGCCGAGATCGTCGAACTGGGCCAGGCGCTGCGGATTCCAGCCGCCCCGGTCAATGACGGTGCCAGCGTACTGGACTGCCCGCAGTACGCCGAGCGCGGATTCTTCGTCGAATACGAAGGCCACCGGCGCCCCGGGCCGCCATTCCGGTTCTCGAAAACGCCTGTGCCGCAACCGGGCCCGCCGCCGCTCCTGGGAACAACAGCCGCCCCGTGGCCCACCGCGGGCCAATCGCTGGCGCCGGTGGCGGGCGAGGTGCCGTTCGCCGGATTGCGGGTGCTGGACCTGACCACGTTTTGGGCGGGGGCGTATCTGACCTGCTACCTCGGCGCGTTCGGCGCCGATATCGTCAAGGTCGAATCGATCCAGCGCCCCGACGGCCTCCGCTACTCGGGGGCGTTCGCCTACGAGGGCGACGACTGGTATGAGCGCAGCCCGATCTGGCAGGGCACCAACCTCAACAAGCGCGACGTGACGCTCGACCTGACCTCGCAGCATGGCCGCGACATCGCCCGGCGACTCGCCGCGGCGGCCGATGTCGTGGTGGAGAACTTCTCCCCGCGCGTGGTGGAGAACTTCGGTCTGGACTACGACGCGCTGACGGCGCTGAACCCCGACGTGATCGTGATACGAATGCCCGGTTATGGATTGACCGGGCCGTGGCGCGACTACGTCGGCTGGGCGCTGAACTTCGAGCAGACCGCCGGCATGTCGGCGATCACCGGGTATCCGGACGGACCGCCGTGCAATCCGCAGGGGCCGGCCGACCCGATCGTCGGGGTGCACGCAGGCGTCGCGCTGCTCGCCGCGCTCGAACACCGCAGCCGCACCGGAGTCGGGCAGCTGATCGAAGTCGCCCAGATCGAGGTCGCCGCGTGTGTGACCGCCGAGCCGGTGATCGAGTACTCGATGAACGGGGTCGTCTCATCCCGGCAGGGCAACCGTCAACGCGGCTACCTGCAGGGCGTCTACCCGACCGCCGCCGAGGGTGTTTGGGTTGCGGTGTCGCTGCCCGACGACGAGACGATCGACCACGACGTCTTCGACGAGCTGGTCGCCGCCTGGACCCGCACGCAGCAGCCCGCCGACATCGTCGAAAGTCTTGGAAGGCAGGGCATTGCGGCCGAGCAAGTGATCACCGGCGAGCAGATGTATGAGCCCGAATTCATCGGCGCCCAGCTCGACGCGCGTGGCTTCTACGAGGAACTCGAACATCCGATCACCGGCCCGCACCGCTATCCTGGCTGGCCGTTTCGCATCCGTCCCGGGCCGGATCACCACCACCACAGCGCACCGCCGACCCTCGGGCAGCACAACGACGAAATCCTGCGTGGTCTCGGTCTGTCCGACGACGAGGTGGCCACGCTGCGCGATCAGCGGGTGATCGGCGAGCGGGTGCAAGGCTCCTAGCCGCCGAACCGCACCGGCATGCGGGTCACCAACGGCAACATCGTGGCCGGCATCCGGTCCACCTCGCCGGCCAGCTCCACGTCGGGAAAGCGACCCAGCAGCTCGCCGAAAAACACCGTTGCCGTGAGGCGGGCCAATTGCGCACCGACACAAGCATGTTCACCGGAGCCGAAGGCGATGTGTGGGTTCGGATTCCGGGTCACCCTGAATTCTTCGGCGTCGGAACCGAATACGTCCTCGTCGCGGTTGGCCGAGCCGTACAGCATCACCACCGACTCGCCCTCGCCGATCCGCTGACCGCGAATCTCGACCTCCGTCGTCGCCGTTCGGGCCATGTGCGTCACGGGGCTGGTCCAGCGCAACATCTCCTCGACGCCGCCCGCGATCTTCGCCGGATCCGCGACGAGCATCCGGCGCTGGTCGGGGTGTGCGATCAGCGCCAGCGTGCCGAGCGCGAGCAGACTGCGGGTGGTCTCGATTCCGGAGGCCAGCAGCAGGAACGAAAAGTCAAGCAGCTCATCGTCGCTGAGCCCAACCCCGTCGGCCCGCGCGCCGGCCAGCGCCGACAACACGCCATCGCCACCGGCGGTGCGGCTGGCCGCGACCAGCTGGCGGATGCAGTGATAGAGCCGGCCGGCGGTCTCGAAGCCGTCGAGCTCGGGGCTGGTGCCGGCGGTTGCGATCACCGCGTCCGTCCAGGCCCGGAATTGCTCGCGGTCCTCGCGCGGCACACCGAGTAGTTCGGCGATCACCCGCGCCGGCAGCGCAGCGGCGATGGTCTCGATGAAGTCGTGTACCGAGTCCGGCTCGATGCCGTCCAGGATCCCGCCGACGATCTCGCGGATCGCCGGTTCTAGCAGGGCGCCTTGGCGGCGGGTGAATCCGGCGTTGATCAGCTTGCGCAGCTGCCGGTGCCGCGGCGGGTCGGTGAAGATGAGGCTGCTTTCCTGCACGGGATTGGGCAGGCCCGGGGTGGGGATGTTGATGCCGCGGGTGGAGGTGAACAGCGCCGGGTTCGTCGAGACGAAGCGGACGTCGTCGTAGCGCAGCAGCGCCCAGAACCCGGCGACCTCGTTCCAGCACACCGGTGCCGTCGCGCGTAGCTCTCGGTAGCCGGGGTAGGGGTCGCCCGCGTAGAAGTCGGGGGAGTGCAACGGAAACGAACTCTGCATGGCAAAGCCTTCCTGACCCGGTCGAGCAGCACCCTACCGAAGGCGATGCGACGCCGGCGTGAGCCTTTCGTAAACGGCTTGTCACATGCCAAGCTGCTGACATGGTCATCGAGATCGCCCGTCCAAAGCTAGAAGGAAACGTCGCCGTCGGCGACGACCGCCAAATCGGCTTCGCCGAATTCGGTGACCCGCACGGCCGGGCGGTGTTCTGGCTGCACGGCACCCCGGGTGCCCGCCGGCAAATTCCGACCGAGGCCCGCGTCTACGCCGAAGATCACGGCATCCGGCTGATCGGCCTGGATCGTCCGGGGATCGGCTCGTCGACGCCGCACCGCTACGAGAACATCCGGGCGTTCGCCGATGACCTGCGCACCATCGCCGACACCCTCGGTATCGACAAGATGGCCGTCATCGGCCTATCCGGCGGGGGCCCGTACGCACTCGCCTGTGCCGCGGTGCTGCCTGATCGCGTCGTGGCGACCGGTGTGCTGGGGGGCGTCGCGCCGTTCGTCGGCGACGAGGGGATCAGCAGCGGTCTGATGGAACTGGGCAAGCGGGTGGCACCGCTGTTGCGGCTGGGCGGTGACCCGCTGCGGATCGGCGCCAGCCTGATGGTCCGGGCCGTCCGTCCGGTCGCGAACACCGCGCTGTACCTGTATGCCGCGATCTCGCCGGAAGCCGACCGGCGCCTGCTCACCCGGCCCGAGTTCGGCGCCATGTTCCTCGACGATTTGCTCAACGGCAGCCGCAAACAGCTCGCGGCCCCGTTCAACGACGTGATCCTGTTCGTCCGGGACTGGGGGTTCCGGCTGGACGAGGTCAAGGTTCCGGTCCGCTGGTGGCACGGCGACAGCGACCACATCGTGCCCTTTGCCCACGGCGAGCACGTGGTGTCCCTGCTGCCCGACTGCGAATTGTTCGTGCTGCCGGGCGAAAGTCACCTGGCCGGGCTGGGCCGTGGCGAAGAGATCCTGTCCACACTGATGAAAATATGGGACGAGCAGGCCTGACAGGGCCTAGTCGACAAGTGTCGGTAGCCTGCTGAGGTGCTGCTCGCATCGCTGAATCCCGCCGCCACTGACATCCCCGACGCGGTCAAGATCGACGGCGACGTACTGAGTCGCAGCGACCTGGTCGGCGGCGCGACGTCGGTGGCCGAACGCGTCGCCGGGGCGGACCGCGTCGCGGTGCTGGCCACCCCGAGCGTGTCGACCGTGCTGGCGGTCACCGGCTGCCTGATCGCCGGCGTCCCCTTCGTCCCGGTGCCCTCGGATGTCGGCGCTGCCGAACGCAAGCACATGCTGACCGACTCCGGCGCGCAGGCGTGGCTCGGGACGCAGCCCGACGAGCTGGAGGGCCTGCCGCACATCCCGGTGCGGCTGCACGCCCGGTCCTGGCATCGCTATCCCGAGCCGGCACCCGAGGCCACCGCGATGGTCATCTACACCTCGGGCACCACGGGAGCGCCCAAGGGCGTGGTGGTGAGTCGCCGGGCGATCGCCGCCGACCTGGACGCGCTGGCCCAGGCCTGGCAGTGGACTCCCGACGACGTGCTGGTGCACGGGTTGCCGCTGTTTCACATCCACGGCTTGGTGCTGGGCCTGCTCGGGTCGTTGCGGATCGGAAATCGCTTCGTGCACACCGGAAAACCGACACCGGCCGGTTATGCGAAGGCCCATACGGAATCCGGTGGCACCTTGTACTTCGCGGTGCCGACGGTGTGGTCGCGGGTGGTGGCCGATCAGGCGGCCGCCGAGACATTGCGCACGGCACGGCTGCTGGTGTCCGGTAGTGCGGCGCTGCCGGTACCGGTGTTCGACCGGCTGGAACAGCTGACCGGTCACCGGCCCATCGAACGCTACGGTGCCTCGGAGTCGTTGATCACGGTGTCGACGCGGGCCGACGGCGAACGCCGCCCGGGCTGGGTCGGCCTGCCGCTTAGCGGCGTCGAGACCCGGCTGCTCGACGACTCCGGTGACCCCGTCCCGCATGACGGGGAAACCGTTGGCAAGCTTGCGGTTCGGGGCCCGACGCTGTTCGACGGATACCTGAATCGGCCGGAGGCCACCGCGGAGGTTTTCGATGCCGACGGTTGGTACCAGACCGGCGATGTCGCGGTCGTCGACGGCGAGGGCATGCACCGCATCGTCGGCCGCGAATCGGTCGACCTGATCAAATCGGGCGGATATCGCATTGGCGCGGGCGAAATCGAGACATCGCTGTTGGGGCATCCTGGCGTGCAGGAAGCGGCCGTTGTCGGGATGCCCGACGACGATCTTGGCCAGCGCATCGTCGCATTCGTGGTCGGCGCTTCCGACCTCAACACCGACGAGCTAATTAACTTTGTCGCCCAAGACCTTTCGATCCACAAACGACCGCGCGAGGTTCGGGTTGTGGACGCGTTGCCGCGCAACGCGATGGGCAAGGTCGTCAAGAAGCAGTTGCTGTCCGAGGGATGAGACGTAGCGCCGTTTCTGGTATGCAGGTTGAGGGCCGTCTGTAGCGGCCTGGAACCGAGCGAGCACCGGCGCGATAACCAAGACATCACAAAATGGGTTGTCAGCTGGAGCTTTCGCGACACGCAGGATATTGCCAGGCTTTCGGACCAGCGAGAGTTCACTGCTTCGCATAATTTCGTTTGTGGACATGCAGGCAAACACACCACGGGGACAGGTAAGGATGTGCCATGGGTGAGTCGATCCACCCGGCGGGTGCTGCGACGACGATCGCGGACCAACCGCGCGCCACACCGATGGCGCGGGTCGCGACCTCGTGTCTGGTCGGCTCGGCAATCGAGTTCTACGACTTCCTGATCTACGGCACCGCGGCGGCATTGGTGTTTCCCGCGGTGTTCTTTCCGAACCTCACGCCCGGCGTGGCGATGATCGCCTCGATGGGAACGTTCGCCACGGCGTTTTTGTCGCGGCCCATCGGTGCGGCCGTCTTCGGGTACTTCGGGGACCGGCTGGGCCGCAAGAAGACGCTGATCTCCACGTTGCTGATCATGGCCGTGGCCACCGTGAGCGTCGGCCTGGTTCCCAGCACCGCCTCCATCGGGATGGCGGCGCCGTTGATCCTGATGGGGCTGCGGCTGCTGCAGGGGTTTGCGGTGGGCGGCGAATGGGCCGGGTCGGCGTTGTTGAGCGCCGAATACGCCCCGGGCGCCCGACGCGGCTTGTACGGGATGTTCACCCTGCTGGGCGGCGGTGTCGCCGGAGTGCTGAGCAGCCTGACCTTCCTCGGCGTGAACGTCACGATCGGTGAGTACAGCCCCGAGTTCCTGCAGTGGGGATGGCGGATCCCGTTCCTGATCAGCTCGGTGCTGATCGCGCTGGCGTTGTACGTGCGGCTCAACATCGACGAGACTCCGGTGTTCGCCGAGGAGAAGTCACGCGACCTGGTGCCCAAAGCGCCGCTGGCCGAGGTGTTTCGCCTGCAGGGCCGGGAGATCCTGCTGGCCGCCGGCAGCGTGCTGTGCACGATGGCGTTCTGCTACATGGGCAACACATACTTCACGATGTATGCGCACACGCACCTGGGCTATACGCGCGGCTTCATCTGGTCGGTCGGTGTGCTGAGCGGTCTGGTGAGCATCGCGGCGGTGATCGCCTCGGCCATTCTGAGCGATCGATTCGGCCGGCGCCGGATCATGCTGGTGGGCTGGGCAACGTGTGTGCCGTGGGCGTTCCTGGTGATCCCCCTGATCGACACCGGCCACAAAGCGTTGTATGCGGTCGCGATCGTCGGCACCTTCGCGATCTCCGGCATCGGCAGCGGACCCGTCGGAGCCTTTATCCCCGAACTCTTCGCCACTCGCTACCGCTACAGCGGTTCGGCACTGGCGATCAATCTGGCCGGTGTCTTCGGCGGGGCGGTGCCGCCGCTGATCGCCGGGACGCTGCTGGCGACCTACGGCAGCTGGTCGATCGGGGTCATGCTGGCGGCCCTCGCGTTGATCAGCCTGGTCTCCACTTATCTGCTGCCGGAAACCTGCGGGACGCCGCTGTAGCTCAGTTGGCGTGCAGGTCCTCGTTCAGCGCGATGCCCTGACCGCCGCGGGCCACCACTTCCACGGCACCGCTGACCGAATTGCGGCGGAACAACAGGTTGTTGCCGCCCGACAGCTCGAGTGCTTTCAGCGTTTTGCCTTCGGGCGTAATGACTTTGGTGCCGGCTGTGACATACAGGCCGGCTTCGACGACGCAGTCGTCGCCCAGCGAGATGCCCAGGCCCGCGTTGGCGCCGAGCAGGCACCGCTTACCGATCGAAATGACTTCGGTGCCACCGCCGGACAGGGTGCCCATGATCGACGCGCCGCCGCCGATGTCGGAGCCGTCGCCCACCACCACGCCGGCCGAGATGCGGCCTTCCACCATCGAGGTGCCCAGCGTGCCGGCGTTGTAGTTGACGAAACCTTCGTGCATCACGGTGGTGCCGGACGCGAGGTGCGCGCCCAGGCGCACCCGGTCCGCGTCGGCGATGCGGACCCCGGTGGGCATCACGTAGTCGACCATCCGCGGGAACTTGTCGACGCCGTAGACGGTCACCTGTCCCTTGCGGCGCAGCCGCGCGCGGACCGACTCGAAACCCTCGATCGCGCAGGGTCCGTGATTAGTCCACACCACATTGGTCAATACGCCGAACAAGCCGTCGGCGTTCAGCCCATGCGGCGCGACCAGGCGGTGCGACAGCAAGTGCAGCCGCAGGTAGGCGTCGTAGGCGTCGGCGGCCACCTCGTCGAGTGAGCCGATGACCGTGCGCACGGCCACGGTTTCGGTGTTGCGGTCGTCGTCGCGTCCGACCAGTGCGGCCAGCTCCGGCGGAATGTCGGACAGCGCGAGGCGCGACGTGCCGCTGGTGTCCGACTCCGTCAGTTCCGGTGCGGGAAACCATGTGTCGAGGATCGATCCGTCGAAGGCCAGTGTCGCCAACCCGATACCTGCAGCTCCAGTCACGGCGGTCAGGTTACTTGGGCCGTCGAGCCGGGGGTCCCCCCGCCCCGCCGACCATTACGCTGGTTGCGTGCTGGACTTGCATGGGGATCCGATCGAGCTGACCGCGGCGCTGGTCGACATCCCCAGCGAGTCGCGAGACGAAGCGCGCATCGCCGCCGAGGTCGAGGCGGCCCTGCGCGCGCAGACCACCGGCTTCGAGATCATCCGCAACGGCAACGCGGTGCTGGCGCGCACCCGGCGAAACCTGCCGTCGCGGGTGCTGCTGGCCGGTCATCTCGACACGGTCCCAGCCGCCGACAACCTGCCCAGCCATCGCTCGGTGGGCGCCGAAGGCGACATGCTGTACGGCTGCGGCACCTCGGACATGAAATCCGGCGACGCCGTCTTTCTGCATCTGGCCGCCACGGTGGCCGAACCGGCACACGATCTGACGCTGGTGCTCTACGACTGCGAGGAAATCGACGCGGCCGCAAACGGTTTGGGTCGCATCGAGCGTGAGCTGCCGGACTGGTTGGCCGCCGACGTCGCGATCCTGGGTGAGCCCACCGGCGGCTACATCGAGGCAGGGTGCCAGGGCACGCTGCGAGTTGTGGTCAGCGCCAACGGAACTCGGGCGCACTCGGCGCGGTCCTGGTTGGGCGACAACGCAATTCACAAACTGGGTACCGTGCTGGAGCGGTTGGCCGCCTACCAGGCTCGGACCGTCGAGATCGACGGCTGTGAATACCGGGAAGGCTTGTCGGCGGTGCGGGTCGACGGCGGCGTCGCCGGCAACGTCGTTCCCGACGCGGCCTCGGTCACCGTCAACTACCGCTTCGCCCCTGACCGATCGCTCGCCGAGGCGCTGCAACACGTGCACGACGTGCTGGACGGGATCGACGTGCGGATCGAGCAGACCGACGGCGCTGCCGGAGCGCTACCCGGCTTGTCGCAGCCGGCCGCCAAGGCGCTGGTCGAGGCTGCCGGCGGGCAGGTGCGCGCCAAGTACGGCTGGACCGATGTGTCCCGATTCGCCGCCCTGGGCATCCCGGCGCTCAACTTCGGGCCCGGCGACCCCAACCTGGCGCACACCCGCGACGAGCGGGTGCCAGCCGCCGCGATCTGCGCGGCCGCGGAGATGCTGCGCAGATACCTGGGCGGCTAAGCGCACTGCTGGGCCTGCGCGGCCGCAGTGGCGGCCGCGGCGTGCAGACCGACGGCCGCCAGCTCCTCGGCCACCGCACGCAGCGCGTCCCCGTCGTTTGTCGCCAGTGCTTTGGCATGAGCCAGCGCGAGCTGTCCCGCCACGCAGTCGACCTCGCCGCACAGCCGGGCCAGCGGATCCACCGCGCGGATGTCGCCGAGGCGCACGGCCTCGTGCCAGACGCGAAGCGCCACCGCCGACTGCCCGCGGCGTTCGGCCATCCGGGCCGCGTCGCGCGCCGCGGCGATCGCCCCGTGCGAGTCGCGCCCAACGGCCAGCCGCCAGGCCCGGGCCACGCCCAGCTCGGGGCTGAACAGAGCCGACTTGGTGCCATGCCGAGATTCGGCTCTGCTCAAGGCTTTTGCCGCGGCGGCGATGTCGCCCTGCTGGGCCAGCGCGGTGGCCAGCAGCATCAGCGACAATGGTCCCCACGAGTAGCCGGTGCGTTCCAGTGCCGCGGCCGCCGGGCCCAGCAGCGCGGCGGCTTCGCCGAATCGGCCGGCGGCGATCATCATGTGCGCCAGCAGCGCCTCGCCGATCGCGCGACCCGGCTGCTGCAATTCGGCGAAATCGGTGAACTGCTGCGCCAATTCGGTCGCCGTTTCGACCCGGCCGGCCATCAGTAAGGTCGTCGTCTCGCCCAGGCCGACCGTGAACCGCAGCAACCCGGGGTGCTCGGCGCCCAGGGCGCGCTGCGCCAGCGGCTCGACGTCGGCGAACCGGCCCTGGCGCGCCGAACACAGCGTCGCCGCGCTCGCCGCCCAGGCCACCGCCTGGTCGTCGGCGGCCGGTGAGTCCAGTACCCGATGCGCGATCTCGACGGCGCCCTCGACGTTGCCGGCGTTCATCGCGAAGGTTGCGCTCAGCGCGTCGAGCGTGACCCGCGGGCCGACATCGGGAACGCGATTGCGGATCGTCAGCAGGAACGCGGTGGCCCGCTCCGGCTCGCTGAGCATGAAGAACTGATTGGCCGCCCGCAGCAGGGTCCATGCCATCAGGTCTTCTTCGGACAACGCGGCGGAATCCACGGCGGCCAGCAACTCCTCGGCCTCGCGGCCCCGGCCCTGAAACGCCAGCGAATTCGCCAGCGGCAGCCGCGCGGCCAGTGCCTGGCCGTCCTCGCAGCGCGCCAGCGCGCAGCGGGCGAATCGTTCGGCGAGCGTGAGATCGCCGAGCCGCAGCGCCTGCTGCGCGGCGTCGACGACCGCGGCCACCGACTGCGCAGCGTCGCTGTCCAGCGCCAGGGAGGCCAGCCGCAGCCGGTCACTGAGGTGATCGGACGGATGCTGGGAGTGCAGCTCGACCAACTCGGTTCGCCGCCGCCGGGCACCGTCGGCACCCAGCGCGGCCCGCGCCCGTTCGGAGAACAGCGGATGGGCGGTGTACACGACCGGATCTTCGGCGCGCTCGTCGCGCACCCGGGTTTCGGCCGCGCCCCACTGCTGCGCCTCGCCGACCGCGCCGTCGCCGGCCAGCGCGGTGAGATCGGCCAGCGACAGCGGCTCCTCGACGGCGAGATAGTCGAGCACCGCCCGCGCGGCGGCGGGCAACTCGGCGATGAAGGTGTCGACCTCGGCCGTGCTGGTGGGCTGGCCGGGCGCGTCGACATCGATGCGCTCCAGCAGGCCGTCGGTCCACAGCGCGGCGATCGCTTCGGGTGCGGCCCCCGAATCCGGGTCGCGGGCGGTGACGATCATCCGGGCGGTCCCGGCCAGCGCCAGCTGGTAGACGAGGGTGGCCGACAGGATGTCCAAGTCGTGGGCATCGTCGACGATCAGCAGCAGATCTGTCTGCGGGTCCCCGCTCAGCGCTGCCCGGGCCGCCCGCAGCAGCGCGGCCGGCTTGCCGATGTCGTCCCCGAAACTGGCGAAGTCCACGAGGTGGCTGAACGCGCCGAACGGGACCACGCGCTCGGTCGGGGTGCCGGTGACCCAGCGGATGAAAGTGCCCGGGTTGGCGCTGGAGAAGTTCTCGGCGGCCAACCGCGCCAGGGTCGACTTGCCGACGCCGTCGGGACCGAGCACCACCGCACCGCGCCGCGCCGCGTCACCCAGAGCGGAATCCAGTCGTTCCAGGGTGGCAGCGTGCTGCGGGACGTTCCATCGAATCGGCATCGCCGAATTTTATGGCGGCGCGGTGGCCAGCCGATGACTAGCTGGCGCGAAAGCCCCATACGTGCACGGTTCGAACGGCGTTGGTCTACCTTGGCGGTTATGCGGCCCGACGGCGAATCCTCGAGCGAATGGGCGGTCTGCGTCTACTGCGCATCCGGCCCGACACACGCCGAATTGCTTGATCTGGCTAGCGAACTCGGCCAAGCGATCGCCGACCGCGGCTGGACCCTGGTGTGGGGCGGCGGCGACATTTCGGCGATGGGCGCGGTGGCCAGTGCGGCGCGCGCCCGCGGCGGCAAGACGGTCGGCATCATCCCGCGCCAGTTGGTGCGCCGCGAACTCGCCGACGAGAACGCCTCTGAGCTGATCGTCACCGACAACATGCGCGACCGGAAGCGGATCATGGAAGACCGCTCCGACGCGTTCATCGCGCTTCCCGGTGGGATCGGCACGCTCGACGAGCTGTTCGAGGCGTGGACGACGGGCTCTTTGGGTATGCACGACAAACCCGTGGTGCTGCTGGATACCTGGGGACACTACGAGGGCTTGTGGGTCTGGCTGAACGACTTGGTTGACCGCGGGTACATCTCACAGGTAGCGATGGACACGCTGATGCTGGTCGATAAGGTGAATGACGCAATCGAGGCGTGCGCCCCTAACTGAGGTCGGCTGCGTCAAGGGGAATCGAGGGAGCACGTGTCCGATCACGCCGGGGGAGCACGCAGACGGATCGGCCTGACCGACATCGCGTCGGGACTGCCGGCCGTACTGGCCGACATGCGGGTGATCCTTCGCGGCGCGGCGACCGGACTGTTGGCGCAGCCGGGCTCACACCGGTCGATCGGCAGCGTGTTCCAGGACCGTGCCGCGCGCTACGGCGACAAGGTCTTCCTGCGCTTCGGTGACCAGCAGCTGACTTACCGCGAGGCCAACGCGGCCGCCAACCGGTATGCCGCGGTGTTGGCGGCGCGCGGAGTCGGCCACGGCGACGTTGTCGGGATCATGCTGCGCAATTCGCCCAACACCGTGCTGGCGATGCTGGCCACCGTCAAGTGCGGGGCCGTCGCCGGAATGCTCAACTATCACCAGCGCGGTGAGGTGCTCGCGCACAGCCTTGGATTGCTCGACGCCAAGGTGCTGATCGCGGAGACCGACCTGGTCAGCGCGGTCGCCGAGACCGGTTCCGCGGGCACCGCCAACACGTTGACGATCGAAGACCTGGAGCGCTTCGCGGTGGGAGCGGTGGCCACCAACCCGGATTCGGTGGGGGCCGTGCAGGCCCGCGACACCGCCTTCTACATCTTCACGTCGGGCACCACCGGGTTCCCCAAGGCCAGCGTGATGACGCATCTGCGCTGGCTCAAGGCCCTGGCGGCGTTCGGCGGGCTGGGGTTGCGGCTGAAGGGCTCCGACACCCTCTACAGCTGCCTGCCGCTGTATCACAACAACGCGCTGACAGTGGCGCTGTCGTCGGCGATCAACTCCGGGGCGACGCTGGCGTTGGGTAAGTCGTTCTCGGCCTCCCGGTTCTGGGACGAGGCCATCGAGAGTCAGGCCACCGCGTTCATCTACATCGGGGAGATCTGCCGCTATCTGCTCAACCAGCCGCCGAAGGACACCGACCGCAAACACAGGGTGCGCCTGATCGCCGGCAACGGATTGCGCCCCGAGATCTGGAAGGACTTCACCAAGCGGTTCGGCATCTCGCGGGTGTGTGAGTTCTACGCGTCCAGCGAGGGCAACACGGCCTTCATCAACATCTTCAACGTGCCCGGGTCAACGGGCCTCGCGCCGATGCCGCTGGTGTACGTGGAGTACGACCCCGACTCGGGGGACCCGTTGCGCGACGCCAACGGCCGGGTGAGCAAGGTGCCGGCCGGTCAGCCCGGTCTGCTGCTCAGCCCGGTCAACCGGCTGCAGCCCTTCGACGGCTACACCGACAAGGCGTCGAGCGAAAAGAAGTTGGTGCGCAACGCTTTCCGCGACGGTGACTGCTACTTCAACTCCGGCGACGTGATGAGCCCGCAGGGCATGCGGCACGCCGCGTTCGTCGACCGACTCGGCGACACCTTCCGCTGGAAGGGCGAGAATGTCGCCACCACGCAGGTCGAGGCGGCGGTGGCGTCGGACAAGGCCGTCGAGGAGTGCACCGTGTTCGGTGTCGAAGTGCCCAACACCGGGGGCCGTGCCGGGATGGCCGCGGTCCAGTTGCGCGAGGGCGCGGAGTTCGACGGCAAGGCACTGGCCAGTGCGGTGTACGGACAACTGCCGGCCTATGCGCTGCCGCTGTTCGTCCGGGTGGTCAAGACGCTCGAGCACACCACGACGTTCAAGAGCCGCAAGGTGGAATTGCGCGAGCAGGCCTACGGGCCCGATGTGGCGGATCCGCTGTACGTGCTGGCCGGCCGCGACGAGGGCTATGTGCCGTACTACGACGAATACCCGGCCGAGGTAGCGGCCGGTAAGCGACCGCAAGGCTGAGGCCTTGGGGGAGCGCACCGGCCCCGGACGGACCAGGCACTATGGACGTGTGCAGTCAACTCTGTGCGGCCGACCCGTTGCCGGGGACCGCGCGCTGGTCATGGCGATCATCAACCGCACACCGGACTCGTTCTACGACAAGGGTGCGACCTTCAGCGACGAAGCGGCTCGATCAGCCGTGCACCGGGCCGTCGCCGACGGTGCCGATCTCATCGACGTCGGCGGGGTCAAGGCGGGACCGGGCGAGAACGTGGACGCGGACCTGGAGATCGCCCGGCTGGTGCCGTTCATCGAATGGTTGCGGGGCGCCTACCCGGACCAGCTGATCAGCGTCGACACCTGGCGCTCCGAGGTGGCCCGACTGGCCTGCGCGGCCGGCGCGGACCTGATCAACGACACTTGGGCGGGCGTCGACCCGGCCCTGCCGGAAGTCGCCGCCGAGTTCGGCGTGGGCCTGGTGTGTTCGCACACCGGTGGCGCGCAGCCGCGCACCCGTCCGTTCCGGGTGCGTTTCGGCACCACCACCCGCGGCGTGGTCGACGACGTGATCCGTCAGGTCACCGGCGCCGCCGAGCGCGCGGTCGCCGCCGGGGTGGCCCCCGACCGGGTGCTGATCGACCCGACGCACGACATGGGCAAGAACACCTTCCACGGGTTGGTCCTGTTGCGCCACGTGAGCGAACTTGTTAATACCGGATGGCCTGTGCTCATGGCTTTGAGCAACAAGGACTTCGTCGGGGAGACTTTGGGTGTGGAACTGACCGAACGGCTTGAGGGGACACTGGCGGCCACCGCGTTGGCAGCGGCCGCCGGCGTGCGCGTATTTCGGGTGCATCAGGTTGCCGCGACGCGACGGGTGCTGGAAATGGTCGCCTCGATCCAGGGCATCCGGGCGCCGGCGCGCACCGTGCGAGGACTGGCATGACGGAGCTGGTTGCCAGGGATCTCGCAGCCGGAGCCGTCGCGGCCCGGCCCGGCGACGTCTGGCTATCCAACCGCAACTCGAGTCGTCCGGCGTGGACCCTGCGGCAACTGGAGGAGGCGAAGGCGGGCCGAACCATTTCGGTGGTGCTGCCTGCACTCGATGAGGAACAGACCGTCGCGTCGGTGGTCGCCAGTATTTCGCCGCTGGTCCGCGATTCCGGCGGGCTGGTCGACGAGCTGATCGTGCTGGACTCCGGCTCCACCGACGAGACCGAGATCCGCGCCATTGCGGCCGGCGCCCGCGTCGTCAGCCGTGAACAGGCGTTGCCCGAGGTGCCGACCCGGCCGGGCAAGGGTGAGGCGTTGTGGCGCTCGCTGGCCGCGACCAACGGCGACATTGTGGTGTTCATCGACTCCGACCTGCTCGATCCGCATCCGATGTTCGTGCCGTGGCTGGTCGGCCCGCTGCTGCTGTGCGACGGCGTCCACCTGGTCAAAAGCTTCTACCGGCGGCCCCTGAAGGTCAGCGAGGTGGGCGACGGCTGTGCTGCGGGCAGCGGCGTGGCTCCCACCGGTGGCGGGCGGGTCACCGAGTTGGCGGCCCGGCCGTTGCTGGCGGCGCTACGGCCCGAGCTGGGCTGCGTGCTGCAGCCGCTCGGCGGCGAGTACGCGGCCAGCCGCGAACTGCTGACGTCGGTACCGTTCGCGCCCGGCTACGGCGTGGAGATCGGCTTGCTGATCGACACCTTCGACCGGTTGGGTCTGGACGCGATCGCGCAGGTCAACCTGGGGAAGCGGGCGCACCGCAATCGGCCGCTGGGCGAGCTGGGAGCGATGAGCCGGCAGGTCATCGCGACGCTGCTGTCGCGCTGCGGGATTCCCGACTCCGGCGTCGGTCTGACACAGTTCGTCGCCGACGAGGACGGCTACACGCCGCACACCTCGCCGGTGTCGCTGGAGGACCGGCCGCCGATGAACACGGTGCGGCCACGCTGATCGCCGTCCTGTCGGCGGGATAGGGCACTATCGATTCCGTGGCGTTGGTCTTGCTCTACATCGTGGTGTTGGTGCTGGTGGCGATCGTGCTGTTCGGCGCGGCGAGCCTGCTGTTCGGGCGTGGTGAGCAGTTGCCGCCCCTACCGCGGGGGACGACGGCGACGGTGCTGCCCGCCTACGGTGTCACGGGCTCCGACGTCGACGCGGTCAAGTTCACCCAGGTGCTGCGGGGCTACAAGACCAGCGAGGTCGACTGGGTGCTGGACCGGTTGGCCCGCGAGCTCGAGGCGCTGCGCGGTCAGCTGGCCGCGGTCAGCGCGGCCGCAACAGCAGCGGATCGCGAGGGCGTCGACGTGGCCGACGGCGAGGACCCCCCGGGTGGGGATCCGGCGTGACCGATGACGGGCGGACGCGCTGCAGCTGGGCGGTTGGCCGGCCCGGGCCCGACTTCGACATGTACCGCGACTATCACGACCAGGAGTGGGGCCGCCCGCTGCGCGGCGGGGTGGCACTGTTCGAGCGGATGAGCCTGGAAGCCTTTCAGAGCGGCCTGTCCTGGTTGACGATCCTGCGCAAGCGGGAGAATTTCCGCCGCGCCTTCGCCGGGTTCGACACCGAAAAGGTGGCGCGCTTTACCGAGGCGGACGTGCAGCGGCTGATGGCCGACGCCGGCATCGTCCGCAACCGGGCCAAGATCGATGCGACGATTGCCAACGCGCGCGCGGTGGCCGAATTGGGATCGGCGGAAGACCTGTCCGACCTGCTGTGGTCGTTCGCGCCGCCGTCGCGGCCTCGTCCCGCCTCCGAATCCGAAATCCCTTCCGCTAGCGATGAATCCAAGGCCATGGCGAAGGAACTCAAGCGCCGCGGTTTCCGGTTCGTGGGCCCCACCACCGCGTACGCGCTGATGCAGGCGACCGGGATGGTCGACGACCACGTCCGTGATTGCTGGGTTCCCTCGCCACGATGAGGGGTCGGGCGATGGGCCCGGCAAACCACGCTCGGAACCCCCGTGCAGGGCGCTACGGACGGGTCTTGTGCATTTAGTGGGCGGAATAGGGAACAATGGGGGGGTGATTTGGCAGTTCAAAGTCGGGTATGGCTGGAAATCCGCTGGCGGGACTAGCTCGCCGCCGACCAGGCTCGCGAGGACGGGCCAACTCGAATCTGGAGGGAGCACTCGATGGCGGCGATGAAGCCCCGGACCGGAGACGGTCCTCTGGAAGCGACTAAGGAGGGGCGCGGCATCGTAATGCGGGTACCACTTGAAGGTGGTGGCCGTCTCGTCGTCGAGTTGACGCCCGACGAGGCCGCTGCCCTGGGCGACGAACTCAAAGGCGTCACCAGCTAAGTCCCCCGGGTGTCGGGGGCAGCTAAGAACACACCTTTCGGTAGATCTCCAGGGTCTGCTCAGCGACATGCGCCCAGGAGAATTCCTCGATGCAACGCCGGCGTCCGGCGCGTCCGTAGCGCTGCGCCTTCGCCGGGTCCGCGACGAGTTCATTGACCGCTTGTGCCAATCCCGCCTGGTAAGCCCCGGCATCGTCGGCGTCGTAATGCACCAGTGATCCGGTGACTCCGTCGACGACCACCTCCGGAATTCCGCCGACGTCGGAGGCCACCACCGCGGTCGCGCAGGCCATCGCCTCCAGGTTGACGATGCCCAACGGCTCGTACACCGATGAGCAGACGAAAACCGTCGCCGCCGAAAGTATTTCGCGCAATTCCGCGACGGGAAGCATTTCCTGGATCCAGAACACGCCCGTGCGGACGCGGGCGAGCTCGTCCACCGCGGTGTGTACCTCGTCCGCGATCTCCGGGGTATCGGGAGCGCCGGCGCACAGCACCAGTTGCACGTCGGGGCTGAATTGGTGCGCGGCAGCGACCAAATGGCCGACGCCCTTCTGCCGGGTGATCCGCCCGACGAACGCCACCATCGGCCGGTTCGGATCGACGCCGAGCTCGGCCAGCACCGAGCCGGTCTCGGCCGCTCCGGCGGGATGCCATACGTCGCTGTCGACGCCGTTGCGGACGACGTGCACCTGGCTGGGATCCAGCGTCGGGTAGACCCGCAGCACGTCCTCACGCATGCCCGAACTCACCGCGATCACCGCATCGGCCGCCAGCACCGCGGTGCGCTCCACCCACGACGAGATCCGGTAGCCGCCGCCGAGTTGTTCGGCCTTCCACGGCCGCAACGGTTCCAGCGAGTGCGCCGTCAGGATGTGCGGGATGTCGTAGAGCATCGCGGTGAGGTGCCCGGCCATGCCGGTGTACCAGGTATGCGAATGCACCACGGTGGCCTCTGCCGCGGCGTTAGCCATCACCAGATCCGTGGACAGCGTGGACAGCGCCGCGTTGGCGTCGCGCAGGCGCCGGTCGGGCTCGTGCGCGACGGCTCCGGGGCGTGGGGCGCCCATGCAGTGCACGTCGACCGTGCACAGTCGGCGCAGTTGGGCGACGAGCTCGGTGACGTGTACGCCGGCTCCCCCGTAGACGTCTGGTGGGTACTCCCGAGTCATCATTGCCACCCGCATACACCGCACCGTAGTTCGCTTGCGACGCCCCTCGCGAATCGGACCGAAAAGCGGCTGGTGAATTCCCCGCGGCGACGCCGCCGCGCGCCGGGCGGCACAATCGATTACGGTGAGCGGCGGTCACGTTTGCCAAATACCTTGACGGACAGCCCGTCGCAACGGCGGCGCGGGGGATTGCCCCTGGCAGCGGTTCGTGACGGCCGATAGGTTTGGAGTCATGAGGGAAGCACCCCACGTGCTGGGTATCGTCCTGGCCGGCGGTGAGGGCAAGCGGTTGTATCCGCTGACCGCGGACCGGGCCAAGCCCGCGGTTCCCTTCGGCGGCGCCTACCGCCTGATCGACTTCGTGCTGTCCAACCTCGTCAATGCCCGGTACTTGCGAATCTGCGTTCTCACGCAATACAAGTCGCATTCACTTGACCGTCACATTTCGCAGAACTGGCGGTTGTCCGGTCTGGCCGGTGAGTACATCACCCCGGTGCCGGCCCAGCAGCGCCTCGGCCCGCGCTGGTACACCGGCTCCGCCGACGCGATCTACCAGTCGCTGAATCTGATCTACGACGAAGACCCGGACTACATAGTGGTTTTCGGCGCCGACCACGTGTACCGGATGGACCCCGAGCAGATGGTCCGCTTTCACATCGACAGCGGGGCCGGCGCGACGGTGGCCGGCATCCGGGTGCCGCGCGGCGAGGCCTCGGCATTCGGCTGCATCGACGCCGACGAATCCGGCCGGATCCGCAGCTTCGTCGAGAAGCCGCTGGAGCCGCCGGGCACGCCCGACGATCCCGAGACGACGTTCGCCTCGATGGGCAACTACATCTTCACCACCAAGGTGCTCGTCGACGCGATTCGCGCCGACGCCGACGACGACCACTCCGATCACGACATGGGTGGCAACATCATTCCCCGCTTGGTGGACGACGGGATGGCCGCGGTCTACGACTTCAACGACAACGAGGTGCCCGGCGCCACCGATCGCGACCGGGCTTACTGGCGCGACGTCGGGACGCTGGATGCGTTTTACGACGCGCACATGGATCTGGTGTCGGTGCACCCCGTGTTCAACCTGTACAACCGGCGCTGGCCGATTCAGGGCGCGACGGAGAACCTGGCGCCGGCGAAGTTCGTCAACGGCGGCTCCGCCCAGGAGTCGGTCGTCGGCGCGGGCAGCATCATCTCGGCGGCCTCGGTGCGCAACTCGGTGCTGTCGTCGAATGTGGTCGTCGACGACGGCGCGATCGTCGAGGGCAGCGTGATCATGCCGGGCGCCCGGGTGGGCCGTGGCGCGGTGGTGCGCCACGCGATCCTGGACAAGAACGTCGTGATCGGGCCCGGCGAAATGGTCGGGGTGGATCTGGAGAAGGACCGGGAGCGCTTCGCGATCAGCGCCGGCGGCGTGGTCGCGGTGGGCAAGGGCGTCTGGGTCTAGCCCCCCGGAGCGCTACCAGACGTTGGGCAGCAACCGAAAGCGCACGCGCTGCGTGTACTCGCGGTATCCGGCTAGTTCCTGGGCCAGCATCTTTTCCTCGTCGAGGATGCGCACGACGAGCACCGCCACGCCGGGGATGGCGAAAAGGAGCCCCCAGTAGGAGTCCAGCGCCAGCGGTATCCCGACCATCATGATGGCGTTTCCGGCATACATCGGATGACGGACGAGCCGGTAGAGCCCGGTGCTGACCACTGTCTGGCCCGTCTCCACGGTGATGTTGGCAGCGGCGTAGCCGTTTTGAATGACCACCAGCATGGCGATACACAGTCCGAGCGCCACCAGCGCATCGCCGACCAGGCACAGCCAAGCGGGCAGCTGCGACCAGCCCATCCGGTGGTCGTACGCGCTGAACATCAGCATCCCCACAAATGCCACAATCGCGCCGGTGATCGCGATCTTCTGAAGTGTTCTGGTTTCGCCCTGCGGCCCGCCCTGCATCCGGCGCCGCAGTGCGGCCGGATTCGTCCGGGCCAGGTACACACTCGGCACGGTGGTGGACACCGTCGAGGTGGCGATGAAAACCCATGCCTGCCAATAGTTGAACGTGCCGGCGGGCAAGAACAGCAGCAAGCCGACGGCGGCCAGCCCATAAATCGCCGTTGCCGTCGCTCGAACAGCCGTGTTCATGAGCGTAGATCCCGTCGGCGAAAGGCCACGACTCCCAACGTAATCAGCGCCGCATCGATGACCAGCAGCCACAGCAGCGGCAGCGCGGTGAAGTCGCGGCCGACCCGCGGCACGTGTGCGAAGGGCTCGAGATCCAGGACCCACTGCGGGAAGCCGGCCAGGGAGCCGATCAGGTACAGGGCGATGAAGGCGATCAACACCCCCCAGGCCACCGGCGTGAATCGTGGTGCCAAACCGAAGATTAGGACGGTCACGGCGCAGGCCAGCCAGACGGCCGGCAACTGCACGGCCGCGGTTGCGATCACGACGGCCATCTTGGCGCCGACGTCGCCGGCCGCGACCCCGTAGAGCAGCCCGCCGGCCGCGCCGGCGACCACCATCGCCGCCGCGGACCCCAGCAGGGCTACCGTCAAATGGCTTGCCAGCCAACGAGTTCGGGACACCGCTCCGGCCAACGTCGTCTCGGCGCGCAGGCCGGCCTCTTCCTGGTGTGGTCGCAAGGTGAGCGAGACGGCGAAGGCGGACGCCACCATGCCCATCATGTTGAACGCCACCGCGATGAAGGCCTCCTCCAACGCGGAGGTGCCGCCCATCCTCGCGACGATGTCGCGCGCCATGCCGCCGCCGATCTCATCACCGATGCCGTGCGCGACGCTGCCCATCACCAGTCCGTACAGGCACAGGCCCACCGTCCACAGCAGCAAGGCGCCGCGGTCCAGCCGCCAGGTCAGTCCGAACACGTTGCTCAACCACGATGCGGCGGTGGCCGGGCCGGCGCGCTCGGCGATGAGTCCCGCGCCGACGTCGCGCCCGGCCAGCAGCCGATACGCCACCGCGGTCAGCACGATCGCGGTGAACAGATGCAGCAGCAGCACCCACCCGTGATCGCCCGCATAGGGGCGCACCTGGAGCGACCAGCCCAGTGGGGAAAACCAGGACAGCGTGCCGGAGCCGGCGTCGCCGATGGCGCGCAGCGTGAACGCGGCTCCCAGCACGGCGAAGGCGGCACCGCGGGCGAATCGCGCGCTCGACGACAGTTGTGCGGTCACCGCGGCCACCGCCGTGAACACCACGCCGGAGCCGGCCAGCGCGGCGCCGAAGGCCAGCGATCCGCCGGCCGCGACGTTGGTGGACAGCAGTCCCGCCGCGCCGATTGCGCCGGTGGCGATGCAGGCCCCGAAGCTCAGCATCAGCGCCGCGGTCAGGCTGGCGTAACGTCCCACCCCGGTCGAGTCCACCAGCTCGGTGCGGCCACTTTCCTCGTCGGCGCGGGTGTGCCGGATCACCGTCAGAATCACGGCCACCGCGATCAGCACATGGAACATCCCGGCTTTCCAAATGCCCACGGCGCCAAGGCTGTCGTTGTAGACCTGCCCGTAGAGGGCGCGCTGGGCCGGGCTGGCCATGATGGTCGCCGCGAACCCGGCCCGGGCGGCTTGGCTGGGATAGACCTTTTCGATGCTGCCGATGTAGACCGTCGCCAGCGGAAGCGACAGCAGCAGAATCCACAGCGGCAGCGAGATCCGGTCGCGGCGCAGATACAGCCGCAGCATGCCCAGCGTTCCGGCGAAATTCGAACCACGTTGCGGAGCACTGTGTTCCGGACGCTGCAGGGTCGCGGTGCTCATGATGCCGAGACCTTATTTTCACTGCGTCCGGTGTTGTAGTGGCGCAGGAAGAGCTCCTCTAGGGTCGGTGGCTGGCTGACCAGGCTGCGCACGCCGGCGTCGCCCAGCACCCGGATGAGTTCCCCGAGGCTTTCGCTGTCGACCTGTGCGCGCAACATATTGCCCTCGAAGCTGACATCCTCAACGCCCTTGATCCGCCTGAGATCACCAGGGCTACGGATCATTTCGGCCTTGATGGAGGTACGGCTGAGATGCCGCATCGAGTCCAGTGAACCGCTCTCGATGGTCCGGCCGGCCCGGATGATCGTCACTGTCTGGCACAGCGCTTCGGTTTCGGCCAGGATATGGCTGGACAGCAGGACCGTCACGCCACGGTCGCGGGCCTCGGCGACACACTGCTGAAAGATGTTCTCCATCAACGGGTCCAGGCCGCTACTGGGCTCGTCTAACAGCAGCAGGCTGGCCCGCGACGAGAAAGCCGAAATCAGCGAGACCTTCTGCCTGTTGCCCTTGGAGTAGGTGCGCGACTTCTTGGTCGGGTCGAGGTCGAAGCGCTCGATCAGCTCGCGGCGTCGGACGTCGTCGATGCCGCCGCGCATGCGGGCCAGCAGATCGATGGTCTCGCCACCGGTCAGCGACGGCCAGAGCGTGACGTCGCCTGGCACATAAGCGATTTGACGGTGCAGTTCGACGGCATCAGCCCACGGGTCGCCGCCCAACAGTCGCACGCTGCCGCTGTCGGCCTTAACCAGGCCCAACAGCACGCGGATGGTAGTGGACTTGCCGGCGCCGTTGGGACCGAGAAAGCCGTGCACTTCACCTCGACGCACCGTCAGGTCGAGGCCGTCCAGCGCCCGTACCGCACCGAAGTTCTTGGTGAGGTCCCGGATTTCGATGGGTGCGACGCTATCAACTGCCATGGGATTCTCCTTGATCGTCGGCGGCCAGGAATGCGTCATACATGGTGCGGTCCGTCATCAGGCCTTCGGTGTAAACCTCTAAGGCGGGCAGCATCATGTCTCGGGCGTAGTCGCGCAGGACGGCCCGCAGATCGGTTGGGGTGTCGTGCATTTGGAGGTAGAGAAGAAACCCGCCACCGCCGGTGATGCCGATATATTTCGCCCTGGCATGGGGATCGCGGCTGGGTTTGATCGTCCCGGCGCGCACGCCTTCTTCCAGGTAGTCGTAGGTGTTGTCGATCATCCTGCGCCACAGCATGGTCGCCAGCTCGCCACCGGATTGCATGCTGCGCACCAGGTAGGCCATCAGCGGTGCGTAGGCCTCGATCTCGGCCATCTGCGCGAACCAGGTTGCCGGGTCGTTGGACCGCAGCGCCGCTGATTTGCTGTGGTAGATCTCCTCGGCGATGTAGTCCTCGCAGGCCTTGCGCAGGCCGTCCTTGGATCCGAAGTGATGAATGACCAGTGCGGCGCTCACCCCCGCGGCCTCGGCGATGCTGCGCAGTCCCACCCCGAAGCCGTGCTGGCCGAATTGCTCGATCGCGGCATCGCGGATCCGGGCGACGGCGGTCAGATCGGCTGAACGCATGTTCAGTACGCTAAACGCGCGTTCAGCCAACGGTCAAGGGGGAGCCCCGTAAGGGATGCGTAAAAGAAATCAGTCCGATGCCGGGCGTGGAGGCGCGGGGCTAGTCGCGGACCGCGGCCAGCACGCCGTCACCGAGCGGCACCAGTGCGGGCGTCAGCCGCTCGTCCTCGGCGATCAGACGGGCCGCCTCCCGGACCGCGACCACTTCGGCGTCGCGGGCCGCGGGATCGCCGGCCCGCCCGCCCAGCGCCGAGCCGTGCACGACGATGATTCCGCCGGATCGCAGCAGCCGCACGCCTTCGACGACGTAATCGGGCTGATCGATCGGGTCGGCGTCGACGAACACCAGGTCATAGGACTCGTCGGCGAGCCGGGTGAGCACCTCCTGGGCGCGACCGCTGATCAGCCTGGTGCGTGACGGTCCGATGCCGGCTTCGGAGAAGGCCTGCTTGGCCAGCCGCAAATACTCGGGCTCGATATCGATCGTCGTCAGTACGCCGTCGTCGCTCATCCCCGACAGCAACCAGAGTCCGCTGACCCCGGCGCCGGTGCCCACCTCGGCCACGGCTTTGCCGCCGCTGAGCTTGGTCAGCAGGCTCAGCAGCGCCCCCACCGCGGGCGTCACCGCGCCGGCGCCGATGTCGACGGAGCGCTCCCGGGCGGCGGCCAGAATCGCGTCCTCGGAGATCGAACCCTCCGCGTGCGCGGTGAGCGATTCGGCCCGACTGGGGGCCGCCTGGCCGGGGGTTTCTTCCTCGGTGCCGTCCATGCCCGCAGCGTATTGCATGTGGGCGCGCAGTCCGACAGGCGCGCGGCGGATCGGACCGTTTCCGACACGCCCGGCGACACCGGGGCGGCGTAAGTCACTCCGCTGTGGGTATGCCCTGCGTGTGGCAGGTAACGATAAGGTTTCTCAGCCAAACCTCAGATTGCTCCTATGCCGCGCATACGCCGGTAGGCGACGGTGACGGTATGGAACGTGGAGGACGTTGGGCGGGGAATACAGATTGGCAACTGCGTGTTGCGGATGACGAACTGCCCCTTTCGGGCAGGGCACAGTATTCGGAGGATTCGATCAACACCACTCTCTTAAGCCCGAACACGATGTCGCACGCCCAGGAACTGCCGGACGACGAATGGGTCGAACCGGCCGAGGGCCTGCAGGGCACCGCAGTGTTCGACGCGACCGGGGACAAGACGACGATGCCGTCGTGGGACGAGTTGGTGCGTCAGCACGCCGACCGGGTGTACCGCCTGGCTTACCGGCTCTCGGGTAATCAGCAGGACGCCGAGGACTTGACCCAGGAGACATTCATCCGGGTGTTCCGGTCGGTGCAGAACTATCAGCCCGGAACCTTCGAGGGCTGGCTGCACCGCATCACCACGAATTTGTTCCTTGACATGGTGCGCCGGCGCGCCCGCATCCGGATGGAAGCGTTGCCGGAGGACTACGACCGGGTCCCGGCCGACGAGCCGAACCCGGAGCAGATCTACCACGACGCGCGCCTGGGGCCCGACCTGCAGGCCGCGCTGGACTCGCTGCCGCCGGAGTTTCGCGCCGCCGTGGTGCTGTGCGACATCGAAGGCCTGTCCTATGAGGAGATCGGCGCCACCCTGGGCGTCAAGCTGGGTACCGTCCGCAGCCGGATCCACCGCGGACGTCAGGCGCTGCGCGACTACCTGGCCGCGCATTCCGCGCCGGAAACCCACGCCCAATCGGCTTAGACAATGGCCGGGCCGGTGCACAGCACGGCCCGCGAGCCGATAATCGTGCGATTTCGCAGGATGCATATCGGTGCAGGGCACCTTATCGCGCTACATTCGAGGGGTACGTGGCAGCGAAAGGAGCTGGTGATGGCCGACCGGGGACATGTGTTCCGCCGCGCGTTCTCCTGGCTGCCCGCGCAGTTCGCCTCCCAGAGTGACGCGCCGGTGGGCGCGCCACGGCAATTCGGCTCCACCGAGCACCTGTCCGTCGAAGCGATCGCCGCGTTTGTCGACGGTGAGCTCCGGATGAACGCCCACCTGCGGGCGGCCCATCACCTCTCGCTATGTCCGCAATGCGCGTCCGAGGTCGACGACCAGAGCCGGGCGCGTGCCGCGCTGCGCGATTCCCACCCGATCCGCATCCCCAGCACCCTGCTCGGCATGCTCTCGGAGATTCCGCATTACCCGCCCGACGACACGCCCTCGCAGCCTACCGACCGTTTCGCTGATCGCAATGTGCGCGACCAGCGTAAGCGCCGGTAGCACTCGCCTTGCCCCAGCTCGTGGGTTCATGCCGACCGCTCAGCAACCGTGGATACTAGGGTGGACACGGACAATTCTGTGCCTGGTGCTCGCCCTGGACAGGGGCCGGCTGCGAGGCCGGTTTCGAGCATTCAAGTAGAGGATTCATGACCTCCGACCAAGGCTTCTACCAGGGGCAAGACGGCGGCGACAACGGAGCCAACCGGCTGGCGCCGCGCCCCATTTCCCGGCCACCGGTCGACCCTGCGGCGCGTCAGGCCTTCGGTCGCCCGGATGGTCTACAGGGATCCTTCGTCGCGGAGCGGGTACGCCCCTCGAAGTACCGGGATCAGATCGAATTCAGCCCGCACGACCAGCGCCGCGACCCCGTGCTGGAGGAGGCGTTCAGCAAGCCCGTCGGCGGCGCCGAGACATTGCAGCGCCACCCGATCGACGCCAGCGCGCTGGCCGCCGAGCAGAACGGTTTCGACGAGGACGAGGCGGACGATCCGTGGCGGGACCCGGGCGCCGCGGCGGCGTTGGGGACCCCGGCCGTCGCCCACACCACGGCGCCCACGCCGTCGGGATACGCCGGCAAGCTCGGCGTCCGCGACGTCCTGTTCGGAAAGAAGGTGTCCTACCTGGCGCTGGCCGTCCTGTTCGTCATCGCGCTGGTGATCGGCGCCATCGGCGGGCTGATCGGCAACAAGACGGCCGAGGTCGTCGAGGCCTTCACCACCTCCAAGGTGACGTTGGCGACCAACAACAACACCGAAGAACCGGCGGGCCGCTTCGCCAAAGTGGCGGCCGCGACCGCCAACTCGGTGGTGACCATCGAGTCGAAGAGCGAACAAGAAGGCATGCAGGGCTCCGGTGTGGTCATCGACGGCCGCGGCTACATCGTCACGAACAACCACGTGATCTCCGAGGCCGCCAACAACCCCAGCCAGTTCAAGACGACCGTGGTGTTCAACGACGGTAAGGAAGTGCCCGCGAACCTGGTCGGTCGCGACCCCAAGACCGACCTGGCCGTGCTCAAGGTCGACAACGTCGACAACCTGAGCGTGGCGCGGCTCGGCGACTCCGACAAGGTGCGCGTCGGCGACGAGGTGATCGCCGCGGGTGCACCGCTGGGCCTGCGCAGCACCGTGACGCACGGCATCATCAGCGCCCTGCACCGTCCGGTTCCGTTGTCGGGGGAGGGGTCTGACACCGACACCGTCATCGACGCCCTGCAGACGGACGCGTCGATCAACCACGGCAACTCCGGTGGGCCGCTGATCGACATGGACTCTCAGGTGATCGGTATCGACACCGCCGGAAAGTCGTTGTCCGACAGCGCAAGTGGCCTTGGCTTCGCAATCCCGGTGAACGAGGTCAAGTCGGTGGCGCAGACGCTGATCAAAGACGGCAAGATCGTGCACCCGACGCTGGGCGTCAGCACCCGATCGGTGAGCAATTCGATCGCCGCCGGTGCCCAGGTCGCCAACGTCAAGGCGGGCAGCCCCGCGCAGAAGGGCGGCATCCTGGAGAACGACGTCATCGTCAAGGTCGGTAGCCGCAAGGTCGCCGACGCCGACGAGTTCGTGGTCGCCGTGCGCCAGCTGACCATCGGGCAAGATGCCCCGGTCGAGGTGGTCCGCGATGGCCGCAACGTCACCCTGACCGTCAAACCCGACGCCGACAGCGGCTGATGTTCGCCAACGTCGGCTGGGGGGAGATGCTCGTCCTCGTCGTGGTCGGGCTGGTAATCCTTGGCCCGGAACGGCTTCCGGGCGCGATCCGCTGGACGTCGACCGCCCTGCGTCAGGCCCGCGACTACCTCAGCGGTGTCACCAGCCAGCTGCGTGAGGACATCGGCCCCGAATTCGACGACCTGCGCGGCCCGCTGAGCGAGCTGCAGAAGCTGCGCGGCATGACGCCGCGCGCGGCGCTGACCAAACACCTGCTGGACGGCGACGATTCGTTCCTCACCGGCAATTTCGAGCGGCCCGTCAACGGCACTCCGCCGCAGGCGCAGCCCCCGGCGCCGAATGGCAACCCGACATTCGGCGTTGGGCAACACGGTCCGGCGCCGTTCGACAGCGACGCCACCTAACGGACCGCGGTCAGGCCTACTTGCGCGTCGGGTCCAGCCCCAGCGACACGCCTGCCAAGCCGCGCTTGCGCGCCGACAGTTTGTCGGCGACGCTGCGCAGCTGCTGGCCCACCGGCGAATCGGGCGCGCTCAGCACGATCGGCACACCGGAATCGCCGGCGGCGACCAGCGCCGGGTCCAGCGGGATCTGACCCAGCAGCGGCACGTCGGCGCCCACCGCGCGGGACAGCCGCTCGGCCACCTGCGCGCCGCCGCCCTCGCCGAACACCTGCATGGTGGAGCCGTCCGGCAGCACCAGCCCCGACATGTTCTCCACCACGCCGACGATGCGCTGGCGGGTTTGCAGCGCGATGCTGCCGGCCCGCTCGGCGACCTCGGCCGCGGCCAGCTGCGGCGTGGTGACGACCAGGATTTCCGCGTTGGGGATCAGCTGGGCCACCGAGATCGCGATGTCGCCGGTGCCGGGCGGCAGGTCGAGCAGCAACACGTCCAGGTCGCCCCAGTACACGTCGGCCAGGAACTGCTGCAGTGCCCTGTGCAGCATCGGACCGCGCCACACCACCGGGGCGTTGCCCTCGGTGAACTGGGCGATCGAGATCACCTTCACCTCGTGGGCGATCGGCGGCAGAATCATAGACTCGACCTGGGTGGGCCGGTCGGTAGTGCCCATCATCCGGGGGACGGAATGGCCGTGGATATCGGCGTCCAGCACCCCGACGGACAGGCCGCGCGCGGCCATCGCGGCGGCCAGGTTGACCGTCACGCTGGACTTTCCGACGCCGCCCTTGCCGGACGCGACCGCGTAGACCCGGGTCAGCGAGCTGGGCTGGGCGAACGGAATGACGGGCTCGCTGGCGTCACCGCGCAGCTGCTTGCGCAGCTCGGTGCGCTGCTCGTCGTTCATCACGTCGAGGCTGACTTTCACCGCCCCGGTGCCGGGGACGTCGGCGACGGCCTGGCCGACCCGATCGCTGATCTCGGTCTTCTTCGGGCAGGCGGCGGTGGTCAGGTAGATCTCGACGTGCACGCCGCCGTCGGAGGCGACGTCGATGCTCTTGACCATCCCGAGTTCGGTGATGGGACGCCGCAATTCGGGGTCGATTACCTTGCCCAGTGCGGTGCGGATAGCTGCATTCAGATCGGCAGTGTCGTGACGAGACATTACCGCCGAGTGTAGGCGGCTCACCCTTCGCGCTGCCGCCAGGCGGGTCAGTGCGTCGGCGCGGGTGCCTGCGCCGGGGTGGCCGGCTTCGGCGCGGGTGCCGCGCTGGGCGTTGCGGCCGCCGGGTTCGGCGCCGCGGGCGGAGGCGCAGCACTCGGCGGCACGGCCTGCGGGTCCGGAGGTGGTGGCGCGGCCGGCGGTTGCGGCGGTTGCGCCCACGGCGGCGTCCAGGGCGGCGGCGCGTTCTGCGGTGGCGGCGGGGCCAGCGGTGCAAACGGCTGCGGGCCGCCCGGCGGCGGGGCTTGCGAGCTGATGCAGATCACCGTGCACCCGGGCATGTGGCCCATCGTCGGCTGCGGCGGCGTGTTGGGCTGCGGCATCCAGGGGAACATGGGCTGCGTCGGGCTGGCCGGCAGCTGCTGCTGGCCGGTCAGGTCGATCAGCGGCATCCGCGCCATCGGGTCGTCCTGCGGCAGGCCGATCATGTTGATCGGCAGACCGGGCCCGAGCCCCTCGGGGTGCTCGTCGTGAGCGTTGCCGAGCGGCGGCGGCGGCCCGGTGATCGGCGGCAGGTCGACCGGGACCACGCCGGTGGCATACGCCGCGGCCCAGCCCAGCACGTTCTGCGCGTAGGCCGTCGAGTTGTTGTAGCGCAGGATCGCGGCCATCACCTGGGCCGGGTCGCGCAGGTTCAGCCCGCCGCTGCACAGGTAGCGGGCGGCGGTCAGTGTGGAGTCGAACAGGTTCTGCGGGTCAGCGATGCCGTCCCCGTCGCCGTCGGCGGCATACCGTGCCCAGGTGCCGGGCAGGAACTGCATGGGTCCCATCGCGCGGGCGTAGGTGACGCGGTTGCCGACGTTGCTGGAGACGATCACCTCGTTACCGGGCAGCGTGCCGTCCAGCGAAGGCCCGTAGATCGGGGTGACCGCGGTGCCGCGGGCGTCGACCGCGCCGCCGCCGGCATGTCCGGATTCGATGCGCCCGATGCCGGCCAGCAGGTTCCAGCTGACCCCGCAGGCCGGGTCGGACACCGACATCTTCTGTTCGGCGTTGCGGTATGCGGTCAGCGCCATCATCGGAATGCCCAGCGCGCCAGGCGCACTCACCACTCTGGGCGGCGGCGGTGCCGAGGAGGCGCCCGCCGCGACGTGGAAGGCCGTCGGCGCCCGGTCGATGGCGATGACAACCGGTCCGGACAGATCGGGGACGGTCGGGGAAACCGCGGCGACCGGGGTGATGACGGCATGCACCGACGGAATAGGGCTCTTCGTGTGTCCGTGTAACGGCTCGGGCGTGGCGCCGACGGCACCCGCGAACACCAACGGACTGATCACCGCCACGCTGAAGGCCTGAGCCCGGGTAACCGGAAGCCTCGGCTTCCGCACCGCCGCGACGGCCGGGTGGGCACCCAAGCGACCCCCTATGCGCACTCCACCGTCCTAAGTATGTGGGTCGCCGCAGACCGTGTGAGCTGCCGGAAACCTGTTCTTAGCCTCGTGAACTAGATCACCATACATAACTCTTGTGACGGGAGTGGCGCAATGGCGGATTAGGTATTCACGGGGATCTCTTAGTGGTCCGCAGCCGGCCCTTACCTGGTCCGGACCGGGTGATCACCGGCGCGGTGGGGACTCCTTGGCCGGGGTCTGCGCGTCCGGTCCGGTCAGCAGGGCGCGCAGCTCATCGAGCTCATCGCGCAGGTATTCGCGGGTCACGACCTCGCCGATCGCCAGCCGCAGGGCGGCCAGCTCGCGCGACAGATATTCGGTGTCGGCTTTGGTCTGGGCGGCGCGGCGACGATCCTCGTCGAGGGCAACCCGGTCCCGGTTCTCCTGTCGGTTCTGGGCCAGCAGGATCAGCGGTGCGGCGTAGGCGGCCTGGGTGGAGAAGGCCAGGTTCAGCAGGATGAACGGGTACGGGTCGAAGCGCAGACTCGCCGCGGCCAGGTTGATCGCGATCCACACCACCACGATGACGGTCTGGATCAGCAGATAGCGGCCGGTGCCGAAGAAACGCGCGATGGCCTCGGTGCTCTGCCCCACCGCTTCGGGATCCAGCCGCAGGGAGAGCCCCCGCGATGTCCGCGGGGTGTACAGCCGCCGTACCGGCGCCGACTTGCTCACGAGGCCCCCTCGGTTGCTTCGGAGCCGGGGACGGCCGCGGTCAGCTCTTGGGCTTGCGCACGCCAGTCGTGCGGCAGTAAGTGATCGAGCAGGTCGTCGACGGTGACCGCCCCCAGCAGGTGGCGCTGGTCGTCGACCACGGGTCCGCACACCAGGTTGTAGGCGGCGAAGTAGCGCGTCACGGAGGCCAGTGTGGTCTCCGGGGACAGGGTCAGCAGATCACTGTCGACGATTCCGCCGACCAGCTCGCTCGGCGGTTCGCGAAGCAGCTTCTGCAGTGGGACGCAGCCCAGGTACTTCCCGGTGGGCGTGGCGGTCGGCGGGCGCGTCACGAACACCATTGACGACAGCGCGGGGGTGAGGTCGGGATCGCGGACCAGGGCCAGCGCCTCGGCCACCGTGGTGTCGGCGGTCAGCACCACCGGATCCGACGTCATCAACCCACCCGCGGTGTCGGGCGAGTGTTTCAAAAGCCTTCGCACCGGGGCGGATTCGTCGGGGTCCATCCGGGCCAGTAGTAGCTCGGCATCCGTCGGATTCAGCTCGCCGAGCAGGTCGGCGGCGTCGTCGGGGTCCATCTCCTCGAGTACGTCGGCCGCGCGTTCGGTTCCCAGGTGCGACAGCGCGTCGGCCTGCTCGGACTCGGGCAACTCCTGCAGGATGTCGGCCAACCGCTCGTCGCCGAGAGCCTTGAACACCTCGAGGCGGCGCTTGGGGGGGAGCCCGCGAATGGCGTCGGCCACGTCGACCGCGCGGCGTCCCTCGAACTGGTTGAGCAGTTGCGCCACCGCCTGGCCCGGCATCGCCAACGCCGACGGTGTCAATCCGTGCACGCTTTGCCAGTCGACGACGTGTGCCGGTCCACGCCGGCCGAGCCGCCGCTGGCTTCGCACCGCGATCCTGGTCACCAGCCAGTCGCGGGTCCGGGACTGCTCGATGCCCAAATCGGTGATCACGACGTCGCGCCCGACCAGCTCCGGCAGCTCGGGGTCGTTCACCGTGACGGGAGTGTCGAGGATCTGACCGATCGCCAGCACCTCGCCCGGGCGCTGCTCGAAGTGGCGCAGGGACACGCTGCCGGTGTTCAGGGTCACGGCGTGCGGCTCAATCGCGGCGACGCGCAGAATCGGGATGAAGATGCTGCGGCGGGTGGCCAGATCGACCACCAGACCCAGCACCCGCGGTTGCTGGCGGACGATGCTGATGCTGATCACGACATCGCGGATGCGGCCGAAGTTTTCGCCCATCGGCCCCAACACCAACATCCGCGCCAGCCGCGCCACGTACACCCTGTTGACCGATGCCATGGGGAGAGCCTAGGCAGCCGCTCGCGCGATGGCAGCTAACCGGCTCTGGCGAGCCTTGCTAATGGGAATGCACCGCAAAGATCATCACGATCAGAGCCACCACCAGGGTCGCGATGCCGATCACAATGCCGGCGACGGCCATGCCGTAACCGTCTTGGCGGGTCCGCTTGATCTGGTCGAGCGCGACCGTGCCCAGCACGATCGCCGCGATCCCGCCGACGCAGCAGAACAAGCCGGTGAATGACGTGATCAGCGCCGCGATCGCCATCCCGTTCGTACCGGACCGGACGCCCTCGTGCGACCAGTAGTCGCCCGGATAATCCGGTGCCGGGTAATAGCCGCCGGGATACGGCGCAGGACCGTAGCCGGGTGGCGGTCCGCCGAATTGCGCAGGTCCCGGTGGGTAGGGCGGGGCGCCGGGCGGCTGCTGGTAGCCGAACGGCGGGGTGAACTGCGGGTAGTCGAGCGGGTAGCCGGGCGGCGGGTAGGGCGGGTTCGGGTAGTCCGCTGGTGGCGGCGCGGCCGGGGGATTCCAGGGGGCTGCCCATCCCGGCTGGGCAGGAGGCTGCCCGCCGGGTGCGTGCGGATCGGCGGCGTCTTCTCCACTGGCACCGCCGGGAGCTGTCATGGTGTTCAACCTAGCTTGCGGGCTGCCTCGATAGGGTGGGAGGGCCGAGGTGAAACTACGGCCACGGCGTAGGAGAATGAGCTGCGATGACTAGTCCTTTCCAGCCTGGCCAAGTCCCTGGTTCAACGCCCACTGGCGGGGCCGCGGGCCGGCGCGGTGTGCCGCAGTTGCCGACTCCGCCCAAGGGCTGGCCGGTGGGCTCCTACCCCACCTATGCCGAGGCGCAGCGCGCCGTCGACTACCTGTCCGAGCAGCAGTTCCCGGTACAGCAGGTGACGATCGTCGGCGTGGACCTGATGCAGGTCGAGCGGGTCACCGGCCGGCTGTCGTGGCCAAAGGTGCTCGGCGGCGGTGTGCTCAGCGGGGCCTGGCTCGGGCTGTTCATCGGGTTGGTGCTCGGCTTCTTCAGCCCCAACCCGTGGGGCGCGCTGGCGACCGGCCTGGTCGCCGGGGTGTTCTTCGGTTTGATCACGTCCGCCGTTCCGTACTCAATGGCCCGCGGCACAAGGGATTTCAGCTCGACGATGCAACTGGTTGCCGGCCGCTACGATGTGCTCTGCGATCCGCAGAATGCCGAGCGCGCCCGGGATTTGCTTGCGCGACTGGCGATCTAATTTGCTGGTGAGTCGCCACGGGCGGGTGCGCCGGGTAAGCGCAATCCTGCTGGCGGTGCTGAGCGTCTCGGTGCTGTCCTGCGGGTCCGGCCACCACGGACTGGTGATCAACTTCTATACCCCGGCCGCCGACGGCACTACGTTCGCCGAAGTCGCCCGGCGCTGCAGCCAAGAATCCGGTGGACGGTTCACCATCGCCCACTACCGCCTGCCCAGGGAGCCCGGCGCGCAACGGCTGCAATATGCCCGCCGGCTCACCAGTCACGACAGCACGCTGGACGTGATGTCACTGGATGTCATCTGGACGGCGGAGTTCGCTGAAGCGGGCTGGGTGCTGCCACTGTCCGACGACCCGGCCGGCCTGGCCGAGGGCGACGCCGCCGCCGACACGCTGCCGGGGCCGCTTGCCACGGCAAGCTGGAAGCACCGGCTTTACGCCGCGCCCGTCACGACCAACACCCAATTGCTTTGGTATCGAACGGATTTGGTGCATGAACCACCGCATGACTGGAACGGTATGGTGGCCGAGGCGGCGCGGCTGCACGCCGCGGGTGAGCCCAGCTGGATCGCCGTGCAGGCCCACGAGGACGAGGGACTGGTGGTGTGGTTCAACACGCTGCTGGCCAGCGCCGGCGGTCAGGTGCTCTCCGAGGACGGCAAACACGTCACGCTGACCGACACTGCGGCGCACCGGGCCGCCACGGTCAGCGCGCTGCGGATCCTCAAGGCGGTGGCCACCGCGCCGGGAGCCGACCCGTCGATCACTCGGACCGACGCGGGCACGGCGCGCCTGGCGGTCGAGCAGGGTAATGCCGCGCTGGAAGTCAACTGGCCCTACGTCTTGGCGTCCATGCTGGAAAACGCGGTCAAGGGCGGCGTGAACTTCCTTCCGCTGAACCAGAATCCGGCGCTGGCCGGCAGCATCAACCAGTTCGGCACGTTCGTGCCCGACGAGGAGCAATTCCACATCGCCTATCAGGCCGCCCGGTTGGTGTTCGGCTTCGCGCCCTACCCCGGTGTGGTGCCGGGCCGACCGGCCAAGGTGACGATCGGCGGGCTGAACCTGGCGGTGGCCAGCACCACCCGGCACAAGGCCGAAGCCTTCGAGGCCATCCGGTGCCTGCGCAGCCTGCAGAGCCAGAAGTACATCTCGATCGGCGGCGGGCTGCCGGCAGTGCGCACATCGCTGTATTCCGATCCGCAGTTCCAGGCGAAATACCCGATGTACACCGTCATCCGTCAGCAGCTGACCGACGCCGCGATGCGTCCGGCCACGCCGGTCTACCGAGCGGTGTCCATTCGGCTGGCAGCGACGCTGAGCCCGATCACCGCGATCGACCCGGAGTCCACCGCCGACGAGCTGGCCAGGCAGGTGCAGAAAGCCATCGACGGCAAGGGGCTGCTGCCGTGAGCCGTGTGACCCGACTCCGCAACCGCCCGCCCGAGCAGCGATTGGCCTTCATCCTGGTGGCGCCCGCGGCGACCCTGATGCTGACGGTGACGGGTTATCCGGTCTGCTATGCCATTTGGCTGAGCTTGCAGCGCAACAATCTGACCACTCCTGACGAGACCGGATTCATCGGCCTGAGCAACTACCAAACCATCCTGAGCGATCGCTATTGGTGGACCGCGCTGGCGGTGACGCTGGCGATCACGGTCGTCTCGGTGTCGATCGAATTCGTTCTGGGGATGGCGCTGGCGCTGGTGATGCACTACACCATGGTCGGTCGGGGCCTGGTGCGCACCGCCGTGCTCATCCCGTACGGCATCGTGACCGTGGTCGCGTCCTATAGCTGGTATTACGCCTGGACGCCGGGCACCGGCTATCTGGCCAATCTGCTGCCGCACGGCAGCGCGCCGTTGACCGAACAGATCCCGTCGCTGGGCATCGTGATCGTGGCGGAAGTCTGGAAAACCACACCGTTCATGGCGCTGCTACTGCTGGCCGGATTAGCCGTGGTCCCAACGGATTTGCTGAAGGCTGCGCAGGTCGACGGCGCCAGCGCCTGGCGGCGGTTGACCAAGGTCATCTTGCCGATCATCAAGCCCGCGGTCGTCGTCGCGCTGCTCTTCCGAACCCTGGACGCCTTCCGCATTTTCGACAACATCTACGTGCTGACCGAGGGTGCCAACAACACCGGCTCGGTGTCGATGCTGGGCTACGACAACCTGTTCCAGGGTTTCAACGTCGGCCTGGGCTCGGCAATCAGCGTGCTGATCTTCGTCTGTGTGGGCATCATCGCGCTGATCTTCATCAAGGTGTTCGGCGCCGCCGCTCCGGGTGGTGACATCGATGGGCGCTGAGTCAGCGGGCGCGCGGCGCAGCGCGATGTGGGCCGTGATCGACACCCTGGTCGTGGTGTACGCGCTGCTGCCGGTGCTCTGGATTCTCAGTCTGTCGCTCAAATCCACGGCGACGGTCAAGGATGGGAAGCTGATCCCGTCGTCGATCACCCTGGAGAACTATCGCGGTATCTTTCACGGCGACACCTTCAGCTCGGCGCTGATCAACTCGGTCGGAATCGCGTTGATCACCACCGCGATTGCGGTGCTGCTGGGCGCGATGGCGGCCTATGCGATCGCGCGGCTGACGTTTCCCGGCAAGCGGCTGCTGAT
The DNA here is from genome assembly GCF_039023525.1 of Mycobacterium sp. 050272. NCBI lineage: Bacteria > Bacillati > Actinomycetota > Actinomycetes > Mycobacteriales > Mycobacteriaceae > Mycobacterium > Mycobacterium sp. 050272. Next base: position 56,565 of record NZ_JBCHKV010000002.1, on the reverse strand, counting down.
CGGTGCCACCCTGCTGATCACCATGTTCCCGGCCATCTCTCTGGTCACCCCGCTGTTCGAAATCGAGCGCTGGCTCGGGATTTTCAACACCTGGCCGGGGTTGATCCTGCCCTACATCACCTTCGCGCTGCCGCTGGCCATCTACACCTTGTCCGCCTTCTTCCGCGAGATTCCCTGGGATTTGGAGAAGGCGGCGAAGATGGACGGCGCCACCCCGGCGCAGGCGTTCCGCAAGGTTATCGTCCCGCTGGCGGCACCGGGAGTGGTGACCGCGGCGATCCTGGTCTTCATCTTCGCCTGGAATGACCTGCTGCTGGCGTTGTCGCTGACCGCCACCAAGGCGGCGATCACCGCGCCGGTGGCGATCGCGAATTTTCCCGGCAGCTCCCAATTCGAGGAACCCACCGGATCAATCGCGGCCGGTGCGATCGTGATCACGGTGCCGATCATCGTGTTTGTTCTAATCTTCCAACGACGGATTGTCGCCGGGTTGACCTCAGGCGCCGTGAAGGGATAACGCGATGGCCGAGATTGTGCTGGAGCACGTCAACAAGAGTTACCCCGATGGGCACACCGCGGTGGCCGACCTGAACCTCACCATCGCCGACGGCGAATTCCTGATCCTGGTCGGCCCGTCCGGCTGTGGCAAGACGACCACGCTGAATATGATTGCCGGCCTTGAGGATATCTCGTCGGGAGAGCTGCGAATCGGAGGTGAACGGGTCAACGAGAAGGCGCCGAAGGACCGCGACATCGCGATGGTGTTCCAGTCCTACGCGCTGTATCCGCACATGACGGTTCGCCAAAACATCGCCTTCCCGCTGACCCTGGCGAAGATGAAGAAGGCCGACATCGCGCAGAAGGTCGAGGAGACAGCGAAAATCCTTGACCTGAGCGAACTTCTGGATCGCAAGCCCTCCCAACTGTCGGGTGGGCAACGGCAGCGCGTCGCGATGGGCCGGGCCATCGTGCGTCAGCCGAAGGCCTTCTTGATGGACGAGCCGCTGTCCAACCTCGACGCCAAGCTGCGAGTGCAGATGCGCGGCGAGATCGCCCGGCTGCAGCGCCGGCTGGGCACCACCACCGTGTACGTCACCCACGACCAGACCGAGGCGATGACGTTGGGGGATCGCGTGGTGGTGATGCACGGTGGTGTCGCCCAGCAGGTCGGCACGCCCGGCGAACTCTACGAGCGCCCCGCGAATCTGTTCGTCGCGGGCTTCATCGGCTCACCGCCGATGAACTTCTTCCCCGCCACGCTGACATCGTCGGGTTTGACGCTGCCCTTCGGCGACGTGATGCTGGCTCCGCAAGTCCAGGACGTGATCGCCGGGCACCCGAAACCGGACCCCAGGCCTGGCGGCGTCATCGTCGGGGTGCGGCCCGAGCACCTGCTGGACGCGGCGTTGATCGACGGCTACCAGCGCATCACGGCGACGACCTTCGAGGTGAAGGTCGACCTGGTCGAATCGCTGGGGGCCGACAAGTATGTGTACTTCACCACCACCGGATGCGACGTGCATTCGGCGCAGCTCGACGACCTGGCCGCCGAGTCGACGGTCGTCGAAAACCAATTCGTGGCACGGGTTCCGGCCGAGTCCAAGGCTGCAATCGGCCAGATGGTCGAATTGGCCTTCGACACCGCGAAACTCGCCGTGTTCGATGCCGATTCCGGTGCGAACCTGACCGTGCCGAGCACGTGACGCAGATTCTGGAGCAGGTCCGCGCCCACCTGCGCGACCACTTCGCGAAGACGGGCAACTGGGGTGAGCCCGACTCGGCGAGTGTGACCTTTCTGGGTGCCGAGCCCACGGAAGTGCTGCGGTTTCGCGCGAAAGACGGCTTGGTGCAGTACGTGTCGCTGGGATGCTCGCGCCACCCGATGAGCGATCCAGGCGAAATCGTCGTTGACCCGCAGCGCGGCCCGCGCGCCGAAATCACACTCTGCTTAAGGGATCCCGGGCCGGCCACCGGAATCGCCCGCAGTCTGGCGATTCTGGCAGCCGCACCGGCCGTCGACGGTGTGGTGCTCGTCGCTGATGCGCTGATCGATCTCGGTTCGCCGCTATGGGCATGGCCGTCGCGGCGGGTTCCCTTCACCGCTGTTCTGTTGGGACGCAGCGACATTGCGGATCTGCCGCTTCAGGCGCCGTGCGATCCGGTGACGTTTCTGGCGGCGACGCCGATCACCGCGACCGAGGCTGCGTGGGTGCGGCTCAAAGGTGCCGAGGCCATGCGACAAGCATGGCAGAGCGACGGTGTCGACGTGCTGGATCCGAATCGCCGTGCGGCACAACCACACTGAGTCAGCACCCGACGCCAGACGGCGTGGCTAAAGCCAGTTGTTGCGCCGGAATTGGAAGTACAGGACCAGGCAGGCCAACGTCATCAACCCCATGATCCCCGGGTAGCCGTACGTCCAGTCCAGCTCGGGCATGAAGTGGAAGTTCATGCCGTAGATCGCGGCGACCATGGTGGGCACCGCCAAAATACCCGCCCAGGCCGCCATTTTGCGCATGTCGTTGTTCTGCTGCATGCCGACCCGGGCCAGCGCGGCCTGCACCAGCGAGTTGAGCATGTCGTCGTAGCTGGCGATCTGGTCGGCGGCCTCGGAGTGGTGGTCGCCGACGTCGCGCAGATAGCGCCGGACCTCTTTGGAGATCAGGTCCTTGTTCTCCACCTGGATTCGGTGGAACGCGGCGGACAGCGGGTTGACGCAACGGCGGAGCTCGACAACCTCGCGCTTGAGCATGTAGATCGGTTCGATGTCGAGCTTGCGGCCCGGGGCGAAGGCCACCTCCTCGATGCTGTCGATATCGCTCTCCATCAATTGGGTCACCTCGAGGTAGTGATCCACGACGTGGTCGGCGATCGCGTGCATCACCGCGAACGGGCCCAGCCGCAGCTGTTCGCCGTCGGCTTCCATGCCCTTGCGCACGTCGGCCAGTCCGCTGTGTTCTCCGTGGCGGACCGTGACCACGAAATCCTTGCCGACGAAGACCATCACCTCGCCGCTTTGCACGATCTCGCGCGCCAGCGCCACCGACTCGTGCGGGACGTACTGGACCGTCTTAAGGACCAGCACCAGCGTGTCGTCGTAGCGCTCCAGCTTGGGCCGCTGGTGGGCGCAGACCGCGTCTTCGACGGCCAGGGCGTGCAACCCGAAAACGTCGGCCACTTCCTTCATCTGGGTCTCGTCCGGCTCGTACAAGCCGACCCAGACGAAGGCCTCATGCCCCAGCATCTCGATCTGGTGCACCTTGCTGCAGGCGGCGGTGTAGCTGAACTTGCCGGGTAGCCGTTGGCCTGCGACGTAGACGGCGCAGTCGACCAGGGCATCGCGTGGGGTGGGTGGCGCCTCGGGTTCTGGACGCGGCTCGTGCGCGATCGTGCGAAGCGCTTCGGGCAATGCGTCGAAACCCTCGAACACCGTAACCTCCTCACGCAGCGCAGGTCTGGCAGAGCGGTGCTCCATGCTACGCGTACTGGTAAAACACCGAATGAAAAGGCACGCCGGGGGATCGGCTACCCGAGGGGCCGCGCTGAATTCTGCGCGGCGTCGGACCGGAGATTTCCGGCAAGCGGGGGTGCGCTAGTTTCGACCGGAAGCAAAACGACCGAACTTTCTCCATAAGGAGCCAACGACGTGAGCGCAACTCCTCTGAAGGTCGCCGTCACCGGCGCTGCCGGCCAGATCGGCTACAGCCTGTTGTTCCGCCTGGCCAGCGGCTCCCTGCTGGGGCCCGACCGCCCGATCGAACTGCGGCTGCTCGAGATCGAGCCCGCGCTCAAGGCACTCGAGGGCGTCGTGATGGAACTCGACGACTGCGCGTTCCCGTTGCTGTCCGGCGTCGAGATCGGCGCGGACGCCAACAAGATCTTCGACGGCGTGAACCTGGCGCTGCTGGTCGGCGCGCGGCCGCGCGGCCCGGGCATGGAGCGCAGCGACCTGCTGGAAGCCAACGGCGCGATCTTCACCGCGCAGGGCAAGGCGCTGAACTCGGTTGCCGCCGACGACATCCGCATCGGTGTGACCGGTAACCCGGCCAACACGAACGCGCTGATCGCGCTCAGCAACGCCCCCGACATCCCCAAGGAGCGGTTCTCCGCGCTGACCCGCCTGGACCACAACCGGGCGATCTCGCAGCTGGCCCGCAAGACCGGCGCCGCGGTCACCGACATCAAGAAGATGACCATCTGGGGCAACCACTCGGCCACCCAATACCCGGACATCTTCCACGCCGAGATCGGCGGCAAGAATGCCGCCGAGGTCGTGGCCGACCAGAACTGGATCGAGAACGACTTCATCCCGACCGTCGCCAAGCGTGGTGCGGCGATCATCGACGCGCGCGGGGCCTCCTCGGCCGCCTCGGCCGCCTCGGCCACCGTCGACGCCGCCCGCTCCTGGCTGCTGGGCAGCCCGGACGGTGACTGGGTGTCGATGGCGGTGTACTCCGACGGCTCCTACGGCGTGCCCGAGGGCATCGTGTCGTCGTTCCCGGTGACCACGAAGGACGGCAACTGGTCCATCGTGCAGGGGCTGGAGATCGACGAGTTCTCCCGCGGCCGCATCGACAAGACCACCGCCGAGCTGGTCGACGAGCGCGCGGCGGTCACCGAGCTGAAGCTGATCTGAAGGGATCGGACACAGTCGATTAGGGCTACTAATGAGTAGTCAGTACCCTGGGCGCGTGTCCGAAATCGTGCCGTCACAGATCGACATCGGGGACGACGAGATCTTCGACGCCCACGTAGGTGGGAAGCTTTCGGTCGCGATGAAGGCCCCGCTGGACACGCAGCGCGCATTGTCGATCGCGTACACGCCGGGCGTCGCACAGGTCAGTCGGGCGATCGCGGCCGACCACACCCTGGCCGATCGCTACACGTGGGCGAACCGGCTGGTGGCCGTCGTCAGCGACGGCAGCGCGGTGCTCGGTCTCGGCGACATCGGACCGGCGGCGGCGCTGCCGGTGATGGAGGGCAAAAGCGCGCTGTTCAAGCAGTTCGCCGATCTGGACGCGATCCCGATCGTGCTGGACACCAAGGATCCCGACGAGATCGTCGAAACCCTGGTGCGGCTGCGGCCGACGTTCGGTGCGGTCAACCTCGAGGACATCTCGGCGCCGCGCTGCTTCGAGATCGAACGACGGGCCATTGAGGCGCTGGACTGCCCGGTGATGCACGACGACCAGCACGGCACCGCGATCGTCGTGCTGGCCGCGCTGATGGGTGCCGCCAAGTGGCTCGGCCGCGACATGGGCTCGATGCGGGTGGTGGTCTCGGGTGCCGGGGCGGCAGGTGTTGCGTGCTCGAAACTCCTTCTCGCCATGGGGGTTTCGGATGTCACCGTGCTCGACTCGCGCGGCATCCTGCACATCGGCCGCGACGACATGAACGTCGTCAAGACCGATCTGGCACGCAGCAGTAATCCCCGTGGTCTGGCCGGCGGCATGGTGGAAGCACTCAAGGAAGCCGACGTGTTTCTGGGGGTGTCGGCCGGCGTGGTGCCCGAGGAGCTCATCGCCACGATGGCCCCGGACTGCGTCGTGTTCGCGCTGTCGAATCCCGACCCGGAGATCCGTCCCGACATCGCAGCCAAGTACGCCGCCGTGGTGGCCACCGGGCGCAGCGACTTCCCGAACCAGATCAACAATGTGCTGGCGTTCCCCGGGGTGTTCCGCGGCGCGCTGGACGCCGGGGCCCGGCGGATCACCCAAAAGATGATGGTGGCCGCGGCCGAGGCGATCTTCGCCGTCGTGAGCGACGACCTCTCGGCCGACCGGATCGTGCCGAGCCCGCTGGACCCGGGTGTCGGCGAGGCGGTGGCGCAAGCCGTGGCGCAGGCGGCAGACTCCTCGGCGTGAGAATCGGCAAGCTGGCGGCGCTGCTGATCGCCGCCGTGCTCGCCGCCTCGCCCTGCGCCGGCTGTTCGGCCGGTCCCGGGGATCACCGCGATGCGGCTGCGCTGGTGGTCGGATCCCGCAATGATCCGACGTCGAGGCTGTTGGCCGGCGTCTACCTCGCGGCACTACGGTCCTACGGTTTCGCCGCGGAAGTTCAGACCGCCGACGATCCGATGGCGCGACTGGACTCCGGCGCCTTCACCGTGACGCCCGCCTTCACCGGTCGCACGCTGCAGAGCCTGCAGCCCGGGGCCATGGCGATCTCGGACACGCAGGTCTACCGCGCAATGGTGTCGGCACTGCCCGAGGGCATCGCCGCGGGCGACTACACCACCGCCGCCGAGGACAAACCCGTGCTGCTGGTGACCCAGCCGACCGCCAAGGCCTGGGGTGGGCAGGACCGCAGTGCGGATCTTTCCGTGCTGCCCAAGCACTGTGACGGGCTGGTTGTCGGGCTGGTGGCCGGTCATCAGGCCCCGACGGCGATCGGCAGCTGCCGGCTGCCCGCTCCTCGCGAATTCCCAGACGGCACAACGATGTTCGCGGCAATAATGGCCGGCCAGCTGACCACGGGATGGGCCACCACCGCCGACCCCGCCATTCCGGGCGACCTGGTGTCACTGGCCGACGGCAAGCCGGCCTTGATCCGGGCGGAGAACGTGGTGCCCCTCTACCGCCGCAACGCGCTGACCGATCGGCAGGTGCTGGCGCTCAACGAAGTGGCAGGTGTGCTGGACACCGCGGCCCTGGCCGACATGCGCCGCCAGGTCGCCGGCGGTGCCGACGCGTTGGCGGTCGCCGCCGGCTGGCTCGCCGAACACCCGTTGGGGCGCTGAGGACTACCGCTTGCCGCTGGGCAGAATGCGGCGCGTGGCGGTCCCGAACAGCCGCTGGTATCCCGGGCCGGTCAGTCGCACCAAGGCATCGAGCACCTTGGCGTCCGTGCCGACCAGCACCCGGGGCTTGTTCTTGCGGACCGCGTCCAGGATCACCCGCGCGGCCGTCTCCGGGCTGGTCCTGGCCATCCGCTTGTCGAAGACCTTGGCCAGTTGGGCCGCGTCGATTCCTTCGGCCGCGGTGGCGTTGCGCGCGATCCCGGTCTTGATGCCGCCCGGGTGCACCGTGGTCACCTTCACCGGGTGCCCGGCCACCCACATCTCCTGGCGCAGCGCCTCGGTGAACCCCCGCACCGCGAACTTGGCCGCGTTGTAGGCGGCCTGGCCCGGCACCGAGAACAACCCGAACACGCTGGAGACGTTGACGACGTGGCCGTCCCCGGATGCGATCAGGTGGGGCAGAAATGCCTTGGTGCCGTTGACAACTCCCCAAAAGTCGACGTCCATCACCCGTTCGATGTCCTTGAACTGGCTGACCTCGATGTCGCCGGTGAAAGCGATCCCGGCGTTGTTGTAGATCTGGTTGACCTTGCCGAAGTGCTCGTTGACGGCGTCGGCGTAGGCCAGGAAAGCCTCGCGTTCGCTCACGTCGAGCCGATCGGAGCGCACCGGCGCGCCGATGGCCTGGAGCCGTTCCTCGGTCTGGGCCAGTCCTTCGGTGTTGACGTCACTGATCGCGACGCTGGCACCCGAGCGCGCCAGCTCGACGGCCAGCGCCTGGCCGATGCCCGAACCCGCACCCGTGACCACCGCGACCTTGCCGGCGAACCCCTGCACGTGCACCCTCCCTCATGTCCACAATTGCCTCGAGATTACCGGTACCGACGGTCCCGGGTAGTAACGGGTCAGCTCCTGCGCGCCAGCAACCCGCGCGCGAAGGTCGTCACCCGGCCCAGCAGGCCCGGCCCACCGAACAGCAGCTCGTGGTATCGCGTGCCGGCAACGCGCACCAGCAGGTCCGCGGATTTCGCGTCGGCGCCGATCAGCACCCGGGCCTTGTTCTTGCCCACCGCGGCCATGATGGTTTGGGCGGCCTGTTGCGGTGTGGTCTTGGCCACCTGCTGATCGAAGTTTTCCAGCATCTGCTCGTGGTCGATGCCCATGCCCTCGGCGACGACGGCGTTGGTGCCGAACGAGGTCTTGACACCGCCCGGGTGTACCACGGTCACCCCCACCGGGTGGCCGGCCACCGCCATCTCCTGGCGCAGCGCCTCGGTGAATCCGCGGACGGCGAACTTGGCCGAGACGTAGGCGACCTGACCGGGCAGCGCCATCACCCCAAGCACGCTGGAGATGTTGATGATGTGGCCGTCTCCGGACGCGATCACATGGGGGAGAAAGGCTTTAGTGCCATTGACGACACCCCAGAAGTCGACGTCCATCACCCGCTCGATGTCCTTGAAGTCGCTGAACTCCAGGGTGCCGATGTGGGTGAGCCCCGCGTTGTTGTAGATCTGGTTGACCTTGCCGAAGTGGTCCTTGACGTCGTCGGCGTAGGCCAGGAAGGCCTCGCGCTCGGTGACGTCGAGCTGGTCGGCCTTGACCGGCGCGCCGATCGCCTTCAGCTGCTCTTCGGTCTGGGCCAGTCCTTCGGTGTTGACGTCACTGATCGCAAGGCTGGCACCCGCGCGGCCGAGCTCGACGGCCAGCGCCTGACCGATGCCCGAACCCGCCCCAGTCACGACGGCGACCTTGCCGGCGAACTTCTGCATGTACACCCTTTCCCAAGTCCGCCCCATGCGTCGAGGTTAACTGGTGTCTGCAGAGGTCCAGCCGGTGACTGAAAAACTCAGCCGAATGCGGTGTCGAGTATCTCCTGTTGTTCGACCGCGTGCACCTTCGACGATCCCGACGACGGCGCCGACATCGCCCGGCGCGAGATGCGCTTGATGCCGGTCAGTTTGTCCGGCAGTAGCTCGGGCAGCTCCAGGCCGAACCGGGGCCAGGCACCCTGGTTGGCCGGCTCTTCCTGCACCCAGAAGTACTCGCTGACGTCGGGGTAGCGGTCCAGCGTTTCGCTCAGCCGCCGCTTCGGCAGCGGCGCGAGCTGCTCGATGCGCACAATCGCGATGTCATCGCGGTTGTCCTTGGCCTTACGTGCCGCCAACTCGTAGTAGATCTTGCCGCTGGTCAGCAGGATCCGGCGGACCTTGCCGCGATCGCCGACCCCTTCTTCGTAGGTGGGTTCCTCGAGCACCGAGCGGAACTTGATCTCGGTGAAGTCCCGGATGTCGCTGATGGCCGCCTTGTTGCGCAGCATCGACTTCGGGGTGAATACGATCAGCGGGCGCTGAATTCCGTCCAGCGCGTGCCGGCGCAGCAGGTGGAAGTAGTTCGACGGCGTCGACGGCATCGCGATCGTCATTGAACCCTCGGCCCACAGCTGCAGGAAGCGCTCGATCCGGCCGGAGGTGTGGTCGGGACCCTGGCCTTCGTGGCCGTGTGGCAGCAGCAGCACCACGTTGGACAACTGGCCCCATTTGGCCTCACCGGAGCTGATGAACTCGTCGATGATCGACTGCGCGCCGTTGACGAAGTCGCCGAACTGCCCTTCCCACAGCACCAGTGCGTCCGGGTTGCCCACGGTGTAGCCGTACTCGAAACCCACCGCGGCATATTCGGACAACGGCGAGTCGTAGACCAGGAACTTGCCCCCGGTCGGGGTGCCGTCGGGGTTGGTCGCCAGTAGCTGCAGCGGTGTGAACTCCGCGCAGTTGTGGCGATCGATGATCACCGAATGACGCTGCGAGAAGGTGCCACGGCGGGTGTCTTGGCCGGATAGCCGGATCAGTTTGCCTTCTGCGACAAGGGATCCCAGCGCCAGCAGCTCGCCGAAGGCCCAGTCGATCTTGCCCTCGTAGGCCATCTCCCGGCGCTTTTCCAGCACCGGCTGCACGCGCGGGTGCACCGAGAATCCCTCCGGCGCGGCCAGAAACGCGTCGCCGATGCGGGCCAGCAGCGCCTTGTCCACCGCGGTGGCCAGCCCCGCGGGCACCGGCTGGTCGGCTTCCACCGATGCGCTCGGCTGCACGCCGTGCTTTTCCACCTCGCGGACCTCGTTGAACACCTGCTCCAGTTGGCCCTGGTAGTCGCGCAGCGCGTCCTCGGCTTCCTTCATCGAGATGTCACCGCGGCCGATCAACGCTTCGGTGTAGCTCTTGCGGGCGCCGCGCTTGGTGTCGACGACGTCGTACATGTAGGGGTTGGTCATCGACGGGTCGTCGCCCTCGTTGTGGCCGCGACGGCGGTAGCACAACATGTCGATGACGACGTCCTTGTGGAACTTCTGGCGGAAGTCCACGGCCAGCCGCGCCACCCACACGCATGCTTCCGGGTCGTCGCCGTTGACGTGGAAGATCGGCGCGCCAATCATTTTCGCCACGTCGGTGCAGTATTCGCTGGACCTGGAGAACTCCGGCGCGGTGGTGAAGCCGATCTGGTTGTTGACGATCACGTGGATCGTGCCACCGACGCGATAGCCGGGCAGCAGTGCCAGGTTCAGTGTCTCGGCGACCACGCCCTGGCCGGCGAAGGCGGCGTCGCCGTGCAGCATCAGCGGCATCACCGAGAAGCCGTCCGGGCTGTCACCCTTGTCCAGCAGGTCCTGCTTGGCCCGAACCAGACCCTCGAGGACCGGGTCGACGGCCTCCAGGTGAGACGGGTTGGCGGTCAGCGACACCGCAATGTCGTTGTCGCCGAACATCTGCAGGTACACGCCGGTGGCACCGAGGTGATACTTCACGTCACCGGAACCGTGCGCCTGCGACGGGTTGAGGTTGCCCTCGAACTCGCTGAAGATCTGCGAGTAGGGCTTGCCGACGATGTTGGCCAGCACGTTGAGCCGGCCCCGGTGTGGCATGGCGATGACCACTTCGTCGAGGCCGTGCTCGGCGCACTGATCGATCACCGCGTCCATCAGCGGGATCTGGCTTTCGGCGCCTTCCAGCGAGAACCGCTTCTGCCCAACGTATTTGGTCTGCAGGAAGGTTTCGAAGGCCTCGGCCGCGTTGAGCTTGCTCAGAATGTACTTCTGTTCGCCCACCGTCGGTTTGACGTGCTTGGTCTCGACCCGCTCTTCCAGCCAGCGCTGCTGCTCGGGCTCGAGGATGTGGGTGTATTCCACGCCGATGTGGCGGCAGTAGGCATCGCGCAGCAGGCCCAGCACGTCGCGCAGCTTCTTGTATTCGCAGCCGGCGAAGCCGTTGACTTTGAACACCCGGTCCAGATCCCACAGGGTCAGGCCGTGATTGAGGATTTCCAGGTCGGGGTGGCTGCGGAATCGGCCGGTGTCCAACCGCAGTGGGTCGATGTCGGCCATCAGATGCCCTCGATTGCGATATGCCGCAATCAATTCCATCACCCGGGCGTTCTTGTCGACGATCGAGTCCGGGTTGTCGGTGCTCCATCGCACCGGCAGGTACGGGTTGCCCAGCTCACGGAAGATGTCGTCCCAGAACGCATCCGAGAGCAGCATCTCGTGGATGGTGCGCAGGAAATCGCCCGATTCCGCACCCTGAATGATGCGGTGATCGTAGGTCGAGGTGAGGGTGATCAGCTTGCCGATACCGAGTTCGGCGATGCGCTCCTCGCTGGCGCCCTGGAATTCGGCGGGGTATTCCATCGCGCCCACACCAATGATGGCGCCCTGGCCGGCCATCAGTCGCGGCACCGAGTGCACGGTGCCGATGGTGCCCGGGTTGGTCAGCGAAATCGTTACTCCGGCAAAGTCTTCGGCGGTCAGCTTGCCGTCACGGGCGCGGCGCACGATGTCTTCGTAGGCGGAGACGAACTCCGCGAAGCGCAGGGTCTCGCAGCCCCTGATGCCGGCCACCACCAGCGAACGCTTGCCGTCCTTGCCCTGCAGGTCGATGGCCAGACCGAGGTTGGTGTGCGCCGGGGTGACCGCGGTGGGCTTGCCGTCGACCTCGGCGTAGTGCCGGTTCATGTTGGGGAATTTCTTGACCGCCTGCACCAGCGCGTAGCCCAGCAGGTGGGTGAAAGAGATCTTGCCGCCGCGGGTGCGCTTGAGTTGGTTGTTGATGACGATCCGGTTGTCGATCATCAGCTTCGCCGGGACGGCACGGACGCTGGTCGCCGTCGGCACGTCCAGCGAGGCGGACATGTTCTTGACGACGGCCGCGGCGGCGCCACGCAGCACCTGCACCTCGTCGCCGTCGGCCGGTGGGGGTGCGGCGGGCTTGGGCGCGGGCGCCGGGGTCGCGGCGCCGTTGCCGGCCGGGGTGGCGGCGGGCTGAGCCGCGGTGGCAGCGGCCGGCGGCGCGACGACGGCGACCGGCTTGGGTGCCGCGGCGGGCTGCGCGGCAGCCGGGCTCGGCGCGTCCTGGGTGGGTGCGGCCGGAGACTCCGGGTTGTAGTCCACCAAGAACTCGTGCCAGCTCGGATCCACCGACGTCGGGTCGTCGCGGAACTTGCGGTACATCTCCTCGACCAGCCATTCGTTTTGCCCGAATGGTGAACTGCTATTGCTCACGGTCGCTGCTCGCCTCAATTCCTATGCTCTGCAAGCCCATTGCCCCGGCGCCTGCGACTCTGCGCACCTCGGTCGACGAGGTACCTCACACCCGCGACGGACTGGTACGTTTCCGCCCCATAAAGGCTAACCCTTCGCTGCTGATTCGCCAGCGAGACCTTGGGAACCGGGGTCTGGCGGACTACCGGCTCGCCTCGGACACCGGCGGCAACACGTGCAAGGGGTTCGGCCAGCGGACCGGCGGTGGCCCGAAAGCGTGGCGGGCATTGCGGATGATCTTCTTGCCGATGATGCGGTTGCCGCCGCCACCGACCACGGCGCCGATGCCGACCGGCAGCATTTTGCCGAACATCAACGCTCCGCGCCGCAACGCGTAGCGCTTGACGAAGTACTTGAGCATGCGCGTGTTGAACCGGCCCAGGCTCGAGAGCGGCAGCGAGGCCATGCCCTCGGCCAGCCAGCCGCCATTGGTGCGCGCCGGACCGATCAACTCGCCGATGGCCCGCTTGCTGTCGTCGCCCACCAGGACCGACAGCACCAGCGCGCGGCGCCGTTCGTAATGATCGGCCGGAATGCCGTAGACCAGGGCGGTCGACAGCACGAAGATGGCGGTCGCTTCCAGGAAGAATACGGTTTCACCGGCGCCCGCCGACATCGCCGTCAACGTCCCGACCCCGGGAAAGGTCGCCGCCGAACCGACCGCGGCACCGCTGGCCATCAGCGCGGTCAGGTAGCGGTTTTCCAGCTTGGTGACGATCTCGGCCGGGCTCGCGTCGGGGTTCGCCCGCCGCAGCCGGGCCACCAGTGCTTCGGCGGCGGGCCCCTGGGCCCGCGAACTACGCTCGATGACCTGCGCCAATGCGCGCGTCGAAGCCTTCGGGCGGCCGGAGCGGCCGGACGGCACGTGCTCTGGCGGTGGTTCGGTTCGTCTCAGGGACCAGGGCCCTGACCTTGTGCGTCGCGCGCTCATGGTGCCTCTCCTGCCAATGGCGTCTCTTCAGGCTAACGCGCGTTTGCTGAACGTGGCGCCAGCCGCGATCGCTGCGCGTCAACTCGACCGCGGACGGCGGATGGTCGGGCGACCCGGAATAATGCAGGCGGGACACCGCTCGGCGGCGATGCGGGCCGTTTGTCGGCTGCAGCTGGGGGAATCGTGGCGTGCGGGCGGTATCACACCTGCTCACGGCGGCAAGCCGGTCGTCGGGCGCTAAAGCGAGGTGAATGCATGACCGGGGCCACTTCCGGGGCCACGTCCGGGTCGTCGTCCGGCGGAACCCGGTGCGCGGGGCCCAGCCGTGCCGACATGGCGCCGGAACGCAAGTTCCTCGTGTCCCCGGGGCCGCGCAGCCGCGACAACCCGTGGCTTGCGCTCTTCGCGATGATGATCGGGTTCTTCATGATCATGGTCGACTCGACCATCGTCGCGATCGCCAACCCGACCATCATGGCCGACCTGCATATCGGCTACGACGCGGTCATCTGGGTGACGAGCGCCTACCTGCTCGGGTACGCGGTGGTGTTGCTGGTGGCCGGCCGGCTGGGGGATCGGTACGGGCCGAAAAACCTCTACTTGATCGGCCTGGTGGTGTTCACCGCCGCCTCGATGTGGTGCGGACTGGCCGGTAGTGCCGGCATGCTCATCGCCGCCCGGGTGGTGCAGGGGATCGGGGCCGGCGTGCTCACCCCGCAGACATTGTCGACAATCACGCGGATCTTCCCGCCGCAACGGCGCGGGATCGCGGTCAGCCTGTGGGGCTCCACCGCCGGCGTCGCCAGCCTGGTGGGCCCGTTGGTCGGTGGCGTGCTGGTGGACGGGCTGGGCTGGAAATGGATCTTCTTCGTCAACATCCCGATCGGTCTCGTCGGGCTGGCACTGGCGGTGGGGCTGATTCCCGAGCTACCCATCCGTGCGCATCGGTTCGATCTGCTCGGCGTCGCCCTGTCCGGGGTAGGCATGTTTTTGATCGTGTTCGGTCTGCAGCAGGGCCAGTCGGCTCATTGGCAGCCATGGATCTGGGCGACGGTCGTGGCCGGCGTCGGGTTCGTCTCGGCGTTCGCCTACTGGCAGTCGGTGAACACCCGCGAGCCGCTGATCCCGCTGGACGTGTTCACTGACCGCGATTTCAGTCTCTGCAGCCTCGGGGTCGGCATCACCTCGTTCTCGGCGACCGCGATGATGTTGCCGCTGACCTTCTATACGCAGTTGGTGTGCGGGCTGTCGCCGACGATGTCGGCCCTGGTGATCGCCCCGATGGCGATTGCCAATGGCGCGCTCGCGCCGTTCGTCGGCCTGATCGTCGACCGATACCACCCGCGGCCGGTGCTGGGGTTCGGCTTTTCGGTGCTGGCGATCTCGTTGACCTGGCTGTCGTTCGAGATGACCCCCGATACGCCGATCTGGCTGCTGCTGTCGGCGTTCTTCATGGTCGGTGTCGGGATGGCGTTCGTGTGGTCGCCGCTGACGGCCACCGCGACCCGCAATCTGCCACCCGAACTGGCCGGAACCGGTTCCGCCGTCTACAACTCGGTCCGCCAGCTCGGAGCGGTACTCGGCAGCGCCGCGATGGCCGCATTCATGGCGTGGCGCATCGGTGCCGAGATGCCGCCTGAGGTGTCCGAGCACGATGCGGCCGATGGCGCCATTGCGCTGCAATTGCCCGAATTCCTGCGCGAGCCGTTCGCGGCGGCGATGTCACAGTCGGTGCTGCTGCCCGCGTTCATCGCGTTGTTCGGGATCGTCGCCGCGCTGTTCCTGGTCGGCTTCGCGTCTTCGATGATGTCGCGCGCGGGCCGGGGCGCCGCGGCGTCGAACGACGACGATCACGATGATGACGACGACTACGTCGAAGTCATCCTGCGCCGCGAGCAGAGCGGCCAGCCCGCGCCCCGCGCCGCGGTAGCACCGCCCAGGGCCGCGGGAGCACCGCCCGAGGAGCTGTACACCGATCCCGCCGGGCCGCGGCGGCGCAGTCGCGACGATCCACCGTCGCGACCCAAGCCGATTGGCTTCGCCCACAACGGATCTCACATCGATCGCGAAAAGAGGTACCGGTCTATCGTCGAGCTACCGCCGCACTGGCACGGCCCGGCTACCCGCAGCGATCGCAGCGCCCCGTCGCCGGGTCGGCGGGTGGACGGCTCTCTGCGGGCGCCGCGGGGGCAGCGTTACGGCCCGGACGACGATCCCACCGGCCGCGGCCGGCATTCCTCGGGCAGCTAGGCTTCACCGGTCGCCGTCAGCGCCAGAAAGCCGCCCAACTCCAGCAGGCCGGCCGGTGTGGTCGGCAGGTATTCGGTCAGCAGCTCCGAGCGCACGATCACCGCTGCGTACTGCGCCCGACTGACCGCGACGTTGAGCCGATTTCTATTGAGCAGGAACGAGATTCCGCGTGGCACTTCGTCGACCGACGATGCTGTCATCGAGATGAAGACCACCGGTGCCTGTCCACCCTGGAACTTGTCGACGGTCCCGACCCGCACCGCATCCAGGCCCACGGAGGCCAGCCGCCGGCGCATCAGTGCCACCTGAGCGTTGTACGGTGCCAGCACCAGCACGTCCGGGGCGGCCAGCGGCCGGCTGCCGTGCTCGTCGCTCCACGACGACCCGAGTAGGCGCCCGATCTGGTCGACGATCGCGTCGGCCTCCTCGCGGCTTTCGATCGAATTGCCTTGGTGGCGAACGGAAATCACATGCACACCGGGCACGCAGCCGTCGAGGCGGCGGGCGGCGGTGCGCTCGGTGACCGAATGCAGTCGGCCTTCGTACGACAGCTCGGAGACCGCGGCGCAAACGGCCGGGTGCATCCGGTAGGACAGGTCCAGAAAGTAACCGCGCTCGTCGGGCAACGTGCGCTGACCGTCGACCAGCCAATCGAGGGCGGACGTGTCGACGGGTTCGGGATGGGTGCCCTGGCTGACTTGGGGCAGCTGCTGGGGGTCCCCGAGCAACAGCAGGTTGCGTGCCGACGGCGCCACGGCGATCGTGTTGGCCAGGCAGAACTGGCCCGCCTCGTCGATCACCAGGAGATCCAGGCTGCCCGGAAGCACCCGATTGGCGTTGGCGAAATCCCAAGCCGTGCCACCGATCACGCATCCGGCATTGGCCGAGATGAATGCGCCGTATTCGCTGCCATCGATTTCCTGCCAACGCGGGGCGTGGTGGTCGTACTTCTTCTTCGCGACCCGGCTCGGTGCCAGCCCGGCATCGATCACGGCGTCGAGCAGGTTCTCCACCGTGGCGTGCGACTGTGCGACCACGCCCACGCGCCAGCCGTGCTCGGTGACCAGGCGGGTGATCACCGCCGCCGCGGTGTAGGTCTTTCCGGTCCCCGGCGGCCCGTGTACCGCAAGGTAGGACGACTCGAGATCCAGTGCCGCCGCGGTGATGTCGGCGATCGTGTCGGTGCTGCGCGGCAGCGGGTTCTTGGTGCGGGGTGCCGAGCGCAGCAGGACGTCGATCATCGCCGTGCGGGGCAGTTGCGGCAGGCCGGCCGCGACCGCGATCGCGGTGGACTCGATCGACTCGCGCAGCGCGGTCGTGGGCAGCGGCGGACCGGGCGTCAGGGCGAAGGGTAGTTGGTGAAAAGCGTTGCCATCACTGCCTATTCGTTCGAGGATGACGACTTCGGTGGGCACTGCCGGATCGTCGGCCTCGACGACGGTGGCCCGTCCGGCCGCACGCCGGTCCGGACTGTCGGTCATGCTCGGCGGCGCCGGTGCCTCGTAGAGTGCGAAGACGTCGCGCACCAGGTCGCCGCGGGCCAGCTCGCCGCGCATCCTCACCCGTCGCTGCGGCTTGCGGGCCTTGCGTGGGGTATGCCACTCCACGCTGACCGATACGCTGCCCGGTGCCGGGTCGGCGACGAATACGTCGGTGTTGTCCGCCCATTCGTCGACCGGGAAGTTCAGCCGGTCGAAATGTGCCCACCAGAACGGTTTGTCCTCGCGCCGGTGGTAGCCGCGCGCCGCGCCCACCAGTGCGACGGCGATCTGTTCCGGCGTGCGGTCGCCGACGGCAACGTCCCCGGTGAACGCCGCCAGCGCGGTCGCCAGCTCGTCGTGGTCCTCGACGGCGTTGCCGCCGGAAACCGGTTGAGCACCAACGGGTGTGACGCCGGATTCCCATGCACGCACCAGCAGCCAGTTGCGCAGCTCCTGCGTCGACCGGCAGTCGTAGTGGTTGTAGTCTTCGATCTCCTTGAGCACGGTCTCGGCCTCGTCGGTGCGGCCGGTGTCGCGCAGCTCGCAGGACTTGGCGTAGGAGGTGATCGAGTCGGCGGCGGTCGTCACGTCGCCCGAGCGCAGCTGTGCCCCCATGTACAGCGGCTCGAGGGCCTTGAGGCTGAACGACTCAGCACCGCATCGAATGCTCTTGCGCACCAACGGGTACAGGTCCACCAGCGTCCCGCTGCGTAACAGGTCGTCGACGTCGTCCTCGCCGACGCCGTAGCGTCCGGCCAGCCGCAACAGCGCGGTCTTCTCGTACGGCGCGTAATGGTAGATGTGCATGTTGGGCCGGCGCTTGCGGCGCTTTTTCACCATCGTCAGGAAATCGATCAGAGCCTTGCGCTCGTCGACCCGGTTGTGCGCCCACAGCGGGCTGAATTTCCCCGCGGCATCCAGCACGCCGAACAGGTACTCCAGGCCCCAATCCTGGCCGTCAGCGGTCCACAGCGGGTCGCCCTCGAAGTCGAAGAACAGATCACCGGCGTCGGGCTCCGGCAACAGTGTCAGCGGCTGCGGATCGACGACCTCGAACTGAGCGATTCCGGTATCGCGTTGCCGCATTTGTAGTTTCGCTTGGGCAGTCAGCTTGGCCACCGCGCTGGGAGCCAGGTCGGGCACCGGCCCGCAGTGCCGGGCCAGGTCGGCGACCGTGGTGATCCCGGCATCGATCAGCCTGTCCCGCTGGCTGACACGCATGCCGGCCACCAGCAGCAGATCATCGGTTGCCTGCACCTGCTCGACGCACAGCGGACAGCGAAAACACGCCCGCACGCCCTCGTCCTCCCAGCGCACCGCGGCTCCGCCGGCGTGGTGCTGGTCGAGCAGCCGCTGCAACAGCACGCGCTGGGAACGAAAGACCGGGATCAGATCGCAGACCCGGTAGCGCACCACCGTGCCGTCGCCCAGCCGCAGTTCCGCCTCGTCCGCGACCGCCACGCCCATCTGGGTCAGCGCGTCGGCATAGGCCGCCAGCTGCAGCAACGCGGTGACCTTGGGGGAGCGGGCCAGCTTGGTGTCGACGAGCCGGTACCGCGCACCGTCGGCGACCAGGAAGTCGGCGAACCCGACGAAGCGGCCGTCGAACATCGCGGCTTGATAGACCACCGGGGCGTGGTTGGCGATCGCGCGCCGGGTCGCCTCGGCGGCGGCGGTCAGACCGGCCAGCGTGTATGCCGGACGCCCGATAACCGCGACGCCGTCGGCGAACTCGTCGCGCAGCCGGTCGAGTTCGCGTCGCTCGTGGTCGTCACCAAGGGCGGCGGTGCGCGCCAGCAACTCGTCCTCGACGTCGACGGCGGGACCCCGGCCCAGCTTCGCGTCGAAATTCCGGAGCAGCGCGTACTCGCATCGGGCGGCCGCGGCCAGGTCCGACGCGCTGTACACGATGCTGTCGTCGGTGACGAACACAGCAGCCACTGTAGGTGAGGCGGCCGACAGCGATGCGGGTGGCGAAGGTGTGCCGGGTCAGTGCCCGGGGCCGTTGCCGATCAGCTCGACGGCGTTGCCGTTCCAATGGAATCGGACGTTGGTGTTCAGGCCGGTGATACCGCTGGGATAGGTCAACGCGACCGTGTCGCCGGTGGTTTGCGCCGCGTCGATGCCGTTGAACCCGTAGGTGTCGGGCACCCCCTGCGGGATGAACTGGCCGAGATGAAACAGCACCGCCCGGGTGGTCGCGTTGACCGCGTTCGTGTTGGCCTTGATGATCACCGCAGAAAGCTGTGCGCACTGGTGGTAGTTACCGGCCAGCGGTTCCGGGTTCCAGGCCTGCTGACTGCGCGGATCGCGGGGCAACTCGGAGACCACCTTCGCGATCGTGGGCGAGGTCAGGTTGACCGCGCAGGGATCGGCCGGCGCGCTGGAACCCGGCGATGCGATTTCGGTCGGCTTGGGTGTGGCGGGTGCGGTGATCGACGCGGTCGACGTGGTGGCCTGCGGCGTCTTGGCCACCGTCGAATCTCCCGAACCGCAGCCGGACAACGTCACGGCGAGCAGGACGCCGACGGTCAGTGGTTCGACACGACACGGTAGGCACCACACATCGCGCAACCGTACCGGCATCGCGTGCGCCGGTGTGACAGGCATGCCGCGCGCCGCGGCGCCCGGTCGATTTCACGACCCACGCGCCCAGCTGCGCTGTGCTCGCGGTCACCACTAAACTTCTTCCCACGATGACAGTCCCCGACGGCACGCCTGAAGCGGCCGCTACTTCGTTCGCCGACCTGCAGATTCATCCCGACGTCGTGCGGGCGCTCGCCGACGTCGGCTACGAGTCGCCGACCGGAATCCAGGCGGCGACCATTCCGGCACTGATGGCGGGTTCGGACGTGGTCGGCCTGGCGCAGACCGGCACCGGTAAAACGGCGGCCTTCGCCACCCCGATCCTGTCCAAAATCGACGTCACCAGCAAAGCAACCCAGGCCCTTGTCCTGGCGCCCACCCGCGAACTGGCCCTGCAGGTGGCCGAGGCGTTCAGCCGATACGGCGCCCACCTGCCGCAGCTCAACGTGCTCCCGATCTACGGCGGGGCGTCCTACGGCGTGCAGCTGGCCGGGCTGCGCCGGGGTGCCCAGGTGGTGGTCGGCACCCCGGGCCGCGTCATCGACCACCTCGAACGCGGAACGCTGGACCTGTCCCGGGTGGACTACCTGGTGCTCGACGAGGCCGACGAGATGCTCACGATGGGTTTCGCCGAGGAAGTCGACCGCATCCTGAGCGAAACTCCGGAATACAAGCAGGTTGCTCTTTTCTCGGCGACCATGCCACCGGCGATCCGCAAGATCACCAACAAATATCTGCACGACCCGTTCGAAGTTACGTCGAAAGCGAAAACCGCTACCGCCGAGAACATTTCGCAGCGCTACATTCAGGTCGCCGGGCCGCGCAAGATGGACGCGCTGACCCGAATTCTGGAAGTCGAGCCGTTCGAGGCGATGATCGTCTTCGTGCGCACCAAGCAGGCGACCGAAGAGGTGGCCGAGAAGCTGCGGGCCCGAGGCTTTTCCGCGGCCGCCATCAACGGCGACATCGCCCAGGCCCAGCGCGAGCGGACCGTCGCCGCGCTGAAGGACGGCAGCATCGACATCCTGGTCGCCACCGATGTGGCGGCCCGAGGCCTGGACGTGGAGCGCATCTCGCACGTGCTGAACTACGACATCCCGCACGACACCGAGTCCTACGTCCACCGCATCGGACGCACCGGCCGGGCCGGACGTTCGGGCACCGCACTGCTGTTCGTTTCCCCGCGGGAACGCCATCTGCTCAAGTCGATTGAGAAGGCCACTCGTCAATCGCTGACCGAGTCCGAACTGCCCACCGTCGAAGACGTCAACACGCAGCGGGTGTCGAAATTCGCCGACTCCATCACCGCCGCGCTGGGCAATCCGGGCCTCGACCTGTTCCGCAAGCTGGTGCAGGACTACGAGCGAGAGCACGATGTCCCGATGGCCGACATCGCCGCGGCGTTGGCGGTGCAGTCCCGGGACGGCGAAGAGTTCTTGATGGTGCCGGAACCGCCGCGACAGCGCCGCGAGCGGCCCGAGCGCGACGACGAGCGTCGGGAACGTCCCGAAAAGCCAAGGGGCACAAGGTCGTTCCAGACCTACCGGATCGCGGTCGGCAAGCGGCACAAGATCGGGCCAGGGGCGATCGTCGGCGCTATCGCCAACGAAGGCGGCCTGCACCGCAGCGATTTCGGCCACATCGCCATCGGGCCCGACTTCTCGCTGGTGGAGTTGCCCGTCAAGCTGCCGGCGGCGACGCTGAAAAAGCTTGAGAAAACTCGTATCTCGGGTGTGTTGATCGACCTGAAGCCGGACCGCTCGTCCGGCAAGTCCTCGGATAAGCCCCGGCGCGGTGGGCCCAAGCCGCGCAGAAACGACGCCGGATGACCCTGTCCGACGAACGGGACGCCCAAGGCGGACTCGAGGCTGTCGCGCACGTCGACCGGGTCGCCTCCCTGACCGGTATCCGCGCGGTCGCCGCGATTCTGGTCGTCGGCACCCACGCCGCCTACACCACCGGTAAGTACACGCACGGCTATTGGGGCCTGGTCGGTGCCCGGATGGAGATCGGCGTGCCGATCTTCTTCGTGCTGTCCGGCTTTCTGCTGTTCCGTCCCTGGGTGAAGGCCGCCGTCACCGGTGGAGCGTCACCCTCGGTGAGTCGCTATGCGTGGCACCGGGTTCGGCGCATCATGCCGGCCTACGTCATCACCGTGCTGTTCGCGTACGTGCTGTACCACTTCCGCGATGCCGGACCTAACCCCGGACATTCCTGGCATGGGCTGATCCGCAATCTCACGTTGACGCAGATCTACACCGACGGCTACCTCGGCAAGTATCTGCATCAGGGCCTGACCCAGATGTGGAGCCTCGCGGTTGAGGCGTCCTTCTACGTCATGCTGCCGTTTCTGGCCTACCTGCTGTTGGTGGTGATCTGCCGGCGGCGCTGGCGCCCACGGTTGCTGGTCGGCACGCTGTTGACGCTGTCGTTGATCAGCCCGATCTGGGTGGTATTGGTGCACACCGATCATTGGTTCGCCGATGGCGCCCGGCTGTGGCTACCGACCTATCTGGCGTGGTTTCTGGGTGGCATGTTGCTGGCGGTGCTGCAGGCAATGGGAGTGCGCTGTTACGCATTCGCGGCCATCCCGTTGGCGGCCATCTGCTATTTCATCGTCGCGACCCCGATCGGCGGTGCGCCCACCACGTCGCCGGCGTCGACGCCGGAGGCGGTCGTGAAGACGGTGTTCTACGCGGTGATCGCCACCCTGGCGGTGGCCCCGCTGGCCCTCGAGGGCTACGGCTGGTACTGGCAGCTGCTGGCCAGCCGGCCGATGGTGTGGCTCGGCGAAATCTCCTACGAGATCTTCCTGATCCACCTGGTGACCATGGAGTTCACCATGGTCTACATCGTGCGCGCCCACGTCTACACCGGGCCGATGCTGTACCTGTTCGTCGCGACGCTGGTGGTGACGATCCCGCTGGCGTGGCTGCTGCACCGCCTCACCCGGGTACGCGCCTAGCGGGTGGGAACCGGCGTGATGATCGGGACGACGAATTCCTCGATCATCGCCCGCTCGTCGTGCGCGTCGCGTCCCGGATAGGTCAGCAGCGAGACGATCACCCGCACCGTCCAACGGGCTCGGCGTTCGATCGCGGCGGGATCATCGGGTCCCAGCGATCGCAGGAACGCCGCCGCCAGGGCCGCGATCACGTCGGATTGTCCGGCCAGCTCGCCACCGACCGGCGGCCGGGTGGTGGCGAACCACGACGCCAGCGCCGGGCTCTCACGAACCATGCCCAGCGTGACGAGAATGCTCACCACCAGCTTTTCGCGGGGGTCTTCGATGCCGCCGGTCCGGTCAATGATGTCGCGGCCCAGCCGGTGCGTCTCGCGGTGGATGTAGGCGGTGCGCAGCGCCTCCCGGTTGTCGAAGTACCGGTACAGCGTCGCGCGGGAACAGCCTGCGGCCCTTGCGATTTCGTTCATGCCGATCGAGTTCGAGTCACGTTGGGTGTAGAGCTGCCCGGCTGCGTCGAGGATGCGGTCCACTGCCGCCTCGCTGCGGCTCGAGGCAAGCCAGTCGTTACCGGGCATCAGGACTTCATGGTGATCGGCACCGACACCGGCCGCCGCACGTAGCTGCCGCCCGCCCACTCGATCGAATTCTCGTCGACGTCGAAATCCGGGCACCGGCCCAGCAATTCGGTCAGGGTGACCCGCGACTGCATCCTGGCCGCCGCCGCACCCAGGCAGTGGTGGGCGCCGTGGCTGAAGGTCAGGATATTGCGCGGGCAGCGGGTGACGTCGAGCTCGCCGGCGTCCGGCCCGTATTGACGTTCGTCGCGGTTCGCCGAGCCGTAGAGGAGCAGCACCCGGCGACCGGCCGCGATGGTGGTGTCGCCGATCGCCACGTCGCAAGTGGTGGTGCGGGCCAACCCCTGCACCGGCGAGGTCAGCCGCAACAGCTCCTCGACGGCATCGGTGATGAGTTCGGGGTTGTCCACCAACATCTTTCGCTGATCGGGCCGCTGGTGCAGCAACGGCATCGAACCGCCGAGCATGCCGGTCACGGTGTCGTTGCCGCCGGTGACCATCGTAAAGGTGAACGCCAGAATCGACAGTGTGCCCGAGATGTCGCCGTCGGC
Source organism: Mycobacterium sp. 050272 (assembly GCF_039023525.1). Classification (NCBI taxonomy): domain Bacteria; kingdom Bacillati; phylum Actinomycetota; class Actinomycetes; order Mycobacteriales; family Mycobacteriaceae; genus Mycobacterium; species Mycobacterium sp. 050272. Next base: position 32,897 of record NZ_JBCHKV010000002.1, on the reverse strand, counting down.
TCCCACGCCGGCAGCGACCAGGTGCGAGATGGTGTCGTCGCCCGACTCGGTCCGGCGGCGCTCGATCAGCCCGGTGAAGTAGGCCATCATCGATCCGACGGCGTCGCCGACCGTTTCCAGTGCCCCCGCGACGCCGCCGTCGGCGGTATTGGCCGCGACGATGGCCTGCGTCCAGCCGTCGAACTGGGCCCAATCCTCCTCGGGCACACCGAGATAATGCGCGACCACCATCGACGGCAGCGGCTTGAACAGCTCGGTGACGATGTCGCCGCCGCCGTTAGCGCGCAACGCCTCGAGGCGCTCGACGACGAATTGCCGGACCTTGGGCTCGACTGCCTCCACCTGGCGAGGCGTGAACCCGCGCGACACCAACTTGCGAAACTCGGTGTGGACCGGCGGGTCCTGCATCACGAACGGCGGATTGTCTTGCAGTCCAATCAGTTTGAGGTCGTCGTAGTTGACCGTTAGACCCTGGGCCGAGGAGAAGGTCTCGTGGTCGCGGGCGGCAGCCCACACGTCGGCATGCCGGGACAATACGTAGTAATCCTGCTCGGGATGTTTGGGGGGCACCACGTGATGCACCGGGTCGTGGTCGCGCAGCGCGCGGTACATCGGCCATGGATTTGGCCAGGTGTCGGCGTTGGCGAGCGCGAACATGGCCGGTGCGTTGTGAGACATAACCGCTGCCATGTCTCATTCGTACGACAATTGGCGCAGGTTGTCAACCTTGCTCGACATCGTGAGCCCGGCCAGCCGGGCGCTCGTCAGTACACAGCAGGGCACACCGCCAACCCGCCGCCGCACGCCGACCCGTAGAACTAGATCGCGGCGCCGGGGTTGAGGATGCCGAGCGGATCCAAGGCTTGCTTGATGCGCTGGTTGAGCGCCATCACCTCGGGCCCGAGGTAGCCGTCCAGCCAGGGCCGCTTCAGCCGGCCCACCCCGTGCTCGCCGGTGATGGTGCCGCCCAATCCGACTGCCAGATCCATGATTTCGCCGAACGCGAGCTGGGCGCGCGCGGCCATCGCGGCGTCGGCGGGGTCGAACACGATCAGCGGGTGAGTGTTGCCGTCGCCGGCGTGGGCGATCACCGAGATCATCAGGTCGCGCTGCGCGGCGATGTGGGCAATCCCGGTCACCAGCTTGCCCAGCGCGGGAAGCGGCACCCCGACGTCTTCGAGCAGCAGCGAACCCTTGGCTTCGACGGCCGGGATGCAGAACCGGCGCGCGGCGACAAACGCCTCGCCCTCGGCCGGATCGTCGGTAGTGAAAACGTCCGTTGCCTTGTTCTCGGCGAATATCGAGGCGATCAGTTCGGCGTCCTGGCCGCCGGCGCCGCCGCGCTCGTCGGAGCCGGCCACCAACATTGCGGCGGCCCCACGGTCCAGGTCCATACGCAGGATGTCCTCGACGGCGTTGATCGCCGCCGAATCCATGAACTCCAGCATCGCGGGCCGCAGCCGCGACGTGACGCCCAGCACCGCGTCGACGGCCGACTCCACCGAGGCGAAGCTGGCCACCACGACGCTCGAGGTGTTCTGCGCGGGCAGCAGCCGCAGCGTCACCTCCGTGACGACGCCCAGCGTGCCTTCACTGCCGACGAAGAGCTTGGTCAGCGACAGCCCCGCGACGTCCTTCAACCGCGGACCACCTAGCCGCACCGCGGTGCCGTCGGCCAGCACCACCTGCATGCCCAGCACGTAGTCGGTGGTGACGCCGTATTTCACGCAGCACAGGCCGCCGGCGTTGGTGGCGATATTGCCGCCGATGCTGCAGATTTCGTACGACGACGGGTCCGGCGGATACCACAGGCCGTGCTCGGCGACGGCCTTCTTCACCTCGGCGTTGAGCAGCCCGGGCTGGCATACCGCGGTCCGGGTGACCGGGTCGATGGTGATGTCGCGCATCTTCTCGGTCGACAGCACGATCCCGTTGGCCAGCGCCGTCGCGCCGCCCGACAAGCCGGTGCCGGCCCCGCGCGGCACGACGGGCACCCGGTGGGCGGTGGCCCAGCGCAACACTTTCTGCACGTCTTCGGTGCAGCGCACCCGGACCACGGCCAGCGGCGTGCCGGCTGACGGATCGAAGGCGCGGTCGTGGCGATAGCCATCGGTGATGGTCGGGTCGGTGACCACCATCCCGTCCGGTAGATCGGCGATCAGGCCGGCCAGCATGTCTTCATTGACTGTGGTGCTCACGTGCCGATTTTACGGCGCGGAATCCTCAGCAAACTCCGGCGCGCGATCGAGTTCGCGCAGTGACGGCAGCGCGCAGGCGATCAGGCCGACCACGATGATGGGCACCGCCAACGCCAGGAACGTGACCCGCAGCCCGGCGGCGTCGGCCAGCGGACCGGCCACCAGCAAGCCCAGTGGGCCCGCGGCGAAGGTCAGCCCCGTCATCACCCCGACCACCCGACCGCGCAGATGGTGCGGCGCCCGGGTCTGCATCACGTAGTTGTAGATCGGCTGGATGGGCCCGTAGACCAAGCCGGTCAGCGCGCACAGCACCAGGATCACCGGCAGCGGCGGCAGGAACGCGATCCCGACCGACGCGGCACCGAACGTCAGCGTCGCGGTCAGCACGGCCGTGCGCCGGCGCAGGTATTTCGACAGCACGGCATAGCCGAGCGCACCCGCCACGCCGCCGGCCCCGAGCGCCATCAGCGCCCAGCCCAACTCCGCGGGTTCGTGACGATCGCTGAAGTACTTGGGAAACAGCACGCTTTCCATCGGCAGATACAGCGCCGTGACAACCAGATCGACCAACGCGAGCGTGCGCAGCACGCGCATGTTCCAGACGAACCGCAAACCCTCGGCGACGCCGGACACCAACCCGTCGGGCCGGGTGGCGTGGTGCGGCTTGCCGATGCCCTCTAGCCGCAGCACCCCAATTGCGAGGAACGACAACCCAAAACAGCCCGCCGTGATCCACATCGTGTTGACGCCGCCGACCGTGGCGATCATTAAACCGCCGATACCCGGACCCACGATGTAAGCCAGATTGAGAATCGCCTCGTACACGCTGTTGGTGCGGTCCAGCGACCAGTTCGCGCGCGCGGCGGCCTCGGGCAGCATCGACTGGCGCGCCGTCGTCCCGGCGGGGTCGAATCCGGCCGAAAGAAACGCCAACACGGCCAGCTCGGCGACGTTGAGCGCATCCGCCCCGAATACCCAGGCGATCACCGGAACCGAGGCCACCGCCATGCCGGACAGCCAATCGGAGACCAGCGAAATGCGCCGGCGCCCGAAAAAGTCGACCGCGGTACCGGCGACCAGTGTGGAGAGCACCAGGGGCACCGTCATCGCCGCGGCCACGATCGACGCGTCACCCGCGCTCTCCCGATGCTGCAGCGCCAGCCAGGGGAAAGCGACCAGCGAAATGCCGGTACCCGCGGTCGCCACCAGCGTGGCGAACAGAATCAGAAGCGCCGGACCGCGGCTGGAATGTGTCATAAATATCGCCGGGAAAATCTAACCCCAAAGCGATCGCGGCAGCCACCGAATTTCGTGCTCACTATCGGCTGAATGCAGGATGTTCATGTGCTTGTTCATCCGAATACCGGATTGGCCTTTGATTCGCCGGTGCTGCCCGGCACCGGATGGCCCGGCGATCCGGCCGAACCGGGGACCCCGCAGGCCGCCGACGCGGCGCAGGTCCGGGCGCTGGCCGGTGCGGCCCGCTCGGTTGCGGAGCTGGACGCCGTGGTCAGCGTCTGCCGCGCCTGCCCGCGTCTGGTGGCCTGGCGTGAGGAGGTCGCCGTGGCCAAACGACGCGCGTTCGCCGACCAGCCGTATTGGGGCCGGCCGGTGCCGGGATGGGGATCGCTACGGCCGCGAATCTTCATCGTCGGGCTGGCCCCGGCCGCGCACGGCGCCAACCGCACCGGGCGGATGTTCACCGGCGACCGCTCCGGCGACCAGCTGTACGCCGCCCTGTATCGGGCCGGGCTGGTGAACCAGCCGATCAGCGTGGACGCCGCAGACGGGTTGCACACCAACCAGATTCGCATTTCCGCCCCGGTCCGATGCGCGCCGCCGGCCAACGCCCCCACCCCGGCCGAGCGTGACACGTGTTGGCCCTGGCTGGAAGCCGAATGGCGGTTGGTGGCCGAGCACGTGCGCACCATCGTCGCCCTCGGCGCGTTCGGCTGGCAGATCGCGCTGCGGCTGCCTGGGATAACCGCGATGCGATCAACGCCAAAGCCGCGCTTCGGCCACGGCGCGGTCGCCGAGTTACCGTCGGGCGTGCGTTTGTTGGGTTGCTACCACCCCAGCCAGCAAAACATGTTCACCGGTAGGCTGACTCCGGCAATGCTTGACGACATCTTCATCGAAGCCAAGAAGCTGGCAGGGATTAAGTGACCTTCTATGTTTGAAGTACTGATTTCCGGGGCCAGCGTCGCCGGTACAACGTTGGCGTATTGGCTTGGGCGGCATGGCTATTCGGTGACCGTTGTGGAGCGCCACCCAGGTCTGCGCCCGGGCGGGCAGGCCATCGATGTGCGCGGTCCGGCGCTGACGGTGCTGGACCGCATGGGCCTGCTGGCCGCCGCCGCAGATCGCAAGACGGGCATTCGCGGCTCCTCGGTCGTCGACCGCGACGGCAACGAGCTGTCCCGCGACACCGAATCGACGCCGACCGGTGGCCCCATAGACAATCCGGACATCGAGCTGCTGCGCGACGATTTGGTCGAGTTGCTTTACGAGACAACGCAGCCCGCGACCGAGTACCTCTTCGACGACAGCATCACCGATCTGCAGAACCGCGGCCTTGCCGTCGATGTGACGTTCGAACGTGCGCCGGCGCGCAGCTTCGACCTGGTGATCGGCGCCGACGGCCTGCATTCCAATGTGCGCCGACTGGTTTTCGGTCCCGAGGAGCGATTCATCAAGCGGCTGGGCACGCACGCCGCGATCTTCACCGTGCCCAATTTCCTGAATCTGGACTTCTGGCAGATGTGGCACTACGGCGACACCACGATGGCCGGTGTCTACAGCGCCCGCAACAACACCGAGGCGCGCGCCATGCTGGGCTTCATGGACACCGAACTGCGTCTGGACTACCGCGACATCGAAGCCCAATTCGCCGAGGTCGAAAAGCGCATGGCCGGCGACGGCTGGGTACGCCCGCAACTGCTGAAGTACATGCGCGAAGCCCCGGACTTCTACTTCGACGAGATGGCGCAGATCGTGATGGATCACTGGTCGATCGGGCGGGTGGCTCTGGTGGGCGACGCGGCGTACTGCTGCTCGCCGCTGTCGGGCCAGGGGACCAGTGTCGCGCTGCTGGGCGCCTACATCCTGGCCGGCGAGCTCAAGCGCGTCAGCGGGGGCGACTGGGTCGACCACGGCGTCGGCTTCACCAACTACTTCAAGCGCTTTCACGGCTATACCGAGCGCACCCAGTTCCTGGCCACCGACAACATCCCAGGCGGGGCCCCGATCTCTCAGGAGCAGTTCGAGGCGGTCGTGAATTCGATTACGCCGAGCAACTACTAGCCGGGAACGAACCCCGCGCCGAATGCGTTGAGGCCATCGTGCGACTTTCCGTCCTCGATCTCGTCCCGGTACGCACCGACCAGTCCACCGGCGACGCGCTGGCCGCTACCGTGCAGCTGGCGCACAGCGCCGACCAATTGGGCTTCACCCGCTACTGGGTCGCCGAGCATCACAACATGGCATCGGTCGGCGCGACCAGCCCGCCGGTGCTGCTCGCCTACCTGGCGGCCCAGACCTCGCTGGTGCGGCTGGGATCCGGCGGAGTCATGCTGCCCAACCACGCGCCGCTGGCCGTCGCCGAGCAGTTCGCCCTGCTGGAAGCCGCCGCGCCGGGCCGAATCGACCTGGGCATCGGGCGGGCGCCCGGCTCCGACCCGGTGACGTCGTATGCGTTGCGCGGTGCCCGCTCAGCGGCCGAGCAAGATCGCGACATCGAGAACTTTCCCGAATACCTCGATGACGTCGCGGCGTTGATGAGTGCGCGCGGCGTGGTGGTTCCGTTGCGCTCCGGCGACTACCGGCTCAAGGCCACTCCGGCCGCGGCCAGTGAACCGCGGTTGTGGCTGTTGGGCTCGTCGATGTACTCGGCGCGTCTGGCGGCGGCCAAGGGACTGCCGTATGTGTTCGCACATCACTTCTCCGGCAACGGAACCGAAGAGGCGCTCGACATCTACCGCACGCGATTTAAGCCCAGCGCACTGACCGCCGAGCCCGTGACGTTCTTGACGGTGAACGCCGCGGTGGCCGAAACACGGGAAGAGGCAACGGCATTGATGTTGCCCAACTTGCAGATGATGGCTCGGCTGCGGACTGGACAGCCGCTGGGCCCGGTCCCGCTGGTCGAGGAGGCGCAAGTGGCCGAACTGACGCCGGCTCAACAGCACATCGTGGACAGCGGGCTGGCGCGTGCCGTCCTGGGTACTGCAGCCCAAGCCGCCGAGCAGGTGCGAGCGCTGGCCGGGCGGTTCGGGGTCGACGAGGTGATGGTGAACCCCGTCGCGTCGGCCCGGCGCGGCACCGACCCGGCCACCGCGCCGGGCCGGGTGGCAACGCTGGAGCTGTTGGCCAAGGAACTGTTCTAGTCGGCTACGCCGGCCTGCTCCGAGCTTCTCGGATTATGTTGGGGCACATGGCGACTGATCCATTCCTCGAGCTCGGCCGGCGGCAACGGCGGTGTGTGCACGAACCCCTGGGTGATCGTGCAGCCGAATCGCTGCAGTGCGCTCAACGTGACCTCGTCTTCGACTCCTTCGGCCACCAGGTCCGCGCCCAGGCTGTCCGCCAGCGCCACCGTCGACCGCACGATGGCGACCGAACGCGCGTCTTGAGCCAGTCGCGCCACGAAAATGCGGTCGAGCTTCAATTCGTCGACCGAGACATCCTGCAAGCGCGCCAACGACGACCAGCCGGTGCCGTAGTCGTCCAGCGAGATGCGCACCCCCAGCCGCTGCAACTCGGCCACGGTGTTACGCGACCGCGCCGAGTCGACCAGGGCGCTTTCGGTGATCTCGACGATCAGGGCGTCGGCGGGCAAACCGCGCGCCCACAGCAGCCTTTCGATCGAGCCGACGAGTTCGAGGTCGAGCAGGTTGGTCGTCGCCAGGTTCACCGCGACCGACGATGTGACACCCTTTTCGCGCCAGTACTGGATCTGTGAGAGAGCGAGTTTGAGTGTGCGGTCCGCGATCTTGCGCATCAAACCGGCCCGTTCGGCGGCGGGCAGGAATTCTTCGGGCAGCAGCACTCCGCGGGTCGGGTGGTCCCACCGCAGCAGTGCCTCGACGCTGTGTACGCTTCCGTCGCTGGTGTTGATCTTGGGCTGGTAGTACAGCGTCGGCTCCTCACCCTCGAACAGCGCGGCGCGCAATTCCTCGATGAGGTTGGGGTCGGTGTCGCGGTACAACTCGAACGCCGAATCGTAGACCGCGATCTTGCCCAGAGCGGATTTGGCGTGCGGCATCGCCGCCTCGGCTCGACTCAGCAGATCCTGGGGATGCTCGCAATGGTCCGGGCACAGCGCGATGGCGATGCGCGCATCGACTCGCACCGTGATGGCGTCCAATGCGAATGGCTCACTGAGGGATTCGAGCAAGCGGCCCGCCTGGGCCCGGGCGCCGGTCAGGTCGGATCCCTCGGTCAGCAGGATCGCGAATTCGTCATCGGTCACGCGCGCCAGCAGATCCTCGCGGCGCACGGTGGTCGCAAGCCGGTCGGCGATATGGCGCAATAGCTCAGCCCCGAAATGGCGCCCGAGTGAGTCGCTGATCTCGTCGATCTCATACAGCTTCACCAACAGCAACGCCTTACGCGACGGGGTCTTGAGTGCCGGATCGAGCTCTGTCGACGGGGAGTCGGACATCGACATCAGCGCGGTGGCCAGTGACCGCCGGTTGGGCAACGTCGTCAACTCATCGGTCATGGCGTGTTTGTAGCTTTCGGCCATCATGCTGACGTCACGCAATGTCAGCGAGAACCGCACGGCCGCCGTAACGAGGCTCAACGCCGCCAAAGCCGTTGCGAGTCGCGAGTTTTCGTCCAGGATGATTACACCTAGCGCCACCGCCGTACAGGCCACCGGCACGGCGTAGGAGCCGAATCCGCGCTTGAGTGCCGGCGGTACCGACGAGGCGGGCGCCCAGCTGGCCATGGTCACCAGTAGCGACGCCGCGGGCCAGGCGGCATCCAGCGTGGTGCCGACCCGGTAGGAACCCGCGGCCGTCTCGAAGAGATAAACCGTGTCCGCGAGCGCGAACCCCACCAGCCCTGCCACCAGCAAGAGCCAGCGGAATTCGTTGCGCCAACCCACCACTGGCAGCATGCCCGCGGCCAGGGCCGCCAGCACCAGGTCTCCCCACGGGTACAGCAGTCCTACCAAGACGGTGTCCGGCGCCCGGGTCGCCGCCGCGTGGAAGGGTCCGGCCCGTAGCGCCACACCCAGTGCGGCCATGGCCAAACCGCATACCAGCGGATCGAGCCGGATCGGGATCGGTACGGCGGCCAGGCGTGCCCGCACGAGCAGCAGTAGCCCGAGATAGACGAATGGGTAGAACGCCAGATACTCGGTGTCGGCCACCGACGGGGACTGGCCGTCGGGCACCTGCAAGAGGTAGACAACGTCGCCGACGGCCGAGCTTGCCATACCGAGCGCAATCAGCGACCAGGCCAATCGATCGGCACCGACGCGATAGGCACGCGCTCCAATGAGGATGGCCGCCAACAGGTTCAGCGCCGCATACAGGATATTGGTGAAGGCGGTGTCTTTGGCGTTGAGCCCGGCCAGGCTGGTCGCGGTAAAAGTGATCACACCAATTGCCAGGAATGCCATAGCGATTCGGACTGGCAACGGTCCCCATTGTGGCGTGTCGGACGGCTCCGGCGCCACGGGCTGCTTCGATGCGTTCGGTTCTGCCCGCGCGGCGCGCGATGAGCTGGAGGGCCCCGATACGGCGGCCGAAACGGGCACCCAGTCCGCCAGTTTGGCCGGCAACGCCGAGGCCGCCGATACCGCCGACTCGGTGGACCGCGGGAATGTGTAGGAGAACGGGATGTCGGGCACAAAGCTGCGGACGCAGTGCCCGCCTTCCCGTTTCGCGGTGTACATGGCCAGGTCGGCGTGCCGGAGTAGCTGGTCGACGGTGCACGTCGACGCGGCCGTGGCCACGGTGAAGCCGATGCTGGGCCGCACCGCGACGGGCACGCCGTCGATCACGATCGGGGCGCTGAACGCCTCGAGCACGTCTTGCGCGGCGGCCTGGGACTCTTCGACGGAACCTTCGAGCAGCACCGCGAATTCGTCACCGCCGAGGCGGGCGATCAGTCCCTTTTCGTGCAGGGCGGCGGTGAGCCGCCCGGCTACCCGAATGAGAAGCTCATCGCCCGCCGGGTGCCCCAGGCCGTCGTTGACCGCCTTGAAGTTGTCCAGGTCGAGGCACAGCACCGCTATCGGCGCGCCGTCTTCATTTCGAGCCGCGACGGCGTCTTCCAGTCGATGCAGGAAATGCGGTCGATTCGCCAGGCCGGTCAGGCTGTCCCGAAACGCTTCCCGTGCGACCGCCGACAGCAGGTCCTGGTTTTCGGTGAGCGCGATGAATTGCCGAACGAGCACCGCGCCGACGAGAATGCCCAGCAGAGCGGTCAACACCCCGTGCTGAGTCCGGACTATGGAGCCGAATCCGACGACCGCGGCCAGCGCGAGCGGCAGGTAGGGCAACCACAGCAGGGCGCGTGACAACACCTCGCTGCGCGACGCCGAGACTTGAGTGGTCTCATGGACGCTGGCCAAGGCGCCGAGCGTGATCATGCACAGTCCGGCCACTCGGCCCAGGTCGCCCAGATCGCTGACGTGATAGCTGCCTATCCCGGTGTCGAACACCATCGTGATGTCGGCGATGCTGATCACCGCGATGCCGGCGGCCACCAGGCTGCGGCTTGGTCGCTCACCGGGGCGGCCCCGGGACAGCATCAGGATCGCCGTCGTCAGCAGGATGCCGTCGTTGACCACCTGTGCGACCGTCGCGGTCCGGGAGCCGGTGGTGTCACGCAGCTGCTTTTCCAGCACCAAGACCCACGACACCACGAGCAGCGAGGTGACCAGGATCAGGCCGTCGAGCACCAGCCGCCGCGAACTGTGCCGAGACACGTTGGACAGCGCCACCAAGGACGTCATGGCGCCGAATGGCCACAACAGCAGCACGATCTCCGCGGCCGCCGGGTGCGACGCGTGATCCAGCTGTGAGCGCACGTCGTAGAACGCCCAGATGAGCTCACCGATCGCCCACCCCAGCTGGGCCGCCACCATGGCCAGCCAGCCGAGTCTGCGACGCCCATCGGCGAAGCGCGCCGCCCGCAGACAACATGCCGAACCGAACAGCAGACTTCCCGCCAACGCGATTTCGTCGACCGGGCGGGTCGCGTAGGCGCCTTCCAGGTTCCGGACATCCGCGATGACGATCAGCAGGCCGGCGCAGCCGTATCCCGCGACGACGAGCCAACCGAGGCGCGCGGACAGCCCGAATCGCTGCCACGGGATCCCCGTCCAGCGCTTCATTGCCGCTCCAGCCGATCAGTTCCCCCCCGGGGTGAACGCATGGAGGCTTCACCAGTGCTAGGGCAGAATAAACGTCCCAGATGGGTTAGCTGGTGCTTTTGTGCAGGTTAGTGCTATTTGGTAGGCGTTAACGCGACGATCGGGATCGGCCGCGACGTCCGGCCCTGATAGCCCTCGTACCGGTTGGCGTTGTTCTTGTTGACGATCTGCCACAGCCGCGCGTAGTCGGGGTCATCCGGGCCGATGCTGCGCGCGGTCACCGCGAAGCGCTTCGAGCCGACGTTGATTTCGCACTCGGGGCGCTTGCGCAGGTTGTGATACCAGCCGGGGGCACTGTCGCTACCCCCGTAGGACGCGACGACCAGGTACGAGTCACCGTCCTTGGCATAGCTCAGGGTGGAGGAGCGCTGCTGGCCGGTCTTGGCGCCGATCGTGTGCAGCAGCAGGCTGTCCGGCATGCCGGGTATGTGGTGGCCGATCCGGCCGTCGGTTTTTCGGTAGAGCGAGTCGTGAACGCGCAGCAGCGGAGCCAGAAAGATCCGCTCCAGAGTGGTGAGGTTGCTCATGAACTCAGTTCTACTGACTGGCGTCGATGCGTGCCAGCGCGTCGCGCAGGATCTGCCCGGTGGCCTCGCGGTCGGGGTCGCGGCGCAGCAACATCCCCTTGGCCACCGAGAGCTTGTCGCCGTTGCGGCGGGGCAGCACGTGCAGGTGGACGTGGAACACCGTCTGGAAGGCCGCGCTGCCGTCGTTGATCCCGATGTTTGTCGCGTCGGCCAATTCGGTAGCCCGGGCGGCCCGTGCGATCCGTTGGCCGATGGCGATCATCCCGGCCAGCGTCGACGGTGGGGTGTCGGTCAGATCGACGGTGTGCTGTTTGGGGATCACCAGCGTGTGCCCGCGCGTGAACGGGCGGATGTCGAGGATCGCCAGGTAGTCGTCGTCTTCGTAAATTCGGATGGCCGGAGCCTCCCCGGCGACGATCGCACAGAACACGCAGGACATGTCGCCACCGTACTGGCCGGGCGCAGCCGAGGGTTAGGCTGCCGCAGTGGACGCTCGCGATGTCGCATTCGCCGGTGCGGGCGCACTGGCACGGATGCTCGCCGACGGTGAAATCAGTGCCGTCGACCTGCTCGAGGTCTACCTGGAACGGATCGCCCGGCTGGACAGCGACTTGCGCTGTTACCGCGTGGTGCTGGCCGACAGCGCACGTGAGGACGCCTACGCCGCCCAGGAACTGCTCGATGCGGGCGAGCGGCTCCCGCTGCTGGGCGTGCCGATCGCGATCAAGGACGATGTCGACGTCGCCGGCGAGGTGACGGCGTGCGGCAGCGGCGGCCACGGTCCGCCGGTGACCTCCGACGCGGAAGTAGTCCGCCGGTTGCGCGCGGCCGGCGCGGTCATCATCGGAAAGACCAATGTGCCCGAGCTGATGATCTTTCCGTTAACCGAGTCGCTGACGTTCGGCGCGACCCGCAACCCGTGGAACCTCGGGCGCAGCCCGGGCGGCAGCAGCGGGGGTAGCGGCGCCGCGGTCGCCGCCGGGCTGGCCCCGATGGCGCTGGGATCCGATGGCGGCGGCTCGATCCGTGTCCCGTCGTCCTGGTGTGGCTTGTACGGTCTGAAGCCGCAACGCGATCGCGTCTCGCTGGAACCGCACGACAACGCCTGGTACGGCCTCTCCGTCAACGGCCCGATCACACGCTCGGTGGCCGATGCGGCGCTGTTTCTCGATACCACCTCGACGATCCCGGGACCCGAGGGCGAGTTCGCCGCCGCCGCGTCGCGCGATCCAGGCAAACTGCGGATTGCGTTGAGCACCAAGATCCCCACGATCCCGCAGCGGGTCGGGCGCGAAGAGCTGGCGGCGGTCGAGGCGGCCGGTGCGCTGCTGCGCGATCTCGGGCACGAGGTGATCACCGCCGATCCCGACTATCCAATGGCCCAGCTCTACGCGAACTTCCTGCCGCGCTATCTGCGCGGCATCTGCGACGACGCCGACGCGCAGGCTCACCCGGAACGGCTCGAGTCCCGCACCCGCACGCTGGCGCGGATGGGGTCGTTCTTCTCGGACCGCAGGATGGCAGCCGTGCGGGCCGCCGAGGAGGGCATGGACGCCAAGATTCAGTCGATCTTTGACGATGTCGACGTCGTGATAACGCCGGGCACCGCGCAAGGCCCGTCGCGCATCGGTGCGTATCGGCGCCGCGGCGCGGTGTCGACGCTGCTGCTGGTCGCCCAGCAGGTGCCGTACTTCGCGCCGTGGAACGCGACCGGTCAGCCCGCCGCGGTGGTGCCGTGGGACTTCGACGGCGACGGCCTGCCGTTGTCGGTACAGCTGGTGGGCCGGCCGTTCGACGAGGCGACGCTGCTGTCGCTGTCCGCGCAGATCGAAGCGGCGCGACCGTGGGCGCACCGCCGGCCGCCGGTGTCATGACGCGTCACAGCCGCAACATTTCGCGCCAGGCCGCCAGCTTGACACCCGGGCGCGTGGCATGGGCCGGGCTGCTGGACGGCAGCCGCTGGAACTCGAGCCGCTCGTCGGGCTGCGCCAGCCCGCGGTATATCTGCGCCGCCTTGGCGCCGTTGAAGTAAACCCGGGTGATTCCGGGGTAGTCGGCGAAGAACCCGGCAAAGTCGTTGACCACCAAGCTTTTCGGATCGATCGCGGCGTCGGCGCTACCGGCTCGGCGGCAGCTGCGCAGCACGTCCCACAGCGCCACCCCGCGGGATCGCAACGCGGCCAGCCGGGACTCGTAGGGCGCGTCGGGGTCGAACCCGAAGAGCTCACCGGCGATGGGCCAGAACGCATTTCGCGGATTGGCGTAATACTGCTGGGCTACCAGCGACTGGGCGCTGGGAAACGAGCCCAGGATCAGCAACCGGGCTCGCTCGTCGACGACGGGTGCGAAACCATGCAGCAGCGGCGGGGTCATCACTGCCATCATCGCGCGTCGGCGTTGTAGGTTGGCCAGGTGGACGACGAGGTCGACGCGAACATTGACGATCTGCTCGACGGACTCGACGGCGACGCGCGCACCGAACGCGCCGAGCTGGTCGCCTGGCTGCTGGAACAGGGCGTCACCACCGCGGAGATTCGAGCCACCAATCCGCCGCTGCTGCTGGCCAGCCGTCGCCTGATCGGAGACGACGGCACTTATGTGTCCGCGCGCGAGATCAGCGAGCAACACCACATCGACCTGACGCTGCTGCAGCGCGTGCAGCGGGCGATCGGGCTGGCCCGGGTGGACGATCCGGACGCGTCGATCCACATGCGCGCCGACGGCGAAGCGGCCGCCTACGCTCAGCGCTTCGTGGAGCTGGGGCTAAATCCCGACCAGGTGGTGCTGGTGGTGCGGGTGCTCGCCGAAGGCCTGTCGCACACCGCCGAGGTGATGCGGTATGCCGCGCTGGACGCGATCATGCGCCCGGGAGCCACCGAGCTGGAGATCGCCAAGGCATCCCAGGCGCTGGTGGGCCAGATCGCGCCACAGCTCGGACCGATGATCGAGCAGATGCTGTTCATGCAGCTTCGGCACATGATGGAGACCGAAGCGGTCAACGCCGCCGAGCGCGCCGCGGGGGAACCATTACCGGGCGCGCGCGAGGTCACCGTCGCGTTCGCCGACCTGGTCGGTTTCACCAAGCTGGGCGAGGTGGTCTCGCCCGAGGAGCTGGGGCAACTGGCCAGTCGGCTCGCCGGGCTGGCCCGGGACGTCACGGTCCCACCGGTCCGGTTCATCAAGACGATCGGGGACGCGGTGATGTTCGTCTGTCCCGAGCCCGCGCCATTGCTCGATGTCGTGCTGAAGCTTGTGGAAACCGTCGATACCGACGACGACTTTCCCCGGCTGCGGGCGGGGGTGGCCGCCGGGATGGCGGTGAGCCGGGCCGGCGACTGGTTCGGCCGCCCGGTCAACGTCGCGAGCCGGGTCACCGGCGTGGCCCGCCCCGGCACCGTTCTGGTCGCCGATTCGGTGTGGCAGGCCGTCGGCGAAACCTTGGAGTTCTCCGCGTCTTTCGCGGGCGCGCGCCGCCTCAAGGGCGTCAAGAATGAGGTCAAGTTGTTCCGGGTGCGCCGCGGCGACGGCGACAACGACTGAGTCCGTTACACGTTTAGGCAGGCCCGGGCGGCGCTGGGGGGCGTCTGACACGGTCCGACGCGGCCGGCTCCTTCCCCTCTGCCGGCGCTTTGACTTGGCCGCTTCCGGGCCTGCTTCGTGATCAAAAATACGCCTGTGAGCGGGCCATATCAACGGTTTTGCGGTCCCGAGCGGGGGCCGGGTGGCGTTCGCCGCGAGCGAACCTTCGCCCATTACAGGTGTAACGGTGTAATCATGTAATTATGAAATCGCACCATCACAGTTCTAGGCGGTACGGCCGCCCCGGGGGCTGGCAGCAAGCCCAGCAACCCGATGCCACCGGCGCGGCGGAATGGTTCGCCGGACGCCTGCCCGAAGGCTGGTTCGACGGCGACCCGACAGTCGTCGTGGACCGCGAGGAGATCACTGTCATCGGCAAGCTCGCCGACACGGCGCAGGACAGCGAGGCGCGCGCCGAGGGCCGAGCGTCCCGGTTCCGCGAGGAGACCCGCTCGGAGCGGATGCGCATCGCCGACGAGGCGCAGGATCGCTACGGCCGCAAGGTTTCCTGGGGCCTCGAGATCGGTGGTGAACGAATCCTGTTCACGCACATCGCCGTTCCGGTGATGACGCGCTTGAAGCAACCGGAACGCCAGGTGCTCGACACGTTGGTGGACGCCGGTGTCGCCAGGTCTCGTGCCGACGCTCTGGCGTGGTCGGTCAAGCTCGTCGGCGAACACACCGAGGAATGGCTCGCCAAGTTACGCGACGCGATGTCGGCGGTCGACGACCTGCGCGCCCAGGGTCCAGACCTACCCGAGTAAGCCAATGCCGCAGTGCCGCTTAGGCATTGGCGTCGCTAGGTGTTGTTCACCTTATCGACGATCTTTTCGGCGATCTGGCTGGACTGATCGCTGATGTGGTAACCGCAGGCGTTGACGTCGACGATCACATTGTTCGCCACGCTCATCGCGTGCTCACACTGCCAGCCGTCGGCCCCCTCCTGGGTCTGCAGCACCGATATCTTCGGCGAATTGCCTTGAACGGGGGCGAAAGTCCACCGATAGGTCTTGCCCGCATTGTCCACCGTCACCGTCTGGCCGACGCACTTCTTCCACTTGTCCAACGAGCCCTGCAGGAACGCCTTGGCCTTGTCGGCGGTCGGAAACGCCACCACCGCCTGGTTGACCCAGTGGTCGTTGTTGTCGCCCGGTTCGGCGGACACCAGGCCGTAGATGCCCGTCCAGCCACTGCCGGCGTACACCGGATCCTGAGTCGTGTACAGCGCGCCCTCGCAGTCCGGTATCGACACCGTCATCGAGGAAGTGCCCATCGTCGTAATGGGCTTGCCGGGCTGGATGTTCGTCGCGCCCATGATGGTGTTGATATCCGAGGCGCTCAGCAGCAGCGAGTTGAGCCGCGTGGACGCGATCGGTTCCGGTGGCGGCTTGGGATCGGGAATGATCAGCCAAATAGCCACCGCGCTGACCACGACCACGAGCACCACGGCGGCCGCGGCGATGATCGGCCACGGATTGCGCTTGGGTTTGGGCGGCTGCTGGCCCAGGTTCCACTGGGTGGGGCCGACGGGCTGCGCGTGCGGGTGGGCACCCGATGGCGGGCCGCCCCAGTTGCCGCTGCTGCCTTGGTAATACTGCGGACCTGAGACGGGCGGACCCGGGGTGGGGACGGGCCCGCTCTCGGGCGCCCAGGGCCGCGGGCTCGGAGCGTGGTGCGGCGGCACCGGCGGGGAGCTCGGACGCGGGTACGGCGTCGGCGTCGGCGGCGGCGGGGGTGTGGTCGGCCGCTGCACGGGCGGCGCGGCCGCGGTGCCCGCGATCGTCGGTGGCTGCTCGAGCTTGTCCTTGCCGGGCAGCGTCGCTTCCTGGCTGCGGCGCAGGATGTCCGACGCGTGGTCTTGATCGGGAGTGCTCAGTGCCTCGTGCGCGGCCAGCGCCAGATCGCCCGCGCTCGCGTAGCGGTCCTCCGGCTTCTTGGCCATGCCGCGCGCGATCACCGCGTCGAAGGCCTTGGGAATGCCCGCACGCACCGCGCTGGGCAGCGGGACCGGATCGCTCATGTGGGCCTTGACCAGCACACCGGCGCTGTCGGCGCGGTACGGCGGGGCACCGGTCAGGCATTCGTGCAGCACACATGCCAAGGCGTAGATGTCGGCGCGGTAGGTCACCTCGTCGTTGGTGAATCTTTCCGGGGCCATGTATTTCCAGGTGCCGACGGCGGTGCCGAGCTGGGTGAGCTTCTCGTCGGTGGTGGCGCTGGCGATGCCGAAGTCGACCAGGTAGGCGAAATCATCTCGGGTGACCAGGATGTTGGGCGGCTTCACGTCGCGGTGCATAACGCCGGCGGCGTGGGCGGCGTCCAAGGCCGACGCGATCTGAGTGATGATCGCGACCGCGCGTGGCGGCGTCAGCGGACCGTACCGTTTGAGCAAGCTGTCCAGGTCGGTGCCCTCGACGAGGCGCATCTCCATGAACATTTTTCCGTCGATTTCGCCGTAGTCGTGGATCGGCACGACGTGCGGTTCCTGCAAACGGCCCGCGGTGCGCGCTTCGCGCTTCATCCGCTCACGAAAGACGGGGTCCGCGCTGAACTGGTCCGACATCAGCTTGACCGCGACCGTCCACTCTTTGACGGTGTGCTCGGCCTCGTAGACCTCGCCCATCCCACCCCGGCCCAGCAGCCGTTTCAGGTGGTAGGGCCCGAACGTCGAGCCCTCCCGTGAGGCCTGCCCCTCGCTCATCGCTGATCCTCCAAACCAACCGCAGACCCGCCGACCATATCAACAAAATCCCCGCAGACCCGTCGCCCGCGACGCCCGGCAAGCACCCATGACGGTGGGCGCGGCCGGCCCGCCGCTCGACGACGGCAAACGCCGACGGAGCGCCTTCGCCTCGATCCCGGCCCCCAACGGGCACGCGTCATTTAGCCGCTTTGCGTTGGGGGTCAAGCTGTCTGAGTCGCAGTGCGATCAGGACGATCAAGACGATCGCCTGGATAGCGCAGGCAGCCACGGCCATCCACCAATTGCCGGGGTCGTACTCCCACAGCGGGTCTTCGTCGCCGCCCGCGGTGCGGCGCAGATCGTCGAGATCGATGGTCGAGGCGGCCATCGCGTAGGCCCAGCGCGACGGCGATAGCCACGCCAATTGTTCCAGCGGGATGCGGCCCTTCACCCCAAACATGCCGCCGCACAGCACGAGTTCGGCCATGACGACGAGCACCAGCAGCGGCATGCCGCGGTCGGCGTTGCCGATCATCGCCGAAATCAGCAGACCGATCAGCATCGAGACCACGGTGACGGCGACGACCGCCATCGCCACTTCGGCTCTGGGCCAAGGCAGGACGACGGCCTGGTCCGGGGGAGGCAGGCCGAGGACCCCCAGGAAGCCCAGAATCAGCCCTTGCAGCGTGGTCAACGCGGTCAGGACCACCACCTTGGAGGCCAGATAGGCGACGCGCGACAACCCGATGCCGTGCTCGCGTTGATAGATGGCCCGTTCCTTGACGATCTCGCGGATCGAGGCGGCACAACCCATCAGGGCGCCTCCGATGATCAGCAGCACCAGCAATTGCGAGGGTTGGGTGGACTTCGTCTCGATGGCCTTGGTCAGCGACAGCCCGGCCTGCCCGGGGACGGCGTGCGCGAACAGACTCAGCAGCAGCGGCAGGACCAGCAGCGTCACCGCGTACTGGCGATCCGCGGCGATGACCGCCGAATACCTGCGGCACAGCGTGGCGAATTGGGCGACGGCGCTCTGCTGGGCGACCGCCTTCGCGGGACGGCTGGCCGGAGCCGGGGCCTTCAGCGTGGCGTGCGGTCCGGTCAGGGCGCCGTGAATCGGCGACGCGACATAGCGGCCGGTCCAGTCGGTCGTGGTGTCGTGTTCGAGGAGGTTGAACAGGTCGGCGAAGTCGTTGCAACCGAAGTAATTCAGAGCCTGTTGCGGGGGACCGAAGTACGCCAGCCGGCCGCCGGGCGCCAGGATGAGCAGCCGGTCGCACAGATTCAGTTGCGCCGTGTTGTGGGTGACCACCACGACGGATCGGCCGTCATCGGCTAAGGCGCGCAGCGTCTGCATGACGGACTTCTCGTAGCCCGGATCGAGTCCCGAGGTGGGCTCGTCGAGGAACAGCAAGGATGGTTTGGTCAGCAGTTCCAGCGCGACACTGGTGCGCTTTCGCTGACCGCCCGACAGGCTGTCGATCCGTTGATTGGCATGTGCGGCCAGCCCGAGCTCGCCCAGCACCTCGTCGATGCGCTGTTTTCGTTCCCGGGTCGAGACGTCCTGCGGAAAGCGAAGCTGCGCAGCGTAATTCAGCGCTCGTCGCACCGTCAACTGAGTGTGCAGGATGTCGTCCTGCGGCACGAAGCCGATCCGGTGCCGCAGCTCGGCGTAGTTCTGATAAAGGTCGCGATTGTCGTATCGGACCTCACCGCTGGAGGCCGGACGGAATCCGGTCAAGGCGCTCAACAACGTGGATTTGCCTGCGCCGCTTGGCCCTACCACCGCCATGAAGCAGCGTTGCGGTAGGGCGAAACTGACGTTGGCCAACAACACCTTGCCCTTGTTGGAGACCACCCGCAGGTTCGACGCCTGGTAGGACACGTCGCCGGTGTCGGTGTATTCGACGAGTTGGTCGCCGGACAGGTGCAGCAGCTGATGGCCGATGCCGACGATGTCGTTAGGGCCGATGATCGCGCGCGCGATCCGGTGGCCGTTGACGTAGGTTCCGTTGGCGCTGTTGCTATCTACCAGCTCCCACTGATGTCCGGACCGGCGCAGCACTGCATGGTGGCGAGAGACCAGCAAGTCGTCGAGCACCACGTCGTTGTCGGTTCCGCGGCCAATCCCGATGGTTATCTGGTCCATCGTGTAGACCGCGGTCGGTGGCCGGGCCACCGTGGTCTCGCCGACCGACGTCATCGTCGGCGCGACGGTTTGTGTGCGGGCTGGACTCGGAGGTGAGGCGATCGGCCAGAGCTCGAGCGACTGCCCGGAGGACGGCGAGCCCAGCACGACGGTGATCGGCTGGGTTATCGGCAGGCTCTCCACTCGCCGTCCGTTCACGAACATCCCGTTGTTGCTGCGGTTGACCAGAACCCAACCCGCGGGCGTCGGCTGCAGCACCGCGTGCTGGCGCGACACTCTCGGGTTCTCCAGCTGAATGTCGGCCTCGTGCGCACGGCCAACGCTCCAGGACCGGCCACCGGTGGCTTGCCAGGTACGCCCACCCGCCCGCAGCTGTAGCCCGGGAATGGTGGTGACCATGTCGGTCCTGTCGTCCACGCATTGCCTCCGCTGTGTTAGCTAGCCACCTCGAGAACGGTCATCACGTCCACCACTTGTATAGCTGATCCAGGGGTGGTCCTCGCGTTATTCGGCCCTCGGGCGCGGTTTGCTGGCAATGCCGTTGGGCTGGTTGATCTTTAGCTGCCGCGGGTCAGCCACCGTATTTGGTCCACCAGGTGTGCAGCTCCTCGATGGTCGGGGGGTCGCCGAAGACGTCGCACAGCAGCAGCTTGACCTGGTTGCTCCACACCATGTTGGGGTGGTTGTTGTAGGTGCCGCACGCGACCACGCCGACGTCGACCTTCGGGTCATTCGGGTGCTGCCAGGTTTCCGGGTTGTTGGTTTCCCCGGGACAGGTCGCCAGCGTCAGGAGCTTGATGTCGGCGTCCGTTGCATCTTTAAGGACACCCGGATTGGGGAAGAGCCCGTAACGCGCTTTAGACGGGCCGCCCGGGTTGGTGTTCTGGTCGCAGTCGACCACCGCGAGCGCGTCCGACCACACGGTGTTGGGTTTTGCGGTGGCCGGTGTGCACACGCCGCTCGGATAGCCCGGGGGCACCATGCTGAGCAGCTGGCCTTCCAAGTCGCCCGGCGCGGGGGTCGTGGTGGTGGGGGTTGTCGTGGTCGTGGTCTTGCGCGGGGGGGTCGTGCTGGTCGGCGTGGGATGCGGCGCCGGGTTGTCGTCCTCCTTCGTGGCGAGGTAGACACCGATCGCCGCGAGCACCAGGACGACGACCAGGGCTACCGCTCCGATGACGATCGGCCAGGGGCTGCGCTTGGGCTTGGGCGGGGGTGGCTGTCCCACCGTCCAGGCCGTGGGCCCGGCAGGCGGGGGTGCGCCCGGCGGCGCGCCACCCCAGTTGCCGCTGGTGCCTTGGTAATACTGCGCGCCGGAGGGGTGCTGGCTCGGAGTCGGGACCGGGCCGCTCTCGGGTGCCCAGGGTCGCGGGCTCGGAGCGTGGTGCGGCGGCACCGGTCCGGAGCTCGGGCCCGGGTACGGCGCCGGCGGCGTACTGAGCGGCGGGGGTGGGTTGGCGGGAGTCGTCGGGGGAGGGTCGCTCTTGATTTCGGCGGCCAAGGTGGCCTCGACGCTGCGGCGCAGGATGTCGTCGGCGTGGTCCTGATCGGGGTTGCTGAGCGCCTCGTGGGCGGCCAGCGCCAGATCACCGGCGCTGGCGTAGCGGTCCTCGGGCTTTTTGGCCATGCCGCGAGCGATCACCGCGTCGAAAGCCTTCGGGATTCCCGAGCGCACCGCGCTGGCCTGCGGAATGGCGTCGGTCGTGTGAGCCCGGACCAGCTCGCCCGCGGTGCCGGCGCGATACGGCGGGGTGCCCGTCAGGCACTCGTACAGTACGCAGGCCAACGCATAAATGTCGGCGCGGTAAGTTACCTCGCCGTTGGAAAACCGTTCGGGCGCCATGTATTTCCAGGTGCCCACCGCGGTGCCGAGCTGGGTGAGCTTTTCGTCGGTGGTGGCGCTGGCGATGCCGAAGTCGACCAGGTAGGCGAAATCGTCGCGGGTGATCAGGATGTTGGGCGGCTTGATGTCGCGGTGCATGACGCCGGCGGCGTGGGCCGCGTCGAGGGCCGAGGCGATTTGAGTGATGATCGCGACCGCGCGCGGTGGGGTCAACGGTCCGAATCGCTTGAGCATGTCGTCCAGGTCGATGCCCTCGATGAGGTGCATCTCCATGAACATCTGGCCGTCGATTTCGCCATAGTCGTGGATGGGTACGACGTGCGGTTCCTGCAAACGGCCCGCGGTGCGCGCCTCGCGCCGCATCCGCTCACGAAAGACGGGGTCCCGGCTGAACTCCGCGGTCATCACCTTGACCGCGACCGTCCACTCCTTGACGGTGTGTTCGGCTTCGTAGACCTCGCCCATCCCGCCGCGGCCCAGCAGCCGCTTTAGGCGGTAGGGCCCGAACATCGTCCCGACCCGCGAGTTCTGCTCCTCGCTCATCGCTGATCCTCCAAACCGACCGCAGACCCGCCGACGATATCAACAATTACGGGCAGATCCTCGCTCGTAACCACCGCGACTAGCAACCATCACGGTAGGCGGTCGCGTACCCGAACGCGTGGCAAATCGCGAGATCCCGGCGCGGGCGAGTCGCCCGCCGACACCGGCACGCCCGGCGAAAAGCCTTGTGGTGATTGACCATGTCAGCCTTAACCACGAAAGATCTTGTGCGACAACCTTATTCAGTTCCTGCGTCGCTGTTGTAGCCGCGGGGGATCTCGAACGTGAATTCGTGGTCGCAGATTCGGACGTGATCGCCGTCCTTCAGCGTGGCCGCCGAGCGGATGCGTTGGTGTTGCACGTGTACGCCGTTGGACGACCGCAGGTCGTTGATGATGTAGCTGGTGCCGGTGTCGACGATGACGGCGTGATGGCGGCTCACATTGGCGCTGGCCAGGACGATGTCGTTATCACTGAGACGCCCGATCCGGGTCTCTGCCATGCGCAGTGGGTAACTGCGACCCGACGCCTCGTGCAGATAGGCGGCGGGCTTGCCGGCGGGGACCTTGGTGCGCTGGTCCAGCAGGGTGATGGTGCCGACCGCCGTGGTCCTGGCCGATTTCTTGGCGTCCAGCGGCTCCTGGCGCAGGATCTTTTCGTTTAGATCACGCAACGTCGGGCCGGGGTCGATCCCCAGCTCGTCGGCCAGCGTCGTCTTCACCCGCCGGTACGCGGCCAGCGCGTCGGATTGGCGGTCGGTCAGATAGTAGGCCGTGATCAGCTGGGCCCACAGTGGCTCGCGATAAGGGTGCTCGGTGATCAGGACTTCGAGGTCGCTGACTACGGAGGCGCCACGTCCGCAAGCGATTTCGGCCTCTGCCTTCGCGGTGTGGACAAGAATTTTCTCTTCCACGAGCGAGGTGGCGAAGGTGTCGACGAACTGAAAGTCGCGCAGGTCCTCGAGCACCGGTCCCCGCCATTGCGCCAGCGCCGTCGACAGGTGCTGGCTCGCCTGCTCGAACCTGCTGAGCGCGGCCGCCTGCACGCCCGCAGTCTTCTCGGTGATGAACCGTCCCAGATCGCAACTGTTTTCGTCGACGGTGAGCCGGTAACCCGGCGGCGCCGCGGCCAGTACTACCCGCGGGTCAATACCCGCGCCGCTGAGCAGCTTGCGCAGATTGGACACGTACGAGTGGATGCTGGCCCGCGCGCCGGACGGGGGCTCGTCCTCCCACAGGGCGCTGATCAGCCTTTCGACGCCGACCGGGCTGTTCCGGTTCATCAGCAGCATGGCCAGCACCGCCCGCTGTTTGGGCGTGCCCAACGCCACCATGGTGCCGTCAACAGTCATCTCCAACGGCCCGAGCAGGCCGAATTCGAGACTTTTGTCTACCATCGTCGCTAACCAGCCCTTCCGGGTTCTCTGCGCCGCGTCCTCTGCCCATACGGTGTCATTCCTTGACATTGTGATACGAACCCACCGAATTCGGTAATAACGGTGGACATTGGTGTGCCGCGGCTTGGGCGTTGCCGTCGACTGAAATGCGTTCCCTGCCAGTGTGATCATCGACGGCTCGGTCGAATTCGGTTGGGATTGCACGAAACGCATCAGGCGGGCAGCTGGCCCGATGCGTGTGCTTCGGGTGGCTGCCCGCCGTTTTGCCGTGCGGGTGCGCTAGGTGGTGAATACCATCAGCTGCTTGCTGGCCTCCCAGGCTTTCATGAAGAGCGCCATCGGGATCTGCTCGTCGCGGCCGTCCTTCGTGCCGCTGTCGTTGAGGTGGACCACATCATTGGCGGTGTCGATACCGGTGACCACCACCGCGTGGTCGCCGCGGGGGTTGCCCTTGTCGTCCTTGTTCTCGACGGGCTGGCCCCAGATGAGTTCTGCGTTGACGCTGACGATGACCTTATGGCCCTCGCCGAGTTGCTCCTCGAGCCCTTCGATGCCACCCAGGACGCCATCTTTGGCGGCGTGCTCCTTGTTGGTGATCGTCCCGTTGATCTTGTACAGCGCCAGCAATGTCGGGATGTCCGCAAAGCTGGTGCCCATACCGGAATTCGGGTTCTTGGTGTTGGCCGGCGTGGTGTAGATCGAACCGGGGTGCACCACGCTCGGCGTGGCCTGCGCCGCCTTGATGATGGCCCGCTCCGAGGGCTCCTTGCCGGTGATCTGGCCGATCACATCCGCGCTCGACATCAGGACGCAGTCGTCGTACTTCTGGTAGCGCCAGTACTTGGCGGCGGCCACCGGGTCGCCGTACATCGTGCCGGCGGCCGCGCCGGCCGGTGCGGCCAATCCCAGTGCGACGGCGACGGCGATGACTGCCAGGGTGGCGGTCTTGGCGATCGCGGCGATCTTCGTGATCTTCATCGTTGTCCCCTTTTCTCGTCCCGCGGTCGTGCGGGGTGGTTGAGAAAAGGCTCTGATCGTGGCCTATTTGTTATCTCCATGAATCCTTGGAGTGACCACGCGCCGCGCCGTCCGCGCGGGGATGAAGACCGCTAGTTGCACGCCCACGTGTCGATGGAGCCGCCACCGAGTTTGGTCAGCGCGTCCCTCATCGCGGCGGCCAGGGTGGAGCCGACCCCGCCCTGGAATGCCCTGCCATTGGTCGCGACGGCGCCGCAATCGGTGAAGCTGGTGAGCACCTTGCAGTCCGTGTAGGCGCAGTTTTTGACCGCGGTGGCCTCCGCGGCCGGCCGGGTCGGGTAGTCCCAGCTGCGGCCCCAGGAACCGTTGCTGGAGTAGGCGATCGCGCCGTATTGATCGGCGGCACCGGCCGCGGGAGCCAGCGCGACGCTGACGACGGCGGCGGCGGCCATGCCGGCCACCGTGAACCGCCGGCGACGAGTAATCATCCTCATTGGTGATTCCTTTCCGAAAGCCGGCGGTCCGGCGGTTTCCACGTCTTCCAGGGGTTGCGATTCCGCGCCTTTGACCGGGGGCGCCTACACGGGCTTGGTGGCGGTGACTGTCTTGCCCCAGTCGGACATCGTCAGCGTCACCGAGGTGTCATTCGTGGGATGGACCTGAAGCTGGACCAGGTGTGAGGAGCCGTCCGAGGCGATCCAGACCGTGGTGGGCACGGTCGTCACGCTCTGGGCGGTCAGCTTGGAGCCGGCCAGCGTGGCGACGTCGTCAGCCGACGAGCTGCCGGTGATCTTGGTGGTTGCGACGCCGTTGACCTGCTCGGTGCCGGCGACCGCGCCACCCTGCAGTTTCGATAACAGGTTGGCCAACCCCTTGCCGGGGTCCAGCAGGACCGACACGTTGTAGATCGAGGCGCCGTTGCCGAAGTCGGTGTAGGTGCCGGGCTGCCCGAGGTCGGAGTACAGATGGCCGTCGACGTAGACGAACTTCGCGTCTTGCGGGGATTTGCCGACGAGCAGCGTCGCGCTACCGGTGGCAACCGTCTGCGGTGTGTTGGAGATGTCGCCGTCGAGCTTGGTCACCCGCAGGTTGGGCACGTCACCCTGCACCGCCACGCTGACATGCATCCCGGTCACCTTGGTCATCGCGTCCGCGGCCTGCTTGAGCAGCGTGGCCGCCTCGCTGCTGGAGGTGGTGGCGGTGGTCCCGGGCGATTTGCCGGTGTTCGAGTTGCTCGAGCAGCCGGCGATGGTGAGTACGAGGGCGAGCGCGGCGGCAGCGGCGGCGCTAACGGTGCGAGGCGAGAGCTTCATCGACATCTCCTTGAAGTGTTGGCCACAGCTGCTTCCTGCATATCAATCGCCGCGCAGCAAATCAACAGCCGCCCTGAAAGCTTAGTGAGGCCGATGTCGGATTCGGAAGGTCTGAATCGGATCAGGCGGCCTTCAGTAATCGGCGCGCAGCAGGATACCTGCAACCGATGCGATGAATTACCTTGATTGGCAAAGCGTTCCAACCCCACTTCGGTGTGGTGGATTCGGTTGTTCCGTCGAGTGCGGTGCGTGGCCGGCGCGCAGGTGCGCCCGCCTGCGGCGCCTGCTTATGCCGAACGGGGGGATCCCGGTTACCGGGATCCCCCCGCCAAGCGGGTAGTGCGATTCAGCCGAGCGGGCCGCCCAGTTGCGGGCAGTACGCGGTGGCCGCGTTGACGACGAAGTGGGCGGCCTGGCTGCTGGTGAGGTTCGTCTGGCCGACGACCTCGTTGGCGATGTCGACGCCACTTTCGCCGGAGGCCAGTGCCTGGCACACCTTCTGGCCATTGTTGACTGCCTCGGCGGGTGAGGTGAAGGTGACGCCCACCTTGCCCATCTGCGTGATGAAGGAGTCGTCGACTGTGCTGGCGCCCGCGACGCCGGCCGTGGCGACTGCGGCGATCCCGATGGCGGCGGCGCCGATCGCGGTGCTGGCAATTGTGCGGATACGGTGAGCGAACATTGCTGTGTCCTTTCGGGTGTGCGGTCTTTCTGCCGATGAACACAGCGTTGCGCCCACCCCTAAAAGGATTCTCAATGACTTGGCGGGGGACCTGGCGGGCGCCGACGGGTAAATGGCGGATGGGGGATCCCGATTATCCGGGACCCCCCATCCAGTGGGTGGCGCGATTAGGTGAGCTGCGGTGCGAGTGACGGGCAGTAGGCGTGGGTCGCGTCGACGACGAAGTAGGCCGCCTGGTGGTTGGTCAGGTCCGTCTGCTGCAGGATCTCGGTGGCGATGTCGGTCCCGGTTTTGCCGGCGGCGAGTTCCTGGCAGACCTTGTGGCCGTCCTTGATGGCGTCCGCCGGCGAGCTGAAGGAGATGCCGAGCTTGTCCATCTGGGCGAGGAACGCGTCGTCGGCGGTGGTGGCTCCGGCGGTGCCGGCGGTGCCGACCGCGACGATCCCGATGGCGGCGGCGCCGATGATGGTGCTGGCGATGGTGTTGATGCGGCGAGTGAACATTGCTGTGATCCTTTTCAGGTGTGCGGTTGGGGTGCTGATGGGACTAGCGTCAGCCGCACTTCTAAATGGATCCTCTATAACTTCTTGGTGCCGTTTCAGTAACGCCTCAGGTTCGCGGGCGGACCGAAAAACTCAGGCCCTGGTCATCGCGTAATAGGCGCCGCGGCGCGCCATCAATTCGGCGTGGCTGCCCTGCTCGACGACGCGCCCGGACTCGACCACCACGATGCGGTCGGCGCCACGGATAGTCGAAAGTCGGTGCGCGATAACGAAACTCGTGCGATCGCGGCGGAGTTCGTGCATGGCCCGCTGGATAAGCGCCTCGGTGCGGGTGTCCACCGAGCTGGTCGCCTCGTCCAGGATCAGCAGCTGCGGCCGGGCCAGAAACGCGCGGGCGATCGTGATCAGCTGCTTCTCGCCGGCGCTGATGTTGGCGCCGTCGCCGGTGACCCGGGTTTGGTAGCCGGCCGGCAGGGTCTGGACAAACCGGTCGACATAGGCGGCCCGGGCGGCTTGGACCACCTCGTCCGCGCCGGCGCCGGGCCGTCCGTAGGCGATGTTCTCCGCGATGGTCCCGTCGAACAGCCAGGTGTCTTGCAGCACCATGCCGATCCGCGATCGCAGGGCTTGCCTGCTCATGGTGGTGATGTCGACGCCGTCGACCAGGATGCGGCCGGCATCGAGGTCGTAGAACCGCATCAGCAGGTTCACCAGCGTGGTCTTGCCCGCTCCGGTCGGTCCGACGATCGCCACGGTGCTGCCCGGCTCGGCGGTCATCGACAGGTCTTCGATCACCGGCGTGCCGGGGCGGTAGGCGAAGCTCACGTGCTGGAATTCGACGCGTCCGCGCGGCTGCCCGTTGGGCGGCATCGGCGCGGCATCCGGGACTTCCTCGGGCTCGTCGAGCAGCTCGAACACCCGCTCGGCGCTGGCCACCCCGGATTGCAGGGTGTTGTACATCCCGGCCACCTGGCTCAGCGGCGTGTTGAACTGCCGGACGTATTGGATGAAGGCCTGGATGTTGCCGAGGGTGATGTGCCCGGTGGCCACCTGCAGGCCGCCGATCACCGCGACCGCGGCGTAGCCAAGGTTGCCGATGAACGTTGTGGCCGGTGCCACCAAACCGGACAGGAACTGGGAGCCGAAGCTGGCGTGGTAGACGTCGTCGTTGAGGCGGCGGAATTGTGCGCGTGCCGCCTCCCGGTGACCGAAGGTCTTGACCACCGTGAATCCGCTGTAGGTCTCCTCGATATGGGCGTTGAGCGCTCCGATGCTGGTCCACTGCGCCACGAACAGGCGGTGTGAGCGACGCGCGATCGCGCGTGACGCCAGCAGCGACAGCGGCACGGTCAGCACGGTGATCAGCGTCAACAGCGGCGAAATCGACAGCATCATGACCAGCACGGTGACCACGGTCAGGATCGACGTCAGCAACTGGCTGATCGTCATCGACAGCGAGGATTGGACGTTGTCGATGTCGTTGGTCACCCGGCTCAGCAGCTCGCCGCGCAGCCGTCCGTCGAAGTAGGACAGTGGCAGTCGGTGGACCTTGTCCTCGACCTCGCTGCGCAGCGCGACCATGGTGCGCTGCAGGGTGAGGTTGAGCAGTCGGGCTTGTGCCCAAATCAAGAGCGCGGCAACGACATACAGGGCCAGGGCAAGGGCCAGGGTTCGTGCGACCGCGCCGAAGTCCACGCCCCGGCCGGGTACCACGTTCATTCCCGACAGCAGGTCGGCGAACGTTGCGTCACCGCGCGCTCGAGCTTGGGCGACGGCCTGTGCCTTGCTGATTCCCGCCGGAAGCCGGCGCCCGATCACGCCGTTGAAGAGTAAATCGGTAGCGTGGCCGAGGATTCGGGGAACAATGACGCCGATCACCGTGCCGGTCAGGCCCAGTGCGACCACCGCAATGCTCAGCGTCCGTTGGGGCGCAAGCCGTTTCACCAGCCGGACCGCGGTGCCCCAGAAGTCGCGGGATCGCGTGCGGGGCGCGGTTTCGCGGGCGACCCGGTCCGTCGCCCTGGTCACCGCGCTCCTCCCGCTTGGCCTGATCGCAAGGCGCCGACCGACTGCGAGTCGGCGAATTCCGCGTAGGTGGCACAATCGGCCAACAGAGACTCGTGGGTGCCAGAGCCCACTATTTTCCCGTCGTCGACGACGACGATGTGGTCAGCCGCCGAAGCAGTCGAAATACGCTGTGTGACAATGATGATGGTCGCGTCGCCGGAGATCTCGCGCAGTGCGGACCGGACCCGCGCGTCGGTGTGCACATCGAGCGCGGAGAACGCGTCGTCGAACAAGTAGATCGCCGGGCGGCGGATGACGGCCCGGGCGATCGCCAGCCGTTGCCGTTGTCCGCCAGAGAAATTCACCCCGGCCTGGGCGACGCGCATCTGCAACCCGTCGGCGTGCGCACGCACGAATTCGTCGACCGCCGCGACCCGCAACGCTTCCCACATCTCCTCGTCGGTCGCGTCGGCCTTTCCGAAGCGCAGGTTCTCCGCGACGGTGCCGGAGAACAGATAGCCGCGTTGCGGGACCAGGCCGATCGCCGACCAGAGCCGCTCGGTGTCGTAGTCGCGGACGTCGAGGTCGTCGAGCAGGACCGTGCCGTCGGTCGCGTCGTAGAGCCGACAGATCAGCGACACCAGCGTCGACTTACCCGAGCCGGTGCTGCCAACGACCGCGGTGGTGGTGCCGGGTAGCGCGGCCAACGAGATATGTTGCAGCACAGGGCGGTCGGCGCCTGGATAGGTGAACGTCGCACCGTCCAGGCGGACAACGCCGGTGATCCCCGCGTCCGGATGCCGGGGATGTTGTGGGCTCGCGATGGCGGGACGGGTGGACAGCACTTCGGTGATCCGCTCGGCGCATACCGACGCGCGCGGCAGCACCACCAGCGTCATCGTCGCCATCAACACGGCCATCAGGATCTGCGTGAAGTAGGCCAGAAACGCGGTCAGCGAGCCGACCTGCATCTGGCCTCGATCGATGCGCAGCCCGCCGAACCAGATCAGCGCGACGCTGGACACGTTGATGGTCAGCGTGGTTACCGGAAGCATCAGCGCTTGCCAGTTGCCGGCGGTCAGGGATGCATTCGACAGCGCGGTGTTGGCGCGGGAAAACCTTTCGCGCTCAAAGCCTTCGCGGGTGAAGGCCCGGACTACCCGCACTCCGGACAGCTGGTCGCGCATCACCCGGTTGATGCCGTCGATCAGGGCTTGCATGCTGCGGAACAGCGGCAGCATGTGCGACATGATCCAGTAGTTGGCCACGGCCAGGATCGGGACGCTGACCAGCAGCAGCCAGGTCAGTGCGGCTTCCTGGTGGACGGCCATGAATACCCCGCCGATGCACATGATCGGCGCGGTGATCAGTACCGTGCCCGTCATCTGAACCAGGTACTGGATCTGGCGGACATCGTTGGTGCTGCGGGTGAGCAGCGTCGGCGCGCCGAATCGGGCGGTTTCGGGCTCGGAGAAGGTGGTGACGTGTTCGAACATCGCCAGTCGCAGGTCGCGGCCAAACCCCATCCCCGTTCGTGAGCCGAAGTAGGTGGCCCCGACCGAGCACAGCACCTGCAGCCCGGTGACGGCCAGCATCACCACGCCGAGCCGGACGATGGTCGCGGTGTCACCCCTGCTGACGCCGTCATCGATGATCGCGGCGTTGACCGTCGGCAGGTACAGCGTCGCCAGCGTGCTGATCAGTTGGAGCACCATCAGCACCGCCACCAGCCAGCGGTACGGCCGGATGTACTGGCGCAGCAGTGCCAGAAGCATTTGGTAACTGTCGCATACGGCACGCGTCGTGGGGCGCAGCACCGCCGGGCGGTTGGGTGTGCACGCCCCGTCTGGCAAACACTGTGAAATGCCTGCTCAGGTGGCGCGTCGGTGGTTGACCCGGTGGGCTGCCGCTACAGTGCATCGTGTGGACCAGCAGCAGGCTGAGCAGAAGCAGGGTAGCGGTGCGTCGTAACCTCACGGCGCTAGCCCTTGCGGCCATCACGATCTTCGTCCCGGCGGTTGCGGGCTGCTCGGGTTCCGGCGACAACAAGCCGGGTGGGACGTCCTCGACGACGCCGGGCAACGCGGAGGGCCACCACGGACCGATGTTTCCGCAATGCGGAGGCATCAACGACCAGCAGGTCGCCGAGCTGACCAAGGTCAGCGGGCTGATCAACACGGCGCGCAATTCCGTGGGCTGCCAGTGGTTGGCCGGCGGCGGCATTCTCGGTCCGCACTTCTCTTTCTCCTGGTACCGCGGCAGCCCGATCGGGCGTGAACGCAAGACCGAGGAGTTGTCGCGCGCCAGCGTCGACGACATCAACATCAACGGTCACAGCGGCTTCATCGCCGTCGGTAATGAGCCGAACCTGGGCGACTCGCTGTGCGAGGTCGGCATCCAGTTCCAGGACGACTTCATCGAGTGGTCGATCAGCTTCAGCCAAAAGCCCTTCCCGCCGCCGTGTGACATCGCCAAAGAACTGACTCGTCAATCGATTGCGAACTCGAAATGATGACAAGACGCGTCCGGACGGCGGTGGTCGTCATCTTGACCGCCGCGCTGATGGTCCTGACCGGTTGTTCGAGGTCGATCGGCGGCAACGCCGTCAAGGCCGGTGCCGGCGGTGTGCCGCGCAACAACAATTCCCAGCAGCAGTACCCGAACCTGCTGAAGGAATGTGAGGTTCTGACCAGCGACATCCTGGCCAAGACGGTGGGCGCCGACCCGCTCGACATCCAGAGCACGTTCGTCGGCGCGATCTGCCGCTGGCAGGCGGCCAACCCGGCCGGCCTGATCGACATCACCCGGTTCTGGTTCGAGCAGGGCAGCCTGAGCGAAGAACGTAAGGTCGCCGACTTCCTCAAGTACAAGGTGGAAACCCGGACGATCGCCGGTGTGAGTTCGATCGTGATGCGCCCGGACGATCCGAACGGTGCCTGTGGGGTGGCCAGCGACGCCGCCGGTGTCGTCGGCTGGTGGGTCAACCCGCAAGCACCCGGCATCGATGCCTGCGCTCAGGCCCTCAAGCTGATGGAGCTGACGCTCTCGACGAATTCCTAGCTCGTCAGCGCGGTCTCGGTGGTCTGCGCGGTGCCCCTCGTCAGCGCGGGATGTGGAAGTCGGTCAACGTGGCTGTCCCCAGTTGCAGGTTCTTCCAGTTGCCGGTCACCTTCAGGATCGCGATCGCCGACGTCGGGAACTTCTCTGAAATGCGTTGCACTGCAGCCACATCGGTGCCCTCGTCGCTGGCCAGGCCGAGCGCCAGCGACGACATGGTCGGTTCGTGTCCGACGACGAGCAGGGTGTCGACCGAGTCGGGAACCTTATTGATCTCGTCGATGATCGTCCCGGTGGTGGTGTCGTAGAGGCTTTCGCGGAATTGCACGGGCGCATCGATGCCGGTGCGGTCCAGGGTCTGGCGGGTCCGGGTGGCCGTCGAGCACAGCACGGCGTCGATGCCGGGTTGGTTGGCGCGCAGCCAGTCACCGCCCAGCGCCGCTTCCCGGATGCCCCGGGGTGCCAACGGCCGCTCGTGGTCCCCGACACCGGGTGGGTATCCAGACTTCGCATGCCGCATCAGCAGCAGGGTGCGCTCGCCGTCCACGCGGCTCACGCTACGTCGTCTCCGTCGTGGAGTAGTCGTTCGGGGTGGTGGTAGGTGTTGGTGCGGGGTTGGCCGCGGTCCAGATGTGGTGGGGGGATCCATTCGGTGTGGCCGTTGGGGTGTTTGCGGGTGGTCCAGCCGCGGGGTTGCAGGAGGCGGTGGTGGGGGCCGCAGGCCAGGGTGAGGTTGTTGATGTCGGTGGTGTGGCATTGGGCGTAGTCGGTGATGTGGTGGACTTCGCAGTAGTAGCCGCCCACGGTGCAGCCGGGGGCGCTGCAGCCGCGGTCTTTGGCGTACAACACGATTCGTTGCCCGGGGGAGGCCAGCCGTTTGGCGTGATAAAGGCTGACAGGTTTGCCCTCATCGAAGACCGCCAGGTAGTGGTGGGCGTGGCGGGCCAGGCGGATCACGTCGGAGAGCGGGAGCCGGGTGCCCCCGCCGGTGAGGCCGTGACCGGCGGCGGCTTCGAGTTCGGCCAGGGTGGTGGACACGATGATGGTGGCGGG